>CAYPHA010000087.1:0-17466 GCA_964410215.1 uncultured Calditrichota bacterium | reverse complement strand
ATTTTTTGACATTATCAACCTGTTTCAGGGTGCTCTGAACCTTTGTCAGGTCATCCACCTTTTTGACATCGATCGCTTTGACCTGCGTTTCCAGTGTTTTGAGCTCTTCTTCATAATTCATATTCTCAAAGCGTTTCTGCCAGTCCGTATACTGTTGATCCAGGTCGGATTTAAGGTTTTCGAACCGCTCCGGTGTCTGCAGGTTCAGCATTTTCATGATGCTGTCCACGTTCACCTTCTTTGCAGCACCTGACATATTCATCACCGGCGCCGCCGCCACTTCGTCCTCAAGCCGGTTTATCGTCTTCCCGATAAACCCCTCTTCTCCTTTTTCTTTTTTCTCTTTTCTTTTTTCTTTCTCTATCTTACCATCTGTTTCCCTTTCCGTATTCGTCCGCACACCTGTTATCTGAAAATTCTCGATGATCATTTTACCCGATAGAAGGGGGATAAATTCCATGTCGAATTCGCTTTCCGACGTCTCAACCATGTTGCGCATGGTATTCTTCGGATCGGTCACCTGTAACCGCTGCCAGCCTATATGAAGACCGAACAGGGAAAAATCAAAATCATCGATTTCGACCTTTGCACCAACAATGGATGAGCCGGCATCTTCCAGTTTAGACTCCATCCAGCTGTCCGTCAGCAGGTACATGACGAGCAGAACCAACGCGGCGAATATAAGCAGTCCGATCAATCCTTGTTTGCGTATCATTTATCGTCTCCAATCGCTTACTTTTTCATAGACGGAATACAGTTTACTTCCCTTCACGGCCTGAACAACCTTCCATTTCTGGAACCGCGGATCGATCTTCTCCCGGTATACCAGAACAAAGCGTTTGCTGGAAATGTACATCGGGAAAAGCAGGATCAGCGAAGCGACCAGGCTGCCCATAACCACGGTATTGTTGAAACGGGTCAGGGGTACGATGGGAATATTGTACAGGCTGGTCCAGAAGGATTTCAAAGATGACAGATCAACCAGCAAGAAAAAACCCAGGTCATGGAACAGGGGATCAAAGATATAGGCGATCCCGGAAAAAACCAGGAATCCTAATATGGCCATAGCGATGTTGACATTAAGGATGATAATGAGAAACAGTACCAGCAGATTGTGCAGGCTGGCGAATGGCGTCAGTCCGACAACCATACCGAGGATAAAGCCGCCGGCAATCTGACCGGGCGTTGCCGCCGAGCGCAGGATCTTTATCAGCTTGGCGATATACTTCAGAATAAACATGGGAATCTCCGTTCATTAGGATAGATGGCTGAAATTAAAAAATGAAACAGACATTTCAAAAAAAATCGCACCCCTCAATAATACCGATATATTAGTAAAGCTTCCATAAAATATTACGAACATCAATATGGATTCTATCATGCAACACCCGGACCGAATACAGGAATAAGGTAATGACACACATTCTTAAAGACGATGGTGATTGTAAGAAAGCCTTCGAAACGCAATCAGAATTGCTTAAACACACCCGGGAGGAGCTGGAAGCCCTGAAGGCGGAACAGGACCGGACCAGGGCAAACGAGCAGGAATTCCTGCAAAACATGACCCGGGAGCTGCTTTCCAGTCTGAACAGCATTCAAATCCTTTCCAATCTCCTGGTGGAAAACAAAGAAGGAAAGCTGGGTTCTAAGCAGCTTAATTACGCGCAGATTATTGCGGACGCCGGCAAACAGATGCATTCCGTGCTGAATGACGTTCAGGACCTTGCCCGCATCATGGCCGGGAAATTGCCGACCCATAGCGAGGATATTACAATCAAACGATTTGGGACCTATATCAGCCAGAATTTCGAACAGGACTGCAGGAACAAAGGACTGACATTACAGCTCGGCATAGCCGAAACGGTTCCGGAAAAGATAGTTACCGACCGGTCCGCCGTTGAAAAAATTCTCAGGAATTTAATTTCCAATGCTATAAAGTTTACCGAGCAGGGCAGTATAACGGTCGCTTTTGACATCAGCGAATCGAAGAATGGTGAAGAAGCACTTGTCATTTCGGTGCAGGATACGGGTATCGGCATACCGGAGAACCAGAAAGATATGATTTTCGAGGCCTTCAGGGCTTATGACCGGAGGCTTGACCGCAGCCTGACCGGTGTGGGACTGGGATTATCCATTTCCCGGGCAGTGGCGGGGATACTGGGCGGCGAGATCCGGCTTGAGAGCGAAGAAGGCACAGGCAGCACGTTTCAATTGCTGTTGCCGCTGCGTAGTGAGAACGGCCGTTACGGAAGTGACTCTGAAAACACAGCCACGGGGAAAAGGATTCCGCAAAGCATCGATATGGTGAACAAAATCCGTGATGACCGTCATGACTGGGACAGCTCTGAACCGGCTATTCTGATAGTGGAAGACGATCCCAATTTTGCCCGCATCCTGTTCGAGATAACACGGGAAAACGGCTTTAAATGCCTTTTAGCCGAGGATGGCGAAGCCGGCCTGCAGATGGCCAGTCAGTACCGTCCGGGAGCCATTATTCTGGACCTGGGATTACCGCGGATTGACGGTATTTCGGTTCTCAAGAAACTGAAAATGAATCCGCTGACCCACTCTATCCCGGTTTATGTAATATCCGGATTCGATAAACGGCACACGGCCATCGGACAGGGTGCCGTCGGTTATCTGACCAAGCCGGTCAATATGCAGGCAGTCTCCGGAGCATTTTCCCGGCTGAAAACGCTTATCGAAAACGGTTCTCAACCTATTCTCTTATGGAACCATGATTTGGAAGCAGGCGGACCTGTTCTGAATCATTTAAGAAAGTATGCTTACCCGCATACGGTCGTTTCCGAATTATACGATCTGAAAGAAATGGTGCACAACGGGCGGGGCCGCTGTATCGTAACCGATAGCCCAATAGAGCATGAATCCATGAAGCGGTTGTTCCAGGCTATGAACGAAGATGCACTGCTTGCGGACATACCGGTCATATTGACGAACACAGACCAACGTCCTGTTCCGGAAACGGACGCATTTCAACAGAACAATGAACGGTTGGTTATTCTGCGCAGTGCTGGTGAGGAAACGTTTGACCGTCTCCTGAAGCGGTTCATGACATCGAAAGCCCCGGATGACGCCAATGCCGGTCGGCAGCTCCTTCCAGGGGATCTGGAAACTGACCTGTTCAGGGGTAAAACGGTGCTGCTGGCCGATTCCGATAAAAAAAACCTTTTTGCCCTTTCCAGCATTCTGGAGGAAAAGGAAATACGGATGATGACGGCCTGTTCAGTCGAACAGCTGGTGCAGGCGCTTTCGCAAGACCGTGCTATTGATCTTATCATGGTTCGGATGGAATGGGCGGAAACAGACGGCGAAGCACTGCTCGGACAAATCCGGAAGCAGCCGGGGATGGACACGATCCCGGTTATCGCGCTGAGTGCACGAGCCATCAAGGGCGACCGGCGTCGCTTCATCGCTGCCGGTGCCACGGAATACCTGTCCATGCCTGTCATACCTGAAAAGCTGGACGCCATTCTTCAGGTGTGGCTGAGCGGGTGATTCACTCCCCTGTCACTTCTTCCTGTTCCAGGAAATCAAAAAAGGTCTTACGGGTCAGGTCGGCCAGCAGCAGTTTATAGCTGATCAGAGCGGACAGCCGGGTGTTGTAGGCGTTGCTCAATCGCTGACGGTCCAGGGCCAGGGACTGGCTGTTGATGTCCCCGTTGGCAAAACGGTTTTTGCTGATTTCGAAACTGCGCTCGGCTACATCTACGGTTTTTTCTAAAAGTTTAAGACGCTTTAGACTGCTCTGCAGGCGGTTCACGGTGTTACGGATATCACGTTCCACATCCACTTTTTCGTTGTCTACACTATATTTGGCCTGACGCAGGCTGGCTTCCGCCGCCTGTACCTGGGCCTTGTTCACACCCCAGTCCCAGATGGGGATATTCAGCTCCAGAGCCACACCGCGGTTGCCGGGCCGCTGTTCCAGGTCTCGCCAGGCATCGTTGAAGTTGGTGGCCAGGGCAACCGTTTCGTCGGTCTCGTTATAACCAATCAGGTCATAGTAGCCGGAAATGCTCCCGGTAATCTGATGCTGCACGCGGGTACTGCGAATGGTGATTTCAGCCTGTTCCTGCTGGATTTCCCGCTCGCGGATCTCCAGCCGGTTTTTCAAACCGTATTGCAAGGCTTTATCCAGATCCACTTTCACTTCCTCATAGGACAAATCGGCCTCGATGGCAATCGAATCGGATAAGGAAATATCGAGCAACTGTTTCAGGTAGTTGGCCTCGGCCATGCGGTTAGCCACGGCCACATCGTAGTTGTTCTGTGCTTCACCAAGATCCACCTCCATCTGCAGGGCTTCCACCTCGGCAATGACGCCGGCTTTATACTTGTTGATAGCCAGATCAAAGGTTTCCTGCTGCAATTGCAGGGTCTGGTAGGCGATCTTTTCCGTTTCCAGGGCGGACAATAACGCATAATAGGCGCTGGTGGCTTCGTAGTCCAGATCCAGCCTGGCGCGCGTCAGGCGCCGTTCGGATAATTCGTACCGCAATTCCGCCTGCCGCAGGGAGGATTTGATGCGGTTATAGGAATAGATAGCCTCGATAGGCTGTTCAAAACCGACACGGGTATTGAGCCGGAAGGAACGCTCATTCTTGAAATAATCCTGAATATGGTAGATGCCCGAACTGATGAACAACTGGCCGTCCGTCGGCAGGGGCTGGCTGATCTGCAGGTTCCCGGAATAGGTACCCTGTTTTAACGGAAAGTAGTAGGTCCCGGTACTGTCCGTCAGGCTGGTTATGGTCTCCGTATAGTCCGGGGCGGTCAGGTACAGATCGACCTGGGTTTTAAAGCGGTTAATGGCTGCCCGCAGCTGGAATTCGGCAATCCGGAAATCTTCACGCAGGTTACGCATGCTGTAACTGCGCTCGGCGGCAATCTGCCGGGCCTGGGCCAGGTTCAGATAATGGACTTCCTGAGCGGTAAGCGGATATAGTAAAACCAAACAAAATATTACAGTCAACAATTGCTTCATTTGCATAATAAAAGGTTTCCTCATTATTCGTATCGCAGGGCTTCGATTGGATTCAGTTCCGCGGCTTTCTTGGCCGGAAAATAGCCAAAGACAACACCAACACCGCTGCTGACGCCGAAGGACAGGGCAACTGCCCAGATGCTGACGGCCGTTTCCCAATCCGAGTATAGGGTAATGCCCAGGGCCAGGCCATAGCCGAGCATAATGCCGATGATGCCGCCGAGCAGGCTGAGCAGGACGCTTTCGATCAGGAACTGCTGCATAATATCTTTCTGTGTGGCTCCGAGGGAACGGCGCACACCGATTTCACGCGTACGCTCCAGAACGGAGGCCAGCATGATGTTCATGATACCGATACCCCCTACCAGCAGGGAAATCCCGGCAATGGCGCCCATGACGATATTGAAGATGCGCTGGGTTTCCTCGCTCTGCTGCAGCAGGCGTTCCGGTACGATCAAAGCGTAATTCCTGACATTGTTATGTCGGCGGTACAGAATCTGATCGATCAGTTCCGAAGTGGCCACGATGGGACTGCCCTCCCGCACCTGAACAACGATCTGTTCAAGGATGCCTTCGGTCATATCACGGTCAAAGCGAATATTAACGGTCTTAATCGGCGCGAACACATTGCTGTTCAGATCGACTTTCTGGGTTCCGGCCACGCTGACCGGCTGGTGCTTCAGCACACCGATCACCCGGAACCAGACAGTGCCGATTTTGATCATCTTATTCAACGGATCCTCCACCAAGAACAGCTCGCGGGCGATATCGGAGCCCAGGATGCAGACCCGTTGATAGGCATTATTATCCATGTTCGAAAAATAACCGCCCTTACGGATTTGCAGGTTCATTAACCGGAAAAAATCGGGTACCGTGCCGGTCAGTCTGATATCAGCCGTTTGTGTCTGGTAGACCGCCTCGTATTCCCGTTCGATTACCGGCACGACGGCGTCGGCAACAGGCACAATCGTTTTCAGTGCCTCCACATCCCCGAAATTCAGCATTTTCTGCTCGAGCAGCTCTTCATCCTCTTCGCCGCTCAGCTCCTGCTGCTGCACGATGATGTTCTGAAGACCCAGAGACTGTATCTGGGAAAGGGTTTTACGGCGCGCACCCTCACCGATGGCCAGCATAGAGATAACGGCCGCGACACCAAAGATGATACCCAGCATGGTCAGCGAGGAGCGCAGCTTATGCGCGATAATGCCTTCCATCCCGATGCGGAACTGTTCTTCTTCCACAAGCAGGAGCCAGCGCAGCGCCCGGCGGGAGGAGATAAAATGGATCAGCTTTTCGCCGCTTTTTCCGGCGATTGTTTTGAGATTTTTTGAGTTGATATTTGAAATGTTCACGTTTTTTTTCCTGGTTAACCCACCCCCTCGGTCCCCCTCCCTAATACATTAAAGGGGAAGGGTCATCCTACAATAATCACCTGCTCTGAACCGGAGGATTTTTTCTTCTTCCGCGGTTTATCCTGTCCTGCGGGTGTTTCGCCGGTATCGGATTTCTTCTGCAAACGGATTTCGTCGCCTTCCTGCAGGCCTTCACGAACGATAATAAAATCGGAATTGGCTTCACCGGTGGTGATTTCCACGGGATCACCATCTTTATCATAGACGAGTGTTTTATTTTCCTGTGTAATGACGGCATCGATAGGTACCGACAGCACATCATCGATCTCGTCGATAATGATCCGGCACTGGGCGGTCATACCGGGTTTCAGCCGTTCATCGAATTCGTTCATGAAAATTTCAATATCGAAGACGTTCTTTTTCGAGCGGTTATCCTTATTGGCCAGGGCGGCGATCGTTTTTACCTGTCCGGTAAATATTGTATCCGAAACGGCATCCAGCGTGATGTCAACATTCTGATCCACAGCCACTTTGGAAATATCGATTTCATCGATCTGCACACTGACTTTCATCTTGCTCTGGGTCGGAATTTCCATCAGGGCCATACCGCGCCAGGGTGAATAACCGACTTTCAGTTTCCCCCAGCTCCCGCCTTCCCAGACCTGCTTGTATACAACCAGACCGTCAGCTTCGGAGAAGATGGTCAGTTTATCGATATCATCCTGGGCCTGCTGGACATTCATCCGGGCCTGTTCCACCTCCAGTTGGGCCTGTTTCAGTGAAGCCGCGTTGATCTTTTCCGAGGATTCTTTCCGCTCAATCAGCTGCTGGTAGGATATTTCCGCTTTTTTCAGGCTGAACTCGATCTCTTTCTGCTTGTTTTCAGATTCATAAATCGCATTTTTTGACTGAAGCTTGCTTTGCTCCAGTGAATATTTCTCCAGTTCGATATTGCTTTTAAGGTCGGCCGTCTGGCTGCGGATATTGGCGACGGTCTGGGCCAGGTTGGCTTCGGCCCGCTCCAGGTTATTCTCTGCTTCCAGTAACCTTTGCTGATAGTCGGAAGCATCAAATTGTATCAAAAAATCACCTTTCTTTACGATCTCCCCTTCCGGTACCATGCGAACGATGCGCACCGATCCCCGTATACGTGGGGCCTTTACCACATAGGATTCCATGGCCTTGAGTTCGCCATCGACATCCAGGTCGATGACAAACGTTCCCCGTTCCACCTGGTGGATCAGGGCAACACTCTCTCCGCTGAACACGGAAACAATGACCCAGATCAGCAAAAGGGCTGCGAGCCCGGAAAGGATTTTCTGTTTCTTGACGACTTCAAGAAACCGGCTTAACAATTTAGATTGCATATTGACACCTTTATTAAAAAACGGGGATACCGGGATTGTTTACAATCCGGAGACCCTCTTTCAATCCTTCTCCCGAAACATAGGCGACCCCGTCCCGGAGTTGAATAAGTTTTACATCCAGCTGCCCTCTGTCAGGGGACTTGAGATACAATGCCTGCTCACTTCCGAACAGACAGAAACTGGGCACACTATATGCATCCGTGACTGCGGCAATATCGAGTGCTACCTCGGCAGACAATCCCGGCTTCAGTCTGAAATTTTCCTGCGCATGAATCACAACACCAACGTCATAGGTTTTAAGGTTATTGGCATCATCGGTCTGATTGACAATCCGGGACACGAATTCCACTTCACCGCTGAACACCGTATCCGGATACGCTTCGATTTTTATGGAAGCGATCTGGCCCTCGTTAACGAACGGGCGATCCACTTCGTTCAATTTAACCAGAACGCGCATGGTGTTCAGGTCGGGAATCGCCAGTAGCCCGTTCCGGGGCCTCACCGTGTCGCCTTCACGCACCTTTTCACCGTCACTGCCCCAGCCCTGGCGCTGGTAAACAACCATGCCCCCTTTCGGGGCAACCAGGAACATATCGGACAGGGTGGCGCGTGCCCGATCGATATCAACCCGGGCCTGGCGTATTTCGAGACGCACCATGGCCTCATCTTTCTGGTTGAGAATTTTCTGCGATTCCAGGTCAGCCCGCGCCTTCTGCAAACTCAGGCGGGATTTCTCCAGTTCCAGTTCCATTTTCTTCCGGTTTACTTCCGACTCGAACCGTGCCTGCTCCAGACGGTTTTTATTGATATCGTTTTGAATTTCCAGCTGGCGCACGGCATTCTGCTTTTCCTTTATTGCCACGGCATTGCGTTCCAGCGTTTCCTCCAGCCTGGCCAGTTTCAGATCCAGGTTGGCCTGCGCTTCTTCCAGCTCAGACTGCGCTTCCTCCCTGTCAAACCCGACAACCGTGTCCCCTTCCTGCACATAACTGCCCTCGGGCACAAGGTACGTGATGCGATAGGTCATGCTCCATTCCGAAGGGGTGTAGACAAAGGTATTGTTTATGGATTCCAGTTCACCATTTTCAACAATCGTAACCACACTGTCTGGTCTGGATATAAACAGATCCTCCGCTTCGGACAATGTGTCATCCGAACAGCTAATCAGGAAAACGGGTAAAAATAACGTACAGATATGGATGCAGATTTTCATATTTACAGTCTATTCATTATGGTTAGCTTTCATAAAGCGACAGTCTGGAATATATTTAAAAAAATCCAATATAAAAAAGATATTTTTTATGGGTTTGCATATCATTCTGTAACGTCAAATTCATACTACAGGTTCCTTTTAACAATGTATCCGGGAATAATCGGCTATCAATATAGGTTAGGTTTTTGTAATTAATCTCGCCAAAGGAGGTATTATGACCGCAAAGAAAAAATTGAACGGTGATGTCTTTTATCCATCGGAAGATGTCGTAAAAAATGCCCACATTCAGGACTACGAATCCCTTTACAGAAAATCTATTGAAGACCGTGAAGGCTTCTGGGCCGAACAGGCCGGTGAGCTGGAATGGTATGAAAAATGGGATAAGGTTCTGGACGACTCGGAAAAACCCTTTTATAAATGGTTCACCGGCGGTAAAACAAATATTATTCAGAATGCCATCGACCGTCACCTGAAAACCTGGCGGCGCAACAAACTGGCCATCATCTGGGAAGGGGAACCGGGCGACCTGCGCACCTTTTCCTATCACGCCCTGAATCGTGAAGTATCCAAATTCGCCAATGTGCTGAAAAGCATGGGTGTCCGCCGAGGTGAAATCGTAACCATCTATATGCCGCAGGTTCCGGAACTGGTGATCGCCATGCTGGCCTGTGCCAAGATCGGTGCGGCACACAGCGTTGTTTACGGAGGCTTCAGCGTGGAAGCCCTGGCCGAACGCATCGAAGATGCCGACAGCCGCGTGCTGGTGACCGCAGACGGCGGGTACCGCCGTGGCCAGATTACCGACCTTAAAGGCATTGTGAATGATGCCATTAAACGTTCACCATCGATTGAAGTCTGCATTACCGTCAAACGCACCGGGCATGACGTCTACATGGAAAATGACCGGGATTTCTGGTACCATGACCTGATGGCCCTGCCTATTGCCAGTCCCAAATGTGAAACGGAAGTCATGGATGCGGAGGAAATGCTTTTTATCCTGTATACGTCGGGTACAACCGGACGGCCGAAAGGTCTCGTTCACACACACGGCGGTTACAGCGTTTATACCTCCACAACACACCGTATGGTGTTTGATGTCAAGGATGAAGACCGCTGGTGGTGCGCGGCCGATCCCGGCTGGATTACCGGACATAGTTATATCGTTTATGGTCCGCTGATCAACGGTTCGACCATCGTCCTGTATGAAGGCGCGCCGAACCATCCCTATCCCAGCCGCTGGTGGCAGATGGTGGAAAAATACGGCGTCAGCATTCTCTATACATCACCGACCGCTATCCGCGGCCTGATGCGTTACGGTGATGCCTGGCCCAAACGGTATGACCTCAGCACACTCCGTCTGCTCGGTTCGGTTGGTGAACCCATCAATCCGGAAGCCTGGCGCTGGTACCATAAAATTATCGGCAATGAACAATGCCCGATCATGGACACCTGGTGGCAGACGGAAACCGGCGGATTTGTGATTACGCCCCTGCCGGTGACGCCTCTCAAACCGGGGTCGGCGACGAAACCCTTTTTCGGACATGAAATTGCCGTCGTCGATGACCATGGCAGGGAAGTTCCCGCAGGTGAAGAAGGAAAGCTGGTTCTTAAAGAACCCTGGCCGGGAATGGCACGTACCATTCACGGCGACCCGGAACGCTATAAAGAAGTTTACTGGAAAGAATTTGAAAAACAGGGATGGTACAAGGCCGGTGATTCGGCACGGATCGATGAAGACGGCTACACCTGGGTCATCGGACGGATCGATGATGTGATCAAGGTCAGCGGATACCGGCTTGGCACTGCTGAAATCGAAAGTGCCCTGGTCAGTCATCACGACGTCTCCGAAGCAGCAGCCATCGCCCTGCCCCATGAGTTGAAGGGTAACGCCATCCATACGTTTGTCATCCTGCGTGCCGGTGTGGAAGCCGGCAAGGAACTGGCAGAAGAACTGCGTAACCACGTCAGCAAGGAAATGGGCCCCATCGCCAAACCGGAAGATGTAACCTTTGTCGAATCCCTGCCGAAAACGCGCAGCGGAAAGATCATGAGGCGGGTTCTGAAAGCCCGGGCTCTGGGTCAGGATGAAGGTGACTTGAGTACACTGGAAGAGTAAAACGACTCACCCCCATTCCCCCTCTCTGCGAGCAGAGAGGGGGATAAAGGGGGAGAGTTATGTTTACCGCCGGTGTTTTAAATCGTCCAACTCAATTATCCGCGCATAGGGTTCTTCCAGACCTTCCGTACAATTACTGCAGATGTTGATCGCCTTACGGTCTTTCATAACCTGTTTACGGAAGGCCTGGTAGCGGGCGTTTTTCCAGGTTTCCCTGAACGATTTGCCATTCTCGAAAATATAAGCAAAGGCGTGCTCGGCATCTTTGTCAAAACAGCATGGACTCACCGATCCATCCCAGTTAATCGTGGAGTTCATCCACAGCCGTTTGCACCAGTTTTCTATTTTCCCCTTCATCCGGAAGGTGTCCCCTTCCACTTCATAACGCCGCATGGAATCGTCGTCGGGCAGAAATGTCTTAGCCTGGTCTTCTGAATAGACCTGGGCCGTTTTAAAGGCAATACGGTCGATATTGAATTTTTCAGCCAGCGCAATCAGATCGTCGATTTCCTGCTGGTTGTGTTTAAAGACAATAAACTGCAGTTCAATAAGCGGCGTCCGGCTGTTCCGCTTTTTTCGTGCATTGGAAAGCCGCTCCAGCGTTTCCAGAACCAGGTTGTAATTCCCTCCGACCCGGTACTTTTCATAGGTTTCCTGGTTGGTACCGTCCATGGAAAAAATGATCTGATCGAGTCCCGATTTAACAATCGCCTCTGCCGTTTCATCCGTTCTTATGAAATGCCCGTTTGTCGATGTCATCGCCATCACGCCTTTTTCCTTCGCTACGCGCACAAAATCAAGGAAAACACGGTTGATAAACGGTTCGCCCTGGTTCCAGAACTGTACCTGATAGACATAGTCACCGATATCATCCATCAGTTTTTTAAAATTATCGAGGTCCATCTTTCCCTGCGGGCGGTTCATATCACCGTTTCCCGAGGGGCACATGGGGCATTTGAGGTTACAGATGTTCGTCGGTTCCACCATCAGAATGGGCGGATAGCCCCAGACGACTGGTTTCCGTAACCGTTTGGAAAGATGCATGGAAAGCGTAGCGATCATAAAATTCCATACCCGTCGGGGGGTATAACGGACCTTGAATATAAAAAAGGACTTCAGCGCCGAACGGATGGGAACGACCGACATCGTAATCAGTTCATGTATTTTAATCATGTGATCTCAACAGATTTAAATGGGTTTGTCAGAATATAACACAAAATTCTGATGATTTATGCCGGAAAATTATCCATAAGCGGTTTTTACGAAGCCTGTTTACCTGTTTCTTTCTGAAGCATGAAAGCAGGATCTGCTTTATCCGTATTCAGATCATTCAGCCGGGGCAGGACCTTTTTGGGATAAATATAGTTACGTGCCGATTTGAAGATCCCCCTGGCATCTTTCAGATGATGTCTTTTGATCATAATAAAATAGACGCCGGCCATTGCCGGAACAATGGAGTTGAGGAAGAAAACCAGCAGGGACAACCCGACGGCTGTATAGCCGGGTATATCGTACTGGGCAAGGAAAAAGACAGCCAGGTTTTCCCGGACACCAAGTCCCGACACGGATATGGGAATCAACCCGGCACTCCAGATGAATATCACCACCAGTCCCGTAGAAATCAGATCGATCTGATGTATCTCGTTTATAAGTATATAATACTGAAACGTCAGGCAGATAAAAACAGCAACAGAAAATACCAGCGTTCTTAGAAAAATTTTCGGATAGTTCACTTCTTTTTCATGCAAACGGGAGAAGAAAGAGCCTTTGAGCAGAAACGGCAACAGGAAGTAGCCGGCCAGTACCAGTATAGCGGCACCCCACATGTAAAATTGCAGTTCAGGGAAAACAAACGGAAGTGCCAGCAACACGAGCATGACCTTTATAAAAGTCTGAAAGAATTTTTCGATGCCGAATGCAAACACTTTCCCGTTTTTTTTACCGGGAAGCAGATAAATCTTGGTTATTTCAGCATGCCCGCCCGGTATCATCAGGCGGAAGGCAAAACCGGCAAAAAATGAAGGTATCAGATCATGCGTATCATAGGAACTGGAATTACTTTCCACCAGGTATTTCCAGCGGGCAAACTGGGCAAAAATATTGATAAAAACCAGGCCTAACAGGGTCAGAATAACCGCCCCGGAAATATCGGTAAGCGCGGAAACCATCTGTGCCCTGTCAATGCGGTAGAGAATCCAGAATAGAAGGGCGAAACCCGTCAGGTACTTTACAACAAACAAAACGCGTTCTTTAAACATAGTTTTCATAAGATGCTGCTATTTCTGCAAGAATGAATCCTGAAGCTACTGTGACCAAGAAATATAATTAAACTTTTCTACTTTTTCCATTCATAAATTTGCAAAATGCCGAGAAGACTGAAAAATATGATGTATACCGGATAGATAAATTGCATGGGAAACAGGTAGTTGACCAGTGACCGTTTTTTGAAAATCAGGGCTGCTTTTAACAGGACCAGATATTCTAATAAGAACTTTGAAGCGACCGCCGCAAACCAGAGGTTCAGGTTGACGGTATCAATGATCGGTAACAGGATGAGCAAAGCATGATAGGCGAACAATACCAGGGACAGAAAAACCGAAGGAAGGGATTTGTTCAGCGTTTTACTGTTCTTTCGCACCTGCTGATGAAAGAATTGCTTTTTATCCGTCGGCGGTGGCGTGAACACGTAGGTTTCCGGATGGGCACAAAAATCGATTTTGCCTTTCCCCTTTTCGCGAAACCGTTCCGTCAGGTGCACATCATCACCGCTTTTAAACCGCTTCAGGGCATCAAATCCGCCGATATCCTCGTATATTGTCTTCCGGTAGGCCAGATTACGGCCGACACTGGTCATGGCAAAACCGAGTTTAGCCGGCGCCGCAGCCGTAATTACGGAAAAAAGGTTGTCGAAACATAAAATTCTGTTCAGAAAACCGGGGCGTTCCATAAGCGGAGAGTGCCCCAGTACCATGCTGGTATCATCCCTGAAATAACAGACCATTCGTCGAATCCAGTTTTCGGGGACAATGCAGTCCGCGTCGGTCGTAAAAATATAGTCACCACGGGCCTGCCGGATGGCTTCCTTAAGCGCTTTCTTTTTGCCGCGCAGCTCCAGGCTCTTATCCGTAAGCGATATGATCGACCAGTTATCATGTTTTTCTGTAAACGAACGAATATATTCCGCCGTCCGGTCAACCGATGCATCATCCACAATGATAATTTCATACCGGTCAGACGGATAGTTCAGCCCTTCCAGTGACTGCAGGGTTGGCAGAATGCGCTTTTCCTCGTTCCGTGCCGAAATGACCACAGAGACGAACGGCGTTTTACCGCATTCCACCCGCCGAAGGCGCAGAAGCCCGGCGAGCACCAGCAGGACGACAGACAGGTACAACAGGTGAAGCACCGTAAATGCAGGAATAATAAGATCCATATCACATCATTTCATTCAAATGTGTCCAAATATACCAGACCATATCACTCAAGACAACAGTGTCCCGAAATCAAACAGCCTCCTTTTGCGTTTAAAGATAAAAACCATTATCTTTCGCCAGAATTAAACGCCCTGGAGCATAAACCCGGATGAATGAACTTATCCTGAGTCACCTCATTAAATCACTGACTTTCCGCCGTATTGTCAACCTGGTAAAAACAGGCAGTTCATTCCTGTTTTCCGCGTTATTTAATCGTCCTGTCATCTGGGGCACACCGGCTGTTTTGACAATAGAACCGACCAACACCTGCAACCTGAGGTGCCCTCTCTGTACAACCGGCTCCGGCGAGATGACCAGGGATAACGGTCAGATGAGCCTGGACACTTTTCAGAACATTCTCGATAAAATGGGAGAGGACATTTTTTTCCTCCTGCTGTATCATCAGGGGGAACCGTACATCAATAAACATTTTTTAAAGTTTGTGGAATTGGCCAAAGCGAAAAATATCTATTGCACCACCAGCACCAATGCCCATTTTATTACAGATGACGTAATTTATGCCACCATCGATTCCGGGCTGGACAGCATGATCGTTTCCCTGGACGGTGTGACCCAGGAAACGTATGCTAAATACCGCGTCAAAGGCAATATCAATAAAGTCGTTCCCACCCTGAAGCGGTTTATGGAAATTAAGAGAGAACGCAGAAGTAAAACACCGTTGATTGCTCTGCAATTTCTGGTGATGAAGCATAATGAGCACGAATTACCGGCCGTCCGTAAACTGGCAAAAGAACTGAAGGTGGATCGTCTTCTCATAAAAAACATCGAGGTTCGCAGCCTGGAAGAAGCAAAAACGTGGCTGCCTTTGAACGATAAATACCGCCGGTATGATTTCAGCGGACAGACCTATGAGGTAAAAAACAATCAGAAAAAATCCTGTCCGCGTCCGTGGCTGTCCACCCTGATAAACTGGGACGGATCGGTCGTTCCCTGTTGTTTCGATAAAAATGCCCGGTATGAAATGGGAAATATCAACGCAGATTATAACTTCCAGGAAATCTGGAAAAATACCAATTATACCGATTTCCGGGAAAAACTGACACGGGATCGCAAGAGCATTGACATCTGCCGGAACTGCAATCAGGGATTTGGTAGTTTTATACCCCACTTTAAGAAAAATGGAAAGAAAAAGGCGGGGGACGAAACACTGGAAGAAAAGCTGAAAGTATTAAACCGGTAGGCGCCGTGGTCAGGCCACGATATTGATCGAATAGGAACCGCTCAGGTAGGATTCAACCAGATCGAGCATGGCACTGATCTTGAACGGTTTGGAGAGGTAGTGGTAACCGTAACGCAGGATGTCCCCGTCCAGCTCCCGTTTTAACTGCTTGATGCCAAAAAACCCGCTGATGTATATCACTTTGACATTGGGACGCATTTCCCGCGCCTTTTTAACCAGATCCAATCCATTCATTTTCGGCATCACCACATCCGTGAATAACAGATCCGGTTTGAATTGTATAAATTGCGCCAGTCCCTGCTCGCCGTCGACCGCCACCCGCACATCATATCCTTCCATGATAAATACATCACGGAATGTCTCCTGTAAGCCAAATTCGTCCTCGACTACCAGAATTTTTTTCTTCGGATTTTGCTTTTCGACCATATCACGGCGAATAAGCTCGACGAAGGCGCGGGTGTCAACCCGTTTCAGCAGCTCTGCGAGATGGTTTAACCGCTGCTGTAATTGCTGGGCTTTATCGCGTTTCTGCGGATTCAGGTCCGGATGATATACTTTACTGAGAAGATGATAACTGGATTTTATATAGGAGAGCGCAGCCTTTTCCCCGAGTTCTGTATAAATCTCGCGCGTTTTGTCCATTAGATCAAGCGCAATCAGCTCGCGTTCCAGCTGATGCAGAATTTTAACGTTTATACTTTTCATTGACAGGATTCAAAATTGTTTTCACTTACAACTACAGGCCGAAGATCGTTTTTCAAATATATTGCAATTTTTTTTTAATAACAAACCAAACTATTTGACACTTTTATAGCTTTATTATTTTTTTTGACATCACCCCGAGTGAATAAATGTTTTTAAATGAGCGCTAAAAAAATTATATTGTAGTTATTCCTGATATATTATCACGTTTAACAGCAACAGAGTGTGTTATGATTAAAGATCTTATCGAAAAAGCACGCAGTTACCGGCGTTTTGTTGAGGATGAACCGGTCGACATGAATGATCTGCGACATTTTGTGAACCTGGCCCGCCTCTCGGCGTCATCGGCGAATCTGCAACCGCTGCGTTTTATTATCACCAATGATCCCAGGACCAATGCCTCCGTTTTCCCGGCGCTGGCCTGGGCGGGTTACCTGAATGAATGGACCGGCCCGGCTGAAGGAGAACGTCCGGCGGCCTATATTATCATTCTTGGGGATACGAGACTGAAAAAGTCTTTTGGTGTCGATCCCGGTATTGCCGCTCAGAGCATTGCACTCGGCGCCACCGAAGAAGGGCTGGGTACCTGCATGATCGGTTCCATTGACAAGGAAATGCTCAGGGAAAATCTTTCCATAGAGACGTGTTATGAGATACTGTTGATAATCGCACTGGGCAGGCCGGCGGAAACGGTTGTTCTGGAAACCTCCCGCTCGGAAGATGACATTAAATACTGGAGGGATGAAAAGGACCTTCATCATGTTCCGAAACGTCCGCTGGTTGACCTGATCCTCCGTGAGTATGAAGGTGAAAATTCATGAAAGCTGTTCAGACTGCCCTGATAACCGGGGCATCCAGCGGTATTGGTGAAATTTTTGCCCGGAAACTGGCTTCCCGGGGATATAACCTCATCATAACGGCCCGCCGCGCCGAACGCCTCTACAAACTGGCCGGCGAACTGGAAGACCATAATGCCGTTCGGGTTACCGTCGTTCCGGCTGACCTTTCGGTGATGAACGATATTCAGGCACTGGAGG
>CAYPHA010000086.1:0-18123 GCA_964410215.1 uncultured Calditrichota bacterium | reverse complement strand
AAAAACAATATGGCTTACCTGTTCGAGAGGATATCGTCCCCCCGCGTTGGACTCAACAGAGAGCGTCCGCAAATCTTCATAGTCCCTTTCCTCTTCCTCTTCTTCATTCATGATGACAATGTCATATTCGTCCGTCTCATCTTTGAACGTCACCCCTGTGGCCATTTCCTTCTGAAATCCGGAAAGCTCCGCTGAAAGATTATTCAGTGTAATATCAAACGCGTTTAACAGGTTCATATCAAATAACAATTGTATTTCAGGACGGTCTGACGGGACATTCACCCTTACCCGGCTTATGGAAGAGAGCTGTTCAAGCTGGTAGGCAATATCATCAGCCACCCTGCGCATAATCTCATAATCACGGCCTTTGATGATGATCTGCTCATCCTGGCCACCGATTCCAAGCAGGCGCTCAAAAGAGCCGCTCATGTTACCTCCGCCACCCCGGAAGCGATTACTGCTTACGGGTTCATCGAAGCTCACATCGGCTGCTCTGAATTCGTCGATACGCCCGGTCACATCTTCCCTCACCTTTTCGATGGACCGGTCAGCAATTTTCTCATAATCTTCCTTCAGAGCCAGGGTCAGGACAGCTTCTTCCTCGTAAATCTGGCTGATGACATCTTCGACCTCATCGATGCCGTCCAGACGTTCCTCCAGGTCTTTCACGGCAAGGTCTGTCGCCTCCATGGTAGCCCCGCCCGGCATGGTCACAT
Organism: uncultured Calditrichota bacterium; assembly: GCA_964410215.1. GTDB lineage: Bacteria > Calditrichota > Calditrichia > Calditrichales > CAYPHA01 > CAYPHA01. The sequence continues at coordinate 17,407 of CAYPHA010000086.1, read as the reverse complement.
AGAGGTTAAAATTATCGGATTGTTCCTCCTCCTGAACCGTGACGCTTATGGCAAAGGCAATGAGGAGGCTGGCAAAAAAAATGATGAGTGTACTCATAATCGTGCGCAGGGGAAAACGCATGGCGGATTTAAGTAACAGAATGTAGATCTGCACCAGTCTGTTACGCATGGAAACCGTCTGGAAACGATAGCGGGAGGCCTTGTTCTTACTGAGAAAATAATAGACAACCATGGGAATCAGCATCAGAGCGACCACCAGCGAGACCAGCAGGGTCGAAATAATGGATACACCGATCTGGTAACCGAGGACCCGCATCAGGAAATTCTCTGCAAACAGAAAAGGTAAAAAAACCGTGATCGTTGTGAGTGTCGCAGCTAAAACAGACCGCCAGATTTCTCTGGTACCCAGGGTAACCGCCTGCAGCGCGCTTTTTCCCAGCCGGTAATGACGGTAAATATTTTCAAGCACAACGATGCTGTTATCGACCATCATGCCCACGGCCAGGGCCATCCCGACCAGTGTCAGGCTGTTCAGGGTAACGCCGGCGGCATAAAACAGGTTGAACGCCGTAAACACAGAGATAGGCAAAGCCAGACCGATGACAAGAACCAGTCGTAAATTACCCAGAAAATACCACAGGATAATGATCGCGATCAGACCGCCAATCAGAGCCAGTTCTTTAATAAGGTTAATATTATCTTCCAGAAATTCCGAAGAGTCCTGTTGAATGACAATTTCAATATCATCTTTGTTATAGATCGCATTCAGCTTATCAATAAGCACACGCGTCTGGTGGGAAAGAGCTATCAGGTTTACCCTTGTATCACGCAGCAACTGGACCGTGACAGCATCTTTTCCATTGATCCGGCTGATGGAATTTTCCTCCTTGACATCAAAACGGATTTCGGCCACATCTTTGAGGTAAAGGGGCACTGAAGGCTCCACGACAATATTTTCAAGATCATGAATGGAACGGTATTCGGCAACCAGGTTTATGTGCATCTCCTTCTGCTGATTCTCCATCCGCCCGATGAATAATTTCTCCCGGTTATTACGACTGATCAGATTACGTATAAGCTGAGGACTCAGGTTATAGGCCTCGCTGATTTCCTTATCAAGTTGAATTTCAACTGATTTTTCCCGCCCGCCGAACACTTCGACATTAGCGATTCCATCCAGGGATTCAAATTCCTGCCGCATCTGCCTGTCAAAGATATACCGCAAGCGGTTTACCCCGCCGGTTCCGCGGATCTGCAGATTCATAAACATATTAGAAAGCTGTTCCGTATCGACTTTGAGAACCGTTATAAAAAAATCTTCCGGAATCGTCTGTTTAACCGCGTTCACTTTTTCCTGGAGCCTGAGATATGCATATTTGATATTTACACCGGGATTATAAAAGATGATAATACGCCCCTGACGCCGTTGTACATAGGATTCAATTTTCTCTATCCCCTCCAGGGTGCCAATGCTTTCTTCGAGCGGGATAATCGCCTGTCTTTCGATATAGGAAGGATCCAGGTCCCGGGAGCTGTTTACCTGAATGAACAGAAAGGGCAGTTCGACATTGGGCAACAATTCCAGATCCAGATTCCGGTAAGAAACATAGCCTAGAAGGAAGAGCCCCGTAAAGAGCATACTGATTAATGTCCGGCGTTTAATAAAAAATTCGAGCATCGTTTCTCTTTTTCAGGATTCCGACAATCCGGTTCGTTGCACCAGACGGTCCAGTACATAATACACACAAGGTATAACCGCAAGCGTTAACAGCGTTGACGTAACCAGCCCGCCGATCACGGCCAATGCCATGGGCGCCCTCAAGGCTGCGCTCTCGCCGAATCCGACCGTTAATGGCAGCAGGGCCAGAATAGTGGTTAGGCTTGTCATGATGATGGGCCTGATTCGGCGCCGCCCCGCTTCAAGGATCGCGATCCGTAGTTCCCTTCCTTCCCGTTTAAGCTGATTGATGGCATCGACCAGTATAATCGAGTCGTTAACGGCTATCCCGACAAGCATGATAATCCCGATGTAGGCCATTACATTCAGAGGCATTTGTAATACAAAAAAGATCAGAATACTGCCGACCGCGGCCAGTGGAATCGTCAGTAAAATGGTGAAGGGATGAATAAGTGACTCAAATTGTGAAGCCATAACCATGTAAATCAGTATAACCGATAAGAGAAGTGCAAATTTCAGGCTGGCGAAAGACTGCTTCCGTTTCAGTTCTTCCCCCGTAATCTGATAGTGATAGTTTTCGGGAAAATGAAGATCGATCAGCTGTTCGTTAATGGCTGCCGTAATTTTGTCGAGGGCTCTGCCGGGTTCTATTTCGGCCGTTACCCGGCCGATACGCGCCTGGTTTCGGCGGTCAATCTTTTTCTCACCAGTTCCTTCTTCGATCGTGGCAATTTCATCCAGACGGATCTGTCTCTCTCCGCTGGTGATGTAGAAACCGGCCAGCTCATCAACGGCGAATTCCGGCTGCCTGATGGTAATATCCCGAAGCTCACCTCCTTCTTCCCAGTTGCCGACTTCCCTGCCCATCAATTTTTCTTTCAGTTGTGTGCCTACTGAGGAAAAATCCACACTATAGCTTCCTGCTCGAATACGGTCAAATATAATATTTATTTCCGGTCTGCCCGTATCAAAGGATGATTCCACATTATAAAGTCCCCGGAGTGAATCGAGCCGCGTCTTTACTTCTTCCGTTAAAGAGCGGATAACATCCAGATCGTCACCCCTCACTTCCACGACAACCGGTTCCTCGTCTGTACCAAGTATGGATTGAAGTGAAGAAGCTTCCTTGTGAAAACGAAGTTCCCAATCCTTCTTCGCTGAAAAAAGTGTATTCAATGCCGCAATGAGCATATCCGTTGATTCTTTGATTCCGGGCTTACGATAAATTGTCAGAACGGCCGTGTTAGCCTCAAGGATTTCCGATTCTTCCGGATCTGACATTACACCCGAAACCGGTCCTATACGGGTATAGATACGTTCAATTTTTCCAGGAAGTGCAGCCCTTACCCTGTCTTCGACCTGCAAGGCCACCTGATCCGTATATTCCAGTGCCGTGCCTTCTTCGAGAATGATTTCCAGCTTGAAATCATTCGTTTCCCCGTGCGGCATAAACTCGCTGCCCACAAACGGGATAATGAAAAGGGCCAGGGCAATCAGAGCTGTGGCTCCGGCAATCACCGGCCAGCTGCGATCGAGAAGCCTGTCCAGCAAACGCGTATACCATTCAAAACGTTCTTCCTGTTTCGTTTCTGCAACTGTTTTTCGCTTTATTAAACGGTGGCTCAGCATGGGAATGACTGTAATGGCCACGATGAGGGAAGAGAGCAGCGAGAAGGCAACGGTCCATGCCTGGTCCCTGAATAACTCCCCTGCGGCGCCATGAAGGTAAACGATGGGCAGAAACACGACAATGGTCGTCAGTGTGGATGCCGTTATCGCCCCGGCAACCTGAGATGTCCCGTCTATTGCCGCCTCCCTTATACCCCTTCCTCCTTCCAGGTTCCGGAAAATGTTTTCCATAACCACGATGGCATTGTCCACAAGCATTCCGGCACCGAGGGCGAGCCCACCCAGGGTCATGATATTAATTGTTAACCCATTAAAATACATAAGGTTAAATGTAGCAATAATTGAGATAGGAATGGCAATGCTGATAATCGCAGTCGTCTCGAATCGCCTTAAAAAGATATAAAGGATGAAAACAGCAAGTAACACACCTATCAGTGCCGTTTCCTCGACCTCGCTGATCGCATTATCTATAAAGGTCGCTTGATTCTGCAACATGGTAAATTCATAACCCGGCAAGGCTTCCCTCAACTTTTTAACATGTCCGGACAGCTCTTCAACGGCTTTTACGGTGTTGAACCGGGTTTCTTTATAGACAGCCAGGGCGATACTCCGCTTGCCGTCGATGCGAACGATGTTTTCCGGTTCTTTGTTAGTAAAATATACTTCCGCCACATCCTTCAGGAATACGGGAATTCTTTTCGCGTTGTCGCCGGATGTAATTTTTTCTGCTACAATAACATTGCGGATATCATCGATTGACTGGAATTCACCGACACCTTTAATCATGTATTTAAGACCCAGTTCGACTACCGATCCGCCGGAAACGATGACATTTGAGCTCTGAATCCGGGCAGCCAGTGTATTTAAATCCACTTCATAGGCATCCATGAGATAGGGTGACGTCTTTACAACCACCTCTTTCTCCTCAGTTCCGATGATTTCCACGGCGGCAATGCCTTCGAGACGGGTCAGCTCGTTCCGGATATAATTTTCCGATATTTTGCGTAATTCATCCATATCGTTAATTTCCGGATGGGCGAGTCCGATAACGACAACCGGTGCACTGTTCGGATCATGTTGTGAGATATTCAGCTCATCAAGGTCTGTATTCTGGCTGAAACTGGTAAGACTTTTCTGCAGATCCAGAAAGGCTTCATCCATATCGGCATCCCAGGCATATTCAGCCGTGATATATGCCACGCCTGTTTTCGAGACGGATGTGACATCAACAACCTTTTTCTGCCGGATGGCCAGCGCTTCAATCGTCTCCACAAATTGACGTTCCATCTCCTCCGGGGGGCGCTCACCGGCTTTGACTTCAATAAATATGCGCGGATTATTCAGATCAGGGAACAGATCCATTCCCAGGTTCATGAAAGAAATGTAACCGATCAAAATAATGGCCAGAACCGCCATCGAGATGGTTATGGGATAGTTAACGGAAAATGTACTGATTTTTTTCATGATGCCCCGCTCAACGCACGATCTTTACTTTAGACCGGTTACGAAGTGTTTCAAAACCTTTGACAACCAACCGTTCATTTTCTTTCAATCCTTCCAGAACTTCGACACGGTTTTCGTTTTCGAGACCAGTGCGGATTACGCGTTCGAATGCCGCGCCTCTGTCCACGACAAATACTGTTTTGCCACTGCGTTTGGATAAGATAACATCTTTTGGAATAACAATGGCACTGTCACGTTCCGCAACCCGGGTTTCAACTTTGACAAACATACCCGGCCGCAGACTGTGACTTTCATTTTCTATTAACAGAGTCGCTTTGAATGAACGTGTCTCCGGGTCCAGTGCGGGCGCCACCTGGGTTATTTCTCCCCACAGTGTATCGGCTGCCTCGGAATAATGCGTTACGCGCAGTTTCAGCCCCCCGCGAATACGATTCAGCTCCTTAGCCGGATAAAAAACCTCGGCATACAGGCGGCTGTAATCCATGATCTCCACGATCTTCTGTCCGGTCTGGATTTTCGTGCCTGGCGTATAATAGGGCAGATCGACGATGACGCCGCTGAAAGGTGCCGTAATTTTCATTTTATCCAGCTGAATGAGCGCGTTCTCATAAGCGTATCGGGCTTCCACATAGGTGCGCTCTGCATTGATCAGTTCCCGCAGCGTCACACCGCCTTTTTCGTATAAAGACTGCTGCTTTTCGAATTCACGTTTTGAGATATCCAGATTAAGCTTTTGGGATTCCACTTTGATATTGTTTTCATATTCCGGATTATCCAGCAAAACAATGATATCACCCTCATCGATCCGGTCACCGGTTATGTATGGTTTTTTTGTGAGTGCATTCACGCCCTGCCGGTAAACACCTTCAGTTTCCGACTGAATGACGGTATTTTTAATAGCATAAACCGTTGATGTGGTTGTAACGTATTCTTCAATAGGGCTTTTGTTAATATCTTCCACGCTGACAGGAACACTGATATCCAATTCATCTCCCGAATCCGACTGCTGACAAGCTGATATAATGGCTATTATACCCAGCAGATAAAAAAATCGATTCACGTTATTACTCCTCCCTTGAAGTCGGATATTTTATTTTTACTCATCCGGTGAAAACACCGGACTATCTTTTTGAAAATCATAAAGCGATTCTATTTTCAGTCCCAGCAACTGAATTTTATAATTAATCTGGGCATTGACCAGACCGATTTTCCTCTGGGAGAGCTGATTCTGAAAAAGATTAAGATCCATACTCGTCAGATCACCATTTTCGTACCGCTCCAGGTTTATATCATAGGTAAGCTGGGCACTTTTCACATTTTCCCGGGCCAGTTGAATCTGCAGGGCCTGGTTTTGAAGGCTCCTGTACGCACGACGTATGCCGATCAGAATGGACGTTTTCTCTTCTTCAAGGGTCAGGTCGCTCTTCCGCATGGATGCTTCCGCTGCTTTGATCCGGGATTTCTGTTCGCCCCAGTCCCAGATCGGGATATCCAGCGTCAGGCTCACCCGTTGGTTTTTAGTCGGCACCTCGTATACGTCACGAAATTCTTCCGAGTTACCCAGTATACCGTAGTTCAATGAAATATTTCCCTTGAACTCATTGGTTGCAGAAGCCGTCACCACATTTGCACGGGCCAACTGTAAATCGATGTTACGCTGTCTTAACTCCAGCCGGTTTTTTAACCCATGATTAATTGCTCTGTCGATATCGATGTCAACCGGCGTCTGTACAATCTCAGCCTGTACCGTAATTTCTTCAAATATATCAATCCCCAGCAGGCGTTTCAGATCATCCAGGGCGTTTTGCAGGGCAACTTCTTCATTTTGAACCTGTGACTTGCTGGTTGTACGATCCAGCTCTGCCTGGTATAATTCTTCTTTGGCAGCCAGACCGGCATCGACTTTGTTTTTAATGATCTGGTAACTCTGATCCCGGTTGGCATATTCTTCCCTGGCAACCTGCAGACTCATTTTAGCCTGATAAGCGGTATAGAAACTCTCAGCCACGGAGCGTTCCAGATTCAATTCCTGCAATCGATAGAAAATGGAAGCATTCTCCAGATCGAGACGCACCTCTTCCAGGGCCAGTTTGGTACGATTGTAGGTAAAGATGGGCTGATCATAGGATATGTAGAGATTATTGCTGAAGGTTTCACTTTTTGTGTCCTGGAATTCACTGTATGAATCCCGCCAGCCGAACTGATTTTGCAGGGCCAATGTACCATCGGTCAGTAATATCGGCTGGGCGATTGTAAACAGGCCGCTTGAACTTCTAATTTCACTCTCATTCCAGGTCGAAAAAAAGTTATTGAATGTCTTTTCCCTGCTATAGAAAAAAGGCTCCAGGGTAAAACTGAACCGGGATTTCAGCGAAGCCTCCTGTGCATTGAGCATTTCACGGCTTCTTTCAAGTGACAACCGTGCCTGACGTATATCGGGACTGTTTTTCCGTGCCGTTGCCAGTGCTTCCTCAAAAGAAAGTATCCGGATAGTCTGTGCGGAGGTTATGGTGGAAATAAAAAATACAAAATAAAAAATAAAAAATAGGATTTTGTACGTTTTCATGGATTAATCCTGCAGTTTATGGCCCTGATATTTTTTGTCAAATTTATATGTCAATCGTCATTTTTTACCCATTTGATAGCATCAGCGACAATCATCCGGCCATCCGATTCATCGGTCAGTACGACCTTTGCTTCGCCCCTGGACAAGTACCATGTTCCCAGAAAATTCCATCCTTCCGGTGCCTGGTTTGCATCCAGTGTTACGTTTTCCTCTCCGGAATCGTGGTGAATAATATAATTAAATTCGCCAAAAGTACTCCCTCCGCGCTGACGGCCCCTCCCGCGCCAGAATCCTTCCTTGCTCAGCATATGCATATAGATATCATAAAAACCGCTTTCTCCGATACGTGTCGTCCAGGAGACATACTTGTTGCCACTTCCCGAGCCGATGTAGTATGCCGAATGAATGTAGGTTCCGTACAGCGTCGCATTTTTCACAAGGCGCCATTGCTGGGGAGGACGCCACCACTGAAACCGGACGTATTCTTCTTCCTTTTCTTCTGAACGCTCGCCGTGAATCATTCGTTTAAGGACACTGGAGAACGGAGGATTATAAACCTCAAAACCCGCATTGACATTATCCACGATATGTTCATCCGGAGTGCTCCATATCGGTTTGTCGTCTATTATTCGTTCTCCGCTGAATGGCGCTTTATTTTCATCAAGCTCTGCTTTATCAAATTGCCTGGAAACGATCAGCGGCAGGTTCCGACCAATCAGAAAATTTACCTCAATGCCCCGCGGTTCATCATCCAGCAGGATACCGATTTCTTTCAACTCTCCCTGATTAATTCTGTACACGCGGGCAGGCTCATCCGTTTCATTAAAACCAAAAGGCATGCCTCTTCCCCCACGTCCATACTGAAAAGTTACTTCAATAAGACCGTCCACCGCACTGCTGTTAAATATTTTGAATCGTATCTGGTTTCTTATATGATCCTTGTCGATCACCTTGAAAAGCGCAACATCATAGAGCCTGAAAGCAGGCAAACCCGAGCCACGATACCAGTTGTGCAGATAACTATCCAGAATAACATCCGACCTGAATTGGCTTTCATCGATCAGAGCTTCCAGGGAAAACGGTTTATAGAGACTGCTTCCGACAGTTTCCCGCAGGCTTTTATCGAAAACGTCCCCGCCCAGTTCATATTTCAATAACTTGACGAGATAGGATCCTTTCTGTTTGATTAATTCCGTCATGAACGCGACAGAATCCGGGTCAGCCAGGTATTCTGCAAGGCTTTTTTTCTCAAGGGCCCGGCTCACTTTTTCAGCATCGGTCAACCCTTCAACAAACATTTGAGGAGGCCCCGCACTACCGCTTTTTGCGCGGTCATTCAGGTATGATTCCAATGCTGTATTAAAAATGAATCCTTTTTCAGATTCGAGAACCGTCACATAAGAATAGTAATTCGGAAATATACTGTAATATGGATCTTTTTCCGGTCTGGGCCCGCCAAAACGCAATCGGCCTGCTGCTTTGTCGAGGAACGTGGAATTAAAGAACGACTTCAGCATGGAAATCTGCCGTTCTTTTTCGGTAAGGGTCTGATTTGACCGTTCCATACGGCGATCCATGGAGCGGTTAAGCAACCTGAAATCCGCCCCTGTAACCGCTGCCGCGTTTTCCTGGATCCATATCTGTTCGGGTTGTACGGTCTCCTCAGCCGCCGTCCAGATGCGTGCATAGGCATAGTACTGAATGGGAACCTCAACCAATCCCAGTCTCTGGAACGGATAAGACAGGTTCAATCTGACCTCGTAATCCTGTTTCACTTCCCTGATAATGTTTGAAAGCGTATCTTCTACCTCGGTCAGAAAGGAGGTGTAGTAGTCATGTCCGGGCAGTGCATAAAGCAGGTAACTGATGCTGTCCGCTTCGATGCTTTGCTTGTGATAAGGGCCTATCACCAGGCTGATATCCTGCAACGGGACCTCGGGTGAGAATGAAAAAGACCCCGGTTGCGGATTCAGCATCTCACCCTGTGATATGGCCATCAGCTTTTTGTTCGTTCGTACTTCCAAATGATATCTGGTAAATTGCCTGTCCAGTCTTTCCGGAAACCCTGTCCCGGGTGGCAATCCCGGACGGGGATACCATAGTGATTCAGGCGGCAGCAGCACATAATCACGTTCCAGGAAGGCATATTTACATGGAACATTATAGACCCATATGGTAAACGCCGGCTTCAGCAGCTCGTCGCTGATATCCAGATAACAGACGGCATCATCGATCCGTCCCTCAAATTCAATGGTCAGGGAATCAAGCCCGCCGGGCACGATTTTGTCTGAAGGATAGACCTCCAGTATGTGCCTGGTCTGTTTAAACCTCATCAGACCCGTATCCGTGCTCACCCTGGTAACTTCCAATCCGGGATTTATACTGAAATAATACATTTCAACAGGATCCGGATTCTTGTTCTGCAATACATAGCGTGTTTTGGCAGTCATGGTATTACCATGATGATTAAACGCGATTCGACAGGACACAGGCGACATATTAGCCTTATCGAAATATTGCTTATTCAGCTCTTTCATTGCAAGACGATCGGCCGGGACTTCACTGGAAGGACTGAGATACCCGTATATGAAAATTCCAGATAACGAAACACTGAGGATAGCAAATATCAACACAGCACGGCGTACCGGCAGGGATTGAACCAGCCTGTTAAAAGATACAATCGTGACGGCAATGAAAAACAGGCCGAGGAACAAGTAGACCGCTCTTTGCATCAGGATCTGGTTAAAATCTGCTATACCGGTAAAATCCGAATAGGCTAACGGAATCCGCAGTCCGATCAGGTCAAAGAGATAGTAGGCCCGGTTATTGAGATAGAACAAGGTTGCCGCATAATAACCAAGCAATCCGAGGATAACGACAGCCTGGTTTTTTATAAGGCGCATCAAAAGGAAAGAAAGACCGGTCATGAACAGGAAGGCCGGCAATCCCATTATGAGCGGATACAGGAAATAGGGTTTCCAGGTAAAAGTGACATCACTGAAAGCGAGGTGAATGACACATGCTATGAGCAGAATAAGGACATCCAGGGCCAGAAAGATCAGGCCGATACCCAGCGCCTTTCCAATTATATAGGCAGCATTGGTCATTGAGCGTATATAAAATACTTCTACCGTATTGAATTTCCTGTCCCGTTTGAAAAAATCACTGGCCATGAAAATGACAATACTGATCTGTGCCAGATTCAGTAAAAGCATGTTGGCGTAAGGAACGGACGCCGAGAATCCGTTAAACATGCGCGGGATGGGTAGAGCCGTGCTGAAGAATATTATATTCATCATTACAAACAGGCCCAGCATCAGACCGGCAAAAATCCTGAAGAACCAGCTTCGGAGAAGGGTTATAACTTCATACCGGGCATTTATCCAGATTTTCGATAATTCATTCATTAAAATTCAATCTGCAGTATATCATCTGTCTGATAATGCTTTTCTATAAAATGTACATAGGCATGCTCCAGATTCGGTTCGATAGCAACAGAGGGAAAGCCTTCCACCCTGTCGGAGACCACCTGTACTTTCCAACCGGATTCATACGGGATAGAAGAAATGACAGTGAATTTCTCTTTAACCCGGTTAAGTTCACCATCGCTGACATCCAGTTCAAAAACACTGCCTCTTGCGTTGCGTATTAACCCCTCCGGCGATCCTTTATAACCAACTTCCCCATCAACGAGTAATGCCATATCATTACAGGTACTGGAAATATCCCCGACAATGTGGGTTGAAAGAATGATAATTCGTTCTTCACGGCCCATTTCCGTAAGCAAATTACGGAACCGGATCCGCTCTTCGGGATCGAGGCCGGTGGTTGGTTCATCGACAATAAGTATTATCGGATTACCGATTAATGCCTGGGCAATGCCCAAACGCCTTTTCATCCCACCGGAAAGTTTATTGGCCAGGCGATCACGAACTTCATAGAGTCCAACCTTTTCCAGATGTTCATCGATCAGGTTTATTCGTTTGGCCACGGGTTTTATGTCCGCCAGCCGTGCACTATAATCCAGGAATTCCCAGGTCTTGATTTTCGGAAACGTGGAAAAGTCCTGAGGCAGGTACCCCAGCATTCTGCGGATCGGTTTACGGTCCCGCTGCAGATCCAGATCACCAATCCGCACCGTTCCCTGCGAAGGCTTCATAAGCGTTACCAGGATACGCATGAGGGTCGTTTTGCCAGCCCCGTTAGGTCCGAGTAATCCAAACAGTCCGTTACCGATTTCGAGATTTACATCCGAAAGTGCTCTGATTCCGCCGGCATAAAACTTGGAAAGCCGCTCAATCTCAATTTTCATCTGCTGAAGCCCTGCATACTAAGCGAAGTATTAATCTCTGTTCCTCTCCTGAAACCTTCTTTGAATATTCTGTCGCTGCTCCTCCTGAAACAATTCATACGCTTCAAGCTGGTCCTCAAATAAAACCGCTTTAATTTTCTCATCTGTTTCACGGCGTATATTCATCATTTCTTCCCTTGCTCCCCTGCGGTCCGCAGTAAAAGAGTCTCGAAGCGCATGCATTTTTTCATTCGACTCACTGAAGATTTGTTTGATATGTTCCGCCTGCTCATCGGTAAGATCCAGTCTTTCCTTTAAACGGTTCATGCGTTCTTCCGGGCTGAATGGAGCACGCCTCTCCTGCTCACCCGAACAGGCCGGAAAAGTTGAAAGAAGGACACTGATCGTCAAAAGACCTTTGATTATATGTTTCATGACACGACCTCATTTTTGGATATCAGTAGCAAACATACAAAAGGAACGGGTTGATCCGTTGCCGGAACCGGTCACCTTGCGACTTTTTGCCGTCGCTTATTATTTTGTTTGACAATTCAAACTCAGTTTTATTCCCGGCATGAGCACTGTAACATCAGGGATTCTGTATGGAAAAAACATGCCTGCCCTCTTCATATTTGTGGAAAATTTTCAGATCATTCAGCTCACAGATTTTTTTTACGATTGCCAGACCCAGACCGAGGGATTTCGACGAATTATTTTTCCGGTTGAATCGCTTAAAAAGCTGTTCCTCCGAAATACCAAGGGGCGGCCCGGAATTACTGATACGAAGGCTATCCTTAAAAGATTCAATCCGTACAGGTCCTTCGGACGAAGCATACAGGACAGCATTTTTTAGAACGTTTTTAATAATGATATCAAATAGAACAGGATCCATAAAGACACGATGATCGTCATCGAGTATCTGTTCAATATGAAGTGATTTTGTTTCCGCAGACTCTTTGATAGTATTGACATGTTTTTCGATAACGGGTTTCGTTTTCAATGTAACCGCATTCATAAACTCTCTGTTTTCAATTTTCGTCAGCAGGTTCAGGGTGTTGCCAAGACGGGAAAGATAATTAACTTCGTCATAGATCAGTTTTATTTCACCGGCATGGTGCTGCATGATTTTTTCCCGGGCCATCAGATTCTCAAGTTTATTTCGAATGATGGCTAATGGTGTTTGGATTTCATGTGACATATTTTCCGTATATTCTTTCAGGCTGTTGTAATCCTCATCGATGCGATGGATCATTTCCAGGAACAGGTCCTGCATCTTCTCAAATTCTTTTGTACTTGTGTTGATCGTATCAACAGGTCCTCTCCCCGGTTTATAATTCCGCATTATCTGCAATATTTTGTTGAGGGGACTGAAAAAGTAGCCGGAAAGAGCGAAGTTAAACAAAACAACGCCCAACGCAAGCAACAAGAAAGCCGGTATCAGGGAACCAAATATATCATCACGCAAATTGGAAAAATCATGGATGGATTTCAGGATTTCAACACGGTAGTTTGTACCTTCATGATTGACAATATAGGTTTTCTTGCGAAATTCCAGTAATTCCTGAGTATCCGCATCCGTAATAAGGGTATCCGTATAATAGGGATATCCGTTTATCGATGTCAGCGAATCCAGCCTCGTTATTTCAGCATACCGTTCCGCTCTCTTTAAATCATCCGTTTGGAAAGCACGGTCGATGCGTCGTTCTGAATAATGAAACCGTTTATGGAGTTCCCCGTCGATATACTCATCGGCTTCATTTGTCAAAAAGAGTGCGCTCAGAAAAAAAGCTATAAATGTAAACAGCAGATAGATGAGACTGCTTTTGGTCAACAGTTTAAACGAACGTTTTTTATTCATATAAAATCCGGAGTTAATTTTTACCGGCACTGAATTTATAGCCCATTCCATACATGGAATGAATATAATCATTTCCGCCGGCTTTTTTTATTTTCTTCCTTAGATTTTTAATATGGTTATAAATAAAATCAAAACTGTCTGACTGGTCGATATAATCGCCCCAGAGATGTTCAGCAATGCTTTCTTTGGTAAGCATACGGTTTTTATTATACATAAAATAGAGTAATAGCTCATATTCTTTTTTAGTCAGTTCCAGCTCAGCATCTTTTACCGTCACATGATTGGACAGCGTATCGATAGTGATTTCGCGAAATGAAACGGAATTGGAGCCATCGAATTTACCCCGGCGCAGAATTGAACGGATACGCGCGTTCAGTTCCGCTTTGTGGAAAGGCTTTGTGATATAATCATCCGCCCCCAGTTCAAGTCCCTTTACTTTATCCTCAATTGTATTCCGGGCTGTCACGATCAATATACCCGTGTTGGCATCAATATCCTTCAGGGTTTGGATCAAAGTCATACCCGATCCGTCCGGCAGGCCCAGGTCAATAACAACAAGATCATAACGGTAAATATTCACCTTTTCCTCAGCTGTCCTGAGCGTCGCAGCCAGTTCGACACGGAATCCCTGTTCTTCGAGGAATTCCCGGATATCGGTCGCCAGGTGGGCATTGTCTTCTACAATAAGTATTTTCATGGTAGTATATTACAAAAATAAGAGGGAAATTTGTAGGAAATCTATTGTTAATATCCCTGGATATCCAGACGCGTAAGTCCGGCCTCGCTGGCATAATGAACCGCATCCAGGTATTCTTCTTCTGTAATCCTGCGTGCAATTTCCGGATAATCAAACGCTTTATACATCGGCCGGTATTGTGACATCAGGTTAAGGTAGGTATTCTTCGGCAGGTTTTCGGCAATCCAGTCTATTACTTTTCGGGATCCGCTGACCCTGTTCGGCATGACCAGGTGACGGATCATCAATCCGCGGTATATCATGCCGTCCTTGCCAGCTTTGGCCACACCCACCTGCCTCTGCATTTCAAGCAGGGCTTCTTTAGTTTCTTCCGGGTAGCTGTCAGCACCGGATGAATACCGGTTAGCCATCTTACTTTCCGCATATTTAAAATCCGGCAAGTAGATGTCTACCACACCGTCCAGATATTTTAATATCTCGACACGTTCCCAGCCACAGGTATTATAGATCAGCGGTATACGTAAGCCTTTAGCGGCGGCGATATCAAGCGCCATTAAAATATGCGGGGAATAATGGGTGGGGGTAACAATATTTATATTCGCGCATCCCCGGGCCTGAAGGGAAAGCATCATCCGGGCAAAATCATCGATACTGCTTTTCGAGCCTCTACCGGAATGGCTGATTTCCCAGTTGATGCAGAATACGCAGCGTAAGCCGCAATTTGTTAAAAAGATTGTTCCTGATCCATCTTTCCCAACGAGTGGTGCTTCCTCTCCGAAATGCGGATTGTACGAGGAAATTTCCAGTTGCGCACTGGATTGACAATATCCTTTTTCCCCATCCAGCCGGTTTGCTCCGCACATTCTGGGACACAAATCGCACGTTTGCATGCGTTTCCACAGTGTTTCCCCGCGCGACTTCAATATGCCCCCCCGATGCAGTTCCAGATACCGCGGTTCCAAAATTTTCTTCTTTCGATACATATACGCTTTGACGAGTGCCGGAAACCCGCCTGTTGCCGTTAACAGGATAGATTTTATAAAAAATCGCCTGGATGTAACAATCATTTATCTATTCCAGGGAGATATCAAACATGCCGATAAAATAAATAATTGTAACCGGTATGGCAAGAAGAAGCACAAGAACAATGCACTTGTATGAAAAAAGGTTTCATCGAAACACAGGCAGGCATGAAACACCGAGGACTGTTCCTACCGTACCATTATGAATGGTGTATTTGAATTCTTCCTTAATTGCATCCGAATTTTGCACGCGTTTCAGCCGGGACACTTCTTGTATGGCATGGCAATGCTTTTGAAACGCTTTATAAGCCACCAGTTTCCAATGACCGGCTGCTTCCGCTTTACCGGTCCGGCATTCATTATGGAACCGCATACGGTCAATGATATTGCAGGTACAGCCGACATAGCAGCGGCCGTCTCTTTCCGATTCCAACAGATAAACATAGTACATCATCTATATAGATGATGCAAAAAGCCTGTGATTCCATAACCACAGGCTTTTTCAGCACATGTGGTTGTCCGTTATCAATAACGTTTTTGTCCGTAATCTATCATTGTTCCTGCTGTATATTCGCCGGCCGCTCACCTCTGATATAGCGGATTTTGCACCTTCCGTTTAATGAACATTCATGGTACCAGAGATGATACACACCCGGTTCAGGCCAGTCACAGACGGCCGCTGTCAACGAGGCACTGTTTCCGGGAGTCCCGACCAGGTCGCTATAATGAATTATCGGATTTTCTTCATATTTGTGCCAGGTAATGCCATCTTCTGACGCAGCATAACCTATGGAAGGCAGACGTGATTCTTCTCTGTAGCCGACATAAAACATTTCGAAACCGACTTCACTTTCAACGACGACGGGACAGACGGCAAAATCTTTTTCCCAGTCCTGCATACCCGAATGATGGAGACAAAGGCCGTGGTTTTCCCAGTTAACCCCATCGACTGACGTTAAAAAACCGATGCACCCCTGTCCGGACCTCCAGTCGCCTGAAATACCATGATACCAGCCCTTAAGCGTTTCATTCGTTTTATGTACACTCCGCAGGCATAAACAATAGGAACAGACCTGCCCAAGATCATTTTTACTAATAATGGGCTCCGCATGTTTTGTCCAGTGTTTGCCATCAGGGGATGTCGCGTAACCGACGGTGATACGAGCCACACCGGACCATCCATGATACCACATCCTGAATTCATTACCATCCTTAATAACAGTGGCATCGCCGAAATCATCTCCCTCCCAGGCATAAGACTTTTCCAGTACGATATTATCGTCATATCTGTTCCATTCCGCACCATTTACAGACCAGGCATAGCCGATTTTATTGACCTCATCCTCCGTACTGTTAGCGCTATACCACATGCGCAGTGTATCGCCATCGGGCAATACCGCGCACCATCCTACGCTGTTATCATCCCATGTACCTTCCGGTCCGTGTTCAAACACAATCTGTGAATTGGAAAATTGAGGGGGATCAGGCGGGATAAATATTTCTTCATCATCCGGCCCTTCCGAACTCTCACACCCGGGAATCAAAAAGAATGCTGAAATAAGGGTGATGAATAAAATTGAAATAAAAGGTCTCATCATGACACACCTCCTTTTCTATGTGTGACAGACCAAACATTTCAAAATCCCCGATTTAACTTAAATCAGTCCTCTTTTACTATTTGCCAAAACGGATGCAGGTATCGTTTAAGATGATATTAGGGTTGTATGCTGCTCAGAATCCAGTTGAATATCGGTGATATGTAAAAATACTTTGTTCGCTGTTCAATATAGTGCACAATATGCTGTGCAGTGTCAATTCAGGTCTTTTCAGTTGAAAAGAACAAAACGGTCCTTTTAAGTCACGTATCAATATACTAAAACTGCAGGTCAATGCAATAAATAACAATTACTCTGATCGGATTTACAGACAATCAGCAGCCAGCAGTTTCCAGGGACTCTAATACTTTATATAGACCGATCGGCCCGAATTGTGATAGATGAAACGTTTACTGACATCATGCGTCTGACCTATATAATAGCGGCCATCCTTTTCGGATTCAAGAAGGTAGACGTAATACATAATCTAACAGTATGATAAAAAATAGCCCGTAATTCCATAACCACGGGCTTCTGCACTCCCAAGGGGATTCGAACCCCTGTCGTCCCGGCAGGCCGGGATGGCCTAGGCCTCTAGATCAAAATA
>CAYPHA010000085.1:0-18214 GCA_964410215.1 uncultured Calditrichota bacterium | reverse complement strand
TGTTCAATAAAGTCAGCATACATACGAAATTCATTTTAATTATTTCACTTCTCCTTGCTGGGATTCTCTCCCTGCAGTTTTATTTTACGAACCGGGTCCACCAGGATATCATCCGGGAAATTGAGCAGATCACGCGTTCATTTAATAAGGCTACCGATGCCTATTTTTTTGGTGATAATGATTCGCTGCTTTTCCGCCAGGTTCCCGATGTCGAAGCCTTACAGGAGCGTGTGAAGGTGGATCTTAAAGAGCTGGAACATCTTGAAGAGAATATCTTTGAATTCCGGGTTCACAAAGAAATGCCGGATCCTGAAGAAATTGAAGTCGAAATATTTACGAACGGTGAGACAGAGCTCCTGAATAAATTCCGGTCCACTGATTTCGATAGCCTGAAGGAGCGCATGTCACGGTTAAAAGAAGAGGTCATCGCGATCAGGAAACCAGTCAAAAGAAATATGATTGAGTGGAAGCGGAAAGGTGAGAGTTTGGTAAAACCCTCGGACTCCCATTATTCGTTTTCGTTTATTATTCCTGATTTGAGCGCGCCGAAAGCACCGAAACTGCTTGAATATCAGTACAATGCGGAAGAGCTGAACCAGGTGATCCGGAAAATGCGCAACCGGAATGCCATTATAACCCTGCTTTTATTCGGCGTGTCCATTATTGCCGTTACTTTGATTGCCAGACGATTCGTAAAACCAATACGTTCGCTTAATGCGTCCTTTGACCGCGTGGTCCAGGGGGATCTGACCGTTGCGGTCGACGCGAAATCGAACGATGAAATCGGGGAGCTGACCCGTTCTTTCAATACCATGGTCCGTGAACTGAGAAAAAACCGGGAAAAAGAGAACCTGATACGCAGAAAGGAACGGCTGGCTTCGCTCGGGCAGCTTGCCGCAGGCGTGGCCCATGAAGTGAGGAATCCACTCAATGCTATCAATCTGACTATTGAGCATCTGCGGGATAAATTTGTTGACACGGGCGACGGGCAGGCGTCCACTTATGTAGAAACCATACAGGGCGAAATAAAACGCCTGGATAAGACGGTCAATAATTTCCTCAATTATATCCGGAGTGAGCAGCTCGACAAAAAACCCTTCGATGTGCGGGAGCTCCTGGAGGAAATTCTGAACCTGTATGAACGCGAGCTGGTCACATCCGGGATAAAGCTTAAAACTTCCGTTGAACCTGCGTTTGTATTGACAGCGGACCGGGAACGGTTTAAAACAGCCCTGGTCAATATACTGGTCAATGCCGTCCAGGCGATGCCCGATTCCGGCGTCCTTACAGTAGAAACCAGGAAAGATGCGGGAGAAATCCGTATTTCCGATACGGGGGGCGGTATTCCGGAAAAAAACCTGGATCTGATTTTTGACCTGTTTTATACAACCAAATCAACCGGTACCGGTCTCGGTTTACCCACCGCTTACAAGATTATTAAGGAACACGGTGGCGAAATAACCATAAAAAGCGAAGAAAACCGCGGTACCGAAGTTGTAATTACTATGACCTGAAACGGTGGAAGCGATGCAGATTCTGGTGGCTGACGACGAACAGGCACAGCGGACGATCCTGCGGGATATCCTTACGGATGCCGGCTATGAGGTCGAGAGTGCCTGTAATGGAGAAGAGGCCATAGAAAAAATTGCGACCGGTGGTGTCCAGATCGTGCTGACTGATCTGAAGATGCCGGGGAAAGACGGGCTGGAAGTCCTGCAATTTGTGAAGGAATACGATTCGGGGATCCAGGTTATCATCATGACGGCCTTCGGTACCATTCCCAGCGCAGTGGAAGCCATAAAAATAGGGGCTTATGATTACCTGACCAAGCCGTTTCAAAAGGAACAACTGTTGCATATTGTGAAACGGGCCGCCGAAAAAGCCCGCCTTCTGCTGGAAAACCGACGCCTGAGAGAAGAAGTGAATCGACGCTACCGTTACGAAAACCTGATCGGCTCCAGTTCCTCCATGCAGGAAGTTTATCATCTGATTGAACGCATCCGCGATATCGATGCCACGGTGTTGATTACGGGTGAAAGCGGGACCGGTAAGGAACTGGTCGCACGGGCAATCCATTTCAGCGGCAAACGCCGATCCGGACCGTTTGTGCCCATCAATTGCGGTGCCATTCCGGAAAACCTCATTGAAAGCGAGTTGTTCGGGCATGAAAAAGGATCTTTCACCGGTGCTCATAAAACATACATCGGGAAGTTTGAACAGGCCCAGAACGGCACGATCTTTCTGGATGAAATCGGAACTATGCGGCCTGATCTGCAGATACGGCTGCTGCGCGTGCTGCAGGATAAGAAAATACAACGCGTCGGCTCCAATGCATCTGTCGACCTGGATGTGCGCGTAATCGCTGCAACGAATGAAGATCTTCAGGGAAAAGCTGAACAACAGCAATTCAGAATCGATCTTTATCATCGCCTTAATGTGTTTTCTATTCATATTTCCCCTCTGCGGAAGCGCATTGCTGATATCCCCTTGCTTGCAAAGCATTTTATTCATAAATATGCCGAACAGTACCGGAAAACGGAACCAGCCCTGTCAGCGGATGCTGTCGCCATGCTGGAATCTTACGCCTTCCCCGGTAATGTCCGGGAACTCGAAAATATTATTGAAAAGACAATCATTCTCTGTGATCGCGACGTCATTTCGGAACAGGAACTCGTGATGCCGGAAAAAAGCGGGGCAGACAACCCGGGAAAATCCTTTTCCTCTATCCCGGAAACTGAAATTGAACTCATTCGGAATGCGTTGCATCAGAGCAAAGGATCCATCAAACAGGCCGCCGGTATTCTTGGTATCAGCTACAAGACACTGCAGTACCGGCTGAAAAAGCATGGCATTGATAAGAATAGGTATAAACGGAATAGCTGAATGGTTGGTGTACTAATATAAATCTCCTACTGATCCCTTCTGTCGGCAGGGAGGGGGTGGGTTGTTATTACTGAGGACAGTGCGATGCAATTAAACTCTCAAGGAAGGAGCGGTATTTTAAAAAGTCTCGGACCGGGTTTGCTCATGGCGGGGGCCGCTATCGGTGGATCCCATCTCGTTCAGTCTACCCGGGCGGGAGCCGACTACGGTTTTGGGCTATGGTGGGCCATATTTCTGGCCTGCCTTTTTAAATACCCGTTTTTCGAGTATGGCCCGCGATATACAGCGGCAACCGGTGAAAGTCTGCTCAGCGGATATAAACGAATCGGCAACTGGGCACTGGTCGTGTTTATCATCTTCACTATCAGTACAATGTTCATCGTCGAGGCGGCACTGGTACTGGTAACCGCGGGTCTGGCCGGTCAGATGACCGGGCTGACCCTGAACCCGCAGGTGTGGAGCACGATCGTACTTGTTGTCATCATGATCATGTTACTGCTCGGGCGGTATCCACTGCTGGATTCCTTAATTAAAATTATAATCGTAGTTCTTTCCATCAGCACTTTATTTGCCGTGATTTCGCTGCTCTTCGCCGGTCTGGGACCCCGGGAAACGGTTCCGGTATCGGATTACGTAAATGTCGGTGGCCTTCTTTTTATCGTCGCCCTGATGGGATGGATGCCTTCCATTGTCGATATCTCCGTCTGGCATTCGCTCTGGTCCATCGAACGCCGCAGGCAGACCGGTCACCGCGCCAGTTTGAAGGAAGCGCGGTTTGATTTCAACCTCGGTTACCTGGGCACGGCTTTCCTGGCTTTCGCTTTCCTTTCGCTCGGAGCGCTGGTGATGTCGGGATCAGGAGAATCATTTTCCAACAGCGGTGTGGCTTTTGCCGGACAACTGGTTTCGCTTTATACCAATGCGCTGGGCAGCTGGGCCGGACCGGTTATAAGTATTGCCGCCTTCACGACCATGTTCAGTACAACGCTTACCGTTACCGATGCCTATCCGCGGGTGGTACGATCTGTAGTGGAAATTATCCTCCCGCCAAAGCAAACGGAAAACCGGCATCATATGCTATATTTTGGATCGATGGTCGTTCTGGCACTGGTGGCGCTGTCGGTGATCGCATTTTTACAGAGTGGTATTAAAACCATGATGGATATTGCCACGACCTTATCGTTCCTGACCACCCCGGTTCTGGCCTATATCAATTTTCGCGCGGTGACACATCCCGGGATGCCGGAGGAGGGGGTACCAGGCAGAGGAATGCGTATCCTGAGCTGGGCCGGAATAGTGTTCTGGGCAGCCTTTGCCATCATCTATCTGATTGTTCAGGTGGGTTGAGGTATAGACGTTTCAGATATCTAATTGCCCGGGTTTTAGTTCCAGAGCTGCAGAAATTCTTTTCAAAGTAGATTTTCGCAAGCGGTGTTTCGCTTTTTCCATCTGTGAATAGGCGGATTGAGAAATGTGCATACGTCTTGCGACTTCTTTTTGGGAAAGTCCTTTAAATTCACGCCAGGAACGAACCATATTTTTACCATCCAGTATATGCCTCTCAACAACTTCATGGGGAATGGTCGACTGCGCGTTATGATTTTTCGCCAGTTCCAGAAATTCTTCATAAGGAACAAGTACAAAAATAGGTTTATCTTTATCCATTATAATCTGATAATCAATAGGTCCGTTCATCTCGTTTTTTAACCTCTTCTATGAATATTATCTTTACGGTTTTTTCTATAAGAAAAATAATCCGGTATTTTCCCCATCTTAATCTGTAACCGGGACGATTGCTTAATGTTCTTACATTTCGGCAGTCCGGCCATTTCCGGAGTTCACCCACCGCTAAAACAACAGATTTTTGATCATCCTTGTCCATCCGTTTCAACTGACGTAACGCCTTGTTTTTCCATTCAATGGAATACATAATTAATATAATTAATATATAAGTTTAAAACAAAAATATAAGTTAAAATCAATATAAACCTTTGATAAACAATAGCGATGTAACTGCCAGTCTGATTATAAATCGAGGATATTGTTTTTTTGGGGAACTATTCGCTTTGCTTTCCCGGTTACTTGTCATCCAGGAGGAAGGGCAATTGAGAAGCTTCGACGGCCAGCCGGTCACAGCGTTCGTTTTCCGGGTGGCCGGCATGACCCCGTACCCATGTAAACCTAAAATCATGCTGATCCAGGAGGGTGAGCAGGCGGTCCCAGAGGTCAGGATTCTGGGCTTTGTCCTTTTTATTACGCTTCCAGCCGTTCGCTTTCCAGCGCCGGGCCCAACCCTGATTAATGGCATTAACAATGTATTGTGAATCAGAGTAAATCATTCCCGTGCATGGTTCTTTCAACGCCTCCAGGCCGGCAATCACGGCGCGCAATTCCATGCGGTTGTTGGTTGTGTTTTTATATCCGGCTGATAATTCTTTTTCTTTACCGGCATGTTTCAGGATTGTGCCATACCCACCCGGTCCGGGATTTCCTGAACAGGCGCCATCCGTATATATATCAACATGTTTCACAATGCTCTCCTTCGCACGTTTTGTGAAACTTAAAGGAGAGCGCCGATATAGTGCAAATTATTTGTTTTAATTATATGATGCGGTTTTTGCAGAAATTCCATAAAACTTTATGCAAAAAATGGTACATTTCTAAAAAATGTGCTGAAATATGGAATATACAAACCGGTGACGTGTCTAAGATAATAAAGCTCAGAGGATTCCGGATTGACCGACGAAGCGATTATAAAGGAACTGAAAGAGGGTAAAGACGATACGTTTAAGGAACTGATCCGGCGCTATGAAAAGCGAATTGCGTCGACCATTATCGGAATGGTGGGAAGGTGTCCGGAAGCGGATGATATCGGACAGGAGACCTTTGTCCGTTTTTATAGAAATATTCAGAACTTTCGATCAGAAGCCGCTGTCGGTACCTATCTGACACGCATTGCCATCAACCTGTCCCTGAATGAACTGCGCAGCCGGAAAAGGAAGGCATTGATTTTTTTGAAGAATGACGCAGCTGAAGATTATATTGCCGCAGATGACGGAGCAAATCCCGAAGAAACGGACAGAAAACATCATGTCTACCGTGCGATTCAGCAATTGGAAACAAAGTTCCGGTCGGTTATTGTGTTAAGGCTGATAGATGGTTATTCAACCCAGGAGACAGCTGAGATCCTCGGGGTGCCGACCGGAACTGTTCTTTCAAGACTGGCCAGGGGACAAAAAAAGCTTAAAAAATTGTTAGAACCAATCTTAAAGGAAATAATATGAGCAAAAAACGTTACGATGTTAAACTGGAAAAGCTCTTATACCGTTCTTTCGATGAACCATTATCTAATGGTGACAGAAAAAAGCTTGAAACAGCCCTTGCGGAAAATAACGCATTGAAACAGGAAGCGAAACGCATAGAGAGAATGAGATCGCTCCTTACCGATACGGCCGGTGGGCAATTCGATCCGCTTTTTGCCGATCGTGTGCTTTTTCGCCTCAGGGAGAAAGAAGACGATTTTCTGACCGTGCTGCTCTGGTCATTCCGGCGTATTGCGTTGGTTGGTACGGCTGCGATTGCGCTGCTGATGGTCAACAATATTATTACCGGGGGTGATTTATCAGTGGACAGTGTGCTTGGGTTACCTCAACTGACATTGGAAGAGACACTCTCTTTTAATCATTTATTTGAAGGGGAATGAAATGCAATCCAAGGGGAAATCGATCGCTGTTGTTCTCATCGTTTTAGCCATTGGTTTTATCATGGGTGCTCTGACATCGGGGGCCCTGCAAAACCGCCGGCTGCATCACATCCGGCATATGGGTCCGCAGGAGCGATTTGAAAAGATGCTCTATGATATCGTTGAACCCAATGTTGAGCAGCGGCAGGAACTGGACAGGATCTTTGAAAAATACGCGCTTAAAATGGCTGCTATCAATGATGAAAAAACGATTGCCTTGTTGAATGAGGTCGACTCGTTGAGAACGGAGGTTCGATCCATACTTACGGAGGAACAAAAAATACGTTTTCAGGAACGTCAGCAAACGTTCTATGAACATTTTGTCGAAATGCAGTTGAATCGGATTGACCGGGCTGTAAATTTAACCGATGAGCAAAAGAAGGAAATAAGGGTTGTTTTTGAAGAGCATAATGCGTTTTTTCCGGATCCGCTTAATGGGGAGAAGCGTCCGCCTGTGTCTGACTTTAAACCACAGTTAGAGAAGCTGGATCAGGAACTCGAACGCATACTCTCTCCCGAACAGTATAAAGAATACCGTGAATTAAAAAGGAATCGGCGAGGAGGTCCGGGACGGGGATTTTTTCCTGAGCGTGGCGGACCTCCCGGAAGAAGGCCATTTCAAAATTAATTAAACCAAGGCAGGCAAAATGACAATATTAAGAAATCAAAATCAGCATAGACTTCCATGTAATGCACTGAAACGTTTTCGTCTGATGTTCCCGGTGATCATACTCCTGATGCTGACAAACTGTTCATCGAAAAAAATACAGAGTCAGTGGCAATCGGAAGCCATTTCCATTGATGGGATGGCGGATGACTGGAATGCTTCAGAACTCCTGTTTGAGGAGGATATGAAAATGGTCTATGGCATCGGAAATGACGCCGAAAATATACGATTTATCGTGCGTTTCAATGACCGGCGGCTGGCACGACGTATTGATATGCAGGGCCTGGTACTGTGGCTTGATCCTGATAAAAAAAAGGGAATCCGCTATATCGATGAAATCGCCCGCGACCGGTTCCGTGAGCGTCTGATGCAGGAACCGGGTAAGATCAGGCAGACCATGGAGGCCGGGCAGCCCAGTCTGCTGGGAGGCACTTTTTTCTGGATTGAAAACGGAATGGAAACGGAAATGGACGTATCGAATTCAGAAGTATCCAGGGCGGCGGCCAGCGTTGTCCAGGGCAATTATTGTTTAGAGGTTGAGGTTTCCCGGGATCATATTACAGACGCCCGATCATTCAAAGGCGGCATCGAGATTTGCGGAATTGACGAAGCAACGAAAGAAAAGTTCGAAGAGCGTATGAGTAATAGGCAGGCTCCTGCAGGTATGCAAGGCCGGCGCGGAGGGGGCATGGGCGGACCGATGGCCGGCGGACGCGGTGGTATGGGCTGGCGGGGTGGAATGGGTGATCGCGACGGCTCCAATACATCGTTGAAAGAAATGTTCGAAGAAAAAGAATTATGGGTACGCATTCAAATTGCGGAAGCACCTGGAAATTAATATTCTGCTGAATAATACACACACATAAAACCCCGGTACTATCGTATTCGGGGTTTTGTCATTTTACAACTTTTCCTGGAATAAATACATCAGTGCGATTGTCTAACGGGCATATAATCCAAATGAGGAGGATTGACTAGATGGGAAAATGTTCTTGCAGGGATAAACCACTGATCCGTTTTACAATACTGCCCCTTATCCTATTACTCCAGCTGTCCATAATCAGCACAATGTATGCGGTTGATATCAAAGGGTATATTCTGGATCGGCGCAGTGGTGAAACGCTGCCTTATGCGAATGTCACCGTTAAGGGTTATCCGGTGGGTACCAGTACCGATGCAGAAGGCTATTTTATCCTGATTAATCCGCCTGAAGGTGCCGATACGCTGGAGGTTTTTTATATAGGTTATAAAAGCCGGATTATTCCCTTGCAGGGTAAGGACCTGGTAAAGCCATTGATTATTGAACTGAATCAGGCCGTTCTTCAAACAGAGGCGATTACAGTTACAGCTGAGGATTATCAGATATGGCAAAAATCGGATGAAGTGGGTAAGGTCACTTTTTCACCGCACCAGATTTCAAGCCTTCCCAGTATGGGGGAGGTGGATATCTTCAGGACACTTCAACTGCTGCCTGGCATCAGCGGTGCAAGTGATGGCTCCGCCGGATTGTATGTACGTGGCGGGACTCCCGATCAGAATCTGGTCATTCTGGATGGTATGACGGTGTATCATGTCGATCATTTTTTTGGCATGTTCAGTGCGTTTAATTCTGATGCTATCAAAGATGTCCAGGTATATAAAAGCGGATTTCCGGCAAAATATGGTGGAAGGCTTTCCAGCGTTGTTGAACTTACCGGTAAAAACGGAAATCTAAACGGTATAAGTCTGGGCATGGGCATAAATCTCCTGTCTGTAAACGGATTGCTGGAAATTCCGCTTTTTAATGGGAAAGGCGCATGGATTGTATCAGCCCGGCGTTCCTATACCGACATCATCCAGAGCGGGACGTATAACAGCCTCTTTGATTTTATCACGGATGAAGAAGCGACCCGAATCGTCGGAGGGGGCGGCTTCAGAGGTGGCTTTCAACAGGAAGAAATTCGTCCGGAATTCTATTTTTATGATATAAACAGTAAATTATCCTACTCACCTTCCAGAAAAGATCATGTATCACTCAGTCTATACAACGGTCGGGATAAGATGAATGACTCCGAGGAACTGGGTGGTTTGAATTTCAGAGGATTGGACTCTGTTGCAACAGAAGCTTCGGGTACCCGTGGCCGGGATGAAATAACGGACTGGGGAAATATAGCTGCCAGTTTGAAGTGGTCCCGAAGATGGCACGATACATTCACTTCAAACATACTGGTGGCTGCATCCCGTTACTATAGTGATCATGAAACCGGTCTGGATTTTACATTTAATAATGATTCATCAAGCATTTTTCGTGGAGCACGCAATTTTAATCAGAAGGAAGACAACGAAATTCATGATCTGACAGCACGAATAGATAACGAGTGGTACCTTGGATCTTCCCATCGCCTCGGATTCGGATTAATGTTAACCAATACAAATACCGACTATGTAGCCAGTTTTAATGATACTCTGAATATTCTTGATTATCAGAATGCATCCAGTCAGTTTGCCCTCTACCTGCAGGACAAATGGCAGATATCCCAACCACTGGATATTACCCTCGGTGTTCGCGGAACTCATTATTCCCAAACAGGATATTTTTATCTGGAACCACGGCTGTCAGCAAAATATGCTTTCTTTAACGTGTTGTCCCTGAGAGCGTCCACCGGTTATTACAACCAATTTATTCATCGTATCGTTAATGAAGATGTACTCGAAGGCAGCCGGGATTTCTGGCTGGTTGCCGATGATAACCTGAAACCGGAATCGGCAACCCACTATTCTCTTGGAATAGCCTATGAGACACCCGTTTATCTGATAGAGGTGGAATCATATTATAAAGACATGACAGACCTGCTTGAATTTTCCAGAAGGTTCAGAACCGGTGCAGATTTTGGGGGTGTCTTTTTTGTAGGTGACGGAATAGCTAAAGGAATTGAATTCCTTGTCCAGAAGAAGAATGGTGCCTTTAATGGCTGGATTGGTTACACCCTGGGTAACATCGAATATTCCTTTCCGAATCTTAATAACGGCGCATCCTTTCTGGCCAGTCATAACCGTACACATGAATTAAAATGTGTTGGAACGTACAGCTGGAAACGATGGAACTTTTCGACCACATTTATCTTCGGATCCGGTCAGCCCTATACGGCACCAGTAGGACAATACGAGCTGGACCTTCTGGGCGACAATTCATTAAGCTATATTCATGTGGGTGAGAAAAACGGTCAGCAATTGCCGGATTACCATCGCATGGATGTTAGTATCTCCTACCGGCTCAATGATCCGGCTGTTTCCCGGTGGAAAACGGAAGCCGGTTTATCCATTTTTAACCTCTATAATCATAAAAATGTCTGGTATCGAAAATATGACCTGGAGGTGTCTCCTATTCTTGTATCAGATGTGACCATGCTGGGGTTTACGCCGACGGTTTTTCTGAAACTAAAACTGTAGGAGGAATAAAAATGAAGCATTTTATATACGCAACAGCAGCCATCGTCATAGTTGGCATTCTGCAGGGATGCAGCGACGATTCAGATCTGGTGATGTCTCAGGAAATGATCGTTGTCCAGGCTTATCTGTATGCTCATGAACCGGTTAATGATATTCGTCTGACCCGCACATTGCCCCTCGATGTGGAAACGGATACCGAGCCGGAGCCGGTAAACGACGCGGATATCCGCTTGATAAAAGAGGAAATGCATTTTGCTCTTGACGCTTCACCGGGGGACAGCGGATATTATCATTACCCCGGTGATGACCTCGTCGTACGTGCGGGTGAGCTATTCACGCTCCAGGTGGAACATGAGGGGCAGCTGCTCCAAGCTCAGACGATTGTCCCGGAAGCACCGGAAGGTGTTACCATTTCGCGGACGTCAACATATATACCCGATGTGGAGGATATTTTTCTTGGCGAAATCGATATGAATGATCTGATTGTAAGCGTAAATTGGAATAATTATGATGAGGCGCTGTACTTTGTCACGGTTGAAAATATCGAGAATAATCCTCAGTCTATCAGTGATGAGGATGGCTTTTTGAGAGGCGGCAATATGCGCAGGAGAATGGTTTTCCGACCAACCCGTATGGATGAATTCCGGATTAGTCCGATGCAATTTGAATACTATGGTAGCCATCTCATTAAAGTATATCAGGTTAACCAGGAATACGCTGATCTTTTTGATTCGCAGGAACAGGATTCACGCACGTTGAATGAACCCCTGACAAATATTCAGAATGGTCTCGGTATATTCAGTGCTTTCCATAGTAATACAGACAGCATATTTCTTACAGTGAACGAGTAATCCCGCAAAACCCTCCAAAAATGGAGTGGTTGTTTTTACAACCACTCCTCCTTCAATATTTCTCCCTGAACACCAATCACAATACCCTTGACCGGCACCTGACGTTCAGCCTGCTGCATAGCCATTTGAATCAGCCGGATCAGCCCTCCGCAACAGGGCACCTGCATGATCATGACGGTGATTGAATTGATTTTTGCTTCATCGATCAGGGCCCTTAACTTTTCCACATAGATCTGCTGATCATGGTCAAGTTTCGGGCAGGCAATGACGAGTGCTTTGCCGGGCAAATACTTCTGGTGAAAATTTCCTAGTGAGAAAGCGATACAATCGGCTGCCAATAACAGATCAGCCTCGCGATACTGTTGAGCCGACGGTGAAATCAGGTGGAACTGTACCGGCCAGTGCCTGAGCGCGGAGGGAATATCAGTGTGATTTTCATGTTCGGCGGGTGTCTCGTTAAATGCCGTACTTCGGGATCCGGGACAACTTTCAACATGGGCCTGGGGTTTGTCTTCTATCATGTCCTTTGGTATATCTATTCCTTGTTCTTCCAGGAAAGTCCAGGCCTCATTGAGGAAGCCGGTTTCATTATGGTCCCTGAGATGTTTCATATGGGCAATGATGGTATTTTTTCCCTGTTTTACCATATTCTGCATAACCAGACGTTCATTGTAGGGTTGTGCTTCCCGTTCAATGATCTTAATAGCACCCTGTGGACAGTGCCCGAGGCAGGCGCCCAGGCCGTCACAAAACAAGTCGCTGATCAAACGGGCCTTTCCGTCGATGAGCTGGATGGCACCCTCATGACATTCCGGAATGCAAAGTCCGCAACCGTCACATTTCTCTTCATCTATTTGAATAATTTTTCGCAGCATGTAAGATCTCCCACCGGGTAAAGATGAATTATTTTTTTGCGATAATAATCAGATTTTGTGATTGATCCGGATTGAATTGGTCGAAGTCAAACGATCCGAACGTTTCTAAAATATGCAGCCCTGCCGTCTCTATGGCAGGCGTGATATCTTTTAATAAATAGGGATAGAGTTCCGACGATTGCAGCGAATAGGATAAGGCCGGGCTGCGGTGATCGATACTTAAAATGTTGAAGCGTACCCTGTCTGCCAGAAAATCATAAAAACGGATGTATTCGAATGATTCTGTCTTCTTTATGGATACAATCCGTTCATTCTGTGACAGGACTTTTTCATAATTAAGCAGTTGAATGATGAGTGTTTTTTCCGCTTTTAAGATATGATAGAATCCCCGGAATGTGTTTATCAGTTCTTCTTTATCCATGATGTGCGGAAGGGAATTTCCCAGGAACAGGATGCCGTCATAAGAGGATTCCGGATAAGAAATAAGGTCCTGCGCGGCCATGGTTTTTAATGTGACGAGCGTATGATGGCGCTCTGCATTCGCCGCAGCTTTTGCAATCATTTCAGAAGAAATATCTATGCCGGTCACATCCACACCAAGCCGGGATAACGCAATACTGTGAATCCCCGTTCCGCAGGCTGCATCCAGTACCCTTTTGAAACGGAAGCGTGTTGCCAACGTCTTCATGACCTCATATTCATGTTCAAATCGTGCGTCAAACCCGGTCATGTTGTCATAATCAGGTGCGACAGCATCATAAAAAGATTGTGCTGGTAAGTGAGCTACGTTCATTCGGGTTCACCTTCCTGCCAGGATAAATCCGTATTATGGGTTGAATTAGCATCCGGTTCCGGCTGGCCGACTTCACGTCGTAAGCGATTTCATGATATCGATCCATTGCCGGTGGTTATTTATAAGTTCACCCATGTACTGATAATTAGTTGAATTAAAATGCTACCTGGTGATAGAATATAAAAAGATAAAATACTACATGCAAGTAGTAGTTGGAAAATTCAGTAGCGTAACCTGTAAAGGTACGGAGGTATTTACGGACGGATGGTCAGACCAATGACTGCCTTTTCCGGATCCCAGTGCGCGGAACGGATATTGGTTTTGTCTTCCGGAAATAAAGCCTTTTTGATATGGGCGAGGGCAACGATATATTCGAGGGTATCGTATTGATCCTTCCCTAGTTGAATCAGCGGGCATTCATTTTCTTTTATGAATGCCTGGATATGCATGATACGCTCCGGTTTGGGGATGAATGCCGTGTTCCAGGCCAGTACGGCCAGCCGGAGATATATATTTATATCATCGGGTGACCAGGCGGAATCGAGAAGCCTGGATGCATATCTATTGAACTTGATTTTCGTGTCCCTATCCATGTTGTTAAATTAGATAATTGCTTCATACCAGGCAAATCCAAATTATTCATTTATTGTTTACTTTTCCTAATCTTTATTCTGAATATGTCTTCGTGGTTCTTCATTCCGGCTTCGCGTTACTTCGTGTAATTTTACTTTCACCAAGTAGCACGAAGATGAATTTATATTTTAGCAACCTTTTTTTGCTGCTCACGTAATTTATTAAATAGGATCAAAAAAATCTATAGAAGGGAGATATTGTTATGCGTAAGAAGAAACTTCTTATGATTGGCCTGCCTGTGGTGATCATTATTGTTATAGTTGCTTCCCTTACCATGAAGGGTAACGGGGCGGAGGGTGTGAACGTTGTCACCGAGAAAGTGAAGCGGAACCGTATTGTGGAAACGGTAACGGCAACAGGCCGTATCCAGCCTAAGATGCAGGTGAAAATCAGCGCCGATGTGGCGGCCAAGATTATCGGGCTACATGTAAAGGAAGGCGAATGGGTTGATGAAGGCCGGCTTCTGGTTGAGCTGGACCGTGAGCGCTTCGCAGCCTCGGTGGAAAGTGCCGAAGCCAATATGCGTTCCATCGAGGCCAACGCGAACCTGGTTAAGGAAAACATGCTCAAGGTGGAAAAGGACTATAACCGGACGAGAGAATTGTTTGATAAAAACCTGGAATCACAGGCCGCTCTTGATCAGGCGTATGCGGCTTTTAAAGTGGAAAAAGCCCGTTATCAGTCATCATTGGAACAGGTTGACCAGGCCAGTGCGGCTCTGAAACAGGCCCGTGATGATTTATCGAAAACAACAATTTACGCACCGATGGCCGGTACCATCAGCAAGCTGAATAAGGAAGTCGGTGAAATTGCCCTGGGCTCGCAGTTCCAGGAGGATGTTATTATGGTTCTTTCCAACCTGGCCGGGATGGAAGCCCTTGTTGATGTGGATGAGAATGATATCGTGAATATTCAGCTGATGGACAGCGCGTTGGTTGAAGTCGATGCGCTTCCGGATCTGGTATTCAAAGGGACTGTCAGTGAAATTGCCAATAGCGCGAAGGTGACCGCGTCGGGTACGGCAGACCAGAAGACCGAATTCGAAGTGAAAATATCGATTGATGATCCGGGTACGCAGCTGCGCCCGGGCATGACGGCCAGTGCAGACGTGGTTACAGCGATCCGTACGGATGTCATGGTCATACCGATTCAGTGTGTTGCCTTGCGGACCCCTGATCAGTTGCGCATTGGAACGGAAACGGATACGGATACGACAGTGGCGAACAGTTATACACCCGATAAGGATGGATTTGTGCCTGTTGTCTTCGTTATCAGCGATGGTCATGCCACGGCATATCAGGTCGAAATCGGCATTCAGAGCGAAACGCACATCGAAATTATTGACGGCCTTACGGAGGAGGATGAAATTGTCACCGGCAATTACCGGGCTATCAGTCAGATTCTACAGAATAATTCAAAAGTCATTATTGAAAACCCGTCGACAGCCACCCTCGCGGTCCGGTAAATAAGAACATTATTGGTAACAGGCTATGAAATTAATGTTCAACACTTTCATGGATACCTTTCGCATTGCCTTGACCGCAATCAGGGCAAACCGGACCCGTGGTATTCTGACCACGCTGGGTATCATCATAGGGATTGTGGCGGTGGTTACCACCATGACGGCCGCCAACGGTTTAGCCAACAATTTCAAAGAAAGCATTTCAGCTATCGGTTCCGACGTATTTTATGTCTCCAGAACCCCCTGGATCGTTACCGGAAACTTTTTTGAATACAGAAACCGTTCCAATCTGACCCTTAAAGACAGTGAGAAGCTGGAACGCCGGCTGGCGCACGCTGTGGCTGTCAATCCTACTACGAACACAAGGAGAAATCTGAAATACCGTTCCCAGGTGGTGGAATCGGTACCGGTAATCGGTACGACGGATCAGCATATCAATGTAACGGACGGATTGCCGGACTATGGCAGGTATCTGTTACCCACGGATGTGCAATACCGCAAACGGGTCTGTGTCATCGGAGCAGAAATAAGGGAGAAGCTGTTTAAGCACATCGATCCGCTCAATAAAGAGATAAAAATAGGCTGGTACCGATTCCAAATCGTTGGTGTCATGGAAAAACAGGGTAGCGCCGGATTTTTTGGTGGCCCGAATTTCGATAACCAGGTCTTCATCCCGATTTCCACTTTTCAGAAATATTTCGGCAGCCGCAACCGGAGTTATACCATCGCTGTTAAAGCACCAAGTCAGGAAGGCATGTCCGATTTTGAATATGACATTATCGGTGAGATGCGAAAGATCCGCAAACTGAAGCCGACGGAAAAAGAAGATTTTGCCATCAACACAATGGACACGTTGATGGATGTATACAACAATGTCATGGGAGTCGTGGTATTAATCGGGATGATTATTACCGGAATTTCCCTGTTTGTGGGTGGGATCGGCGTGATGAACATTATGTTCGTATCCGTGACAGAGCGGACGCGGGAAATCGGCATCCGCAAAGCCATCGGCGCCCGGAGAAAAATTATCCTGTCCCAATTCCTGTTCGAGTCATCGACCATCTGCCTGATCGGCGGGGTGATCGGTGTAATTCTTTCTTTTGGTATCGCCTCCTTGATGAACACGTTTGTACTGCCGGCGAGCATTTCACTCCCCATTGTGGTCATTGCGCTTGTTATTTCAATTCTCACCGGTGTGATTGCCGGATTCATACCGGCATACCGGGCATCCCGGCTGAATCCGATTGATGCGTTAAGATATGAATAACATATTTACGGAATAATTATGCAATTCTCAGAACTCATTCGCATGTCACTGACCGCCATTACCAGCCATAAACTGCGTTCGTTTCTGACGCTGGTTGGTATCATCGCAGGGGTTGCTTCCATTATCGGTGTTATGACGGGGATATCCGTTATACAAAATACGATCGAATCGGAATTAAGTGTGCTGGGGTCAACCGTTTTTCAGGTACAGAAGTGGGCAGCCGGCGGACCGATGAGCGAGGAAGAACGGCGTAAAATCATGAAGCGGCGGCCGACAACCGTTGCGCATGCCGATGCCATCAGAAAGAACGTTTCCACGGTGAGCCTGGTCGGTTCCGAGCTGTGGGATTTCGGTCATATCATTAAATATCGTGATAAATCGACCAATCCCAATATAACCATATGTGGCGGGACACCCGAATACCCGCCGAATAACACGCACTTTATCAGGCACGGACGCAATATTTCTCATGAAGATGTAAAAATTGGGCGCCAGGTTGTGGTTCTCGGTCCGGCGATTGTGAAGGAACTGTTTCCCTGGACCGATCCGTTGCAGCAGACTGTTAAAATCGATGGCAGGAAATTTCTGGTTATCGGTGTGTTCGAAGAAAAAAAATCGGCATTGGGAGGAAACTTCGACAACTATTCACTTATGCCGATTAATACGTATAAAAATATCTATGGTGAGCGGAATCCCTTCGGAAGGGAAAACTCCGTTAATATTACCGTGCGGGCCAAATCCCCGGAAGTGCTCCAGGATGCCATAGCCGAGACACGTGCCGTCATGCGCAGGGAGCGTGGGCTCAAACCGCACGAAGAGGATGATTTTACTATTTTCACCAACGACAGTCAGATCAAAACCTTCAATGAAACCACGGCAGGTATTAAAGTCGGGGCCTTTGTCATCGGCATTGTCGCCCTGATAGTAGCCGGTATCGGGATCATGAACATCATGCTTGTCTCAGTTACGGAACGTACACGTGAAATCGGTATCCGTAAATCACTGGGTGCCCGCCGCCGTAATATATTGAACCAGTTTTTGCTGGAGGCTATTATCCTCAGCAATATCGGCGGTCTGATCGGCGTGATGGTCGGTTTCGGTTTGGGCAATATTGTTACCATGTTCACTGATTTTGCCATCTCGGTTCCGCTGAACTGGGCAATTATCGGTTTAGTATTCTGTACCGCTGTCGGGCTGATTTTCGGTTACTGGCCGGCCTATAAGGCTGCATCGTTGAGTCCGATCGAGTCGTTGAGGTATGAGTAGATTAAGAAAAAAGAAAAAAGAAAAAAGAAAAAAAAGAAAAGAGAAAAGAGATTCGGTAGAGATAAATCTAAAGAAGTCAGGATTTAGAAAAGTAAAACCCTTCAGCATCGGGTTTGTACCTGTCCAGAATTCGATAATGTTGAGTACGGTCACATCAAGAAATCCTGCAACGCCATAGACCTTTTTAGTCAGCTGGAACTGTCCTTAGCAGCCGGTCATACTGGATGAAAGTATCAATAAAACCAGCCTACTCTTTTTTTTCTGTTTTTTTATCTGACGCGTTTTCACTGCTGGCTGCAGCCCTTTCAATGTCTTTGTCCGTTTCTGTTGCCGGGATGAATTTCAT
>CAYPHA010000084.1:0-18387 GCA_964410215.1 uncultured Calditrichota bacterium | reverse complement strand
TAATTGACGACGAAGACCCCCAAAAACCATACAGCGATGAAAAAATTTCTGTCATGCTGAAGGGCGAAGGTTTTCCGATAGCACGCAGAACGGTTGCCAAATACCGGGAACAGATGCAGATACCGGTAGCGCGTCTTCGCCGCGGAATTTAAACCAAAAAACAGGAAGATATATGCAAGCACATACCCCCGGAACGATTTACGGTACTACCATACTCGGCATTCATCATAATAACAAGGTTGCACTGGCCGGTGACGGACAGGTGACGCTTGGCAATACGGTAATGAAACATTCCGCCCAGAAAATTCGTCGTCTATACAATCAGAGAATCATGGCGGGCTTTGCCGGTGCTGCCGCGGATGCCTTCACGCTGTTCGAGCGCTTCGAAGAAAAGCTCGAACGCTATTCGGGTAATCTGCCCAAATCGGCCGTCGAACTGGCGAAAGACTGGCGGTCCGATCGTTATCTGAGGCGGCTGGAGGCGCTTCTCGCCGTCATGGATAAGGACAATATCTTCATCATTTCCGGCACGGGAGATATTATCGAGCCGGATGACGGTATTGCGGCTATCGGATCGGGAAGTCCCTATGCTCTTGCCGCGGCACGGGCCCTGGTTCGGCACGCCGGGCTGGATGCCGCTGAAATCGCCAGAAAGTCACTTGAAATCGCCGCCGAAATATGCATTTATACCAATAACCAAATCAGCGTCGACGTGCTGGATTGAGGAGTTTTACAGGATGAGAGAATTGACACCGAACCAGATCGTGCAGGAACTGGATAAATATATCATCGGTCAGAATAAAGCAAAAAAAATGGTGGCCATCGCCCTGCGCAACCGCTGGCGCCGGCAGCAGGTTCAGGAAGACCTGCGTGAAGAAATCATGCCGAACAATATTATCCTGATCGGCCCCACAGGCGTGGGAAAAACTGAAATTTCACGGCGGCTGGCCCGGCTGGCCCATGCCCCCTTCATCAAAGTGGAAGCGTCGAAGTTTACCGAAGTCGGTTACGTCGGCAGGGACGTGGAATCGATTGTACGCGACCTGGTGGAGATCGGCGTGCAGATGGTCCGTGAAGAAAAAACCCGATCGGTCGAAAGCAAAGCCCGTGAACAGGCTATCGAACGTATCCTGGACCTGCTGCTCCCCCCTATCTCAAAAAAGGCTAAACCGGTCGGCGAAATGGATGAAACCGATGAACTGGAATTACGCCATCAACGAACGCGCGAAAAACTGCGCGGTCAGCTGATGGAAGGCAAGCTCGATGACCGGCAGGTTGAAATCGATGTTCCCGCTGATAACATGCCCACGATGCAGATTTTTTCCCCGATGGGGATTGAAGAGATGGGGATGAATATCCAGGAGCTTTTCGGCGGGTTGATGCCAAAAAAAATGAAAAAACGGAAGACCACCGTCCCGGAAGCAATAAAAATTATAACACAGCAGGAAGCCGGTAAATTGATTGATATGGAAGAGGTTATGCGGCTTGCTATCAATCGGGTTCAGAATTCGGGCATCGTATTTCTGGATGAAATCGATAAAATCGCCGGTTCTTCTGCAGGTAAACACGGTCCGGATGTATCCCGTGAGGGCGTGCAACGGGACCTCCTGCCCATCGTCGAAGGGACTTCCGTCGTGACAAAATACGGCATGGTCAAAACCGATCACATTCTGTTTATCGCCGCCGGCGCCTTTCACGTCAGCAAACCGTCTGACCTGATTCCGGAGCTGCAGGGCCGTTTCCCCATTCGCGTGGAACTGAACAGCCTGACTGAAAAGGATTTTATAAGCATTCTGACCGAACCGGAAAACGCGCTGATCAAACAGTATAAAGCATTGCTCGAAACGGAGGGTGTGCAGCTTGATTTTGCAGATAATGCCATCGAAGAAATTGCGCGGATCGCCACCCTCGTGAATTCCCGTGCTGAAAATATCGGGGCAAGACGTCTGCATACCATTATGTCGACACTTCTTGAGGAGATTCTTTTTGACGTTCCCGAGAAAAAAGTGGAACGGATTGCCATCGACTCAAAACATGTTCAGGAAATGCTCAAGTCCATCGTCGAAGACGAAGATTTAAGTAAATATATCCTTTAGAAAGCAACGGTCCCAGACATTCCTTGGAGGTTCTTGTGAACAAAGATTTTATTTCCATTGCAGATTACAGCCGGGATGAGATTGAAGCGCTATTCGATGTAACGGCGGAATTGAAAGCGAAAACCAAAAACGGTGAAGAACATCATCTTCTCAAAGGAAAAAGTATGGCGATGATTTTCGCAAAACCTTCCGCCCGTACGCGTATCTCTTTTGAAACCGGTATGTATCAGCTCGGCGGCTATGCACTCTATTTGTCTCCTTCCGATATCGGTATCGGTACCCGGGAGGCCGTTAAGGATATCGCCCGGGTTATTTCACGGTATAACGACATTATCATGGCCCGCCTGTTCGCCCATAAACATATGCTTGAAATGGCCGAATATGCTTCCGTACCCGTCATAAACGGTCTGACGGATTATAACCATCCCTGTCAGATTATGGCCGATATATACACGGTGAAAGAATACAGGGGCAATCTCGACAACCTCAAAATCACCTATATCGGCGATGGAAACAATATCGCCAACTCCTGGCTCAACCTGTCGGCCAAAATCCCGATGAACCTCGTTATCTGCGCGCCTTCCGGATATGAACCGGACCAGGATACACTCGACTATACGAACAGTCACAGAATCAGCGAGGTGGAAGTGCTCACCGATCCGGTTGAAGCAGTGAAAGACGCCGACATCGTTTACACAGACGTCTGGGCC
This sequence comes from uncultured Calditrichota bacterium, assembly GCA_964410215.1. Classification (GTDB taxonomy): domain Bacteria; phylum Calditrichota; class Calditrichia; order Calditrichales; family CAYPHA01; genus CAYPHA01. The sequence continues at coordinate 15,581 of CAYPHA010000084.1, read as the reverse complement.
AGCATGGGACAGGAAAAAGAAGCGGAAGAGCGCAGGAAAATTTTCCTGGACTACCAGGTGAACACATCCCTGATGCGACACGCCCGGCCGGATGCCCTGGTCATGCATTGTCTGCCCGCACATCGTGGTGATGAAATCACCGATGATGTCCTCGACAGCAAACAGTCAATCGTACTCGACGAAGCCGAAAACAGAATGCATGTGCAGAAAGCCATCATCGCGACACTCATGAACGCGGTGTGAGGTGCGCATGGCCGCCCAGCCAAAGAAATACCAGGAACGATACCTCGATCCCGGAGAATACAACCTTTGGGATCATTTTGTATATGAATCAAAAAATGGAACCCTGTTTCATACGTCGGGCTGGGCCGAGATCATCCGGGACACCTTCAGCCGCTCCTTTAAAATACTGGTTCTCGAGAAAAACGGTGCCATCGAGGCAGGTATACTTTTCTGGCCAAAACACAATATGGGCATTCGCTCAATAACACAGATGGCTGCTACGACCTATCAGGGTATACTGTTCAAAGCACCCGCCGCGGAAAAGGCCTCCTCCGCCAGAGCACGGTTACACCATCTCACAGGACAGATACTCGATACCCTCCAGGCTGCGTATCATTTTATTGAAATCCCCCTGACACCGGATTTCGATGATGTCAGGCCTTTCCAGTGGCGGGGGTTTACGGCAACACCCGCTTATACATACCGTTTCACCATATCCCCTTTTGATGAGCTGAGTAAACAGTTCAGCCAGTCCCTCCGACGGAAAATCAATGTCTCGGAAAAACGGGATATGCGCATTTTGCTTTCCGGTGATACCGGTCCGCTTATCCGGTTTGTGTCTGACAGTTACCGGCACCATGGCATCCGACCACCATTGGCCCAAACCGATCTCAGCCGGTTAATGGATCACTGCATCAGACGGGAGACCGGTCTGCTCTATTACCTCGTGGAAGGGGACCAACCAATCGCAGGAATATTTGTTTTACAGGATGCGCAGACCGTCTACGCACTTTTTTCAGGAATCGACAGCGATCACCGTGATGAGAACTATACGGAATATCTGCATGCCGCTCTGCTCCGGGAACCGGGTATGCAGAATAAAACCTTCGATTTCCTCGGAGCGAACACGTCCCTGTTCGAACAGTTTAAACGCAGCTTCGGCGGCTCGCTCACGGTTTTTTATAACGTATATTATGTCCGCAATTCATTTGTCCATCTGATCGCCAGTCTGCGCAGACGACAGCACCGTCTGCTCCGAAACAATCCGGGATGAGCGGCATGAACCTGATTATTCATGACAACACACATTTCACACCGGCCGCCCGCATCCTGCTTGAACACATCCTCGACCGGCTTGGCTACTTTTATATCTGGGAACCGGATCCGAAGACACTCTCCGCCCATCAGGCACTGCTTTCCTACGGCCCGCCTGATCAGTCCCTGCAAACCGATGCCTGTGTCATTCATATTCCGCAATGTTTTAACACGGAAAACATGTCTGCCGAACAGGCCTCCTGGGACACTTTTGAAGTAGAAGACACTGAAATTCCCGTTTTAAAAACCGGTTGCTCCCTGCCGGACTCATCAGGTAACCACCACTGGTACGCACGCGATCTTATCGCGAATATTTACTTCCACCTGGCACGGGTGGAGGAGACCGGATACACCCATCCCGATGACATTGACAACCGGTTGAAAGAGGCCATCCTCTACCGATATGACCGGTTCCGGCTACCGGTAACCGATATGCTCATCAACGATTTTGCCCGTTTCCTCCACAGGATACTGGACGAAAAGCGGATTTCGCTTTTGCGCAAAGCGCTCTATCCCGCCAATCAGACATTCGGAGTCGCCCTGACCCATGATATCGATATCGTTCGCGCGTACCATCCCTTAAAAAAACTGGTTTTAAAAGGGCTGATCCGATTGAAGCTTGTCAGAAATAAAAAAGCCGAAGAGCTGGACCATGATGACCGGACCATCAGGGCCTTTGACCTCCTGCTCGATTTCTATAGAAAAAGACAATGGCGGGCGACGTTTTTCTTCCTGGCTAAATACAGAGAAGACATGCATTTCCGTTATCGCATTGCTTCTTCCACCTTCCGGAAACTGTTTAAACAACTTAAACAGGATGGTCATGAGATCGGTCTGCATCCCAGCCGCTATGCCTTCGAAAAACCGAAGCGGTACAGCCGTGAAAAACAGAGACTGGAAAAGTATGCGGGAACAGGCGTTCAGGGTCTGCGTCATCATTACCTGCGCTGCCTTTTTCCACAGATCTGGGAAACCGTAAAAACTTTGAATCTGCATTACGATGCGACCATGGTATACCGTCGTCGCAGCGGTTTCCGTGCCGGGTCCGCCTGTCCCTTCCCTGCCATAAATCACACGAGCGGCAAGCCGGTCTCGATTATGGAATGCCCAACACACTTTTTTGAAAATACCTTACCTGAAAAGGAACCTTTTGAAGAAATAATAAAACTGATGGAACGCGTCAAACACTACCGCGGTGTCTTCACCGTCCTCTGGCACAACAATAATCTGTACGCGCATCCGCCCTTTCCCGAACTGTGGGAGGCACTGACCCGGCGGCTCGAACAGGAGGATGCTTACCTTGCGCCGCTGCATGAACAGGTTATATGGATCGAACAGCGGGCGGCCATAAAAGTGCGTCAAACAGACCCATCTGAACGGAACGAATCCTGGATCGTCTCCTTTCCCGAAACGCTGGAACGGTTCACTCTGCTTCTTCCGGATGAACGGACCGGAACGGTTTTCGGCGATCAGCAACCGGCATTCCGGCAGGAAGGAAATTGCCTGCATATTCACAACATACATCATAACGGTATGCTAACATTGAGGCTGGAACATGCCGGTTAAGATATTTTACCTGACAATGGACCCCATCGAATACAGGCAGCGGCTGCAAAACCAGATCGGGCTGGCCAGGGCACTGCATTTTCAGGTACAGGCCTTTTCGCTCGCGGAATCGGGTAAAGCCTGTGATGATTCCGGTTATCCATTCCCTCTGCAACGCATTCGGATCGGCTTCAAACGCGGCCCGCTTCGTTTTATTCTGTTCAATTTCAAGGCACTTGCAGCCATGTTATTCCGGCGCTGTGATATTCTGCATTTTCGCGGACTCTGGGTTGTACCAGCCGTGTTGTTTTACCGTCTGTTTCACAGGTGCACACTCGTTTATGACGCCAATGAATACTTCGCCGGACACCAGTTATTTGAGCACAGCCCACTGCGAAGATGGATATGGCTCTCCTTTGAAAAGATGATCATCCCCTACCTGGATGTCCTGATTACCGTTTCCGAACCCCTGGCACAGTTTTACAGGGATCGTTACCCGAATATGAAAAAAGTTGAGGTAATCCGGAACCTGCCCAGCATCCGTTTTTCGGACCATGGCAAACGAAATGGTCCGGCGGACGCCGGTGGTCCGGTCCGTATTATTTTCCATGGTTTTTTCCTGCCCGGACGGGCGTTGTTCCAGATCATCGACGCCGTTGCTTCTCTAAGCGACCTGGATATAAAGGTCACTCTTATTGGTGAAGGCCCTCTCAGGCCGGCCCTCATGGACAGGATTAAGCGACATCAGCCCGGGGAACGCATACAGATCCTTCCCTTCGTTCCCAACAGCGAACTGATTCCGCTCATCAGCCGTTCCGACATCGGGTTATCTGTCATCGAACCGGATTGTATCAACAGAACGTATGCCCTGCCCAATAAGTTTTTTGAATTCATCATGGCCGGCGTACCCGTACTGGCCAGCACCATTCCCACGTTGAAAGCTTATATCGAAAAGTACGGGGTTGGGAAACTCACCGATCCCTGGAATGTCGATGAGATCAGCCGCACCCTGCGTTACATGATCAACCATCCGCAGGAACGAAACCTCTGGAGAAAAAATTGTCTGGCCGCTGCAAAGGAATTAAACTGGGAACGGGAATCATTGAAAATGACAGCCATTTACCGATCCTTTACCGAGAAATCGAAACACGCGGGTGGCCATTGAAAGACTTCCTTTTCGGTTTAAGTAAAAATATACGCATCCGTGAGACCGTCATACTGTATGTGGCAATGGTAACCAACCTGATCCTCGGGTACGTCATCGTCAAATTCAATACCGCTTATCTCTCCCTTTCGGATTACGGCCGCTATAGTTTTTTTATGAACACGGTCCTGTTAACCCGTGTTTTCTTCAGCCTGGGTCTTTTTGAGGTATCCTCGCGCAGCCTGGCCCTGACCGGCACAGGCAGCCGGTCACGTCAGATCTATTCCGCCACGCTGTTGCTTACCATGTTGCTCGGCTTGCTGCTGGCCCTTTGTATTTTCGGGCTGGCCCTTATTTTTGATCATATTTTTGAAATCCGCATCGGCAGCCTGCTGCTGTCGTTCGCCCCGTTTGCAGGTATACTTCTCTTTCAAATGATGCTGCAGATCCTGCTGAGGGGATTCGGCTATATAAAAAAACTCAGCCTGTTCACGTTCATGCCCCGTCTTCTCTACCTGGCCGGTCTGATCCTCATCGCCGCGGCAGGAATGTACACGCTTTTCTATTCGCTATTCTTCTATTTCATTACTTTGATTATTGTCGTGACGGGTTTTGTGATCAGCATCCGGGTTGATTTCCGCAACCTGAAACAGAATATCAGGGCACTGTTAAGTGAAATTAAGAGCTTCGGGTCCCACCTTTATGCGGCCAACATATTGTCCACGCTCTTCTACCACAGTGATAAACTGCTGCTGGCCTATTTTCTCGACGCCGAACAACTGGCGTTTTATGCGCTGGCTTTTGCCCTGACCTTTCCATTAACACATTTTTCCAATGCCCTGTCGACCGCCGCGTATAAAAAATATGCCAACCAGTCCCGGATTGACCGGAGAGATATCCTGCTGAACCTGCTTTACATTATATGCGTTGCCGCCTTTTTTCTGCTGCTGCGTGAATACATCGTCCTTTATCTCTTCTCGGAAAAATTCGCGCCCGCCATTCCCGTTCTCGCCGTGCTGACCATCGCTGTTGCCCTGAACGGATTATCCATACCCTATACCACTTTCTTCAAAGCACACAGGGAGGGTGAACGGGTGCGCAATATCACTCTCTTCGTACAGGTGGTTTATTTTATACTGAACCTGATCCTGATCCCGAAGATCGGCATCATGGGTGCCGCCTGGGCCGCACTGATCGCCTTCGGCATGGACTACATACTGTACCTCTATTATTACAGGAAACTTTATCTGAACCAGGGATCGGATTAGCGGCGTGCCCGGACAATCATATGGCTGGGTTTGGGCAGGATGGTATTGGCCAGTTGATCGAAAAGCCACCAGATCCGGAATGGCAGCCCCTTCATCATAATATTCAGACGAAGCCGGTTCGTGACTTTATTACAGCGGCGGGAAACCGACTCCACATTGAATCCGGCAGCACCCAGTAATGCAATCATGTTTTTCTCGTTAAAAGAATGCAGATGGGCATTGGACGGGGTTGCTCTGTTACAATGTATGCATAAATGGTAGGTAATCCGCTCGTTATAGGGAACCGACACCAGCAATGTCCCCTTATCTTTCAGGACCCTGAAAATACCGGCAAGGGCCCGTTCCGGTTCTTCCAGGTGTTCAAGGACTTCCGAAACAATCACCAGGTCGAAACTCTGATCGGCAAACGGCAAAAAGAAGGCATCACCTGTAACCGGACGGACAGGGATATCCGATCGTTCCTTCAGAATCCGGACATTTTTAGAACTGACATCGAGCGGAAAATAGCGGGCCGGGGTCTTTTTCAATGGTCCCAGCGCACCACCGCCTCCGCTTCCGATTTCGAGTACACGGTCATCTGGTTTTACAGGATAGAGGATGAAAAATTCTTCATAGCGCCTTTTAATGAGCTGCTCATCAAAAGCATTCACTTTAAAATAATCATAATATTCCGCATCAAACTGGTAATGACGGATATAGTCGGAATATTTCGGCTGTTGATTCATTAATGGGGTACCTGTATGGACAACGCGGTTTGAATTTAAACCAGGAGGCCGGTTAAGTCAATGCAGAGAGTTGTATTACGAAATGGATAAAGCGGTTATAAATCTGTATCCGGGTGTAAAGTGGATGAATACAATCCTCAGATATCCAGAAGTTCGTCACAGAAGGGACAACTGTCCCCCGTCCGGTAGTTCTTCGGTACCGGTTTACCGCAATTTTCACACCGGCGTCCGCTGTTCAATGCGCCCATTTTTTCCAGGGCCGCCGCCGCCGCTTTGCGTACGCGTTTAAATTCATCGAAGAGGGCATCGTTCAATGGCTCAATCGCCTGTTCATCGCCGATTGCGCCCAGGGCCCGCGCTGCATATTCCACAGTCGCCGGCAGACGCTGTTTCAGGACTTCAATCAGGGGTAAAACCGCCGGTTCCCCAATTTTCACCAATGCTTCCACCGCTGTATCCCGGACATTCCAGTACCGGTCATTGAACATGGATATCAGGGCCTCCACAGGTCCCCTTTTGCCGATATTCCCAAGAGCTTCAACAGCACCGGTACGAACCCAGACATCCCCGTCTTTCAGAGTGTTAACAAGCGGGCCGATAGCCGGTTCACCGATGCGAACGGTTTTTGACCATTGTTTCTTGGCAATATAATAAGCCGCACCGACCTCATCATTCGGCGGCTGCCAGCCCAGGTTATCCAGCACCTTGGATGCCGCTTCACTGACCTTCTCCTCACCCGAGCCGAGTGCTATGATCAGCGGTTTGATCGCTGAAGAGCCGATGGTCGTCAGCGCTTTCCGGATGGCCTGAATGTCCTTGTCCCAGTCACCCAGTGTGGCAATCAACGGTTTAATAGCCACGGCCCCCATACTTCCGATTGCCTGGGCCGCCCCTTCCCGGACACGCATACTGCTGTCATTCAGAGAATTAATAAGTTCGGAAACGGAGACGGGGTTAGCAATTCTGCCAAGCGCCTTCGTCGTCGCCAGACGAACGGCCTCTGCCTGATCACGTAACATAACAATAAGCGGTTCCGCAAGATGGCTGTCCCCAAACGCCCCCAGTGCTTCAACGCATTTTTCACGAACGGTTTCATCGCCGTGCTTCAGGAAAGGCAGCAACCGATCCCTTGTCGCCGGATCCTGTATTTTTCCGAGCGCCTCGATGACGGTTGCCACCAGTTTTTCATCGGTACTGATCAAGAGTCTCATGAGCGGTACCGTCGACGTGGCGTCCCCGATATTACCGAGGGTTTCGGCTGCCAGTTTTTTAATAAGTTCATCTTTACTGCTTAACAGGGTAACAAACCGGCCCGCCACAGTCTTACCGAACCGCTGCAGCGATTTTGCCGCCTGTCTGGCCAGCTCATCATAGCCATCCAGCATGGCTTTAAAAAGAGGTTCAATTATTTGTATGTCGTCGCTTTTACCAAGGGATTCCACCGCTGCCAGGCGTACCTGCAAACTCTGATCTTTAAGCGCCTCAGAAAGAGCACCCAGAGCCGTTTTACTGCCAATTTTGCCCAGTTGACGTGCCGCGGCAAGGCGCACTTCCACGAGATCATCATCGAGAGCCCGTAATAACGCATGTTCCGCCTCTTCATCGTTTTCCCAATCCTTCTTAACAACCCAGTAGGTCGAGCCATCCTGACTGTCATCCGGTTTCCAGCCCAGCCGGTCCAGTTCCTTTACGACAACCTTGCGAACCTCATAATTCTCATCTTTAAGCAGGGCAACCAGTGCCTCGATTTCCCTCGGATCACCAATCCGCCCGATGATCTTCACGGCCGCCGCACGGACGGCTTTACGCCGGTCCGCGAGCAATTCACGCAGTGCGGGCAGGGCCGGACGGCCAATCTTCAGCAGCGCCACGGCCGCCGCATCCTGGATGTCACGATCCCGTTCACGCAAACAGTCGATGAGTGGAGGGATCGAACGCGTACTGCCGATTTTTCCGAAAATATCGATAATCAATTTTTTCACTTCGGAAGGGCTTTCGGGAAGCAGGCTTATGAGAGCCTTTATGGAAGGTGCCCCAATCTTGACCAGCGCCTCAATCGATTTCTTACGCAGACTACGTTCTCTGAAAGCACGGGCCAATGCATCGACTGCCCGTTGATCCCTGATCTCTCCCAGGGCCTCCGCCGCGGCAATGCGTACATCGATATTCCAGTCATCCAATGCAACTATGAGCGGGACAACGGTAGAGGGATTAGCAAGTTCACCCAATGCCCTTGCGGCAGACTCCCGGATTTCACCCTGGGGATGGCGCAAAGCTTTGACCAGTTTGTCGATTTTACCCTTGCGTTGCAGGCGGTGTATATCATTTGCGCCGAAGAGAGGCATAAAAGATTCCTTGATATGCTCCGGTCAGAATGCGGAGCTGACAACGTGCGTCATAAAATATTGTTTCTTTATGATTTCGGATTTAATTGCCATGCACTTTAACTTTAAAATGAGGATATCATGTTTTTTTTATGGAATGTCAGAATTTTAGAATTATATAAATAGGATGATTATTTAATATTTACCAGGATAATATTATCAGGCGTATAAAAACAGGATCAAACCGTGTCAGGGTTTAAAAACAGATATCATCGAAAGACATATCGTCTGCGCGGCTGGGATTACAGTTCAAACAATTATTATTTTATAACCATTTGCACCCGGAACAGAGTTTGTCATTTTGGAAGGATTCTGCACATTGAGCACAAATGGGACTGGGTTCATTTATTATCCGACCTGGGTAAAGCAGCATTCAGTTACTGGGCTGATATCCCAAAACATTTTCCGATGGTCAGCCTTGATGCCTTTATTGTGATGCCCAATCATGTACACGGGACAATCAGGATTCTGAATCCCGAATTCGCATGCATAAATCAAACAATTACCGGTTATGGCGGGAATGATGATGGTGGTACCAACGATGTTTGTGGCGGTAAAATTTGTGGTGATGATGGTTGTGGTGGTGGCGATGTTTTTGGCGATGATGGTCGTGGTGGTGGCGATGTTCCGGTAGGGACGCAAAATTTTGCGTCCCTACGGAACGGGGAAACAATCAAACCAAAATACCGCGAATACAAACCAAATAAATTCGGCCCCCAATCCCGGAATTTGGCATCCATTATTCGCGGGTATAAGGCCGGTGTAAAAAAATACGCAACAATGAACGGCATCGAATTCGCATGGCAACCACGGTATTATGATATGATTATCCGCGATAAAAAACATTTATCTAATATTCGGAATTACATTTTAAACAATCCGGAAAAATGGATGCAGGACACATTTTATAAAGACAAATAAATACATTTGCAGCATAGCAACAATTTGGTTTAAATAATGATCATCCCTGGATTTTGTTTGTAATGGCGCAACATTTTGCGCCATTTCGAATAAACCATCCCCTCAATACCAATCTTCACGAATAACCGCCCCGTTATCGTCCCAGATCAGCAGCGGTCCGGTGTCGATATGACGCAGGGACCGGCGCTGCCGTTCCCGGGGATACCCCAGGCAGTGTGATATGTAATGAACCTTATCAATGGTGCGGTTGCGGTTCCGATGCTGGTGTCCCGAAATATGTATGCGGGATTGCAGATATCTGATCTGTTCCTCCAGCCTGCGGGTTCCGGCCACCCGGCTGAAATTAAACGCCGGTGTGCGGTCCATTTTGATCAAGCGGGCCTTGTCACGTTCCCAGTTGAGACTGAAAATCAGATCCTGCCGCGGTAAAAAATGACTGAAAGAAATAACGGGTGCCGTAAACCCGGTTTTGATATATTTACGGTTCAGATCCAGGAAGTGATCATTTATCCCGCCGTTCTCGTAATCCGCCGGCCATTTAATCAGATAATTATCACTCCACATGCGCAGCGTCGGATCTTCACCGGGCTTGAAAATAAAAAGGGAATCCACGCCTTCTTCCGGTTTGACATACCAGGAAAAAAGGGGAACCACCCATACCATGCTTTCTTCGGAATCCGGATTGAGTTTGACCGGATTTGTTTTTACATCATACGCTTTACAGATTTCGATCAGGGACCAGAATTTTTCCAGAGAATCCCTGAAACCGTTTTCACGGAGCCAGAGGTCATGGTTCCCGGGGACAAAGAAAACCATGCTGAACCGTTCTTTCAAAACATATAGAACTTCCTTGAAGCGGTCGGTTTTATCACAGACATCACCTCCAACAATCAGGGCATCATCCCGGTACACGCTTTGGGACAATTGTTTTAACCAGTCAAGGTTTTCATCAAAGTCGGCATGGAGATCCGACAGGGTAAATACGCGCATAATCACTGAATCGGTTAGTCAATATCAACGTAAACGGACTTTTCATCCGGCGGAAGCACCTGACCGATCACGGCAACCTTCGCCATATAACGTTGATGAAGCGCTTTCAACAACATGTCAGTACGGCTTTCAGGTACCGCAATCAGCAGCCCGCCGGACGTCTGTGCATCGTTTAACAACAATTTTTTAACTTCAGATAATCCCCGGTCATAGAATACGTCTGGTTCGGTAAAGGCATAATTGTCACGGGTTCCGCCGGGAATGATACCCGAGAGGGCCAGGTTGAACACATCATTCAGTAAAGGTACCGCGCTATAACGGATGCGGGCCGACGTTCCCGACCCCTTCATCATTTCGAGAAGATGACCGATCAAACCGAATCCGGTTACATCTGTACAACCATTTACACCGACCGCCTGCATCGCGTCGGCAGCGTCCCGGTTAAGGGCCGACATCGTTTCCACAAGCTGTTTCTGCACGACGCTGTCCAGGGCGCCCTGTTTCAGTGCCGTCGACAGGATACCGGTTCCGACGGGCTTGGTAAGGATCAGAACATCTCCCGGCTTCGCCGTGTTGTTACGGATAATACGGCCGGGTTCGACAAGTCCCGTTACGGCCAGTCCGAATTTCGGTTCGGTATCATCAACCGTGTGTCCACCGATGATGGATATCCCGGCTTTTACAGCGATGGATTGGGCCCCTTCCAGTATACGTTCGAGAACCGAAACCGGCAGACGGTTGGAAGGGAAACCGACGATGTTCAGTGCAAAAAGCGGACGGGCGCCCATGGCATAGATGTCACTGAGGGAATTGACCGCCGCAATGACACCGAACTGAAAGGGGTCATCGACTACCGGCGTAAAGAAATCGACGGTCTGCACGATTGCGGTCTGATCATCGATTTGATAGACAGCGGCGTCATCCGAACTGTCCGTACCGACAAGCACGCTGGAATCGGTGACCGGCGGCAGTTTACGAAGCACCTCTTCCAGGACCTGGGGCCGCAGTTTGCAGGCACAACCAAGGCCATGGGTAAACCGGGTCAGTTTAATATCCGATGCGTCTGTCTGAACCGGCACAGCCTCTGAAAAGGCCGGTTTAAAGCGGTCCAGAACCTTTATGATTTCATCGAGCGCTGTATCAATTTCATCCACGGTAGTGAAACGGCCGACGGAAAAGCGGATCGTACCCATGGCATATTCAACCGGCACCTGCATCGCTTCCAGCACATGGGAGACGTCGATACTTTCGGCATGACAGGCCGCCCCTGCCGAAGCGGCAACGGTTTCGAGTTCGGATAGAATTGTATTTGCTTCGAGACCGCGGAAGCTGATGCTGCAGGTGTTCGGCAGACGCTTGTCCGGATGCCCGTTGATGCGGGTATCGCGGAAGGATGTCCGTAATCCGCTTTCCAGACGGTCGCGCATCGTCTTCAGGTGGGCCGCCGCATCCTCCTGCTGACCGATGATCTCACAGGCCTTTCCAAGTCCGACAATTTCAAGCACATTTTCGGTTCCCGCACGCCGGTTCATTTCATGGTTGGCCCCGTACACGAGCTTTTCCAGTTCCAGGCCGGCGCGGATATAGAGGGCTCCGATGCCCTTCGGCGCATATAATTTGTGTCCGGCAACCGTAAGCAGATCCACACCCAGGTCGTCCACCCGCACGGGAATTTTACCGATGGACTGGGCACAATCGGAATGCATCAGGATATCATGCTCATGGGCCAGGTCGGCGATGGCCGGGATATCCTGAATGGTTCCGACTTCATTGTTGGCATGCATGACCGATATCAGGATCGTCTGCGGCGTAATGGCTGACGCCACGTCCGCGGGATCCACCAGGCCGTGTACGTCAACCGGCAGATAGCTGACTCTGAATCCTTCCGTTTCCAGGAAACGGCACACTTCCAGCACAGCCGGGTGTTCCACCGCGCTCGTGATAATATGGTTCCCCTGGTGCCTGCGGGCGCGCGCCACCCCGATGATGGCATAATTATTGGATTCGGAACCGCCGCTTGTAAAAATCAGCTCATCGGCTTCACAACCCAGTAAACCGGACACCTGCCGGCGGGCCGTTTCCACCGCCTGGCGGGCCTGATTTCCGTAATAATGACTGCTCGAGGGATTACCGAAGTGCTCGCGGATAAACGGTATCATGGCTTCGCCGACAACGGGATCGATCGGCGTCGTTGCATTATAATCAAGATACACCGGCTTCACTATCCACTCCCACTTTCTACTTCCTACTTCTTACTTCCTACTTCCAATAATACCACCCAGACCTCTGTCATCTGTGTTCTGAGCTCTAACCAATTTGCCATAATGATCCATCAAATCCAAAAAAATATTAATACAGGATTAAGAGTTACCCGGTATCTACCGAACATCTCCTTAGGTGAACACTGCCGTTAAAAACGAATCGGCCGGAATAAATCCAAAACATCGGAAATCATTGATATTTCAGGATTTCGGCCCGGAACGATGCTTGCATACCAAGACGCATTTAAGTAAACTTAAGGTTTAAGTTGTAAGCAACCTGGCGGAGCTGTGTGTTTTAGAGCTCAGAACGCAGAGCTCAGAACTCAGGGGTCAAAAATGGAGAAATGAATGAAAAACACAGTCATACTCATTATCAGTTGTCTGGTTTTTAATACCATTGCATTAGGACAGAGTCTGGAAGATTTGCGGCAACTGGAGGAAATCCGGAAACAGCTGGAGCAAAGCGGATCGGTGCCCAAACCCGCGGATAAGAGCCTGCAGGCGGAATCGCTGGAAGTCTTCGAGGATGACCTTTCAAAAACACCGGATTCGTTAAAAGATATCTCTGCAGCGGCACCGGAGACAGTCCGCACGCCCTCTGAAGCGGATGGCCCCTTCATGAACCTGCCGCATTTCGGGATGAATATATTCCGGAACGCCCGGGTCGATTACACGCCGGAAATGTACGGTCCCGTTGACGGGGAATATCCCCTGGGACCCGGTGATGAAGTGATTATATCCGTCTGGGGCGAAGTCGAACTCCGTCACAGCCTGATCATCAACCGTGAGGGACAGATTTTCATCCCGGAGGTCGGCCAGGTCAACGCGGCGGGATTGATGCTGACTGATTTCAGGGAACAGCTCCGCCGGATCATGGGGAAATCATATTCCAGCATTATCAAGGATAAGGCCTTCCTGGATGTTTCCCTGGGAAAATTGCGTTCGGTGCGCATTTATGTGGTCGGAGAAGTGAACAATCCCGGCGTATTCACCGTACCGGCGCTGACATCCGCTTTCCAGATGCTGTTTTACGCCGGAGGCACCAGAGAAACGGGTTCCCTGCGGGACATCACCCTTGTTCGTAATGACCGGATTCTGAAGAAGCTGGATTTTTATGATTTCCTGACAGAAGGGAAAAAATACGCCACCGTCCGCTTACAGACCAATGATGTGATACACATTCCGGCGACAGCACGGATCGTGTATCTGGACGGTTCGGTACAGAAACCGGCCGTCTATCAGATGAAGGAGCAGGAAACGCTTACGGATCTTATCGCATACAGCGGCGGATTCACGGCCGACGCCTTTCGTGATCATATCCAGGTTGAACGCATTCTCGGAACCGGGGAACGCAAAATCTTCGATGTTCCATTCATGAAAGACGGCCGCCCTTCCGGGTTCACCTTTCAGCACGGTGACCGCGTATTCGTTGAATCGCTGGACCGGGAACTGCGTAATTATGTAACGGTATCGGGTCCCATCTACGGTCCGAACCGTTTCGAGTTTGAACCGGGTATGACGATTACCCGGTTATTCGCACAGGTCGACAGCATCCGCGGTGACGCTTACCTGGAACGGGTCGAAATCACACGCGAGATGAAAAACCGTAAGCAGCAGGTGTTTTCCGTCAACCTCAGGGCTATCCTGGATGGGGAGGAAAAGGATTTTGAGCTGGCACCCCGGGACCGGGTGCGTATCGCTTCCATCAACACCCTGTTCCCCGAGGATTTTGTACGGATCTACGGGGCCGTTAACGAACCGGGCGAATACCTGCTTAAAAAGGACATGACCCTTAAGGACCTTATTTTCGAAGCCGGCGGGTTCGAGGAGTACGCCCTGGTCAACGAGGCGGAAATCTCGCGGATCGATCCCCGGAATGTTTCCATCGACAGCATGGCCACCCTGCTCTATGTAAAAATCGATTCCAATTATACCAGCCGAACCGGTTTACCGGACGAGGTATTTCTGCTGAAACCGTATGACAATGTATTCATCCGCGAAAACAGTGACTGGGAATTGCAGCGCAACGTGACCATCCGCGGCGAGGTGCAGTTTCCGGGTGTGTACTCCCTGCGTCACAAGCAGGAACGGCTGACGGACCTCATTGCCCGTGCCGGCGGACTCAAACCGACCGCCTATGCCGCCGGGGCGACCATCTTCCGTGACCAGAACGATGTGGGCCAGATCGGTCTCGATTTCGAACGGGTGCTTAGGAAACCGGATTCGGATGAGAACATCTATTTACGCAACGGTGACGTCATCACCATCCCGGAGCGTCGGCACACGGTCAAGGTCATCGGCGGCGTGCATTTCCCCAGCAGCGTTTTATATGAGAAGGGGAAAAGCCTGTCGCATTATATCAGTTCGGCCGGCGGTTTTACGGAACTGGCGGACAAGGAAAACGTGACGATACGTCTGGCCGACGGCCGGGTCATCAAGGAGCGGGACTTTTTATTCTGGAATTACCTGCCCGAAGGCATTACGGCGGGCAGCACCATCCGAATACCGGTTTTGGCTGAGCGTGAGAAGATCGACTGGTCCGGTGCCATCCGCGACGCCGCGGCCATCCTGAGCAGCGTCGCCACGACGATATTGATTATTGATAGGATAAAGTAGATAAATTGTTTTTTTTATTATCTTAAATAACTATTCAATCCAAATATTGAATAGAATACTAACTTAACAATATTATAGGCAATGAAATATGAATGATCATATTAACTATCCAAAACCTGAAATACCATTAATTGACTTATTATATAATTTTGCCAAAAAAAAATTCACAATATTTATTATTACCGGTCTAGCAATAGTATCTGGGTTACTGATTGCATTATTTTCTAAAAATACCTATGATTCTACACTTAGAATAGTACCTGAAGTTGGTTCAAATCAAAACACCTCAATATCCAGAGGATTAGCAACATTAGAAAAATTCGGTATAAATTTTGGGAACTTAAGTTCAATCGGTCTCACTCCTCAAGCTTATCCTAGCATAATTCGAAGCAAAGATGTTTTAATACCAA
>CAYPHA010000083.1:0-18525 GCA_964410215.1 uncultured Calditrichota bacterium | reverse complement strand
GTCATCGTGCAGATTGCGTCCTTCCAGGAAGGAAAGAATCCGGTCGATCATGGTCTCTTTTAATTGTGATACTGAAAGCGTGGCATGGGTGCGTATGATCTCACAGATGCGTTCCTCACCGAATTCTTCGTTCCGGCTGTTCATGGCCTCTGACAGGCCGTCTGTGTAAAATGCCAGAATGTCACCCTTGTTTACAGTAATTTCACGTTCCTTGAGATAGGAGTCGAACACCTTACCTTCATCGATGCCCACGGCAAGCCCTTCCGGCTGCAGCAGACGGGTGGTATTGTCTTTTGTGCTGTAGTGAATAATCGGACAATGGCCGGCTCTGGCAAAACGGATTCTGTTCGCTTCACAATCAATGTTCGCGGCCAGAAGGCTGATAAAGGATTTCTTCTCCATGGACCGGAACAGAATCTTGTTGGTCTGGATGAGGATGTCCCGCGGTGACCGGTAAAGCTGTGCCAGGGTTTGTATAATCCCTTTGGTTTCCGCCATGTAGAAGGCGGCGGAGGTCCCTTTTCCACTGACGTCGCCGATGATCAATCCCAGGTTCGTATGGTCATGGAGGTAGAAATCATAGTAATCACCGCCAACCTCGTAGGCCGTTATGGTCAGTGTGTCAATCTGGATATTCTGGATTTGTGGAATTTCCTGGGGAAGCAGGCGCATCTGAACTTCCCTGGCGATCTGAAGTTCCTGCTCCATCCGCTCCCGTTCGAAGGAACTCTTCAGTAATTTGCTGTTTTCCAGTGCAATGGCCGCCTGGTTCGCATAGGCTTCCAGCATATTGACATCATCCGGATCAAAGCCGAAATGCTGGTGCTTTGCGGCATACAAAATGCCGAGCAGCTGGCCATTTGCGCCGATCAGCGGTGCTCCTGTAAAAGAACCGATCTGCATTTTCCAGTTCGCAATCGTATCATAAGCCGGCGATTTGAATACTTCATTCACCAGCATGGTTTTCTTTGTTTCCGTAATTTGCCGGTGTACCGGATTTTGATCAATACTGTTTAACGCCGTTATATTTTCTTCGCTGAGACCCTGTGATGCGGCTACAACCAGACGTGAATCCGCTTCATCATACATTTCCAGCCACGTCTTGGACGATTCAATGACTTCTGCGGTCATTTCAGTAATCAGCCGGACCAGTTTGTCATATTCGAATTCCACTGAAATCGCCCGGCTGAGTTGATGAAGCGAGGATACTTCTTTCATCTTCCTGTCAAATACCCTTGCCGTAGGCAGGTGCAATAAAAAGTTCAATCCGGAAAAAATGGAATATATCACGAGGAAAACATAAACAATGTAGGCCCAGTTCCCGAGCGCAAGGCTGTGCGCAGGCAGCGGATCCCGGAAAGCGATATCGAACAGGATTAAAATGACCCAGATCAGACCGCCGTTGATGAGAAAATAGTAATATTTTTCCCGGCGTGTCAGATATGTAATCCAGCTGTTTCGCGTGGATAGAATTACCAGGAAAAAGATGGTGATGATCAGGGCCGTGTTGGGATAAAGCTCATCACCCGTAAATTCAAACTCCAGCGGTGTTTCAAAAATGACTGACAATATCATGGCCAGCAGGGTGAAAATAAGGGCCAGGTTTATATACAATGGTGTCCGTTTTCTGCGTTTATAATAGATCAGATTTTTAATGGTAATCAGCATAGGGACCAGCAGAAAAATGGCAGCAAGGGAAACCAGGTTGGAATAAATCAGTGAACGTTCATTCTCCGGTTCTCTGGGAAAAGATCCGGGCAGGAAACTAGGCGAAAGAAGCTGTTGCAGCAGGAGTACGATTATGTAAAGAATCGCCATGTATTTGATAAAGTTCTTCAGGTTTGTGACAACGCTGGTTTCGAAGAAAATGGATTTTCGTTTGATATAGAGAAAATAGAGGTAAAGAATAAGAATATTAAACAGTTCATGGAAGTATACCCACGGCCGGATACTTAGTGAACTGTAAAATTCCATAAAATCATACGACAGAGTGATGATACTCAGGATAATGATTAAGGCAACCAAAATCTGTGAAGGAATGCGAATTATGCTCATTCAATCAGTACCTTGTAAGGCTGCGCTGAACCGCCATATGATCCGATTTCCGAGATGTCGGACCGTAGATGGCGGACGGTCGCTGTTCCTGCATCGACTATTATCAGGTTGTTGTTGTATGGATTGACACCGATGTCGATCGGGTATTCATATCCTTCCAGCTCTGTGAGACGTGTGCCATCCCTGGAAAGTTGCATAATTTTTGGATTAAAATCAATTCGTGTCACGATCCATACAGTTTGCTGCGCTTCATTTGGGGCTACCACATCGATATTGTCACCGGTATAGAGGATACGCGCGTCACCAGATGCAGGCTGATAGGCATAGAGAAAATTTCCATCTTCCGTTTTGTCCACGATATAGATAACGTTATTGCGGTTGTCAATTTCAAATAATTTAGGAGATTGCAGTGTGAAATCACCGATTTTGTTTAATTTACCCAGGTTTTCGCCATTGATGCCAAAGCGGTTCAACGAATGCGTACCCTTGTCGATCAGATAAATGGTCTGGTTATCGTAATTCCCAAGCAGGGTAGGCCGGACCAGGTCGGTGGAAATGGTTATGATAATGCCGCTTCGGGGGCTTACTTTGTATAACCCGCTGGAAGAGTCGGTTACCCAGAAGGAGCGGGATGCCGTTTCAAAAATGCAATCGAAAGGACGTTCCAGGTCTGACCAGCCATACAGGCGTTCATAGCTCCGGTTTATATCAAATATTTCGAAGTATCCGTATAACGGATAGGTGATCATAGCCAGATTTTCTTGTTTAGCGATGGCCATGTTTTCGGGAATCCAGACCCCGTAGCGTCGTTTTTTGATGACACGGAGGTCATAACTCAAATTCAGTGCTTCGAAGTCCCAGCGGTCCAGAATCCAGATATCACCGGGACCGGCTATGGCCTGAACCTGCCTGGATGGCGGTGACTCAAAATCGCTGCCGATCAGGGTCATATAGTAGGTATAGGTTTCATCGGTTAATGCAATGGTATCCGTGTAACTGTAACGGTTGCGGGGGAGGGTTATAAGATGTTCAAACCGGTCTTCAAAAGGCTGGCGCCTGTAGATTTTCACCCCGTTATAATCGATATCACCCGCACTATACCAGCTTAATTGTATGGATGTTTCCAGAGCGGTTGCCCTCAGGCCGACATCGATAGTTCCTATTCCGCTGTTCGGATCAAAAATGTTATTCCGTTCCCGTTCCGTGCAGGATACGAGCACGGTCAGCAGAATGAGAAAAAGGACAGTTTTATACATATTATTTTTTTGAAATGAAACTCAATATATCATTATAAACGTCATCCGGCGATTTGTTTCCATCAAGTGAACGAAGCTGGCCGCGTTTTTCATAAAAATGTTTCACAGGTGCCGTCATCTGCCGGTATACGGCCAGGCGGTTCCTGATCGTATCTTCGTTGTCATCATGGCGGGAAACGATTTTTCCGCCGCAGATGGTGCAAATCATGTCCGCGGGCGCCGGGCGGACGGCGGGATTGTAATCGGCGCCGCACTTCTGACAGGTTTTTCGGTTGGACAGCCGCTGGATGATGATATGGTCCGGTACACGTATTTCAATACAGCAGAAACGGGGCAGCGACAGTTCCTGCATCAGATTGGCCAGATCCTCAGCCTGGGGAATGGTCCGCGGAAAACCGTCTAGAATGAATCCGTGATCGCAATCCGGACGTGTAATGCGCTCCCGGATAATACCCAGCATAATCTCGTCGGGGACGAGTTCGCCGCGCTTAATCAGGGCGTCTGCCTTTTTTCCGATTTTCGTTTGACGTTGAACTGCATCCCGCAGGATATCACCGGTGGAAATTTGCGGGATCGAAAAATGGGTGCTCAACCGCTTGGCCTGTGTTCCTTTTCCAACTCCGGGTGCTCCGAAAATAATTAAATACATTCAAGGTTCCTCATTAATCTATCAATGGTTCTGGCTCTGTATTGTCGTAACGGGTCTGGGGCGCCGGCCGGTTTTTCTGCCGGCTGTTTCGTTATTCGCATAAAGCTGACCGCAGGCCGCCTGGATTTCCCAGCCCTTCCGCAGGCGGATCGTTATTGTCCGGTGATGGTCATTCAAATAGTTTTCAAAGGCATCGATCGTCGGTCTGTCGGGAGGCGGATAGGCCGAATCCCCGGAATTGGATGGGATTGCATTGATCTTGCAGCGCAATCCGTGCGTCATTTTAACCAGCCGCCGGGCATCGTCCACCGATGCATTCAATCCGCCGATTAGTATATATTCGAATGTGATGCGTTTTCTTGTCTTTTCAGCATAATAGCGGGCAGCTTCCATCAGGGCGTCGATGTCATACTTTTTCGTCACCGGCATGATCGTTTTCCTGGTTTCATTGGTCGTTGCATTAAGCGAAATGGCCAGGGAATAGGGCCTGCTCTCGTCCGCCATGCGATAGATACCCGGAAGAATGCCGCTGGTGGATATGGTGATTTTTTTACGGTTGAAACAGAGCCCCTCAGGATCGGAAAGGATATCAGCCGCCTTCATGACATTTTCGTAATTATTCATGGGTTCGCCCATTCCCATAAACACGATATTGGTTGGCAGATCTTTCGCCGTTTTTTTCATGTGAAGCACCTGTTCAACTATCTCACCCGCGGTTAGATCTC
This sequence comes from uncultured Calditrichota bacterium, assembly GCA_964410215.1. Classification (GTDB taxonomy): domain Bacteria; phylum Calditrichota; class Calditrichia; order Calditrichales; family CAYPHA01; genus CAYPHA01. The sequence continues at coordinate 13,840 of CAYPHA010000083.1, read as the reverse complement.
TCAGAATGCCCATTTTCCCGGTTGCACAGAAGGTGCAACCCAGTGCGCAACCTACCTGGGATGAAATACAAAATGTAATGCGTTTGCCTTCATATATGATGACGCTTTCCATCTTCATCCCGTCGGGCAGTTGCCAGAGGAATTTTGTGGTTCCGTCGATGGGGGACTCAATCTGGTCGGCACACCGGAGGGAACGCAGTGTAAAGGCGCCATCGAGACGGTTGCGAAGGGCTTTGGGCAACGTGGTAAAGTCCTGAAACGTTTCCCAGCGGCTGGAATAAATACCGGCAAAAATCTGGCGGTAACGGTAGGGCGGTTCACCCAACCGGACGATCTGTCCTTCCATTTCGTTCCGGGACAGATCGAGTATGTTCGGTTTATGTAAGATCAATTTGATTTTGTTCTTTTAAGTCGTTAAAATTTTACTTTCGTATCGTTACGAAACAAAAAATTTACTGAAATGTCTGATAAAGTACAAGGGAATTTAAAGCCGATGCATGAATCAAAACAGGATGTAAAACTGGCGGAATCGATACACAAAAGTTACCGGACCATTAAAGACGAACTGGGCCATGTGATCATCGGGCAGGACGAAATCATCGAGCAGCTTCTGATTGCCCTCTATGCAAAGGGACATGCGCTGCTGATCGGTGTCCCGGGACTGGCGAAAACGTTGATGATCCGGACCCTGGGCCGGATTCTTGACCTGGAATTTTCACGGATTCAGTTTACACCTGATTTGATGCCTTCCGATATCACCGGCACGGAAATCCTCGAAGAAGATCGTGAAAGCGGCCGTAAGGTATTCAGGTTCATCAAGGGGCCGGTCTTTGCCAACCTGATCCTTGCCGATGAAATCAACCGTACACCGCCGAAGACGCAGTCGGCATTGCTGGAAGCCATGCAGGAATACCGTGTGACGGCTGCCGGGGAGTCCCATGAATTACGTCCCCCGTTTTTTGTACTTGCCACGCAAAACCCGATCGAGCAGGAAGGTACATACCCGCTTCCGGAAGCCCAACTGGACCGGTTCATGTTCAGTTTGTGGCTGGACTATCCCTCCTTTACGGAAGAAGTGGATATTGTCAAACGCACGACCATCGACGCGGAGACGGAAATTAAACCGGTTATCAGCCGGGAAGAAATAATGGATTTTCAGAAACTGGTGCGGCGTGTGCCGGTTGCCGATAACCTGATTGATTATGCCGTCCGTATTGTGAATGCGACACGACGTGGTTCCGAACATGCCGATGAGAAGATTAACGAATGGATCCGCTGGGGAGCGGGGCCCCGTGCATCGCAGTTTCTGATACTGGGAGCGAAAGTCCGGTCTATTCTGCATAACCGCTATACACCGGAACTGGAGGATATCCGATACCTGGCGCTCCCGGTCTTACGTCACCGGATTGTGACATCGTTTAACGCCGAGGCAGAAGGGTTGACAGCGCAGAATATTATCGATTATCTGCTGGAGAAAATCCAGGATTAATTGATCACGACCATCTTTTCAATCTTTTCCACCTTCTCTCCGTCTGATTCCAGGATGATTTTATAGAGGTAGACGCCGTTGCCCAGACGGTCACCGTCGCGGTCACGACCATCCCACGGAATCTGGTTGTAACCCATTAAGGTGTAATAACCGTCTATTTCCTGAATCAGCCGTCCGCTGATGGTGTAAATCCGTACCGATGCTTCGGCACCGCCGCGATTGGTCTGAAAGGTAAAATCTGTACGGCCGCGGAACGGATTGGGATAATTAACCACTTCGTCCAGTGCCAGGCCCGCCGTTGACGCGATCTGGAAGGCAATCTCCGATTCCGACTGGTTATTCAGGTTGTCGAATGCCGATAGTTTAAGGGCATGTTCACCCGGTTCCGCTTCCTCCATGGGATAGCGAATGAACCCCCGGTCAAATTTATCCCGTTCGTAGGAAAAGAAACCGGAAACGTTCTTGGGTGTTTCATCGTCGATCTGCAGCAGAATCTTATATCCGGTCTCACCGGTCATATTGATGCCGTTATTATCGCTTAATTCGGCGATTAACACCGGATTCGCACGAATGAGGTCACCGGTCGTGAAATTCTCCTGGTCCTGAAAGTAAATATCGATGTCCGGTCCCTCGCTGTCTTTTACACCGGTGACAGACCCGCTCAGCAGGAGGTTTTCGTCGTAACCCAGCGCCGTCTCCTTTGTATCATCATCCCAGGCGAAAATAGTCAGCTTCCCCGTAGGCCGGTCAGCGTAGCGGATGGATTTGGGCACGATAAATGAACCGTTCAGTTCGCCGCCTTCCACCGAAACTTCGCCCTTGAAGACAAGGGGTCCGTCAAGCGTGTAGTAGCGGCCTCCACCCGTGTTAACCGAATCGTAACGGGCATCATTGACGATCAGCACGGCACCGCCATCGAATTGCGCGTTCACGCTGCTGCCTTCATTACTGAGGACGCGTGCGGTAACCTCCACGCGACTCAGAGCCTTCAGCGTATCCGGGCTGACGGAGGTGATTTCCAGTTCCTGCCTCGGGTCGGCCAGATACATGGTCGGATCGGCAAAAAGATGGTATTTCTGGTCATTTACGCCAGCCAGACTCGCCAGGTACATTGCGTCACCCAGTGGGCTGGAGGCATAGCGGGAGGCGAACAGGTTTTCATAAAAACGTTTTACAAAAAGGAAATTAGACTGAGAGTAAACGAGCCTTGCTGCAGCCAGAACGCCTATGACGCCGGATTGTTCCTTCCAGATTAATGCTTCCGTAAAACTGGGTTCATGGGGATCGTCGTACTTGCCGAAATCACAGGTCGCGGCGATCAGGAAGGCAAGCCGGCCTTCGTTATTGATTTTATTCAGATCACGACTCAGGTTGAAAACCGTTTCATGTGCCCAGGAAGTCGGCGAACCGTGTCCTACATAATTTATGACCAGTGTGCCCTGGTTGATATAATCGATAATATCTTCTGCTGCACGCGGCTTCAGGTACCGGAGTCCGCCGGGCACAGCCGGATAGGCGGAAAGATACACTTTTTTCTTAATGAATTTTTTCAGAACGGAAAGAGTGGCAAGATCTTCAGTCTGACTCTGGTGCATCCATTCGTTTTCAGAGCGGGATGTGATCTCATCGTCGGCAACGAAGGTCATCGTTGTCTGCCAGCCGTCCCTGGAAGGCGCACCTTCGTAGCTTTTTAATTTCTGGAGATAGCGCTCGCAATCGATCTTGCTTTCCATGGGCAGGCGTCCGATGGCAAGATCCGGATCGATAGAGGACAAGGTGTCGTAGTTGAGATCGAGCTGAACAAAATAATTGTCAACCGTGCGACTGTTGACCTCGTCCGCAGCGTAGATTTCAAAAGGCGGAACCCGGTTGGTGTCCGACAAAGCGATATTCCGGTAATCATAGTGCCCGTCTCCGAAAAGCAATACATAGGACGGTGTGGGAGAGGACCAGTTGTTATAGGCATACCGGATAAAATTTCGGATAGCCGTCGGGTCCTGCATGCCGCTGTTGAACTGAAAAAAGATATCCTCGGTTGTCACTACTTTCGTTTTGAGAGGGTTGACCGGCCGGGTGCGGCGCATTTCAGCCAGCTCCTCGGCGTAAGAACGGAATGACTTATGTGTAATGATCAGGAAATCAGCCGCATTGCCGGTATCAAGTAAATTGTCACCCGGTTCGTAAGGCGTCAATGTTGCGATACTTTTTATATTCGTACTGGAAAGGCTGGTGACGAATATATGCCGATTTTGGTCCGAAGCGGGCAGGTCCATGGTCAGCGTGCCATTTTGTGCCGATAAACCGGCATCGAGAAGAACGGGCTCCACCGGATTACTCACGTCGAATACATAGATGTTCCCGGCGTCTGAAAAACCGGATATGGAGTAGCGCAGGGCATTCTGTGTATTATCCGTGTAGAAAGAAATTTGGTCACCTTCTGCCCGGAGGGTACGGGGATAAAGTATTTCAAACCAGTCGATGTAAACGTTACAAGCATCATCATTTCCGGTATATTGGACCTCCAGTGAATTGGTACCGTTGTTGAGGAAAGCGTTATCCGGGAATTCTTTATAAATATCTCTTCTTGCAGCGCTCACGAAAGGCGTGTGGGAACTGCTACTGGAGTAGGCCAGCTGGCCGTTCAGGTACATTGTAAACTCGTATACGTAACGGGTATAGTCCCCGTAGGTGATTCCGGAACCGCCTTTCAGCCGCATCCTGAAGCTCGCAGGTACACCGGGCATGTCGGAAGCCTTCAGGTCAAAATTCTTCTGCCAGTTTCCCGAACGACCGAAAAACCGCTTGCCATACCAGTCCGGACCCGAAGCCAGCAGGTTGTAGAGGTCTTCTTCAAAGTGAAAGCGTTCCATGTAATAATCCATCTGGACAGCACCGGGCTGCCCGGACAAATCACCGGGATCCATTCGCATGCCGTCAGCTCCGGAAAGGTTCAGCCAGTAGATATTTTCGGTGGCATAGGGATGCTGATGATGGTTGAATTCGTTGCGGTTTTCATCATAAAACCAGCCATTGACGTGTTTGCCGTAAAACAGGATATAATCCGCATTGTCAAATAGATCGTTATTGTTTTCATCAAAGACGATAATGGGAATTTCCGAAGTGTATGCCGGATTGTAAAATTCCGCCGTCGTTCTGGGGCTCAGTTTATGCCCGCCATTATTAAACATGCGCAGTGCACCGGCAGATATCCCGGAAAGGCTGATTCCGTTGCTGCTGAGCGTTGATGCGGTTATTTTATAGATTCCGTCTTCCGATACGCGTATACGGTACCATTTGCCGCCGGGCAGTTCAGCGGGTTTCGCCAGGCGGGGTGAGGGGGCGGTTTGCCATTTTGACGCCGTTGGAAAGTTGAGCAGGATGTCTTTATACAGGTTATCCAGTTTTCCGCGTTTCCTGAAAATGTGTGCTTCGGAACGGGAAGTTCCGTAAGAAACACGGATACGAATTTTGTCAAATACTGCCAGTTCCCGTGAAACGGGATTGTAACGCGCCGCGTGCATTTTCAGCCGTATTACGGGAATATCGCGCAGATGACCGGCACGCAGTTTCTGAACCGGTCTTTCGGGATAAAAAAGACCGGCATCATAAAACTGTTCATCCTGCTGATAAAGATTTTCGGAAATACCGAGATTGCCTTTTGAAGGATAAGGTACCGGCTGCAGATCGATATTCCTATAGGTGGTTTGTTGTTGCTCGAGGATGTCTATATAGACGGAACCGGTGTCAGGCACCCCGAGGGTAACGATACGGCCGGGAATGTCCGGGGCACCGGGGGGTTCAGCGCGGTTTGCGTCTTTCATATTAAGAAAATGACGGATTCCGGTTGCTGCATCGCCCGTTGTCGCCACTTCGAGGCCCTGGGGATGCCAGTCGAAAATGATGTATTTGTCGTTGCTTTCGATGATATCGATATCGGAATAGATACCGGCAACGCTATTTAAGGCAAGAATAACTGTAAACAGTATGAAAAACCGCTTTCTCATTAAACACTCCCTGAAATTTGAGAGAAAATTTAGCCCTGCCATACGTGTGAGGCAAGAATAAATAAGGAATCTGCAGCCTTTTGATATATTACAACAGCAGGTTGCGGGTAAATAATTTCCGTTATGTCATGTATGCTAGTTTACACCCCTCATGTTCACAAATGGTTCCCGTTTTTATAAAAAGTTTAAAAATTATAATATAATTTCAGGTATCCCTTGCTGTCACTGGTTTTTTTCAGACTCGAATCATCCAGAACAGAAAGTGCCAGGTACGTCGAAAGCCGCAAATCCGGGATGTTGGCATAGACGATATTAATAAAGGGGCCGCTGTTGGTAATTTCACGCGACAACTTTTTATCGGGAATATACCGCCAGTCCCGGCGCACGAAATAGGAGTAGCCAACCGACAACCGTGTATTGAAAATACGCTCATTGACCAGGTGTATGTTTATAAGTTGGCTCTGGTAGGATTGCACCACCTTCTGTTCAAAACGTTCCTTAAAGAAATTACCTTTGTCTTCCAGTTCAAGCCGGCCCAGTAAAACCAGTGAAAAACGCTTATAAACCGGTATCAGCAGGGAATCGCTTATACTGTATTTACGGATAATAAAGCTGGTCTTACGGGTCAGTTTCTCGTCGAAGTCATAAACACTGTAATTGGCCAGTACCGATGTTTTCAGCTTGTTACTCAACCGTCCGTTCCGGTAGGTGATGGCCGGCTGCAGTTTTATTATCCGGTTCCATTTGTTGTTCTGGCTCTGGGGCGCAGAAATATAGATAAGATGATTCATATAGGTATAGAGCATCCATTCCATGTCCAGATAACGGCTGAACCGGTAAAAGTAATTCATAGTGAGAATAAATCGCTGCTCATCCCTGTCGTCGGTATTGCCTTCCGGGGTGTCGTATTGTTTTTTGACATAGGTAAGGTTCATCTGCAGCCTGTTACCGGAATTATGCAGATAGGTTCCGTTGAAACCAAGGGCGGTCTCGGACGTGTTGTTATCCGAGAGGGTTCCGGTCACATCACGGTTTTCCTGGTGGGTTTGCAGAGAAATGCCGTAGATGAACCGTTCGCTGAAAGAAAAATAACGGATCTGATTTTCGATGCGGAATACTTCCGTGTCATTCCTGTAACTCAGGTTGGCAGAGGAGACCAGGGTATTGAACATAATCCGCCGGCTCGGTGAAACATGGTATAACAGTTTATTCTCGATCAACCGGTTGGATTCTTCAAACTTCAGCAATTCCCGGCCTGTTGTCGAATAATGCTGGTTTTTCGTCTCCTGGAAAGAAACGCGGATGGAATCCTGTGTATAGGCACTGAACTCCGTATGGACAGTCAGATCAAGGTTATTATCGTAATTGCTGCGATTGTCATAGAGGTCGTAATCCGATTGAACATCCATATCCAGGTCATACGTTTCCAGGGTGATATTGGTCAGATTTCCCTGGATACCGAGATCCCAGCCCCAGTCGGAAATGGCCCGGTTCTTGGCGTTCTGCCTGCCGAAATAGGGTTCCAGTGCCAGGTATTGCTTGTATTTATACCGTCCGAATGCCCCCATGATGTGGTTTTCCTTATCATCGGTGGAAATCTGTTTGTCGGCGTAGATCCAGCTGTGAGCATAGAGACCCAGATCGAAGCGGGGCATGGTGTAGGTAAAATAGCCGTTAAAACGGTGTTCGTCTTTCCAGCGGTTTTCGGTGGAAAGCTCATTGAGACTGCTCATCAGGGTTTCCGAGAAATAACTGTTCCAGCCGTTCGCCGATTCGAAAGATTTCTGGATCCGGGAGTGCCAGTCCCACTCGGTGTTTCGTTTGGTGAATTCGCTGGAAAAATCGGGCAGGAACAGGGATGGGGGGGAGAAAATATGCTGCCCCGGCAGTCGGATGACAGTTGCCAGGATTAAAAACAGTAGATAAATCCGTCTCAAATCAGGGATTCCGGATACTAATCGTTTTCGTGCTGGACTTTGTATACTTTTTCACCCTCTTTTTTCATCATGTATTTTTCACGGGCATTCTTTTCGATGTAAGAGGGATCGGTTGTAAGCCGTTCCTTTTCTTCCTGCAGTTTTTTGTTTTCTTCTTCCAGGGCATTTATTTCTGATTCCAGTTGATTCTTTTCCTGCATTGCCCGGTAGAACTGAAAGGTACCACGTGGCCCGTTTAGAAAAAAGAGCAGCAGTGCAATAGCGAATGCAATAATCGTAACATAAAAATAGACTTTTCGGGAGGTACCGGTTCGTTTTTTACGAGCCATGAAAAAATGGCATCCCGGCTGAGCGGGATGCCCCTTTTTTTATTGATTTTTATATGCTGATTTTCCCGGGAAACGTGCGTTTTCCGCCAGCATATCCTGAATACGTAGCAGCTGGTTGTATTTGGCAATACGGTCGCTCCGGGACGCGGAACCAGTTTTGATCTGACCACTGTTGGTGGCAACGGCCAGGTCGGCGATAGTTGCGTCTTCGGTTTCACCGGAACGGTGGGAAACCACGCTCGTATAACCTGCCTTGTGGGCCATCTCAATGGCGTCCAGAGTTTCCGTGATGGTCCCGATCTGGTTGACCTTGATCAGTATCGAATTGGCCACGCCTTCGGAGATTCCGCGGCTGAGGATTTCCGTATTCGTTACAAAAAGATCGTCTCCGACCAGTTGAATTTTCGATCCGAGTTTTTCAGTCAGTTTTTTCCAGCCGGACCAGTCATTTTCCGCCAGCCCGTCTTCGATGGATACGATCGGGTATCGGCTGACCCAGTCGGCATAATAGTCGACCATCTCTTCAGCCGTCAGTTCACGGTTTTCGGAAGAGAGGATATACAGGTTTTTTTCTTTATCGTAAAATTCACTGCTGGCAGGGTCCAGACAAATAAAAATGTCCTCTCCTGCCTTGTAACCGGCCCGCTCAATGGCCTGAAGGATTACCTGGATGGCCTCTTCATTCGATTTCAGGTCCGGAGCAAAACCACCTTCGTCTCCGACAGCCGTATTGTATTTTTTCTCAACCAGAACTTTTTTCAGGTTATGAAAAACTTCCGCGCCCATGCGCAGGGCTTCACCGAAACTTTCGGCGCCGGCCGGAGCGATCATGAATTCCTGCAGATCCACGTTGTTGTCGGCATGCTCGCCGCCATTGATGATATTCATCATGGGAACAGGCAGGGTTTTTGCGTTAACGCCCCCGATATACTGGTAGAGAGGCAGGCCGAGCGCTTCGGCAGCGGCCTTGGCAACCGCCATGGAAACCCCTAATATGGCATTGGCCCCCAGTTTTGCCTTGTTCGGAGTCGCATCCAAATCTACGAGAATCTTGTCAATATAAGTCTGATCCGTGGCGTCCAGGCCGATGATCTCGTCGGCGATCACTTCATTTACATTCTGAACGGCTTTAAGCACACCCTTGCCCAGAAAACGGTCTTTATCGCCATCCCGGAGTTCAACGGCTTCATGTTCGCCGGTTGAAGCACCCGAAGGTACGGCCGCTCTTCCCAACGCGCCGCTCTCCAGTTCCACTTCCACTTCCACTGTCGGATTCCCTCTGGAATCCAGAATTTCACGTGCGTAAACGTCTACAATCATCGTCATGGTAATTACCTCATAAAAATATAAATATATGACACGTTCGACCTAAATTTTCAAGTTAAATACCGGACCAAAAAAGTGCAAATTTATATTGGCCGCGGTCTCCGCGGGAGTCGTCTAATCGCTCCTGCGGTTTACGATTGTCGCCGAAGCCTGGTCGGTGGGGTACACGACGACCTGACCGATCTGTACATGAGCCGGGCGGGAAGTGATGAAAAGCACGATGTCGGCGATGTCAGCAGCAGTCAGGGGCATCATGTCCCGGTACACGGCCGATGCACGGTATGAATCTCCCCGGAAACGTACCATGCTGAATTCCGTTTCCACCAGCCCGGGATCAACGGTGGAAACACGGACCGGCGTGTCATACAGATCCATGCGCATACCCTTTGTCAGCGCATCCACAGCGTGCTTGGTTGCGCAATATATATTCCCCTTCGGATAAACATCATGACCGGCTATCGAGCCGATGTTGACGATATGACCGCCGCCGCGTGCCACCATACCGGGAATAATTTTGCGGGACACATAAATAAGCCCCTTAACATTCGTGTCCATCATCTCTTCCATGTCATCGAGGTCAATTTCATGAAATCTGTTGAATCCCCGGGCCAGCCCGGCGTTGTTGATAAGAAAATCAACCGCTTGCCACTCCTCCGGCAGCTCATCCAGAGAAGCCGTCACCCGCTTCCGGTCCGTGACATCGAGGATCACATCGCGGGTTTTGATTGCGTAGGAATCCGCGAGCCGCCGGCACAGTGCCTGTAAACGGTCTTTCCGCCGGGCAATTAAAAGGAGGTTGCTGCCGGCTTCGGCGAACTGTTCGGCGCAGGCTTCTCCGATGCCACTGGTGGCTCCGGTAATCATAACACATTTATCTTTGAGTCGATTCATGATACCTCCTGATTATTTTCTTAAATTAGACGATACTACATGTAACTTTAAATGTTTCCAGAAATTAACACCATAACCATTCATTTCCAGAACTGACTTCATGAATATAAAAAAAAATCAGATACGTTGAATACATTCAGATCCGGGTTGTATCAGAAAATGTCCGCAGAGATTATGGAATGACAGACCATGAAGCTATTTCGGCATGCCTGAACGGAGACAGAAAGAGTTTTAAATGGATCGTTGAAAAGTACAAATGCCGGGCTTATCATTCAGCCCTGCCTTTTATAAAAAAAGAAATATTTCACTTGACAACCCTGCCAATTTCTTTTATTATTTGAAACAATTCTTTTCAATGTTTCAAAATATGAAACGGATACATGATGGATCATCCTACCGAAAGTTTTACCCAGGTTATTCTCGACTCTCTTGGAGAGGGGTTGTTTACAGTAGATAAAGACTTTAAAATCAATAGCTTGAATCGTGCTGCCGAGAAGGTGATCAACCTAAAAAGGGAGCAGGTTCTGGGTGATTACTGTAAAAATGTTTTTAAAACCAGACGCTGTTATGACGATTGCCCCATCGGCCGCATTCTGGAGACCGGTGAAGACATTTTCGATCTGGAAAGTGATATGTCCACATCGGATGGCCGGCCTATACCTGTCCAGTTGAACGCGGCCGTGCTGCGCGATGCCCGTCAGAATCCCATCGGAGGCGTGGTTTCTTTCCGGGATATGTCCCACCTGGAAGCGTTGCAGAGGAACCTCTCGCAAACAGCACGTTTCGACGGGATCATTGCCCACGACAAGGCGTTGATCGATATCTTTGATTTGATCGAAGAAATTGCCGATTCCAATTCGAATGTGCTGATCCTGGGGGAATCAGGGACCGGTAAAGAGTTGATAGCCGATGCGATACAAAAAAGCAGCACCCGCAGTGACAAGCCCTATGTAAAGGTCAATTGCTCGGTTTTTCCGCCGTATCTGCTGGCCAGTGAACTTTTCGGCCACGTAAAGGGTGCTTACACGGATGCCGTGCGTGACCGGGTCGGCCGCTTTGAAATGGCCGATAAAGGTACCATCTTTCTGGATGAAATCGCTGAAATGCCCCTGCAGATGCAGGTGCAGCTGCTCCGCGTCCTGCAGGAAGGTACTTTTGAGCGCGTTGGTGAGTCCGTCACACGGAAAGTGGATGTACGGGTCATCGCCGCAACCAACCGCAATGTGGAAGAAGAACTGAAAGCGAAGCGCTTCCGGGAAGATCTGTACTACCGGTTGAATGTCATACCGATTCATATCCCTCCGCTGCGCGATCGTGCCAGCGATATTCCGCACCTGGTCCGCCATTTTCTGAACAAATATTCCCTGATATCGGGTAAAAATATTAATGAAATCGATGATGAAGCCATGGATACCCTGTTATGCTATGACTGGCCCGGTAACGTGAGGGAGCTTGAAAATACCATCGAATATGCCTTCGCCCGGTCAAAGGGAAGAATTCTTCATGCATCCAAAATGCCCCCCAAGGTACGCCTGGGTGGTGAATGCGGTAGTGCAATCCGCCGGCGCAGCATGCCCTTGCCGGGAAGTAACGAAAGTGCACTGATTCACAGTCTGCTCGAAAAACATCACTGGAATCGAACGATCGTTGCCAAAGAAATGGGCATCGGTCGAACCACCTTATGGCGAAAGATGCGCGCACTCGGCCTCGACCGTCCCTGACCGTTTCAAATTAAACAGAATGTTTCACGTTGTTTAAGCCCCGCCTATAAAAGGCTGAATCTGGGTTTTTACTTTTTTTTTGAAACAAATTGTTGCGCAGGACGAAAAGCGACTTCCATTATATAGTGGGCCTTTGAACTGGTATAGTTTTTGCTTTGAGTAGTACAGAGGTCCATATGAGTGAAATGTTAGGAAACCGCTATTTTTTATCACGCAAGTTTGATAAAGCCATTCCTGAACTCGAAACGGCATTGCAGGATACGGCCGATGACGCGAAGATCAGGAAAAAACTGATCATCTGCTATATTCAGGTCGGTCAGATTGAGAAAGCCCTGCCCTTGTTCATGGAATTGCTTTTTCAGAACCCGATGATTATCATCGACACCGATCCTTACCACGATGATTGCCCCTGTCCGACGCTGGTTGAACAATGGGAGGATATCATCCAATACAAGGAAGAGCCTGTCGGGACGGAATTCCTTGCCCTGGGCATGCTTTATCTGTACTGTGATATTCACAAGTCGATTGCGTATTTCAAGAATGCGCTTGATAAAATGGAAAACAATACATCCCTGCAGCAGATTTGCAACCGTCTCATCGACGTGCGTGACAATGTTATCCATCCATCCTGAGTCCGGCGGCCCTGCCTTCGGGCATTGATTTTTAATTTGCTTCATTAGTGTATTTTTATAAATTGAAAGGTATAATAAAATATCTTTCGAAATACTATGCGTTTGGATATAATCGCGTTCGGTCCCCATCCCGATGATACAGAATTGTTTTGCGGCGGCACGCTCTGTCTGCTGGCTGAGAACGGATTAAAAACCGGGGTTGTCGATCTGACCCGCGGTGAGCTCAGTACCAGGGGAAATCCCCGGCAGCGTGCCGAAGAAGCCCGCGCTGCTGCACACATACTGCGGCTTGCCCTGCGTGAAAACCTGGCTATTCCGGATGGCAATATCGCGAATACGGAAGCGAACCGCAGGAAGGTCATCGAAGTACTCCGGAAATACCGTCCGGCCGGGGTTCTGATCCCGTACTGGAAAGACCGGCATCCGGATCACGTCAATGCGGCCCGGTTACTGGAAGAAGCGGTTTTTCTGGCAGGTCTGAAAAAAATCGAAACCGGGTTACCGGCTTACAGACCGAAAAAAACGGTCTATTATTTTCATCATCAGGTGGCAACACCTACATTTATCGTCGATATAAGTGACACGTTCGCGCAGAAAATCGAAGCAATAAAAGCGTATAAAAGTCAGTTTTATAACCCGGACTGCGGTGAACCGGAAACCTATATAAGTAGTAAATCGTTCGGGGAATCAATCGAAGCCCGGGCGAAATACTTTGGTTTTCAGATTGGTGCAGCCTTTGGGGAGCCCTTTCTGATAAAAGGTCCGTTGCCCATTAAAAACTTATCGGACGTTTTCGCGTAGATGTCTTAATAAAAAGGCCAAGAGGTTTAGGATGAAGTTTACATTCACTGAAGAAAAATTTGCGGAAATTGAAAAGGTCCTCAATACCAAATTTGCGAAACGCGGTGATCAGCATCGCGCCATTCTTTTAAATACAGAACAGAACCGCAAGCTGACCATCGAAATTTATGCGGATATTAAAATCGGGAACAAGCAGGGAAATCTGGTGTCTGTTTTTACCCCAAATGCACATGTCCAGTTGCATTTTTGTACCGGCTACGTGGCCAGCGATGTCCTTGGTGAGGTGACCTTTATCGGCGAGCATGGCGGCCGGCTTTCCGGTCTTATCATCGAAAAACAGGCGGCCTGTTCCGTATTCACCAATGTGGATTCCGAATTGCTTTCGGGGGATTTTACAACCCTGGCGCCGGAAGTGATGCTTTCGGGCATCGCCCTTTCACTGGCTGAACCTTTACTGGAACGCAATAAAGAAGAATGAAGGATATTCTCCGCCAATTCAAGAGTTTCCTCGTTTTTGAACAGAACCTTTCTCCAAATTCCGTAGATGCCTATGAACGCGATGTATCCAGGTTTCTGAACTACCTGGACCAGACCGGCGTTTCCTCACTGAAAGATGCAAACGCCCGCCATATCCATCGCCTGCTGCAACTGCTCAGTGAAATGGGACTTTCTGCGACCAGCCTGGCACGCAATCTTTCTTCCCTGCGCGC
>CAYPHA010000082.1:0-19171 GCA_964410215.1 uncultured Calditrichota bacterium | reverse complement strand
CGGAAAACGCACCGGATTATAACCACGGTCACTGGCTGCAGCTGGGCATGAAATATTACCGGGCATTCTGGGATGCGGATCAATTATTTGATCTGGAATACGATCCGGATGAGCAGTACAATTTAGCCGGTGACCCGGCTTATGCTGACGTGTTGAAGGAGATGAAAGACCGTTTGAAGAGATACCTGGATACATTTGATCACCCCTATCCAATGGAAGCCGATCCGTTTCAACAGTCGGAGGAGTACCGCGCCCTCACCGAAAAAACCCAGGCTATCGGTCCGGAAGAATATGAGTGGTACCGCATTAGAGCCTGGTAAAAAACAGTCCTGTCACATCACCTTTAAGTAGGGCCTGGTTTTGTTATAATGACAAGCAGGAGTGCGAGGATGCTGTAATTCAATGGGCTGAAATGAGAAATGGTTTTCCTAAAGTAAAAGAAATGATCCTTGTTAAGTCTGAAATCAAGGCGTATATTACTTTTAAGATACATGTGAATATATTCCTAAAATCCGTGTTTTTTTATTGAAATGTGCGCAACTCTGTCAAAAAGAATGTCGTTTACAATTTAACCTGACGACGATGGCATGTTCTTAAAAATTGAATCCAGAAACATTCAACGTAACTTCTCTGAACGATCAGGCGGAAGTTTACACGGCGCCGCATATTTTCAATCCATCCCATACAATGTTTACATCGGGCCGTTGCAGGCAACACAACGTGTCACTGTCCGGGACCCCCATAACCACTCCCCTTAACTCCATTCATTAGGTCTTGCTATTCGGGTTCCATTGGATTGATCCGTCTAAAAAATATTTATGAAGGAGATTCTAAAATGAAACACCTGTTTTCAACGATCGCAGTATTCATAACCTTTTCATTGTTATCATTTACGTTTGCCCAGGATATTCCCAGGCATCCGGTAATCAAGCCCTATCCGGGTTCTGTATTAGCGAAGAATATGTCAAAATATCAAAATTTCGGTGCGTTTGAATTTACGGTTCTGGATAAAACGACCAACAAAAAAGAAAAGAAAAAGGTACAGGGCAAGTACTGGCATCTTCTCTGGGAGGTTCGTAAGGCAAATGGTGACCGGGTGCAAAATATTTCAAAACTTGAGTTTTTTCAAAATTTTAAAAACGCCGCTCTTCAGGCCGGGGGTGAGGTATTGTACGAAGATCAACTTTACCTTCATTTCAGAATTCCCAGAGCTTCCGGTGGCTACAGCTGGTGCCGCGTTCACACCAATGCCGGCTTAGGTCAGGTTTACATGACTATCATTGACGAGAAGGGCTTCGAGCAATCCCTCGTGTTTGCTGCTGATCAACTAAAAGCCGCCCTGGACAAGGATGGTAAAATACTTCTTTACGGTATCTATTTCGATACCGATAAATCCACGTTGAAACCGGAGTCTGAAAAACAATTGAGTCAGATCGTTGCTTTGATGCTGAACTATCCAAATTTGCGTCTTGAAATTCAGGGACATACGGATAATCAGGGTAAACCGGATTACAATATGAAGTTGTCGAATTCCCGTGCTGAAACCGTAAAAACGTATCTACAACTTTTTGGAACCGATAGTAACCGACTTATTGCTAAAGGTTATGGTGAGACCAGGCCGGTCGAATCGAATGAAACAGAGCAGGGAAGAGCTAAGAATCGGCGGGTGGAGCTGGTAAAAGTCAGGTAATTCAGGCAGTCAGGTTGAACGATTATTTTACAGTGTGGAAGGGAGAATTGAAAATGAAAAGTATAATCAAACTTGGATTTCTTTTTGTATTAATGTCCGTCATCTTAACGGCATTATCGACACAGGCGTTTTCTTCTGAAGGAAAAAGCGATACAGATCCCGCCCGGGTGCCCTGCTATTTCAAAATACCGGCAGGGGAGGAACGGGTCATCATCCTTGATAGTCAGCGTAAAGCAGAACTCATAGTCAGAAATGCCGCGGAGGCATCCGCATTTACCGTAACAGAGTACAGAAACGGCACACAAAGGAAGGGCAGCCAGGTAGAGACTTCCAAACTGGATAGAGATGAATACCAGAAAACCTGGAAATTTAACAAATATTTTGATCAGACACCGGAAGAATCCGTAGTGGATGCGTTAAAGATTGCCGTCCAGGAAGGTGCCGTCTATGCCGAGGTCGCCCAGATAGGAGATCATCGTATCGATTTTTACAATACCGGTTATCAGCGCGGTACCACCGTTAATCCGAACTGGTCATTATCCGTGCGTATCACCGGAGATCATCCATCAGGCAATCAGACATCAGGCAATCTGTTATTGGAAGCGGATACGTGGGAAGGTCAGAAGAAGATTCCCTTTACCATGGAAAGAGACAAAACGCTCACATGGGAATATCCCGTGGAAACGAGGATAAACAGTGTGGAAGTGGATATCACGGATGGTCAGGCCAAAGTAAGCCTGTTTCAGCCCCTGGATTACAAGTCACCAGAACCTGTGAAAACAAATGTAAAGCCCACTACCAAAATAGAAAAACCATCTAAAAAGGTTAAAACATCCCCAACCGCGAAGACGGGAAATAGCCCGGCAAAACCTTCCCAGACTGCTGAAGCAGCAACCTCAGCTGAAACGGTTTTTGACGGACAGGTCCCTCTGATGGAAGGCGCTAAGGTACTGCTGAATATGTCCCGTGGTGGCAATGGCCAGGCCCAGATTGAGGTGCCAGCATCGCCGGATGAAATCATTTCGTTCTACAGGAAAACGATGGTTGCCAGGGGCTGGAAGACCCCTGAGGGCAGGGTTCAGGGCACGATGGGTTCGCTTAAAATGAGCAAGGGCAACAGCACCATGACGATGCTGGTGCAGGGAACCGGCCGGAAATCAGTCGTAACGATGGGTTTGACAACACAGTAAAACCCTGAAACGCGCCCAAATGATGCCTTAGGACCTGATTTTTTTCTCTATTTCGTTTTTCAGAGCTGCACAGAACCGGAACAGATCCTGGCGCTTACCGGGACATAACTGGCAGTAAGCTCGCTAACGCTCACTAACTGCCAGTAATGGCGGAGAGGGTGGGATTCGAACCCACGGTAGACTTACGCCCACAACGGTTTTCGAGACCGCCCGATTCAACCACTCTCGCACCTCTCCGGAAGAAGACTTACCACAAAGGCACCAGGTGCACGAAGTAATACAAAGTACAAAATACAAAATACAAAATATATACTGTACGAAGGAAAAGAATGGTTAATGGTTGTTTACCACACTATACTATATTTTGTATTTTTTACTTTTTATTTTGTATTAATCCCCGTTCTTGGTGACTTTGTGGTTAACACCCATCACGCGGGTAAAGCTAATCATCGGGGCATTAAATATCAAGCCCTTAAATCGATGTGGTTGTCAAATCAGGTCCCTGCCCTGAAGACGGATTATAGGATAGATCAGCATAAAAAAAAGGCTGCTGATGATTAAACCGCCTGCTATTCCAAGCGTGTCACAGAGCAGTCCCAGAACAGGTGCGAAAATGAAGATAAGCAGTGTCTGGAACTGGGATTCTATCGACAACCCGGAAGCCAGTATGCCGGAATCGATCACACTTCCCAGGTAACTGACGACCATCGGACGACGCAGGTTTTGTACAACGAAAAGCACGATAAAGAGAAGGATCGCCGGTACCTTCCATCCGATATACAGAAAAATTCCGGACAGGCCGATGCCGGCAATACCCCACAGGTAGAGTTGATCGATGGCCTTTTTAATGTCATGAAAGCGCCGTTCCATCCGCCAGGCGTTCCGTGAAGTAGCTGAGGTCAGCAAATAGATCAGGAAATAGACGATACCGATCAATACGGCTGACCGCCGTTCACCACTCCAGGCCATGTAAAGGGGAAGTGACATGGCGGTCACTTCCAGGACAGGCTGAAGATAGTCTTTGGTAGATTTGAAAAACCCGATATAAGCCGCGGCGCTGAATATGCCCCGGACACTCTCCGGACGGCGGATAAGCAGTAAAAACTTCGACCATAACAGGCGGAAGTCCTGTAACAGCCTCGGTCCTATTTTTTCCATCGTCTCCCGTTGCCTTACCAGGTTTAACGAGGAGGGATAACTGGCGACCAGCAGCAGATCGAGTACATACGGAACGATGGTGAACAGAAATACACTGCGGTAATTGTGCGAAAAAAATACGATAAGCATTGCTCCCAGTGAACTGATGGCTGAACCGAACTGCGACCAGGAACGGGTGTGGCCATAATATGCTGTCTTGTGTTCAAGCAGATCATTGTGCTCCAGGTAGGCCAGGATCATGGCTTTGTGTGTACCGGACCGGAACGCTTCACCAATGCCGAAAACGAACATCGATACAAGAAAAAGCGAATAACCCGGTGAAAAATAAAAAAGCAGAAAAGAAAGGATGTATGACAGGAACGAAAAAAGCAGAGCGTTTTTTCGTCCCAGTAAATCAGCGACAAGTCCGGACGGCACCTCAAAAATATTGATGGCAATCTGGCGGACGGAATACAGTGTTCCGATTTGTAAATAGGATAATCCGGTCTCCCGGAAAAACAAGATCAGGAATACATCAAAAAACCGCAGATTTTTGAGAAATCCGTATGCACAGAATTTGTAATATTGGATCGATTTCCGGAACACCGGTAGAAACCCTTGCCTTATAAGGTTATGTAAATTAAATTCTTACCAAGCGATATAAATATTAACTCACAATTGAAGTAATTCCAATATTAATTTTTTAGGCGGAAACGTGGGCGAAAACGTACGGTTTGCTCCAAGTCCGACAGGATTTCTACATCTGGGCGGTGCGCGTACGGCCATTTTTAACTGGCTGGTTGCCCGTCAATCCAATGGTTCGTTCCTGCTTCGTATCGAAGATACAGACCGTCAGCGTTCCACGGAAGCATCCGTCCGGCAGATTATCTCCAGTATGGAATGGCTGGGATTGCAGTGGGATGGCGAAATCGTATACCAGAGCGGGCGCCTCGAAAGCCACAGGAAGTACGTGGAAGCGCTCCTGAAGAATAATAAGGCCTATCGCTGTTTCTGCACGAAAGAAGAGCTGAAAGAACGCCGTGAGGCTGTTGAAAAGGGGGGCGGAACCTTCCGGTATGACCGTCGCTGCCTGAACCTTTCCGGGGAAGAGATAGCGGAAAACCTCGCTGCCGGAAAACCCTGTTCCATCCGCCTGCATATTCCCGCTAAAGATATTCGTTTTACGGACCGCATTCACGGTGAGACAGTGGTCAGCAGTGAAACGCTGGATGATTTTATTATACAGCGGATGGATGGGACGCCCACGTATCAGATGGCCGTCGTCGCCGATGACCATGATATGGGTGTGACCCTGGTGCTGCGCGGGGATGATCATCTTTCCAATACGCCTAAACAGATTCTGCTCTATGAGGCACTGGAAATGCCGGTCCCGCAATTCGGACATATCCCGTTAATACTCGGTCCGGATAAAGTGCGTCTTTCCAAAAGGCACGGCGCAACCTCCATAGAAGAGTTCCGGGAGATGGGTATCCTTTCCGATGCGTTGTTCAACTACCTGTGCCTCCTGGGCTGGGCCACGGGTGACGATACGGAATATATGCCGCGTGAGCAGATCCTGGAACGGTTCGACCTGGGAAGGGTCAATAAATCGGCGGCCGTTTTCGACCAAAAAAAACTGCTCTGGATGAACCGGAAGTACCTGTCGGAAATGCCGGCGGACACCATGCGACACCACGTGACAGATGCACTGGCACAGGCGGGCTACACGTACAGGCCCGAAGAAATAAAAATAATGAATCTCCTGATTGAATTACAGAAGCAAAGAGTGTATACTATACAGGAACTGGTTAGCTCTCTGAGGCTGTTTTTCGATCCCCCGGGGGATTATGATTCTAAAGGTATACGAAAATATTTTACCGAAAACGGTGCCGCTTCGCTGAAAGGTATACGGGAAGCCTTTTCCGCTGCAGACGACAGCCTGTTTGGTGACACCGGTGCCATCGAGCAGTTGATCAGGGCGTTTGCCGCCGGGCAGGAGGTATCTGCGGGCAAAGTGATTCATCCGCTGCGGCTGGCACTGACCGGAAAAACGGAAAGTCCGGGTATCTTCGAACTGATATATATTCTGGGTAAAAGCAAAGTCATGGACCGTATCGACAAAGCGATAGATTATATACAGCATTAATACTTCCGCGTTTGGAAGGGAAAGATCTGGGAGGCCCGATGAAGAATCGGATTTTATTAGTGGATGATGAACCGGATACACTGGAACTGATGGAGGAACTTTTCGAAGGTAAAGGCTATCTGGCCGATACCGCTACAAATGGTATCGAAGCTATTGAAAAGATCAAACTGAATGAACCGGATATCATTTTAACAGACCTTCGTATGCCCCGGATGGATGGCATACAACTGCTTCAGATTCTGAACAAGGACTACCCTAATATACCCGTCATCCTGGCAACAGCCCACGGCACCATCGAAACAGCAGTTCAGGCCATGAAAATGGGTGCCCGGGATTATATTCTCAAACCGCTGCGTCTCGACGAGATCCTGGCTAAAGTGGAACGCATATCCCAGCTCAGCTCGCTGATTAAAGAAAACGAGTATTTACTCAACAAACTGCAGCAGAAATATGATTTTACCAATATGATTGGTAAAACACATAACATTAAAGAGCTGTTTGAACTGGTCAAGGATGTCGCCGCGACCAATACGACCGTCCTGATCCGCGGGGAAAGCGGTACGGGTAAAGAATTGATTGCCAATGCCATTCATTATAACAGCGGGCGTTCCAAGAAACCGTTCGTCAAGGTCAATTGCGGTGTCCTCGCCGAAAGCCTGCTCGAAAGTGAACTCTTCGGACATGTTCGCGGTGCCTTTACCGGCGCTATCAAGGATAAAATCGGCCGCTTCGAACTGGCCAACGGCGGCACGCTCTTCCTCGATGAAATCGGGGATATCTCACTGAATATGCAGCTGAAACTGCTGCGGGTGCTGCAGGAAGGCGAATTTGAGCGCGTAGGTGGTACAGAAACGATAAAGGTTGACGTGCGTATCCTGGCGGCAACCAACAAGGATCTGGAAAAGGCCATGGAAGAAGAGACCTTCCGCCAGGACCTCTACTACCGTCTGAATGTTATCCCGATCGTCGTACCGCCCCTGCGGGAGCGGAAGGATGACATTAAATACCTCATCTATCACTTTATGGAAAAATACAATAAAATCTACGGCAAAAATATCGGTGATATCGAAGAAGATGCCCTCGGCCTTCTGGAGGCCTACCGCTATCCCGGTAATATCAGGGAACTGGAAAACCTGATCGAGCGCATCGTGGTGCTCAGTAAAACGGAGACGATTGCTAATGCGGATTTACCTGATTTTGTTAAAAATTCACGCCGGGAGGACATCCGGATAGAGCTCGGAACACACGGGCTGACCGAGCTGGTCGATGACTACGAGCGCCGGGTGATCGAGGAAGCGCTGAAACAGAATGATTTTAACAAGGCGAAAACAGCCAAACTGCTGAAGGTTAACCGTACCACGCTGATGACCAAGATAAAAAAACACGAATTGGTTTAGTACTCCTGTCCACTATTTCGAATACAGCGCATTGCATGCCACTATTTACTATTAGGCAATATTGCCTTATTTATAGTTAGTATCAAATGATACTATTTCGTAAGAACCATTTTTCGTGAAATCGTGTCTGTTTTACGGCCTTCCTTTTTTACCGTAAGCGTGTAAATATAAATACCAGCCGCTACAATATAATATACTTTTCATCATTGTTATCAGGAATAAAATATATTTTTGATAACTTTAAAATTCTCGTAAATTATTGTTTCAGGGAAACAGGGAAACAGGGAAACAGGAAGCAGGAGGCAGGAAGCAGGTAGCAGATTATATCCTGTCATCCTGAAAGAATCTTTGAGCATGGGGACATGCACGTTCGCACATCCAAAGAGCCCAGGGGATGACAAGGTAGTATCTGCCTCCTGTTTCCTGTTGTATTACATTCTAACGCAAGTAACTGCCCGTGAAAAAGAACGCCATTCTCGTCAAAGGGGCGAGAGAACATAATTTAAAGAATATCAGCGTGGAAATTCCGCGTGATAAACTGGTCGTGATTACCGGTCTATCCGGTTCCGGAAAGTCCAGTCTGGCTTTTGATACGATCTATGCCGAGGGGCAGCGCCGCTATGTGGAGTCGCTGAGTGCCTATGCCCGTCAGTTCCTGGGACTGATGGAAAAGCCGGACGTCGATTACATCGACGGTCTGTCTCCGGCCATATCCATCGAACAGAAATCCACCAGCCGGAATCCACGGTCCACCGTGGGAACGGTCACCGAGATCTATGATTATTTCCGCCTGCTCTTTGCCCGTATCGGGAAACTGCACTGTCCGGAATGCGGCCGCCCCGTTGCGAAACAAACCGTCCAGCAAATCGTCGATACGATTCTGTCCTGGCCGGAAGGTACGCGCATCCAGGTGATGGCGCCGCTGGTCCGGGGACGGAAAGGAGAGTACCGGGAACTCTTCCATCAACTGAGCAAGGACGGTTTTGTGCGTGTACGTGTCGACGGCAACCTGTTTACCCTCGATGAGGACATCGAGCTGGAAAAAAACAAGAAGCACAGCATAGAACTGATCATCGACCGGCTGGTGGTAAAAGAGGATATACAGAAACGGCTGACCGACTCCATCGAACTGGCCCTGAAACAGGGAGCCGGACTGTCTTATGTCAACCGCCTCGATACGGATGAAGACGTTCTGTTCAGTGAACAATATGCCTGCGCTCACTGCGGCCTTTCCTTCGAAGAACCGGCACCGCGTATGTTTTCCTTCAACAGCCCCTACGGCGCCTGCCCGAAATGCGACGGCCTCGGAGCGCTGACTGAGATCGACCCGGGATTGATTGTAACCAATGAGGACCTTTCGATCAATGGCGGCGCCATCAGTGTTCTGAGGGGGAAAACAGATGGCTGGTATTATGAGATGATCGTAAACCTGTCGCGGATTATGGGATTCAGCCTGGATACGCCCTGGAAACAGCTCCCGCAGAATGTGCGCCAGACGATCCTCTACGGGACGGGCGGAGAACGCATGAAATTCCGCTATAAAAGCAAGCGCAGTTACTACGAATGGGAAACGCAGTATGAGGGTATCATAAACAATCTGCTCCGGCGGTATAAACAGACCTCGTCTCAGCATGTCCGGCGCTGGATTGAGAGTTATATGAATAACGTGGTCTGTTCGGATTGTAACGGAACACGCTTGCGTAAAGAAGTCCTGGCGGTTACGATCAAAGAAAAAAACATCCATGACCTGACCGGGATGTCCATTAAAGAGGTATCATGGTTTTTCGGCGATCTCGAACTGAACAGGGAGGAACAGGAAATTGCCCGTCAGATACTGAAAGAGGTGAAGCAACGCCTGCAATTCCTGATCAATGTCGGACTGGAGTATCTGTCGCTGAGCCGGGCGGCGGGTACGCTGTCGGGTGGTGAAGCACAGCGCATCCGCCTGGCAACGCAGATCGGGTCTCAGCTTGTCGGCGTTCTCTATATTCTGGATGAGCCGAGTATCGGTCTGCATCAGCGCGATAACCAGAAACTGATTCATACCCTGCAGCATTTGCGCGACCTGGGCAATACGGTACTTGTTGTGGAACATGACCGCGAGACCATCGAGTCTTCGGATTATGTCATCGACCTGGGGCCGCGCGCCGGACGTCATGGCGGGGAAGTGGTCTGTGCCGGTCCGCCGGAAACCGTTACCGGTTGTCCGAAAAGCCTGACGGGTCTTTATCTCTCCGGTAAGAAATCGATACCAACGCCGGAAACGCGAAGGGATGGAAACGGCAAAGTCCTTACCCTGAAGGGAGCCCGCGGCAATAATCTGAAAAACCTGGATGTCGGTTTTCCGCTGGGGAAACTGATCTGTATCACCGGTGTATCCGGTTCAGGGAAGAGCAGTCTGGTAAACGAAACCCTGTTCACAGCCCTGGCCCGTCATTTTTACAGCGCGAAAAAAGCGCCGTTACGCTACAAATCCATCGAAGGCCTGGAGCATATCGATAAGGTAATCGATCTGGATCAATCGCCGATCGGACGCACCCCCCGGTCAAACCCGGCCACCTATACCGGTCTTTTTGCCCCTATCCGTGATATCTTCAGCCAGTTGCCGGAATCCAAAATCCGCGGCTATAAACCCGGCCGGTTCAGTTTTAACGTCAAAGGCGGACGGTGCGAGAGTTGTGAGGGCGACGGTATCAAAAAAATTGAAATGCATTTTCTGCCGGATGTCTACGTGCAGTGCGAAATCTGTAAGGGTAAACGCTATAACCGCGAAACACTGCAGATCAGGTACAAGGGAAAATCAATTGCCGATGTGCTCGATATGACGGTTAACCAGGCCATGGAATTCCTGTCCAATATTCCTGCCGTACACCGCCGGTTGAAAACCCTGTACGATGTCGGACTGGGATACATACATCTCGGTCAGCCGGCGACGACCCTTTCAGGCGGCGAGGCACAGCGGGTCAAGCTGGCCACGGAACTGTCCAAAATCGGAACCGGTAACACGCTCTATATCCTGGATGAACCGACCACCGGCCTGCATTTCGAGGATATCAACATGTTGCTTGACGTTCTGAACCGCCTGGTTGACAAGGGCAATACGGTTATCGTTATAGAGCATAATCTGGATGTGATCAAAACGGCCGACTGGATTATCGATGTCGGACCGGAGGGCGGCGATAACGGCGGGAAGATTGTCGGCCAGGGGACACCCGAGAAACTGAGCCGGCTAAAGAAGTCGCATACGGGACTGTTTTTAAAGAAGGAACTCCGTATGCGCGGAGGATCGTAAAAAATCTTTGATTTGAATGTGCAATTCTGTTATTATTTATATAATTAACCAGCTCTCAACATAGTACCGGAAAATACGGATGAATCCATTCTATTCCATACTCCTTTTTGTCATCGCCTACCTGTTCGGTTCATTCCCAAGCGCCTACCTGATGGTGAGGTGGGTATTGAAAAAGGATATCCGACAGATGGGTTCGGGTAACGTGGGTGCCCTCAATGTCCTGCAATCGACCAGGAATTTTCTGCTGGGCATGACGGTTCTGCTGATTGATATTGTAAAAGGGTTCCTGCCGGCTTATTATGTAACCTCCATCCAGCACGTCGATTTGAGCACCCTCCTTGTGGTGGTTTCGGGCGTATTGTTCGGGCATATTCATCCGGTCTGGTTGAAATTCAGGGGAGGCAGGGGGCTGGCGGTGACGGCCGGGGCCCTGCTGGCCATCAAGCCGATCCTCGTGGCGATATGGCTGGTATTATGGATCATCTTTTATATCTTTATCCGCAACTATACGATTGTAACCTTAATCGCCACCTTTCTGCTGCCGATTATCGTTTTTTTTACGACCGACTGGCTGTTCGGTCATGATGTTTTATTAATGATCTTGCCGGTTTGTATGCTGGTCTTCTTCCGTCACCTGGAAGGGGTATACCGTCTGGTAAAAACCGGCACTTCAAAAAATAAGGAACGTTGAAATATGGATCTGAAACGCACCGCTTTACACGATATTCATGAAAAACATGGTGCCCGCATGGTCGCATTCGCCGGGTATCACATGCCGGTTCAATACCGCGGAATACGCGATGAACATAAACGGGTCCGGGAAACAGTAGGTGTCTTCGATGTATCTCACATGGGTGAAATCGAAATCAGCGGGCCGGCTGCCCTGGAAATGGTTCAGAAAATCACGATCAATGACGCGTCGGCACTGGAGGTCGGACAGGTACACTATTCGGCCATGTGTTACGAGAACGGCGGTATCGTTGATGATCTGCTTGTCTACCGGTTCCGGGATAAATACCTGCTGGTCGTGAACGCAGCCAATAAGGACAAGGATTATGAATGGATCCTTAAAAATAAAATCGATGGCTGCGAGGTTACGGATATCAGTGAGAAAATCACACAACTGGCCGTTCAGGGGAAAAAGGCGGAAGCGGTCCTCCAGAAATGTACGGATGTAAACCTTGCCGGCATACAATACTACTGGTTTGTCGAGGATAGCCTTGCCGGTGTAGATATGATCATCTCCCGCACGGGGTATACCGGGGAACCGGGTTTTGAACTGTATTTTGATAATGCCCATGCAAAGACCGTCTGGAATACTGTTTTCGAAGCCGGCGCCGAATATAACATCGAACCCATCGGCCTGGGTGCCCGTGATTCACTGCGACTCGAAAAGAAGATGTGCCTCTACGGAAACGATATTGACCAGACGACCAATCCGCTGGAAGCCGGCCTTGGATGGATTACCAAGCTGGATAAAGGCGATTTTATCGGGGCCGACGCCCTGCGCAATATCAAAGCAGAAGGTGTTAAGCGTAAACTGGTGGCATTCACTCTGGAAGGCAGCGGATTTCCCCGCCCGGGTTACCGTATTCTGAAAGAGGGTAAGGAAATCGGCCAGGTGACAAGCGGAACCGTTTCCCCCATACTGAACAAAGGTATCGGACTGGGATATGTACCCAGGGAACATTCTAAAACCGGCAGTGTGATTGAAATTGAGATTCGTAATAAGGTGCTGCCGGCCGTCATTATAAAACCTCCGTTTGTCTGAAATCCTCCGGCCGGGGGAGAATGCGCGTACAAACCCGGCCGGTCATTCTAAGCTAATGATTCTTAAGGCATTATATGTGCTTCCTCTATACTTCCTGCCGGTCCTGATTTCTTGTTTTGCTTGAGCATTATGGCTATATTATAAGATATTAAAAAAAAGAAGTATTAATGGGCAGAACTAAAAAACAGGACCATTCGGAAAATACCCGTCAGGCCATCGGCGTGCTGCTGCTGGGTACGGCCATATTGCTTGCGCTGGCGATCGTCTCCTTCGACGTGAATGATCCCGTTCAGCTCAGCGTGGAGGGTAGCCGCGAACCGCATAACTGGCTGGGGCCGCTGGGTGCCAATATATCCTATTACCTCATGCAGCTCACGTTTGGATATCCTGTTATTGTCCTGCCGCTGATCATCGGGCTTTTCGGCGTGCAGACGATACGCCAGAAAAAATATACGCCCCTTTTGCGTCCTGTGTCATTGATGCTGATATGGGCACTGATCCTCTCCATTTATCTGGCTCTTCCCGAAGCGTTCGCCACGATGGGCCGCATTATTGAATATTATCCCAGCGGGATTATCGGTGGTTGGATCGCCTCGATGCTCGTCATATACATGGGCAAATTCGGCAGCCTCTTTCTGCTGGTCATGTTCACCATCGTTATGCTGATCGCTTCGCTGCGTATCGAATTACCGGAATTGTTCCGGTTGCTCAGCAGTGGTTTCAGCAGGCTGTGGGCAGAGCTTTATCAGGGAATGATCGCCTTCCTCGGTTCATGGAAAGAGCAGCGGCAGCGCAGGCTCCTTGAAAAACGGGAACGCAAACGTCTGGAAAAGGAGAAAAAACGTAAGATACAAAAAGAAAAACAGATCATTATACAGACAGAGAAAACGGTCCCGCAGATAAAAATCGATGAACCTGCCGAAAACGAGCGGAAGGCGGCAATTACCGGTCAGACAAAACCGCCGGAGCCGCCACATAAAGAGAGCGTGAAATCACCCAGTCAACTGACACTGGATGAGATCATGGACCGGCTGGAACCGGAAAAACCCGCGCAAGCAGAAACAGAAAAAGAACCGGCCGCAGGCGAACCGGATCGTGAAAACGGTGAGGCAAACGGGATCGACTTTGAAGTGAAAGCACCGGTTAAAGACCGTGAACTGGACTATGATGAACTGGTCAGGGAAAGCCTGGCGCGCTATGAGTTTCCGCCGACCGATTATCTGCATGATGCGCCTGCCGCCGATACGCAAATCACCCGGGAGGAACTGAAATCCAATGCCGAACTGCTGGAATCAAAACTGCTTGATTTCGGTGTAAAGGCCAAGGTCATCCGCGTTACGGCCGGCCCGGTCATCACGTTGTACGAGCTGCAACCGGCACCCGGCGTGAAGGTCAGCGCGATTACCAATCTGTCCAACGACCTGGCCCTGGCCCTGGAAGCGCGGGGTATCCGGATAATCGCCCCGATTCCCGGAAAGGCGGCTGTCGGTATCGAAATTCCTAACCGTAATCCGCAAATGGTCTACCTGAAATCCCTCATTCGTGCCGAAAAGTTCAGCAAAGGCGATTTCGAACTGCCGCTGGCCCTCGGAAAGACGATCAACGGGGAATCGTATATCGCCGACCTGACAAAAATGCCCCATGTCCTGGTGGCGGGAGCCACGGGATCCGGCAAATCCGTCGGCATTAACACTATTATCTGCTCATTACTATATTCGGTCGATCCGGGCAGCGTAAAGTTTATGATGGTCGATCCGAAAAAACTGGAACTGTCGCTGTACAGGGATCTGCGCGAACATTACCTGGTCTGGCGCCCGGACCTGGATGAAGAAATTATCACCAAGCCGAACAATGCCATCAGCATGCTGAACAGCATCGTGCTCGAAATGGAAAAACGCTATGATCACCTGGCGGAAGTCGGTGTCCGCAATATTGTGGAATATAATACGAAGGCCCAACAGAACGGCGCCCGGGGCAGGGAAGGCAAACTTCAGAAACTGCCCTATATCATCGTCATTATCGATGAACTTGCCGACCTGATGATGGTGGCGGCCAAGGAGGTGGAAACACCGATCGCCCGCCTGACCCAGATGGCCAGAGCGGTGGGAATCCATCTGATCGTTGCCACGCAGCGGCCCAGTGTGGATGTCATAACCGGAATGATCAAGGCCAATTTTCCGGCCCGGATCGCCTACCAGGTGGCAACCAAGGTGGATTCACGAACCATCATCGATATGAACGGTGCGGAACAGCTTTTAGGAAACGGAGATATGCTGTTTCTGCCCCCGGGAATGCCCAAACCGATACGTCTGCAGAATCCGTTTATTTCAACAGAAGAAGTGGAACGTATCATCCGGCATATCAGGCGTCAGTCGAAAATGCCCTACTACAGTTTACCCCAGCCGAAAGAATCGCCGGCCGGTGGTGGATTCAGCTACGGCACGGGATCTGACCGTGATCCGCTGTACAAGGATGCCCGGGCCATCGTCGTTCAGCACCAGCAGGGATCTATTTCATTCCTGCAGCGTAGATTAAAAGTCGGTTACGCCCGTGCGGCACGGCTGATGGATGAGCTGGAAGCGGACGGTATCGTCGGTGAAGCCGATGGCAGCAAACCCCGGGATGTGTTGATCAGTCTCCAGGAACTCAATGAGATGGAGGATTGAGTGTGCCTGTTACAAAATAAAATTGAGTCCACTGCGAAAAGCACGATGGTGTCATGCTGAATTTATTTCAGCATCTCTAAGTTCCATAAAAGCAGTGGATCCCGAAACGAGTTCGGGATGACAACTCTGTAATGAGCACTTATTGGAGCAGACTCAAAATTAAAAAATAAAGTGAGAAAAAATGCATGTAGATGCATCATTGATTGATATACCATTTTTAAAGAGAGTTAGACTAAATTAAGGCTGTGAAAATGAGAAAATATATCTTTTTTCTTTTTTCTTTTTTCTTTTTTCTTACCACCCTTCAGGGCCAGGATGTCAACGACATCATTAAAAAGGTGCAGAAGACATACGATAAAATGGATAACTTTTCCGCCGCGTTCAAGCAGGTGGATTATTTCCAACTGACCGGATCCGCTGCCGAAACAGTGGGTAAAATTTATGTCAAAGACGGTGAAAAGTACCGTTTCGAAACAGAAGATCAGACCGTTGTTACCGATGGTAAGGTGGTCTGGAGCTATAACAGCATCAGTCAGCAGGTATTGATCGATAACGTGCGTGAAGGAAGCGGGGCGCTCTTACCGAGGGATCTCCTGTTTAAATATCCGAAAAACCACTATGCAACGCTCGTCGGGCGCGAGGAACAGGACGGCCGGAAGGTGTATATCCTGAACCTGGTTCCCCGGGAAAATGTGCACGGCTATGTGAAAGAGGTGAAAATCTGGGTACTGGATGATAAATGGCATGTTATCAAGCTGGAAACGACCGATTTGAACGACAATCAAACTGTATTTGAAATTAAAGATATCGACGCCGGGACCGAATTATCAGAGGGCCTGTTCACCTTCACTGCGGATGAAAATACGCAGGTAGTGGATATGCGATAGTCAGGTCGGGAACGGATGCAATTTATCGATATTCATTCACATATTCTGTTCGGTGTCGATGACGGTGCGGAAAACACCGATGTCGCGCTGGAAATGCTGCGTCAGGCGGTGCAGTTTAATGTTCGTCATATTGTTGCGACGCCGCATGCTACGGAAGTGATGACACCGGAAATCGGTGACCGGTTTGTATCGCTCTTCGGCCAGTTGAAACAGGCTGTTGAGACGGAAGAGCTGCCCATTCAGGTGTCCCTGGCCGCTGAGCTTTTTTTCAGTGAACGCATTTTCAACTGGCTCGATAAAGCCTGGGCGACTTTCAACGGGGAGCGGAAATACCTGTTGTTTGAGTTACCCCTGTTTGAGCTCCCGAATAATGTGGATGAATTTATTTTCCGCTGCCGGATGGATGGTATCATGCCGATACTGGCTCATCCGGAACGGTATATGCGTCTGCAGGAAACACCGGAAATGCTTTTGAAGTGGTACGGGAACGGGTGTTATATGCAGCTCAATGCCGGAAGCCTGGTCGGACAGTTCGGCCAGCGCATTCGTGACTTCGCTTTCCGGCTTCTGGAATCCGGAATGTATCAGTTCCTGGCTTCGGACGCCCATGACATTCACGAACGTAATTTTGAAATTCTGGCCGGGGCTGCTGAGGAAGTGAGCCGGACCGTCTCGGCGGAGTATGCCGGGCTCCTTTGTTACCGGAATCCGGGGGACATTCTGAAAGGCAACAAAATTCAAAGACCGGATATCGATATGATTCCGGATAAAGAACGCTGGTACAGTCGTTTCTTTAATAAAATGTTTACGCGGTGGACTTAAAACTGATTCAATATAAATAAGGCAAGGAGATCCTTCTTTGGAACCAAATGAACTGGAATATATTTCGGAAGATCATTTATCCATTCATGATTATATCCGTATTCTGCTGAGAAGCCGCTGGATTATCATCGGTTCTTTTGTACTGGTGCTGGCTGCAGCCGTTTACATCAGTTTTACGGCAACGCCGGTGTATGAAGCCGTATCCACGATCATGATCGATAAAAACGGCACCATGGAACGCACCATTTTTGATTATTCGGCCTTCGGTAATCAGAATACGCTGATCGCAAACCAGATGGAGATTATCAAGAGCCGCAATCTCGCAGAACGGGTGGTTCGCCGGCTGGATCTGTCCGATGTGCGCGATTCCCTGTCACTCTTTCAGCCCAATGAAGACGGCGAATATAAAACCCTGCGCGGTATGGTGGGTATCATTCAGAATAATACGGAAGTCAATAACAAACGCGATACGGATATCATTGAAATCAAAACCCGGGCCAATTCCGCGTTCGAGGCGGCTTTTATCGCGAATGCCATCGCCGACGAATTCCGTCTTTCCGATGCCGAGGCCAATCGCAGCGAAATCAGTGATCTGCGTATTTTCCTGGAAAAACAGCTCCGTTCGAAAGGGGAGGAATTGCGCCTTTCGGAAGAGCGTCTCAAAGAATATAAAGAACGCGAGAAAGTAGCCAGCCTCGATGAAGAAACCAATATTCTCGTAACCCGCCTTGCCAGCCTGGAAGCCCTGCTGGAGGAGGCCCAGATCGGTCTGGAATCGAACCAGGAAATGAAAGCGTCACTCGAAGCACAACTGGAAGAGCGCAAGCAGACCCTGCCTTCGGACCTCAGTGAGATCTCCACACCCTATCTGTTGTCTCTGCAGCAGCAGTATGCACAGGCTGTTTCTGACCGGACCAAATTTCAAACCGCGGTCGAGGTGGAAGTGCAGGGCGTCAATAAACGTCATTTCGAAGCACAGTTGAAGCAGTATGACGACCAGATCAACGCACTCAAGCAGAAGCTGGAAGAAGAAGCCCGTAAAATTTCCGGTTCCAATATGGTCAAAGATCCCTTCCAGATTTCCCAGGAACTGATAACACGTTTGCTGACAACGGATACGGAAATTAAAACCTTTGCCTCCAAAATCAA
The DNA here is from genome assembly GCA_964410215.1 of uncultured Calditrichota bacterium. GTDB lineage: Bacteria > Calditrichota > Calditrichia > Calditrichales > CAYPHA01 > CAYPHA01. Next base: position 1,024 of record CAYPHA010000082.1, on the reverse strand, counting down.
AGCCCTCCAGGATGTGGTAAATCAGTACGCAATCCGTCTGGAGATTCTGCCGGAAAAAGTGCTCGAACTGGCCCGCCTGGAACGTCAGCGCAAAGTCGATGAACAAACCTACATGATGATGACCCAGAAACTGGAGGAAACCAAGATCCAGGAACAGGGGCAGAGCAAAAATGTGCGCATCGTCGATCCGGCTATCGAACCGTTTTTCCCTGTGAGTCCCAAGAAAAAAATGAACGTCATGCTGGGAGCCCTGCTGGGACTCGGACTCGGTGTCGGTGTGGCCTTCCTTATCGAGTATTTCGATAATACCGTGAAGACGCCGGATGATATAGAGCGGCTGGGCTTCAATACGATCGTAACAATTCCTAAAATCTCCATGGATAAAATGGAGAAAAAACTGGAACGGAAACTGGAAAAACTGGGCCCCATCGAAGGAAAAAAAATCGAAGCGCGGCTGATCACCCATCTGGATCCAAAATCGCCGGTATCCGAATCCTACCGTACACTGCGGACTAACCTGCAGTTCAGCAAGGTGGATCAGAAACTGAAATCGATACTCATTACCAGCTCCGGACCGAAGGAGGGGAAATCAACCACGGCGGCGAACCTGGCTATCGCCCTGGCCCAGGCCGGTAATAAAGTGGTTCTGATCGACGGTGACCTGCGCCGGCCGGTCGTTCATTCCATCTTCGGAATGGACAAGGAGGACGGGCTGACCAATCATTTCATGGGCACCCTTTCCTATAAAAAGCTGGCCCGCAAAACGATAATCGATAACCTGTCCGTCATTACCAGCGGGGTTTTACCTCCCAATCCTTCCGAACTGCTGGCATCGGATAAAATGCAGGAGATGCTTAAACAACTTCAGGAGGATTATGATATTATCCTGATCGACTGCCCGCCGGTCATCGCCGTCACCGATGCGGCGATTCTCAGCACAAAAGTGGATGGAACGATCCTGGTCGTTTCATCCGGACAAACCAACCGGGATGCCGTTCAACGTGCGCGGGATCTCCTGGAGAAT
>CAYPHA010000081.1:15494-19222 GCA_964410215.1 uncultured Calditrichota bacterium | reverse complement strand
CTGATCTCTTCGCAGCTATATCCAAGCATATCGGCAAATTCTAAATTGCATTCAACGATGATTCCCCTGGCGTCACTGATGCCGATACCGATATTGGCATTTTCAAACAACGCTCTGAATTTCTGTTCGCTCTTCTTCAGAGCCTGTTGTGCTTCTTTCTGCTCAGTGATATCGAGGGAGACAGACAGAACGGCTTTCCGGTGAGCAATGCCGTATTCAATCGGCCGCAATGTATTTCTGAACCAGGTACTGCCTCTAGGAAGGGAGAGCTCAATTTCCCGAGTAATCGTTTTGCCTTGTTCATAGACGTTGCGATATTGGTTGATTAATTTCTCAACTTGTTCATCAGGTAAAAAGTCACTTATGTTTTTTCCGATAACTGTATCAGGCGTTCCTCCGTTCAGATTTTTGGCTGCATTAACATTAGCAAAAAGAAATTCACCATCTGTTGTCAGAACCGATAATGTTTCCTGCATGGTATCGGTTACATGTCGGTAATTTTTCTCGCTCTGTTTGATGGCCTGTTCATATTCTTTCTGCCTGGTAACATCCCGGATAATGCCGGTAATATAACCGGTATCCTGATTGAAGTTTGCGCTGATCTCGAGCATTTTATCTTTGTATTCCAACTCAAATAGATCCACAGAATGACCTGTCAGTGATTTTCTTACAATTTGAAGAACGGTTTTCAAACTTTTTTTTGGCACAAACTTCTTTGTCAGCAGAATAGCATTCTTGCCTGTAACGTCATGTGCTGAGATGCCGGTAATCTTTTCAAATGCCAGATTTACATGCATTACTTGTCCGGAGCTTGTAAGGTACATCAGGCCTTCATTTACGGACTGAAAAATGGCCCGGAAGCGGGATTCGTTGTCCATAATCTGCTTTTCATGCTGTTTTCGCTCCGTAATATTCCGGCTGGTACCGATGACGCGCCAGATGCGTCCTTTTTCGTCTTTTAGTGGACTTAAAGTTGTTTCCCAATAATGCGGAGTGCCCTGAAAGTCGATTCTTTCCTCATAAGTTGTCTGTCTACCAGCATGCACACAGCTCTTATACCGATCAATCACCTGCATGGCCACATCGTATGGCAGGATGTCCTGCGGGGATTTGTCCCGGATTTGTTTGTCTGTAATTCCCGTCAGTTTAGCATGAAACGGGTTTATACCTGAATAACGGAACTCCCCGTCTTCTGTTACATCCACAACGAAGACAGAGTGGGCGATTCCATGAAAAATGGAACGCAGGAATTGTTCGCTTTCCCGAATTTTTTGTTCAGCCTGTTTTATTTTCGATATATCAATTGCTGCGGTGTAATTATATTTTTTCCCCTGGAGAGTGATAATTTCTGCCGAGATCAGTACATTAATCGGTTTTCCTTCTTTGGAGTAAATAACGGCTTCTTCATTTGTGACAGTATTAAACTTCCGCAGTTTCTCCAATGTCCTTTCCCTGAAATCCAAATCCAGTTTAACGACATCAACCGCCTTGTTCCCGATCACCTCCTTAGGTGTGAAACCTAATTTATCATAGAAAGTCTGGTTTACTTCTATATATATGCCATTGTCAAGATCGGAAAGTCCGGCAATAGCCGGATTGGAATGAAAGGCGGTTCTGAATTTTTCTTCTGAAACAGCCAGTTCGGAAATATCTTTACCGATACAGAATATGGCAGGTTCATCATTCCAGTGACCGGGATTCAGGCGTATTTCAACCTGAATTTTATGCCCGGATTTCGATACAAGGTGCAGAGGAGAATCTTCCTGGATGCCCTGTTGTATTTCGTTAAAAATGTGTTCTGCCTCCTGGCGGTGTTCCTTCGGATGCAGATACAAAACAGACTCTCCTAAAAGTTCTTCATGAGAGTAACCCAGACGTCGTTTTACCGTTTCATTTATCTCGATAATAACGGCGTTTTCATCCAGAATAAACAGAAAATCATTGATTGAATTGAAAAAAGTACGCAGATTACGCTCACTTTTCTTCAGGGCATCCTCAGCCTCCTGCCGTGCGGTTATATCCTCAATAATGCCGATATTATACTGGTGGTCGTCATATTCATCCCGTATTGCCTGAACAGCAATATTTCCCCATATCAGACGCCCATCTTTACGAACATACCGTTTACGGACTGTAAAGCTATCGATGTCTTTCTGAACGGTCCTGTTATATTTGGATAATGACTCTTCAAGATCATCACAATAGGTAAGATCTTTAAAATTCATTGTTAGTAATTCTTCTCTGGAATAACCAAATGTTTTACAGGCCTGGTCATTGATGTTGAAAATATTACCAACGGCATCTGCGACGACAATACTCAACGGTGCATTATTAAAAGTGAGGCGGTATCGTTCTTCACTGCGTGCCAGCTTATGCGTCATCTCGATGCGTTCTGTAACTTCATCCAGAGTAAATACCAGTCTGAAAATGTTTCCATTATCATCTGTAAGCGGAATCAGACTCCAATCCCAATAAGTAGTACCGCGATCCGGCTGATCCGGATATGAAAAGGGTTTGGCGTAAGAAAAATATGGTTTGCCACTCTCAACCACCTCCCGGAATATGCGCTGATTTTCATCATCAGGATACAGGTCAAAATGATTCTTTCCGGGGAAAAAGGAAATGTCTTTATGCCCTGCATTGGCATAAGCGGTATTTACCCAGATAAAATAGAAATCTTTGTCGAGCAGAGCAGTAAGGGTCGGTGTATGGTTCAGAATTCCCGACATGATTTTGTTCGCTTCAGAGAGTTTCTCCCGGTTCTGTGCCAGTTCCAGTTCGGCCTTCTTACGTTCACTGATATCCTTATCGGCGCCGATCATACGCAACGGGTTACCATCCTGGTCCCATTCAATCACCCTGCCACGGCTCAGATTCCAGCGCCACTCTCCATTTTTCTGTAAAAGGCGGCTTTCTATTTCATAAAATGTAGTATCACCTCTAAAATGCTTATCGAGCTGATCTTGTACAGCCGGCATATCGTCGGGATGTACGCACTTTTCCCAGAACTCAATTTTATCAGGTACCTCTTCTTCCGGGTATCCCAGTGAATTTTTCCATTGCGGACTGAAAAATACTTCGCCGGTTTTAATATTCCAATCCCAGATATTTTCACCAAGTGCATCAAATATTTTTGTCAGCCTTTCTGCGTTATCCCGTATCTCCCGTTCTGCAAGTTCCTGGTTGGAAATGTCCATGATATTACCGATAACCTGAACCACTTTACCATGCTCTTTGACCGGACTGCCGATTGTACGAATCCATAATTTGCTTCCTTTTTCAGTACGGAAGGGGAATCTGAGGTCATAAGGGGTTCCATCATTGATGCAGGCTTGAAATGCATTTATAATTTTGACGCGGTCCTCCGGCAGATAGCACTCGATACTCTTTTTTATGTGTTCAGGAGTACCGGCCGCGAATTCACGGGCGTCTATTTCATGGATCTCATAAGTCTGATCAGTCCAGTACATTTGATCTGCCGCAACATCGTACTGCCAGCCGCCGATCTTTGAAATCTTCTCGGTGGCATTGAGCAGCATTGTAGTTTGCTTCAATTCTTGTTCGGATTTTTTCAGGCGGGTGATATCGATGTGCATCACCAGTGCACCTTTTGGCAGCTCAGCCATAGCAGGAATTGAATCTGATTTCAAAGGAACGACACGCATCTCGAACCAGCGTTGTTCCTGCGGACTGTGACAGGAATATTCATGAGTATACAGATCCGTTTT
>CAYPHA010000081.1:0-15394 GCA_964410215.1 uncultured Calditrichota bacterium | reverse complement strand
ATCTTGCAGTCTGGTTAGTTCTTTAATCAGGTCAGGTTTGGTCATACGATCATAATTCATGGTAAGAGCCACTCATATTATTTACTTTTAGCATTTTTCCGACGGCATTAACATTATTGAAATATTATGTCAATGATAAGGCTGATAAACGGTCCGTGAACATTCCATTACTTAATAAGCAGGCGTTCAAGTTCTTCCAAAGCGATCTTTAGGATCTCCACGGTCTGCTTTCTGCGCGAAAATGTAATCAGCAGATGTCCATCATGTTCGATAGCGTGCGGATATTGGAGTGATTCATAACCTGCCTCCATGTTTTGTGATCCGCTTTCCCAGGTGACTCCATCAATATGTGCAGGAACCGGCAGGCGTGCCATGGCGGTATAAACCAGTCCGTCATACGATATAGACAGGCACAGCGGGTTCCGTTTTTCGGGGTTAGCGTTGTTGATCAGTACATAGTATCCTTTGCTCGTACGCAGGACATTGAACTTGCTTGTGGCATCGGGAAAATTGGTTCGTACCGGGGAACTCCAGCTTCTTCCATTATCCGCAGAAAAGGAACGCAGCAGCCTGCCGGACCTGCTATTGTCGCGGAACAGTCCAATCAGTGTGTCTCCGGAGAGTATGTACCAGTAGGGCTCCTCGGGTCTTGCACCGCTCCTGAGCATATATCCTGAGAAGGGTATAACCTGCCAATGGTCAAAACGTCTGGTCCCTCCGATAAGAAAGGAAACACTGCGTTCCGCGTTCCTTCGTGTCATCATCCATTCACCTGAATTCAGCCTTTTCGGAGGGAAATTATTGATTGTATTATCAAAGACCACACCTTCAGGGTACCAGGACGAATCTTCATGATTCCAGAGAAACGAGCGGAGTTCCAGGTTTTTCCCGAAGTACCGGCCGGCTTCATCATGGCTTGCCAGCGCACGCAGTCTGCCGTCGTTTCGGAGCCAGAAGCCTCTGGCAATATAGCGAAAGCCATCCTGCCGCGAGGGACCGGCAAGTACTTTTGGATCTTCCCAGTGCAATCCATCCCGGCTGGTAGCATATCGTACGTGCTGTGTTGCTTTGTCTTCCACCTCCGGGCCATGACTCCACATGCACCAGTATTGATCGTAGACATAGGCCAGGTAGGCGTGTAACCTGAAATGCCATTTTGTGTTTCCCCGTGTGATGACGGCGTGATCGCCCCTAAGCAGCGGCAGCTTTGCAAAGTCGATTTTCGAGGGATCGGTACCGCTTTCAGACAGCTCAAGCATTAGTGCAGAAGAAGGATTCCTGAACGGATGCGGGCGGGTAAGATTTTCTTCGCCTGACACGTTGCTGGGGGGCATCAGACCAATCAATCCGATAGTGCTGCATATTAATAGTGACTTTACATATTTCATTCTCAATGAAAAAAGGATGAACAATGGCTTTCTCCCCAACTAATAAAATTGTTATATATAAAAAATCTACCCTGATTGCAAATTAAGTGCATCATAAAATTATAGATATCAACCACGGTAAAAAAATATTTTGTGAAATTTTGATCAAATATTCCTATATTGTGAGCTAATTTGAAATTTGTTCCGTTATTAAGCAAAAATTCTGTTGTATAAAATAGACGAAAGCGCATAATGGTATTCGCTCAAATCATACGGATAATGCAGCTTTATTAAACTATTAATCGGTATATATCTGTTTTACTGAACAGATAATTTAAGATATGTTACAGGAAATTCTTAACGAGTCGGTAAAAGTTCTATTTAATGGTTTAATTTTAAATGAGAGGAAAATATGACGGAACAAACTCAGTACGATTTTAATTTTTTTAAACCTATTTCAGAACATGCGAAAAGTAACAAAAAATTAATTTCCCGCCTGGCCCTGATATGGGCAGTTGCAGTATTTGGATTTCACTTTTTACTTATCATTGTAACCACACCTAAACCGGAAAAAACATTGGAAAATTTCAATTCCGTCTGGCCCGGGGTAGTTGAAGAAACGGATGTCGCACAGGAGAATAAGCAGGAATTTGCTAAATCGTTATTAATGGTATTGGGGAAGAATATTGCGGTTAAAGACAACCATAAAGCTGTTTTGAAAGAATCGCTCAGCTGGGCCGTCTACAGTATGCAGGCAGATTCCGTAAAATCCATTTTTGAGAATGATTTAAATGATGACGTAATGGATATAGCGGCAGCCAGTATCGGACTTGGCTTGGATGGTTTTGATAAGGTGATGCGGGATCTTTTACCCACATCTTTAATACAAGTCGAAAATTCATCTTTAAGTCCTTCGGCAGTCAAAGCGTTACCTGAAATTATGCAGCTGTATTTAATTCACAATCAGAGCTTTTTAACTGATTTTAGATTTCTCGGCTTTCCATTTCACTATTGGTACACCGCACAGTTCCTTTTGATTCTGTTTGTCGTGTTATGTGTTGTTTATGCAGTTGCCATAGACAAACTGAACAAAAAACATGAAGTCGTTGAAGAAACCTAGAAATTGATTAAATAGATCGGGAGGCATTGTGAAAAACTTTATATATATACTTATTTTAATATTAACAATCTCGGGTAATGCTTTTGCACAGTCGGCAACAGTGCTGGAAGGTGAATTCAAGGTCGGGCCGGCTATTATCTTAATTATTTTATTAATTACTTTCATTATGGTGGGGCTTTTTAACCGGGCAAAAGATACTAAAACCTACTGGGCTGCCGGAAGAAAGATATCGCCGGTAGGTGCCGGCATGGCCATTGCGTCAAACTGGATGAGCGCTGCATCATTTTTAGGGATGGCTGCTATAATGTATGGGGCCGGGTATCACGGACTGTCTTATGTTGTTGGCTGGACAGGCGGTTATGTGCTTTTATTGATCCTGATGGCCGGCCAAATCCGCCGCTACGGCAAATATACTGCTGCGGATTTTATCGGTGACAGGTATTATTCAAAAGGGCTGAGAGGATTTGGAGCAGGTCTGGCAATATTTATCTCTTTCTCTTACTGTGTGGGACAGTTTGCCGGTATAGGCCTTATGTTTAAATGGATATTAGGAATTGATTATACCTGGGCGGTAATTATCGGTGCATCTGTCGTGCTTGCCTATACGCTGATTTCTGGTATGTTAGGTGTCACAAAAAATATGCAAATTCAGTATGTAATTATCATAGTTTCATTTGTTATTCCGTTATTTATTTTAGCTTACAAATTTGGGTACTTTTACTTTTTTCCGCAGATTGGTTATGGTTCTGTCATTAGTGATATAGTCAATGGAATTGCCCCGGGTAAGGGAATTACGGCAATGGGGCATGATTTTGCCCTTCTGCCATCACCGGAATTTGCTATGCCCTGGGATCCGGCTACCGGGCAAACCGCATTTCAATGGTTGGCAATTTGTTTCTCACTTATGATAGGAACAGCAGGACTGCCACATGTGATCCAGCGATTTTATGTGGTTCCCCGTGCCGGAGATGCCAGATGGTCTGTTGTCTGGGGTTTGTTCTTTATCTGTATTCTTTACTGGAGCGCTCCGGTATACTCGGCCTTCGGTAAAGTTCTTTCCGCAAATCCTGAAGTTGGGAAATTAGCAAAAGATGCCATTGTTGTGTATACAGCGCAACTCGCTGATATTTATCCTCTTATTGTAGGATTTCTTGCTGCGGGCGCTGTTTCGGCAGCTTTTTCCACCGTTTCAGGATTGCTTGTTGCCGGTGCCTCGGCGTTCTCCCATGATTTATATTATAATGTTATCAATCCGGATGCGTCTGAAAAGGTACAGATGCTTATGGCACGAATCGGCACCATATTAATGGCTGCCGGCGTTGCTATTATTGCGCTGATGAATTTAGGATTGATTGCGCAGTTGGTCGCCGTCGCATTCTCACTGGCCGGATGCACCATATTCCCCTTATTCCTTCTCGGTATCTGGTGGAGCGGGTCAAATAAAACCGGCGCCTGGGCCGGACTCATTGCGGGTTCGTCTGTTACCGTTGTCGCTCTGGTATATTTTATCAGTGGAAAGACTGGAGTAATACTGCCATTTCAGGACTTTGTTAATTATTATTTAAATGCCTGGTATTTCGCATGGTTGGGAGCCCCATTGGCAATCATTGCAAATATCGTTGGATCGAAGGTGTCAAAACATAAGACGCCGCTTGAAATTAAGAAGTTCCTGGCAACAAAAGTGCATAATTTAGCTACCAATTAATTTGTTTAACCCCGCTTCGAGCGGGGTTTTTTTATCCATTTGCCAGGGAAACAGATCATAACCCGCAGTATAGTACATGTGATTCAACAGATCGGAACCGGGACCGGTTCTCCCTGAATAAAAACGCTCAGTATATGATATCTCTTTCGTAACGAATTTAAGTCCGGCTTTAGCGATTGAATATGTCAACTTAATTGACGAAATTATACAAAAACAAAAAACAGCGTAATGGATAAGATGATTATAAGAAAAGAATTTTTCCTGAAAATTCTCTTACCGACCTTATTACTATTCTGTTTGTTTACCATACTCCTTTTTATGGTTGTTATTCCTTCTACAAAGGGTTATATGCTGGAAGGAAAGCGCGAGATGATTCGTGAGCTTACAAATTCGGCATGGAGTGTGCTCGATGAATTTCATAAGGAGGTGGCTGATGGTAAAATCACTCTGACGGAAGCGCAACAGGAGGCTATCAGGCGGATTGAGAATATGCGATACGGGGATGCCCGGAAGGACTATTTCTGGATCACTGACATGACGCCCGTCATGATCATGCATCCCTACAGGAAAGATCTTAATAATACGGATCTTTCTGATTATACGGATCCGGATGGTAAAAAGCTCTTTGTTGAATCAATACATATCGTTGAATCACAGGGAGAAGGCTACATTGATTATAGCTGGCAATGGAAAGATGATTCGATGCGTATTGTTCCGAAGTTATCTTTTGTAAAGGGATTTAAAGAATGGGGCTGGATTATCGGAACCGGCATCTATATCGAAGATGTGAATGAAGAAATCTCGTCTTTAACCAGTAATCTGGTGTATTTTTCACTTGGCATTCTGGCTGTACTCGGTTTCATTTTAGTATTTATAAGCAGACAAAGCCTGGAAATTGAAACGAAACGGAAAGCGGCCGAAAAAGGACTTCGTGATTCAGAAGCCAAATACCGGGCTCTTGTTGAAGCTTCAACCGATGGTTTGGTCATGTTATTGGATGGATACTATATTTATTCGAATCAGGCACTTTTAAGCATGCTGGGCTATGAGGAAAATAATATCTCAGATAAAGATCTCAATGCCGTTCTGTGTAATCATGATGATACTTCAGGAACACAGTATTTCAGAGAAATTGCCTCCGGAAAAAAGCCGGATGCGCAATATGCCGCCCAGTTAAAACACAAAGATGGCAGCATTATTGATGTTTTGCTCTATACTTCAGAAATAGCGCTTGGTCAAAAATCAGGGTATACGGTTATTGTGAAGGATGTAAGTCCTCATAAACAAATTGAGGATGAACTGGATCTGAACAGGGAAAAATATCTGTCTCTGGCTAATAGCATAAAAATCGGAGTATTCAGGTCAAGCATTGAATCCGGTGGGAAAATTCTGGAAGCAAACAGATCAATGGCCACTATTCTCGGCTATAACCGGGAAGAAGAACTCTATTCTTTAAACTTTTTCGAGTTATTCTGTTCAAAAGCAGACAGGAAAAACTTTGTGAAAAAGCTTACTGATGAAGGTTCTGTTAAAAACAGTGTAATACAGATCAGGACGAAAGATGGATCTACTTCCGTTGTATCTGTATCAGCTGTACTGGTAAAAGATATAAACGGCCAACCCGATCATTTTGACGGTACCATAGACGATATTTCGGATCGAATAAAACTCGAAGCACAGCGTGATAATTTACTGGTGGAACTACAAACTTCCCTGCGTTTTTTGAATCAACCGATTAATCATTTTCTGAAGCACATGATTTCCTGTGATATGTATACACCTATTCACAAGGTTGCCGCTTTGATGACCAGATCCAGGTATAGTGCCGCCCTGATTAAAACGGAAAACGGTGAAACTGTTGGAATCATTACCGATCATGATTTGCGTAAAAGAGTCGTTGCCGAAAGTTATAATTACAGCCGGCCGATTTTTGAAGTAATGAGTTCTCCTCTGATTACGATTTCATCCGGTTCACTCGTTTTTGAAGCATTTCTTGCCATGAATGAAAATGATACCCGCCATCTTGCTGTAAAAAATCGTGAAAATGAAATTGTCGGAATTATCAGCAGCGAAGAATTGGTCACAGTGCAGAGGCATTCTACCAGCTATCTTCTGCGGGAAATTGAGCAGGCTGAATCGGTCGAAGCACTGGCCGCGGTTAGAGAAAAACTCCCGAGTTTGGTCAAGGTGTTAATTGATAGCGGAGCAAGAAGCTCTGTGATTGCCCATATTGTCACATCGATTTTTGAAGCGATCACTGAGAAATTGATCTCCTACGCTATCGATGAACTTGATCCTCCTCCGGCTCCGTTTGCTTTTGTTGCCCTGGGAAGCATAGGCAGGGAAGAGCAGGCATTAAATTCAGATCAGGACAATGCTATTATCTATGATGATGTGCCTGCTGAACAATCGAATAGGGTCCATGCATATTTTAATAAACTGGGAACAATGGTTTGTGATTGGTTGAATGAGTGCGGATACCCTTATTGTGAAGGCGAAGCCATGGCTAAAAATCCAAAATGGTGTCAATCGGTATCTAAATGGAAAGAATACTTTCACGGTTGGATAACAAAATCCGAACAGCAGGACTTGATTGATTTAAGCATCTTTTTTGATTTCAGGTGTATATACGGGGAAAGTGAATTAACGAATCAGTTGCGAAAACATGTATTTAAAACAGCAGAAGGCCAGGCGGGTTTCTTTCAGCATTTAACCAAAAACTGCCTGCTGCATAAACCTCCGGTAGGTTTGACAGGTAAAATTGTATTAAAGTCAAAAGGCGAGCACCAGGAAACTTTCGATATTAAATCTGCGACTATGCCGATTAGTGATTTTTGCAGAATTTACGCCCTGAAAAACAAAGTGAGTAATGCAAATAGCATTGAACGTTTAGATAGTTTGCTGGAAAAGGGGATTATCAACAGAACGACGAATGAAGAGCTGAAGATGGCCTTTAATCATTTAACATATTTACGATTAAAACATCAGACAGGACAAATCGTAACGCATATTCCGGCGGATAATTATATCAATCCGAATGAGCTGACTCAGATTGAACAGAACACACTAAAAAATATTTTCACTCAAATCCTGAGCATCCAGAAGAAATTGAGTTACGACTTTACAGGGGAAGCGCTCTAAGATTGGACATTATGCTATGACCGTGCACATATTTTCAATCAAAAAAAGAATTAAACCGCTTCGCTGCCGCATATGCATCTATTTGCCGGCATTCACTTATGATCGGACCATCAAAATTGATGGCAGATAACTGCCGGGCAAATTCCGCCCACGGTACACTGCCCATTCCTACAGGCAGATGTTCGTCATTAAATCCATTATTATCATGATAATGGATACAGCACAGCTTATTGTGAAAATGAAGAACATATTCCATTACGCCTTCAGCAATATTAGCGTGACCGGTGTCCAGGCAAAGCTGCAGATAATCTGACTCCAAAGTCTTGAAGACAAAGTTAAAATCATTCAAATTATCGCCTAAAAGATAATAGTCTGATCCTGCCGGAATGGGTACAACATTTTCCAGAGCCAGAAAAAGTTTCTTGTCTTCACATAATTGCAGGATAGTTTCAAGATTTTTTATAAAACGTGCTATGGCCTTTTTACGCGTCCAGGCTTCGACCGGGAACCAGTAAAAACTGCCGAGGTGCAGTGTAATATGGGTGGCATTCAGATCGGATGCCAATTCAATGCACCGTGACAAATAACTGACACCTGCTCTTCTTATCATATATAACATCTCGGAAATATTAATGAAGTAGGGGACATGAAAACTGAATTTCACCTGGTGCATTTGGGAAAGCCGGAACAAATTCTCAATTCTGTTACAGTCAAATTTATCAATGGAGAGATAATCACGGGATAAGTTTATCTCTATGTGTTCTAAACCATGAGCAGAAGCATATTCAATGGTATCTTCAGGCTGACGGTTGGAAATATTAAATCCGAATTTCTTTTGGAAGTTGTTTTTTCCCGGGCTTTGTCGATCATTCACTCTTGAAATATAAGCTAAATATTAATGCATTCCCATAGCATCAAGTAAATATTTTTGTGCCTTTAACGGCATGCGGTTGAGCGGATTTAAACGCTCGATAAATATTCAAAATACGATGAATCCAGACGCGTTTAAATTCCGACTCCAACCGCTGGTTAGCCCATCCACTTTAAACAAACATACAAGTTATATAGTTCGAATAAAAACAAAACTTATTATGATTTTAGTATTTACTGAACTGTATGTACTATAACCAGTGATTTTATCTTGAAACAGTTGAAAAATCCAGACTGGTATGAAGTTGAAAAGGTGAGAAACCAGATAGGAAATTTAACCACTGAGCCAATATTTAAAATCAGCAGCTTTTGCTTTGCTTACCAATAATTGATCTTTAGGTGGTGGGATAATTTTTAGAATAAGTCTGCCATTGAAAAAATATGCGGCCTCTTTCACCGCCTTTCGTGACACAATATATTGACGGTTTACACGGAAAAAATCCTCACTGCTGATTTGCTCGTCAATGCTGTCAAGTTTTTGGTCAAGTATATATTTCTGCTTTTGAAAGGTTACGCCATAAACATTGCCTTGTTCAATAAAAAAATAGGCAAAATCAGAAACTGAAATTGGCAAAATACGGTCCTGATAATGGATAAGAAACGTTTTTTTGGTTTCTTTCTTCTTATTTAGGCCTAATTCCAAAATTAACTTTGACAAGTTTTCTGATGTTAGATTATCTTTATTGTTATAAATCTTTTGATATTTACCGAGGGCAAATTCAATATCTTTTTTTCTGACTGGTTTTAAAATATAATCAATGCTGTTTACTTTAAAAGCCTTTATCGCATACTGATCATAAGCAGTGGTAAAAATGACGGGAAATTCAACTTTAACTTTTTCGAAAATTTCGAAAGAATTTCCATCCGCAAGTTGAATATCGAAAAACGCCAGTTCAGGTGCCAGATTATTTTTTATCCAATGGACGGCATCCTGCACAGTTTCAAGGATCGCCAGCGTTTTGATGGCGGGATCAATTTCTCTCAAAATCGCCTGAAAATTTTGAGCGGCGCCGTGCTCATCTTCAATTATCAGTATATTCATTTGATTATTGGTAGTTTAACGACAAATGATTCTTCACTTTCATCTATTAAAATATCTTTGTTTGCAATGAATTGGTAGCGCTTTAACAGATTGGGCAGTCCAATACCCATGCTTTCGTATCCAGCCTTTTTTTGCAAGTTGTTTTTCACACAAATCATGCTATTTTCAGCATAAACATTTATTTTCAATGGTGATGAATTTGTAATCATGTTGTGTTGAATGGCATTTTCCACTAATAATTGTAATGCCATTGGCGGGATGGAAGTTTCAGATAAGTCGGGTGAAATATTAATTTTTAGAACCAGTTTATTACCAAACCGCTTTTTGAGAAGGAAATAATACGCATTCAAAAATTCGATTTCGTCCTTCAATTTTACCAAATCATGTTGATTGCTCTCTAAAATATAGCGATACACCCGGGACATATTCTCCACAAAATCGAGGCTGTCACTTTTGTTTTCGGTTCGGATCACTGCGCCCAGCGAATTAAGAATATTGAAAAAGAAATGGGGGCTGATCTGTTCTTTCAGCGAGCCCAACTCGGCTCTCATCTTTTCTTCTTTAAGTTGAATAGTCTCAATTTCTGCTGTTTTCGACTTTTGATATAAACTCAGAACATAAGCAAAGCCAAGGGCTATAATAACTGGAAAATTATTTATATAAAAGATTTTATAAACACGTTCGAACGCACTTAAATGTAGTGGATAATTTGAAAGATATTTGTCGAACCATCCAAATAAAAAATCGGCTGGTAAAGAACTCAGTCCGGCAATTACAATGATCAGAATAGCATTCGATAACAACAATTGAGTGATGCGGAATAACCGGGATGACGTTTTTTTTAACAGTCTGTTTTTCCATGAATAATTGAACATCGCAACGATATAGAATACAATGGCGGTATTGAAAAATAGCCATAAATTGTAATTCAACTTTTCGTTATCTGCTTTTTTATAATCGTATTCCTTTTTCCAGTCCGCTGACTTGTCGTAATTGTCTTTGTAATAATCTTCCTTCTTCTCCCAATCCAAAGACTTTTCATAATCCTTTTTATACTTATAATAGTCTGCTTTGTCCTGGGTTGTAGACTTGCTATAAATGTGTTGTTGGATAATTTCATTAAAAGGGATTGAAAAAAGTAAAGCAACCAGGATTGCCGAAACAATGATTAACAATGCGTTGTATTTATTTGTTTTGTCTATCATAGTGTATACTGTTTGTATGAAATTTTAGAGTAAAAATTATTAAATATCACCGCAAAACCGCTCCTATTCTGTACATAAACCGAAGCATCATATACCTGCCAATCGTATTATTATCTTGCTCCATGATAAAGTTCGGTCCATTTGTCTGTTGGAAATTTGAGAATTTATTTAACAGATCATGACCTTCCAGGATGATGCCGGCTCTTTTCACTCTCCCAAAGAAATACCTGATGCTTGCGCTAACAAGTGGAATACTCACCGTTTCTTTGAAGCTTTCTGAATTATAAGTCACAATATTAGTCTCAGTTCCAAACGTCCACTGATCATTTGGGGTGAAGTAGATATCGGTGTAATATGTCATGTTATAATAGACATTATTCATGGCTTTGGCTATGGAATAATTTGCATCAGTTACACGAACAGAGCCTCCAACTTTGACATCCAATTTGTCCTGTCGCCGGTTTTCAAGATTTACATCCACTGCATGAACAAAAACGGTTTGGATATTGTCCTCAGAATTAACAATACTCATTCCCTTGTTCCAGGTTTCACTTAACTCTGCATTTAATGTTATTCCCAGGGGACGTATCGGCGTTGAGAAATTATTATAGGAAGAAATATGATAGTTATATGCCACATTCACCGGGGTGTTCATTTTTGTTAAATTTTCATTCACCGTCTGTGATATGCTTATTTTATCCTTTGTATACCCGGCGTTTAAACGGGTAAAAAAAGACATAAATGAAAATGCGTCAAATAGGGACCATTGGATATGTGCATTGTGCCGATACTCCGGTTTAAGACCGATATTCCCTTTATAAAACGCAAATTGATTCACAGTATTGGTCACCGGCAAAAGTTGACTTAAACCTGGTAAATTTACACTTGTATTATATCCTGCTTCGATTCGCCTGCCGGAACGGTAGTTGTTGCGGTAATGGAACCGGGGGGTAAAATAGACATAATCTGATTTTCCGAGCGTACTATTATTCAGGACCTTATCGAACTTTATCCATCGGAGACCAATACTGAACGTCATATACGTTTTGTCTGTCGCTCTTTGCAAGGAGATTTTAGGATGAACAAATGTCTCACTGGTATTAAAATCAGGACTCAGTGAATCAATTGATGTATTAAATATCCCATATTCGCGGTTAAGTTCTCTCTTGTTTGAGCCAACATGGACATTGGTGTGAACGGTCCATAACTTACTGATCTTTTGTACTAATGTTGGATCAAATGAAATGATGCGGTTTTCATTGGTATTGTCCTGATACTGATCATCAATTGTTATGCTGTCCGTTTGATAAAATGTCTCTTTATTGATCCAATCCAATTCACTGGAATTTTTACTGTGTGAAACATAAACATCAGTTTTGAGCTGAGTTTTATCATCATTTAGTTTGATAATATCATTACCATGAACGGAGAAACTATTCTGTTTTGAATGATTGTCAGTTGTATTATCCAAACTGTTCACCAGGGCATCATTCAAGCGCGAATCTGTCATGACCTGAGAATCATAATTGTTCGAACTGATACTAATGTTTCCTTTAATAATCATGTTGTGATTTTTATTGAATCGATGATGGATGCCATATCGAATATTGTGAGGTGTATCGGTTTCATCTCTAACCATTTCAGAATCCTGATAATAAGAGCCGTTTTGTAAAAAATTTTCGGTCGAAGTTGTTTGTAGGTGGTCGGATTTTATGGAACTTCCCAAATAGCTGATATAATAACGATTGTAATTATTGCTATTATAAGATAAATTTAATCCTCCAGCACCAGTGTTATTCAGACCATTGATTTGTGAGCCAAAAATATTATGGTCTTTGCCTTTGAATCCAAAGTCATTGACATTATTTGCCATACCTAATAATGCTGCCTGGACCGCACTGGAAAAGCGGTACACATTTCCTTTGATTTTATAATGGTAATTGTCTTTGCTTTTGGTTCCGCCGCCTGATTCCAGGTTTCCAAAACACCCCTTTTTACTATCTTCATTCAGTAGAAGATCGATAGTCCGATTTTGAATTCCATCATCGATTCCCATAAATTCAGATCCTTCGGATTTTTTGTCATATACTTTTACTTTTTCAACTGCTTTTGCCGGTAGATTTTTTGTGGCGACTTTTGTATCGCCGGAAAAAAATTCTTTACCATCGACCAACACCTTTGTTACATCTTCACCAAGGGCTTTTATGTTGCCGGTTTTATCCACTTCAATGCCGGGAATCTCTTCGAGAAGTTCTTCAACAACAGCACCTTCTCTGGTTTTAAAGGCTTTGGCGTTAAACGTCACCGTATCCTGTTCAATTTTAATTGGAATATATTCTGCTGTTACGACCACATCATCACTCTCTATAGGTTTGTCTTGCATTACCTTATCCTCGAAGTTCTCCCCATGTTCCGATGGTAGTGTCACTATTTCGTAAATTGTCTCTTTACCGATAAAGGTAATTTGCATTAGAAAAGTGCCAGGTCTGACATGATTTATTTCATATAACCCCAATTTATCGGTAACATCATAATACTGTAAAGTCGAATCAGCAGGATTTAAAAGTACAACCTGGGTATATGGTAGCGGTTCTTTATTTTCATCAATTACCCTCCCTTTAATTTTATGTTGTGCAAAACAGGGAATTGCTGAGCCGACAAGCAATATTGTTATAACTAATAATTTTAAATGATCATCTACTTTCATAAAATATTCGATTACAGTGGCGTTTTAAGTTGTTATTATTATCAACCATTATTTTTTGAAATACATCTTTCCTTCTTGGTATTCAGACTTTTTCAAATCGTTGTGTTCCTGTATTTTTTCCTCAACAATCTGATCAAATTTTTTCGGTGTAACATTTTTTCCATCGTCAGGTTTTGAGAGCAAATCGCTGTCAGGCGGAGTCAGGTCAATTGACGTCGCTAAAAAAGCGGTTTCTCCATCGACTTCAATTGCCAGGATTAATCCGGGAAGACCATAAAACTCGTCAGGCCCGGCCGAGACTGGAATTTCAGCAGTAAACCACGCGGTGATATTTTGATCTCCTTTCTTTATCTCCGCGCTTAGACAAGTATAATCTTGTATTTTGATTCGCTTATTCGTCATCTTCCAGGAAAGTCTGTCCATTTGATCTGTGACCAGAAAATTTCGTGTCATAAACTCCATTTGTCTGGTGATTTCATTTTTGCCAAAATGATAATAGACTCTCTTTAACTCAGGATTGGGCGACTTAAAATAGTTAGCTTTCATAATTGCCACTTGCAATTTTTCGGAAATGGCTTTTTTTTCAGCAGGATCATCTTCATAAAGAGCCAATTTTCCTTTTAAATAAAGAATCGTTGCACTCTCAGACTCTTTGGGCAATGATGCCACCCACGCATTTGATTGTGGATCATCAAATTTACCAAATGTGGATTCCCAATTGTATCTGTTTATATTCTGATATTTTACAACGCCACCTTTAAATTCCTGTGCGCCCAAATCTCCTGTTAAAATAATTAAAACAGAAAGGGCAATATAGTTGCATATATATCGCATCATAATCATAATACCTCAATTGTTTAATCTTGTTTTTGAAGATACAAGTGGTTTTTAATTTGTTTAACGAGTTGTAGCGCTCACTTCCTCCGAAAGATATACATCCTCTCCAGAATAAGCCCCTACTCGATAGTAATACGTGACCCCGGAAGAAAGTCCTGTATGTATATAGGGTGATGATACGCTTCCTTTCCAGTCATAATCACCTTTTCCACCTCCGGTATCACCAAAATCTATGTCCGGGGTATCATCAACAGGCACAGCAGGGTTTGGAACAACACTTATTTCGGATGAAAGTACCGAAATGTTTCCTTCAGAATCTTCCACCTCGACACAATAATAATATGCAGTTCCATTAGTCAGATATTTATGGGAATAAAAGGCAATACCATTTTCTGTAATCAACAGTATATCAGAGATAACATTGCCGTTTTCCTTTGAAATGTCTGCTGAATTACTCCAGTATAAATTGTATTTTGTAAAGAACTTGTTGATAGGAAAAGCAATCACATTCTGTCCATCCTGCCCAACTGCTACGGGATTTGGTGGGGTCAGTAAAGTAATTGATGAAAAAGCAACCGCCCTGAAATTACCCATTGTCCCTTCACCAAAATTTGATACCGGGTTAAAAGGGGTTTGGGCATCGCCGCCAATAATGCCACGAACAATTTTTTCGTACATATTGTAATAATCATAAGTGATCTTATCAATTTCAGCCGCTCTGAAAACTATATATTCATTTGGTCCCGGATCAATAGTTGGATTTACCAACCTCAATCCTTCATTTACGTTGACTACACGGTTGTCGTCAATAGCCCAATCCCTCTCAACCAGATGGAATCCATTTATGTACCATTCAAATAAATACCTGTCACGTGTGTTGCTTGGATCATTCACTATCCATTCCTCAGAATAGGAAAGACCGATTGGACCGCCTTTTTCATTAACCATACCTCCTGTAATCCATGCCTCTTGATATCCGGGGTCAGGGAACATGGTTGAGCTAGCGGAATATATTTGTCCATTGATTTCAATTGTCAAAGTGTATGTTTCTTCAACCGTTCCCGCTATTGAACTGCCTTTATACATTCCATTGCTGGTATAACTCAGCGGTTCAATGTTCCCACTGGATGTTTCAATAGTGACCCATGCGTTTTCTTCGTAATTTACCGGTGTCCCGGCCGGGGCGTCAATACTTTCGGAATAGCTGATTTGCACCCATGCGATTGAATCCTTTTCAATTTCCCCATTTAAAACGAGAACAGATGAAACATTTTCAACCGGCACTTCAACAGAAACGATTTGTTCCTGAAAACCATCACATGAAGTGAATCCGATCATGA
>CAYPHA010000080.1:0-19257 GCA_964410215.1 uncultured Calditrichota bacterium | reverse complement strand
GGCGGCGGCCGCACGCATGCGCCTGTTCCGTTTTACATTTCCAGTAAAGGGTACGGGGTTTTTATTAACACGGCCCGTTTTTTAAAAGCGTATGTCCAGGTAGGTAACCGCAAGGACTCTCCCAATAATCCGCCTCCGGTTGACAGAAATCCATTGCCGGATGAGGAACAACCCGGCCCCTGGGATCCAGTTCCCCTGGCTGACGCGGTTGAAATGTATATACAGGGCAACGGTTTAGAGGTAATCGTCTTCTCCGGTACTTCCATGCTTGATGTGGTGGCCCGTTATAATTTATACTGCGGCGGAGGCGTTTTACCGCCGCTGTGGGGACTGGGTTTCTGGCATCGTGTTCATGCAACCGTCGATGCCGGGCAGGTAGAGGAAGAAGTTCTGCAGTTCGAAAAGAGAGACTTTCCGCTCAATGTGATCGGTCTTGAACCGGGCTGGCAGACAAAATCATACCCATGCACTTTCGAGTGGCAGAAAAAACGGTTTCCCGATCCGGCCGGTTTCGTACAGGGTCTTTTGAAAAAAGATATACGGGTAAATCTCTGGCAGAATCCCTTTATTTCGCCTGAAAGCCGTATCTACGAGAAAATGTATCCCTTATCGGGATCGCATATGGTGTGGCTTGGTATCGTACCGGACTATACTTTGCCTGAAGCCCGTCAGATCATTGCGGACCAGCATTATCAGGATCACATTGGTATCGGCGTCAGTGGATACAAAATCGATGAAGTAGACGGCTATGATATCTGGTTGTGGCCCGACCATGCGACTTTTCCGTCCGGTACATCCGCAGAAATCATGCGTCAGTCGTATGGACTTATTATGCAGGAATTGTTGTATACGGAGTTGTTTAAGAAACGGAATATCAGAACATTCGGGCTGGTCAGGGCCAGTAATGGAGCGGCCTCGGCGCATCCATTTGTAATCTATAGCGATGCGTATGATCACGCGCAATATATTACCGGGATATCCACTGCCAGTTTAGGCGGAATTCTCTGGACGCCGGAGATCCGGGATGCAAAGACAGACCGTGAATGGCTGAATCGGTTTCAGACAGTCTGTTTCTCACCGATGGCAAAACTGAATGCCTGGTTTTCAGGCAAGAAACCCTGGTCCTATGAAGAGGTGACTGATCCTGTAAGGGAAGTGATCAAATTACGCATGAGCCTCCTGCCTTATCTGTACACGGCGTTTGCGGATTATTACAGGAAGGGTATTCCGCCCGTCAGGGCAATGATTCTGGAAGAAGGAAACAGTCTGAACGAAGCTGTCATTGCAGGAAAACTGCATGGCGAAGAAAATCCTTATGCCCGTGAAAAACGGGTTGAAAGAAGTGATCAGTTCATGTTCGGGCCCTCCATTATGGTTGCACCGTTCTATGAAAAATATGCCCTGGAGCGCGAGGTGCAAATACCTTCCGGAAACTGGTATGATTTCTATAACGGTAAATTCGTCGGCAACGATACAACGATTCATGTCACGGCAGAGGCATTGAATGATCGTATACCGCTTTTTGTCAGGGAAGGCGCCCTGATACCGATGTTGACCGGGGCTGTAAATCAGGCAGCTGATGCACAGGGACATGCGCTCGAAATGCGTCTTTATGGAACGGATCATGGATATTTCGATCTGTATGAAGATGACGGTGTTTCTTATGATTACCAGAAGGATAAATATCGTATACGGCGCATTGCGATACGTAAGAATGAATCCGGGGAAGCCGTTGTTCTCGAAACTGTTCTGAAAGATAATGCAGATGCCTTGTACGGACCGGTCAGTGTGACAAAATTTATGTCGGAATAGCAGGTTAACAGATCTCTGTCAAATCTTACAAACGATTATCATTGGGGAATTATTTATCAATTTGGTTGCATGAGGATTTTTTTAAGTTTATTATGAAAAACGTATTGTGTCTTTAGGGTTTTACTGATTGAACTGTTGATATTTATCAGTCAATCAGGTTGCTGAATCCATTACTTTTTTTAGAATATTTAATGCATCTTTTGGTCTATTATGGAGGCATTTTACATGCTTAAGGGCAATTTTACAAAACAATTTATCATACTTTTCATTTTATACCTGTTCCCGTTCTTTGTGCAGGCCGGCACGACGGGAAAAATTGCCGGAACCATCACCGATAAGGAAACAGGGGAGCCCCTGGCGGGTGTTAATGTCTATTTGATTGGAGAACCCCTGGGAGCGGCTACAGACGAAAACGGCCATTACAATATCCTCAATGTTCAACCGGGGGTGAAAACCGTAGAAATCAGTATGGTCGGTTACGAATTAGTACGCATTACCGAAGTCAGGGTCATCAGTGATCAGACAACCCGGATGGATGTCAGCCTACAAAGTGAAACCATCGGTACAGAGACGATTGTTATCGTGGCGGAACGGGAAATCATAAAAGCGGATGTCTCGGCCAGCCGGACTTCCATCTCATCCGATGAGATGGAAATTTTACCACAGGTTTCGGTGGCAGAGGTGGTCCAGATGCAGGCGGGTGTAGAAGAGGGTTTAGTCATCAGAGGCGGCAGTGCGGATGAAGCCCTGTTTCTTCTCGATGGATTTTCCATGCGTGATCCACGGAACAATCAGCCGATTACGAATATCGCCCTGAGCGGAATTGAAGAGATTTCTCTCGAACGCGGCGGATTTAACGCAGAATACGGGCAGGTCCGGTCCGGCATATTGAATGTCGTGACCAAAGAAGGGCGGCGGGACCAGTGGGAAGGTGCCATCACGTTCCGGGCCAGTCCGTATGCGCCAAAGCATTTCGGCATATCTCCGTTTCATCCGAATTCAGTTTGGCTCAGGCCTTACCTTGATCCCGACGTTGCCTTTGTCGGCACGAAAAACGGAACATGGGACCAGTATGAACAGAGGCAATATCCGGTATTTGACGGGTGGAATGAACTATCCAGGCAGCTGATGGAAGATGATGACCCCTCTAACGATCTTTCACCGGCAGCAGCCCAGCGGGAGTTCGAATGGCGCCATCGTAAACGACCCGTGACAGAGGCCTATGATTATGATGTTGATTTTGGTTTCGGAGGCCCGGTACCGTATTTTGGAGAAGCATTGGGTGATCTGCGTTTCTATACGACGTATAAAAGAACGCGGGAGATGCTCCTGATTCCCCTTACCCGGGATGATTATCTGGACAATAATTTCACGCTGAAACTGACTTCCAATGTAAACGATAAGGTGAAATTATCTCTGTCAGCTATCCGCGGTAACAGTTACAATATAGCCATAAACGGTCCGCAGCAGGCCCCCCTGGAGGGAACCAACGGGTTGCAGAACAGCACGCACTATGTCCGGACACCATCACAGATTGTCAATCAATTGCTGATGAATGCAGGTCGTAAGAGTTTTATCTTTTCCGATGCTTACTGGTCCCTTGCCGATGTGAATCATTTTGGCCTTTCGGGTAAATTAACACACGTATTATCCACCAGGACCTATTATGATATAAACCTGGATTTTTTCCAGAGAGACTATTTTACCAGACCGACAGCAGACCGGGATGATTCGGATCTCTATCAGCTGTTTCCCGGTTATTATGTTAATCCCGCACCGATCGGTTACGGAGAAAACCTGGGCAGCTCTATTGGTGACGGGGCTGGGTTTTCCAACAGTACAGCACGTGACAAAACCAAAACCTATTCAGTAGCACTGAAATGGGATCTGATCAGCCAGATCAATTATAATAATCAGGTTAAAACGGGAGTGGAATTTGTATATAATAATCTGGATCTGAATTTTGGTTCGCATAATCCTAATTTTCCGAGCACCAATATTTATGTGGATGAAAAATATACACCCATCCGGGCGGCATTCTACGTACAGGATAAGATTGAATTTGAAGGATGGATTGCCAATGTCGGACTGCGCTTGGATTACAGCAACTCCATGACCGACTGGCCCGATCTTAACCCCTATGCACGCAGTTATTTTGGTGCGGGGTATACCGAGGAAGTGGAATACGAGGAAAAAGATTCGAAGGCCCAGATATCATTCAGCCCCCGTCTGGGTATATCGCATCCGATTACGGAGAATTCGAAACTGTTCTTTAATTACGGTCATTTCAAACAATTGCCCAGTTATGAACTGCTTCTGCAGTTATCACGCGGCACACTGAGTGAAGTCAAACGGTTTGGTGACCCCAACCTGGAACTGGCTAAAACAATCTCCTACGAGCTGGGTTATGACCATGTTTTGTTCGGATCGTTACTGATTCAACTGGCCGGTTTCTACCACGATATCACCGATCAGATAGCCACAACACAATATGTTAGCGCGGATGCCAGCGTTAACTACCGAGCCGCCAATTCCAACAGCTATGAGGATATCCGTGGTTTTGAATTGACTGTAAAAAAGAGCAGGGGAACCTGGTGGAGAGGATTTGCCACCTATTCCTACCAGGTGAAATCGTCCGGACGGTTTGGTACCGATGTTGCCTATCAGAATCCATCGGACCAGAGGGATTTTGAAAACAATACGGGGAATTTTGCACAGAATAAACCCATACCTCAACCCTGGGCTAATGCCGCCCTAACGTTTACAACCCCGGATGATTTCGGACCGAAACCGATGGGCTTCGCCGTTTTTGAAGACTGGAATCTGTCGGTGATAGGGGACTGGAGGACCGGATGGAGAGCCACGCGGAACACGAATAAAATCTCAGGCGTGTTTCAGAATGTGAAATCAAGAGATTGGCATAATGTGGACCTCAGAATGACAAAAGAAATCGATTTCAATAACATTGCGGTCACTTTTATCATGGATGTCAATAACGTGTTTAATACAAAGAAACTGTCACTGGCCGGTTTTATGGATGCGCATGACTATGATGATTACTGGGATTCCCTCCATTTACCCAGAAGTAATGCGTATAATAATATTGTCGGTGATGATAAATATGGTGATTACAGGAAAACGGGTGTTGAATTTCAGCCGATTGAACAGGTGGGTGATATAAGTGCGCTTCAAAATCCGAATACACGGGCCTTTTATTATGAGTCCGCCAGCGGACGGTACATGCAGTATGACGGGACAGCCTGGACAGAGGTCAGCAAGTCCCGCCTGGATAAGATTCTGGAAGATAAGGCGTATATTGATATGCCCAATGAAACGTCTTTTAATTTCCTGAATCCGCGGCAATTATTTTTTGGGATTAACCTGACATTTAAATTATAAGAAAACGGTTTTTTATCCGATGAGGAATGAGATGAGAAAGCAGAATAAACGTTTTGTACAACTTCTAATTGCTTGTATGATGCTCGCCATCGCCGGAACCGGTTCTGTAAACGCACAGATCCAGGAAATCAAATGGCTCAGAGTCGGTTCCCTGCACAGCTGGTTTTCCAGTTTCGGTTCTGAAATTGAAATCGGCCGGATCAGTGATCAATTGGATGGATTGCGATGGGATGCCCACTTCGCTTATTCCGATCAACAGGCGGCAAAGGGACTGTGGATCGGAGCGACGAATTATTATGACAGAACCCTGGAAGCGACGCTTCCCTATAAAGTGATCAGCGTCGGTACACGAATCGCCAATCCTGCGACAGAAATTATACCGGTTGAATTTTATATGAAAGGGCGCTTCAATGCACCCACCGTTATTGTCGATGGCTTCTTTGCCACGGATAACCAGTTAAATGATATTGTTGATGAAGTTGATGAAACTATACCAGCGGACCGGATCATTTATAATACCCTTGATACCTATATCGGCCTCAGTTATACACGGAAACTAATGGCCTTCAGCCAGCAGAACCACGATAATTATTTTATCTATGAATATACGTTTAAAAATACGGGTATCGTTGATGATAAAGGTAACAGCGATCCGCAAACGCTGACGGACCTCTATTTCTTCTTTCAGTACCGTTACGGTTTCGGTAAAGAAGCACGGGCGGTAGGGGGGACCTGGGCACCTGATCAGAATATCGCATGGGGCAGAAATGCCATGAATCATCAGATCGGACAGGATCCCACGGCCCCGGATTTTGAAATGCGCGCCCACTATACATGGATGGGAAAACATTCCGAAGCGGATTATGCTTCCCTGGGATGCCCCTATTATAACAATCGCAATGGCGACGGCCGCATGGCAGCCCGGCAGTTTGTCGGAGTCGTAACCCTTCACGCAGATAAAGGCCCTGCGGATAAAAGTGACGATCTCGATCAGCCACGTACCACCATCTCCATTGGATCCGATAACGAGCAGTACGGAAGCGACCAGTTCTTTTTGCAATCCATGTCCTCGAAATATAATAAAATGACCAGTGGACATGAGATACCCACCCATGCCGAAAAAGTAGGGGATGACTTTGCCGATCTATTTGGAGACGATCCCGGCGGCTATTCACAGGGGCAGGGCTTCGGACCCTATACGCTCGAGCCGGGAGACAGTGTCACCATTGTTCTTGCCGAAGCTGTTGCCGGAATAAGCAGAGAAAAGGCCGATGAAGTCGGGCTGAACTGGATTAAGGGGTTGAAGGGGCAGTTGAGTACATTCGAAATGCCCGATGGTTCCAACGTGTCTGATCCGGATGTCTATAAAGATGCCTGGGTGATGACAGGTGAAGATTCGCTGTTGGAGACGTTCAGAAGAGCGCTTGCTAATTATCAGAATGGCATTAATATTCCACAACCACCGCCAGCCCCTGAAGTGTTTGAAGTGAAATCAGGCGGGGACCGGATCAATTTAACGTGGTCTGACAACGCAGAATCCCATCCAAATTTTGCGGGATATCGTTTGTACCGTGCAATCGGTAAACCGGATACTTTTTATACAAAAATTTTTGAGTGTGGACTAAATGACCTGACAAATGAATTTAATGATGTAACAGCAGCCCGTGGGTTCGATTATTACTATTATGTTCAAAGTATCGATGACGGTTCTGCCAACGATATTACTCCTGGTGTGCCGCTGGCAAGCAGCAAATTTTTTACGATGACAAATGTCCCGGCATACCTACGACGTCCCGCTGAATCCGATCTGTCTAAAATCAGGATTGTTCCGAATCCCTATGATATCCGTTCACGCAGCCTGCAGTTTGGATTAACCCCTGGAGCCAGCGACCGCATTGCCTTCTACGGGCTTCCGGGGGAATGTCTTATCAGGATATTTACGGAACGGGGTGACCTGATCAAAACGATTATTCATAATGACGGCAGCAGCGATGAGTTATGGAATTCGCTGACGGAATCCAATCAGGTCGTGGTCAGCGGTGTATACATCGTTCATTTTGAAGTGACCAGTGACGTGTATGACCGGGATACCGGGGAGCTTGCGATAAAGAAAGGTGAAACCGCGTTTCGCAAATTAATTGTAATCAGATGACCTTTTATACAGGCCAATTCATTGCCGGAGAAGTATAATGAAAGCTATCAGTAAAATAATATTCATCGTGTTCGTGTTCGTCCTTATACCGTTTTCAGGTATCCTGGGACAGGATAAACTGGCACAGACAGGCATGCAGTTCCTGAGTGTCATTTCTGATGCCCGGGCCGCCGGTCTCGGCGGTATGGTAACCAGCCGGGAATTTAATTCAAATGCCCTGTTTTTTAATCCGGCGACCATGGGATTTTCGGAAAACCTCGTCGATGTTACGTTCAGCCTGAATAAATGGATTGCGGATATCAGTCATAATAACGCCAGCCTCTCATTCCGGCCGGGACAGGGGGACTGGGGTGTTTTTGGGGTCAGTTTGCAGATGGTGGATTACGGAGAGGTGCAACATACGGTGGTTTCTACCAGTGAAAAGGGGTATGAAGATGTGGGAACCATTTCGCCGACTGCCTTTGCCGCCGGCCTGGGTTATTCCAAAATGCTGAACCAGAATTTCTCCGTCGGCGGGCAGGTGAAATATGTGGGACAGAACCTTGGTGAAAGCATTATACCTGCAACCGACTCCACGACGGCTGATGTGGAAAATGAACTGAAGCTGCTGGCATATGATTTTGGAACGCTGTATAAAACAGGTTTCGGAAGTGTGGTATTTGGTTTTTCCGTCCGCAATTTCTCTCAGGAAGCACGATATGCCAAGGAAAGCTTCGAGCTGCCCCTTACTTTTTCATTCGGAGTCGCCATGGATCTGATGGATTTTGCCGAATCATTCCAGGATGAGCATGCCCTGATCATGTCCGTTGAAACCCTCGATGCCCGTTCCTATGCACCACAACTGGGTGTCGGCCTGGAATATTCATTCCTAGATAAATTCTTCCTGCGCAGCGGTTATATTTCCGGTAATGATGAGTATGGAATGAGTTTTGGTACCGGTGTTTCTCTTATGGGCTTTGCCGTGGACTATTCCTACACTCCATTTGAAATTTTCGGGAATGTTTCCCGTCTTACTGCGCGATTGTCTTATTAAGTATTGAAAGCGATATATTATACTGGAGATTTAAATCATGCATGTTCCGATGAAAACAATAATTATCATCTGTATCGTATTCCTGCTGTTCGCCTGTCTTGCCTGTGAACAGGATACGATACCGACTGTATTTGATCCTGATAAGTCGGGCGAACCGGCACCGGTAATCACACACGTGGAACCCGAGGAGTATGCCCTCGTTTCCTTGTCGGAAATTACGATAACCGGTGAAAACTTTGCCGCGAGCATGGACAGTGTAAATGGAAATACAGTCTATATCGGCACTGAGAAGGCACACGTATTGTCTGCTTCCAGTACGGAAATCACCGTTAAAGCCACACCGACAGCCGGTGATTCGATGACTATAAAAGTCATTGTACCGGGTGCCTACCAGATCGCGGAATATGCACCCTATCAGTTGAGAAACATTAAAGAGGGCGTTGGCAAGAAAGGAACGACTGATGATTATTACGCCATTGCCGTCGATGCCGATGAAAATATTTATGCATTTGTAAGACAGTCAAGTTCCGGCGTTATCCACAAATTCCTGGCTGACGGTTCAACTGTCGAAATCGGTACGGTACCGGTACCGCTCCTTACCGATATGAAAGCGGGACCAAACGGCTATCTTTATATGCTCTATAGTTTTGACACATTCTACAGGTTTAAGATTGATGAAGGAACCACGGAAGTATTTACGAAATTACCGGAACGCGTCAGTTTTTTTGACTTCGATCAGAACCATAACATATATACGGCAGGAAACAGAAAGGGGATCATTGTTACCGATGCGGATGCTTCAGAGGCGCGAAAGGTAGGTGATTTTGACGATTTTGTTGTCTACTCGCTTAAGGTGTACGACGGCGCCGTATATATTGCGGCAGCCTATTCCGGTTCCAATACTTCCTTTCCGGAACGCGGTGTTTTCAAGGCTGATATAACTTCATCCGAAGGAGATCTGGGAGAAATAACCTCTGTTTTTGATTGGAATAATGCGGGAGATCATGCCACTTCGACCATAAAATCCATCACGCTAGATGAAAACGGAACGATATTCGTCGGAACCAATAATACAGAAAACCCGATTATTACGATTTCCCCGGATGGTTCCGCACAGGTACTCTATCCGAGAATGCTGTTGTTTTCCGTATCACAGATCGTATACGGCAATGGGCACTATATTTATCAGAACCGCAGGACATCGGATCTGGAAACCTTTACGATTTATAAAATCCTTACGGAAAGTAAGGGAGCGCCTTATTACGGTCGCCAATAAATGTATTTCCGGCAAGGAGTCAGATGAGAAAACGGGAGCAGTATTGACTACTGATTACAGCTATTACTATAACAGGTAGGGGGTATGGGACTCGAATAATAGCTGTAATTGCTGAAACTTCAGTTTCGTGTTTTTCTGGTCGGTTGATTCAACCGCTTCTTTATATTTCATAAGAACAGCTAACCCATTGTCAAATTGTCCGATCCCGGCATAAGCCACGGAAATGGTCATTGCAGACCGTATTATTTGTTCCACTGAATTCTTCTGAATGGCCGAGAGTCTTTCAGCGAATCCTAAAGCCCGTTGAGCATTTCGTATATGAGGATCCGGGCAGGCTGCGAGGATCCAGGCGTAACGTTCTATATAGTCGACATGATTGGGCGATTGTGATAAAGCCTTCTCAAAATGCCGCAGTGCACGTTTCCACTTTCTCAAATCAATAAGATAATTTCCCAGTTCCACATTGACGGAATGATCCGAACTGTTTCTTTCCAGATATTGTGTGTAATAATCCAGGGCCTTCATGACATTATTTTGTTTTCTGTGAAGTCTTGCGAAAATGAGCAGTCCTTCACTGTTATCCGGCTCCAGCTTTCTTGCTGCCGCAAGCTGGTCTCCTGACTGACTGAATTTTCCCTGCTGCAATAAGATACGGGCCAGTTCAAATCGCAGGGATGTATTGCCGGGGTGCTTCATTATCATGGTCCTGCAGTATTTTTCAGCTTCCGTATAATCGCCCAGATGGCCCAGTATTTTTATAAATTCTATGTGCGCTTCCATGGATTCCGGATCGATGGAAACAAGATGCCTGATTAATTCCAGGGCATAATGATACTGCCTGTGGTAAATCAGGAACCGTGACATTTTTAAAAGTCCGTATCCATCATCGTTGAACAGTTTGATAAAGATAGTAACCAGTGAATTCAGACCTTCTGTCTGGTTTGAGAGGACCATGATTTCCAGTAAATTTGAAAGGGCCAGTTTTTCATAGGGGTCATATTCAAAAATATGACGATTCAGCGCAACAGCCCATTCAATGTTCCGGCTTTTCCTGGCAATGTCAATTTGTTTCATAATAAATTCTGTGCTGCGTGAATAATAAAGAAGATCATCATAGATGACATCGGCGGGCGGAATAAAATTCATAAAATCAGCCGCCTGCACAGCGTAGAGCCGGCCTTTATCCTCTTCACCCAGCCTGTAATGGACATCACTCAAAAGCTGGTATGCCGGCCCAAATGTGGGATATTTTTTTATCAGATCGAACAATCCATTTTGTGCTTTTTTTAAGTCGTTTTGGTAGATGGCTATACGATTAAGATTTAAAAGGGCGTAGGCTCTTAAAGGAAAGGCACCCCTGTTGGATAGTTCGTTTCCCTGGTCGGAGGTAAACGTAAATGAGTCTTTCTCAAGAACCCGGTTAAATGCGCGGGAGGCCTCACTGTATTGATTCTTCTTGAACAGGGCATTACCAAGACGATACCAGGCCATGGGAATGTGCTCGTTTCGCTCGAGTACGTTTTCCAGATTACTGATAGTATTCCCGGCATCGCCCGTTTCTTCTCTGAGAAGGGCTATGTAATAATACCAGCGCCATTGCCTGTCATTTAATTGCGTTGCCCGCAGATAACACCGTTCCGCTTCCTTGTAAAAAAAATTGGCGTGAAAAGCCATTCCTAATCGTCCGACAATACGGTCCGATTGAGGATTATCCAAGGCCTTCCTGTGCATACTGCCTAAGTAATTTTTAAGTATTTCTGACTGCCCTGAAATGTCCGGCAGGTCTGGTATATAGAGTCGGCTTTTCCAGTTGGAATATAAAGGATATACCACCCAAATCATCAGGATGACAGTAACAATTGCAATGGATGAAAGTATTAAAGCTCTGAATTTCTTTATATTTTTCCCGATGTTCTGTTTTTCCGCACTTTTTTTCTTCACAAAAAAAGGCCCGTGCTATATGATTGGTTCCTTGTTATTGATCGTTATCCCCCGGCCAGTTATTGGTCCAGAGCACGATCCTGGCAACCCGGTCAAATGGCGGATAGACATGCATCCCGCCGGTAACCATGTCGACCCGGCCATCCTGATTGAAATCACCCAGCTCCAGTGGCAGTATATGGGTTGGATTATTTGTAATATCGTGACGGATAAAACTCATGTTTCCATCATTCTCCAGCCAGATAAAACTCTGCTTCTGCGGATCTTCCCAGAGATTAAAACTGCTGACCACAAAAATGTCCAGATCGCCGTCACTATCGACATCCAGCGGACGTGCGTTATAGGCGCCGCCAAAGGTTGCAATACGATGGAATTCAAATGTATAGTTTCCCTTATTTTCCAGCCAGTTGACGCCATGCCAGGGACGCGGCCTCGGCGGAATGTAATCAAAGGCATCGCCGTTCGTGTATAAGATGTCCTGATCGCCGTCCTGGTCAATATCGCTTAAATAAATCCCGCTGGAACCGAAATCATCGTTACTTACGCCGTAAATCAGCCGGGCGTCGAAGTTACCTTTTCCATCGTTGATATATAAATATGTCTCTTCCCATTCCTGGCTGATCAGCGTAATAATATCGAGATCAGAGTCGTTATCGATATCCACCAGCTCACAATTTATACCTCCGGATAAGGTTTGAAGAATGTGAGAAGTAAACTGCCAGTTGCCTTTATTCTCAAGCCAGCGCGTCTCTCCGTCATCATAACCGAACTGGACGGCGGCCAGATCCATGTCGCCATCCCCATCCAGATCACCTGCCCGGACATCAGAAACACGGGCGATGTTTTCCACAATTACATGCCGGATAAAATTCGTGCTACCATCATTTTCAAGTATAACGATGGAGCCGATTTTGTCGTTATTCGGAAACAACATACCCAGTAAGGATACTATGAGGTCCAAATCCCCGTCGCTGTCAAAATCTATGGCCTGAATATGGCTGGGGGCCATGATGTTTTCTGAGCAGGTTATCTCGGTAAATGTATCCATCGGATGCTGACGGATCCATGATATTTTATTTCCAAGTACATCGCAGATAACGACATCCAGGAGGCCATCCTGATCCAGATCAACAAGCTGCAGATGGGATATCTGGGGATAGCCGGCCGATTTGGTCCCGATATGCCGGGGACTCAGAAAATCGATTTTTTCACCGTGCACCGCTTCCGCAAAATTCTCTATCTCCTCGGATTCTACCACAAGTTTCTCGATGATCTGCTGCCAGGTTTTACCGGTCTTAATAGACTGGTATTCCAGGAAACCCAGCGGTAATCCTAAAATAATGATGACCAGGGCTGATAGTATCAGAATGCCCTTCATGCGGCTCTTATTTGATTTTTTCTGCTGTTTCAATATGAAACCCTCTCATTAATAAAAAACTCTAATTTGCGTAGAAGATGATTAAGAACAGACAAATAAACAATAACAAAAAGGAGTGTGGGATCATTCCCCGGACAGCACGTACGGTATCTTCCACTTTGGTATTCCAGATACGCCACAGATTCCTCAGACTGTAGATGAAACCAAAGAGCACCATAAAAACCTGGAGCCAGGGGGTGATACGGGGTAGAAACTGCTTCCATGGCGTAGCAGCGAGTCCTAACAGGTTCCATCCCCAGCCAAACGGATCGGAAAGGGATTGTCCGACAAAAGAAATGTTTACAAATAGCATCTGGACGACAAAAGCGATCCAGACAGCCAGTCCGATTGGCAACAAATAGCCGGTTAGAGAAATCATCAGTTCTGAAGTACTTCGCTTTATTACTGATAAACGTTTAGACAAAAAGGTCATTAACCAGAAAAATCCCGGAAAAAGCAGGAGAGCAACTGACCAGAGAATAACGGAATAAATACCGAATAAATCCCAGTTGCCTTTGTCGAGGATATTGACATAATCACGAATCACCGGCCAGTGTCCCAGGTATACAATCGTATAGACGATGCCCAGAACCAACATGACCATAGCTGTCCAGGCCTGGCTTTTTTCCTTAATGCCTATATCTTCCGAAAACCGGTTCCATCGCAGGGCGACATTGTCATAGAGACAACTGCGCACACACTCTGTACACAACCCACAGTCATAATTATCGTCGATATCCCGTACATTCAGTCCGTACGGACAGGGCCATCCCCGTGTGCTTCCTTTCTCACAAAAAACGGCCCGGCACTTTGCGCACACTTCGGCATCAGCTTTTCTAATGGAAAGCCTGCCCAGTTTTCCATATACGCTGATGAAGGTGTTGATCGGACAGATATAGCGGCAGAACGCACGTAATTCCCAGACACCGGCCATAAGTGTTGCGCCGATAAAGAGCAACAGGATGGCAATGCCGGTGGCTCGTGGTTTGGCAACCAGGGTTGTTGACAGGGTGGCCGTAATGAGGAATAAAAATAAGCGCAGCCAGCCGTTGGCTAAAAAATCAGGCCACTTTCTGAACAGACCGTAAAACCGGTTCCGGTAGCCGTTTGTATTTCCCTTATGAACGCGTGTAAGCGCACCGCGCTGCATGAATTCACCTATCGCAGGCAGGGGACAGGCCATGCACCATATTCTTCCCCCCAGAGGCGTGAAGATCGTGACAACCAGAAACAGCCAGACCGTCCAGACCAGCATGACGCCCAGGTTCCGGCCTGACATTTGCGTACCGAACAGGGTGGTGAGCAGTACAATATAAAGAACGATGAAGGCCACCATCATGAGCACCGGCTGAAACCAGTTTTTTGAAAACAGTTTTGCCAGTAGAGGAAACTTAGTGAGCAGATCCATACCGGTATTGGTCGGTATGGTATTCTGTGTGAAACCGGCCCGGGCAGCTTCTCTGAATCTGCGGTGCATGATAAAAAAAATACCAAGCAGCAGGCCGAGTCCCGTATGCATCAGCCAGTTGGGATTGATGATGAGTTTTCCGTGTTCAAAGGCGTGCATCGGGCCGCACCAGACATGGCAGCGGTAGTTGCTTTTCGAAACAAGCCAGCCCAGCGGGCCGGTATGTTCCGCGACTAAAACCACCTCTTCTTTAACTTCGGGTGGAGCGGTCGGATCACTGGTTTTGAAAACGAGAACCGTATTGGTGCCGGGAGATACTTTTACATCCATATCGAATTCTTCAAGGAAGAACGAATGACCTGTATCCCGCGAAGAAAACGTCAGATGCAGGGTGTCACCCCGGTTGCAGTAAATAGCCGAGGGTTCTTTACCATACCGGAAGTTTTCAATATGGATAGAACGGTGACGGGGTTCGTCTGTCATGAACCGCAAACTGATCACAGATATGGATAAAAAGAAAGTGAGAATCAGAATATCCGGTGACAGACTTTTTATATACTTAAACGTTGATGATCGTTTCTGCAAAACGGTATATTACATTTGGAATCTGTTGCTGCTTTTATTTTACAAGGTATGCCACCCTGCAATTTGATATTTCTAAACAAATAAAATAGAGTACAATAAAATATTAAGCAATTGAAATATTAAGAATTTTCTTATAATTAAGCGTGGTATGATACGGCACCGCTTTTTAATACACAATTATGGATACTGTACCGTTTTGTAATCATAAATTAAGAGGAAGATTCCAGGTGGATTTAGAGAGAAATCACCTGATCATGTTGGCTCATGCCACGTAAGCCGGAATTTTTCATTTAATTAATCAGTATTCTCTTGCTATTTATGTAATTGGTTATTAATATAAAACTATAGTCAAAAAAAAGTGACCATAAAAGGAATTTTAACTATGACAACTTCTGCAGCTGCAACGTTTAAAGCCCAATGTCTGGCATTGATTGATAAAGTAGCGCGAACGCATGAACCTCTTATTGTGACCAAACATGGGAAGCCCGTTGTGAAAATTGTACCTGTGGATGAAACGAAGGACCTTCATGAAAAGCCACTGAAAAATACAGCTACCTATATAGGTGATGTCATATCGCCCATTGGGGAGCAATGGGATGCTGACCGATGATTGTCCTCGATACCCATGCCTGGTTGTTCTGGGTAAATGATAGCACGGATTTAATCTCAGAAAAGGCGCTGGAAACGATACAATCTGAAAATACCCTGGGTGTAAGCGTCATATCCTGTTGGGAAATAGCCATGCTTGTTTCCAAGGAGCGACTCAAACTACGTATTGATGTTCAGTTCTGGATAGACCAGGCGCTTTACTATCCCGGAATAAAACTACTTCCGATCGATCCTCAAATTGCCGTACTTTCAACACGGTTAC
The DNA here is from genome assembly GCA_964410215.1 of uncultured Calditrichota bacterium. Lineage (GTDB taxonomy): Bacteria > Calditrichota > Calditrichia > Calditrichales > CAYPHA01 > CAYPHA01. Next base: position 3,363 of record CAYPHA010000080.1, on the reverse strand, counting down.
CAGGTCAGTTTCACGGTGATCCCGCTGACCGGTTTATTGTTGCTACGGCCATGCAGGTTAAATCAAATCTCATCTCCAAAGACCGCCAAATCAAAGAATGGGGATATGTTCCAGTAATCTGGTGATTGGCGGTTTGAAGAATAAAACATTCTCCTTAAAAAATGTGTGTATTCTTTTAAGCGAATAATTTATGGAATTCGTCAAAATGGATACTCTTTTAAGAGGGGACTGCACTGCGCATCAGGTGAATAATGGAACGATAGCTATGTTGATTAAATAGGATTAGCGGATGTTCTCAAAAGTTTTTACGGCCGCGCTGATCGGGATCGATGCCCACCTGATCGAGGTGGAAACGCATATGGAAGGCAATGTACCGGCTTATAACCTGGTCGGTCTGCCCGACAATGCCGTGCGGGAAAGCAGGGAACGGGTCATTTCCGCTATCAAAAATTCCGGTTACCGCTTTATACCTCAGAAACGTATTACGATCAATCTGGCACCTGCCGACCTCAAAAAAGAAGGTTCCTCCTATGATCTGCCTATTGCTCTTGGAATCCTGGCCGCGTTGGGTGATGTCAATCCCGAAATCTTCCGGGAGTTCATGATTCTCGGTGAGCTGGCCCTTAACGGGCAGCTTAAGCCGGTCCACGGAATGCTTTCCATTGCCATCGAAGCGGAGAAAATGGGATTTGAAAAACTAATTATCCCGGAAGGCAATGCGGTTGAAGCCGGCATGGGTACGCGCAAAATTGACATTTATCCCATGCATTCTCTTCTGGATGTGATCAATTTACTCAAAGGATATAATGAGTTTTCCGCCCTGGACAGGGAAACGATAAAGAAAAAAAAAGCCGGCCGACAGCGGTCCATCGATTTCGAGGACGTGAAAGGGCAGTACCATGTCAAACGGGCCCTGGAAGTGGCGGCAGCCGGCGGACATAATATTCTGCTGATCGGACCACCCGGATCGGGAAAAACGATGCTGGCCAAGCGCTTTTCAACCATTCTTCCGGAGATGACGCTGAAGGAGGCCATCGCGACTACTAAAATTCATTCCGTCGTCGGACTGTTGGATATCGACCGGGGATTGGTAACGGACAGGCCCTTCCGTTCGCCGCACCACACCATATCCGATGCGGCCCTCGTCGGAGGCGGACGCTATCCGCGTCCGGGGGAGGTGAGTCTGGCACATCACGGTGTGCTTTTCCTGGATGAACTGCCGGAATTTAAAAAGAATGTACTGGAAGTGCTCCGGCAGCCGCTGGAAGACGGTATCGTGACTATTTCCAGAGCAACGTTATCGCTATCTTTTCCGGCCAAATTTACCATGATCGCCGCAATGAATCCCTGTCCATGCGGCTACTATAATTCACCTCAACACGATTGCCATTGCTCGCCGCAACACATACAGAAATATTTGTCCCGGGTCTCCGGCCCGCTGCTGGACCGGATCGATATCCATATAGAGGTGCCGGCTATCAATTATAAGGAGCTGTCATCGGACCGGTTAAGCGAATCATCAGCGAAGATACGTGAACGGGTTCAGACGGCCCGGAAGGTGCAGCAGGAACGATTTCGCGACGAAGTGGAGATCTTCAGCAATACCCATATGCAATCAAAGGAAATCCGCCGCTATTGCCGTATTGAAGAAGAGGGCCAGGAGTTGCTGAAAAACGCCATTACGAAACTCGGATTATCGGCACGGGCTTATGACCGTATTCTTAAAGTAGGCCGCACCATCGCGGACCTCAGCGGCGCCGCGCGTATTTCTTCCGAACATGTCGCCGAAGCGATCCAGTACCGCACGCTGGACCGGGCGCTGTGGAGTTGAGGCCCTTTATCGACGTATGAACCGGGCTATATCTATTGCAATTCCACTTCATTAAGCATATACATGACTTCTTTATAAGGTAATGATCTTGAATAATTAAGATATTTCTTTTATTATATAAATAAATGCGATATCCATTCAATCAATCCGTGTACTGTAACTGTATTACTTAAGGGAAGAAAAACGTGCGCACAAAGTTAAATTGTTTATTACTAGTATTACTTTTACTGGTGAGCATTCCTATCATCGGTATCGGACAGGAAAATAATCCGCCTGTTATTCCAAAACCGGTATCTATTGTTGCTGGCGAAGGTACCTTTCATCTGGATGAACATCTTCACATTGTTGTTGACAATTCGGATGAAACAATCGCGAATGCCGGGGCATTGCTCGAGAATCGCATTCAGTCTATCCTGGGTCTTTCTGAGCAATTTATAGTCGATAATACAGGCAAGCGAAGTGCTAATACTATTATTTTCAGGCGCGCGGATTCAATGGAGTCTCCCGGACAGGATGCATATCACATCAAAATAAGTAAAAACGAAATCCTAATAGAAGCCGAAACAGAAATAGGTTTTTTTCATGCAACGACGACGCTTCGACAAATTCTGATCTTCTCACATATTGCCGGAAACGATTTTATCAATGTGCCGGTGTTGGAGATTGCCGACCATCCCGCCTATGCATGGCGCGGATTAATGCTGGATGTGGCCCGGCGGTACATTTCTATAGATTTTATTAAAAGATATATCGATTTGCTGGCGTTCTATAAAATGAATATTCTGCATCTGCATTTAACGGATGACCAGGGCTGGCGGATCCAGATTGACAGGTATCCCAAACTGGTCAGCATCGGATCCAATCTGATAGACAAGGAAGGGAAGCTTAATCCGGGCTTTTATACCAAAGAGGATATCCACGACATTGTCGCTTATGCGGCTGACCGTCACATAACCGTTGTGCCTGAAATTGAATTTCCCGGGCACTGCGTCGCATCGCTGAATGCCTTTCCCGAATTATCCTGTACCGGCGGTCCGTTTGAAGATGAACGTAATGTCGGTGCGCTTTATCGGGATAATTATTGTCTCGGAAATGATGATGTGTTTACCTTTTATTTCAATGTTCTGGATGAAGACGGTCTCCAGAGCTGGGCGCTCGGGAAGGTCAATGCGTACATCCGGTCAAGAGGGCGTAAGATGATCGGCTGGACGGAAATTATCAAAGGTGGATTAGCGGAAGGGGTCACGGTTCAATCCTGGACCGGTTTTGACGGGGCGATCACGGCGGCCGAAAAAGAACAGGATGTCATTATTTCCAATGGCCATTACTTTAATATGCTGGAACGTGGCGCAATCAAACGGCGATTTCCGCAAAATCGGTGAGAAAACTATTACAATTAATGAATCATTCGAAAAATATAAAAAAACGATTAGCCTTGATGCTCCGCATACGAAGGCTCGACTGGTGCGGATCAAACAGAAAGATCGCCTTTGATAATAAAATAAAAAAATACTTGAATTTTTTTTCAGGAC
>CAYPHA010000079.1:0-19342 GCA_964410215.1 uncultured Calditrichota bacterium | reverse complement strand
GGGCATCATAACGTACCGCGTTGGGATCTTTTTCCGGATCGGCGCTGTACACACCATCGACGCGGGTGCCCTTGATGATCACATCGGCCTGAATTTCCACAGCCCGCAGCACCGCCGCCGTGTCTGTCGTAAAATAAGGATTTCCCGTACCCGCCGCAAATATCAATACCTCGCCGGCTTCCAGGTAACGCAGGGCATCGCGCTGAACGAAATAATCGGCGAACTTTTCCATAGGGATGGCCGACATGACCCGCGCCTTCATACCGTTGTGTTCAAGCGCATCGCGGAGGGCGATGGCATTGATCACCGTGGCCAGCATACCCATGTTGTCCGCGGCTACACGATCCATATCCCGCGCACTTTGAGAAAGCCCGCGGAAAATGTTACCCCCGCCGATGACCAGCCCCAGCTGCACGCCGAGGGCATGTGCCTTTCCGATCTCTCCGGCGAAATGCTCCAGGATGTCCGGATCGATCCCGGTTTTCTTCCCGCCCGTTGGAGCGCCTGTCTGGCTGGCCCCGCCAGACAGGGCGTGCCCATCCCGGGTACCCCCGGCTAACGATTCACCGCTCAGTTTGAGCAGCACCCGTTTAAATCGTGGTTCACCCAATCGTTCATTCTCCGATGCGGAAGCGGGCGAACTGCTTGACGGTAATATTCTCACCGATCTTGGCAATCGTTTCGGTCAGCAAATCATTAATGGATTTATCGGGATCTTTGACATAAGGCTGTTCCATCAGGCAGACTTCGGAATAGTATTTTTCCACACGCCCCTGAACGATTTTATCGAGGATATGATCCGGTTTACCCTGGTTACGGGCCTGTTCCTTGTACACTTCCATTTCTTTTTCCAGCAGGGACTGGTCCAGCTCTTCACGGCGCACGGCCAGCGGGCTGGAAGCGGCGATGTGCATGGCCACGTTACGGGCAAAATTTTTGAAATCATCCGTATTGGCGACGAAGTCGGTTTCACAATTTATCTCGACCAGGACACCGAGTTTGCTGCCGGGATGAATATATGCTTCAACAATACCTTCCCTGACCTCGCGCTCGGCACGTTTGGCAGCCTTGGCGATTCCTTTTTTACGTAAGATATCCGCAGCTTTATCCATATCACCGTCGGCTTCACTCAATGCTTTTTTACAATCCATCATACCTACGCCGGTTTTTTCGCGTAGTTCTTTCACCATTGCGGCGGTAATCTGTGCCATATTTCCTACTCCTTATCGGATGTCTCTTCGGTTTCGGTTTTCTCTTTTTTCCTGGGTTTCCGTTCCGGCTTGGGCTCTTCTTTTTTCGCTTCTTTTTCCTGTTTAACCGCTTCGCTCAGAGCTTTTTCTTCGTGTACTTTCTGTTTTGCCTCGATGACGGCCTCGGCGAATTTACTGACGATCAGGCTGATGCTCTTGGCCGCATCGTCGTTGGCCGGTATGGGGAAATCGATCAGCGTCGGATCGGAATTGGTATCCACCATGGCGAAGACGGGGATATTCATTTTGCGCGCTTCGTTCACGGCGATGTGTTCTTTTTTCGTATCGACGATAAACACGGCGCCTGGCAGGCGCTTCATCTCTTCGATACCGCTCAGCACGGCATAGAGTTTTTCTTTTTCACGGTCGATAGACAGACGTTCCTTCTTGGAAATCTTCTCATACGTACCATCGGTGCTCATCTTGTCCAGATTTTTATAATGCTTGATCGATTTCTTGATCGTGCTGAAGTTGGTCAGCATACCGCCCAACCAGCGATGGGTGACGTAAAACTGGTTGCAGCGCTGCGCTTCGGCCTGGATGATCTCCTTGGCCTGCAGCTTGGTACCGACAAACAGGACTTCGTACCCTTCGGCAATGATTTCCCGGATCGCCTTAAGCGCTTTATCCAGGCTGGACTGGGTTTTCTTTAAATCGATAATGTGGATCCCGTTTTTCTGCATGAAGATAAAGTCGCGCATTTTAGGATCCCAGCGGCGGGTCAGATGCCCGAAATGGGCACCCGAAGCCAGAAGCTGTTCGAGTGTAACGGAAGGCATAATGTCTCCTTTTTTGGGTTAATCCGCCACCACCCTTCGACTTCCCAATCCTGATTAATCAGAACACCCGGAAAGCAAACGGGGATGGTGTGTGTTTTGATAAAGAGCTCAGAACTCAGAGTTCAGGTTGTCATCCCGGACGAAGCGAACGGTAGTGAGCGAAGATCCGGGATCTGGTTATAATGACAAAGATCCCGGGTCTTCATTCGCTTGCGCTCATTCCGCCCGGGATGACATTTTCTGAGTTCTGCCATCTGGGCTCTGGGTTCTCTATCTTTTCGAGAACTGGAACCGTTTACGGGCCTTGGCCAGACCGTATTTTTTACGTTCCTTCTCGCGCGGGTCACGGGTCAGGAATCCGCCCTGGCGCAGGGTCGAACGGTAATCTTCGCTGTAAGCCAGCAGGGCGCGGGAAATCCCCAGGCGCACGGCACCGGCCTGGCCGGTCAGACCACCACCCCGGGTACGGATAACAAAATCGAATGTATCGACGTTTTCCGTATTCTCCAGCGGCTGCATGATATCCATGATCAGTGTTTCACGTTTGAAATAGTCGAGAACGTCCGAACCGTTTACCTTGATCTGTCCGTTGCCCGGGATCATACGAACCCGCGCAATCGCTGCTTTCCGACGTCCGACTGAGGTGTAGACTTCCATTCAGGTTTCTCCAAATTCTAGTTTATAAAGTACGAACTTAAAGCAGAAAGTAGGAAATAGGAAGTAGGAAGTAAGAAATGGGATACAAGTTCCCATATTACGATCTTCATCTCCCACTTTTTACTTCCTACTTCTTACTTCATTCATACACTGTTCTAATTAAGTTCCAGCTTCTCCGCCCCCTGTGCCTTGTGCGGATGCTCGGGGCCGGCGTAGACTTTCAGTTTTTTAAACATTTTACGACCGAGTGCGTTTTTCGGCAGCATATTCTTCACGGCATACTCCACGACACGCTCCGGGTGACGCTTCAGCATCAGGCTGATCGGGGTCATCACTTCACCGCCGGGGTAACCGGAATGACGAAAATACTGTTTCGTCTCCATTTTTTTTCCGGTCAGACGCACTTTTTCGGCATTAATAACGACGACAAAATCACCGGTATCTTGATGCGGTGAATAAATCGGCTTATTTTTACCCCTGAGGATATGCGCGATCCGGGATGCCATTCTTCCCAGCACCATATCATTGGCATCGACGACATACCATTTCTTCGATTCCTGTACTTCCGCTTCTCGCGCAATATATGTTTTCAAGACAAACCTCCTGCAATTCCAATATTTTTGAGACAGTCTTATAATTTAATAGTGTTTTTTTATTCTGTCAAATTAATTTGTATTTTGTATTTTTTATAAATTATTTCCCCTACTGTCTTGACAAATCCGGTTTTATACTTTATGTTCACTGAAATTTTATAAATTAAATGTTAAAATTATGCAATACGTACGAAACGACATAACGCTGAAACACGTTCCGATCCTCCCGGATCCGGATCGCATCGATGTCGTACGTATTCTGATTAACCTGCCGGTTCACATTCTCCTTCTAGGGATTATTATTATCAGCCTCATACTTATTGGCTGATACATACCTCAATCCCAAAACAAAACTTCTTTTATAACATATTTTCACGGTTTTGGGGTTGACCCAGGAACTGGTTAGGTTAGGTATTGGTATTAATGGGTTTGGAAGTAAGAAGTAAGAAGTAAGAAGTAAGAAGTAAGAAGTAAGAAGTAAGAAGTAAGAAAGTTTGGAGACGATTTTCTCACATGCCAAGTGTTGATTTCCTACTTCCTACTTCTTATTTCCTACTTTTTACTTATGGATGGCTAGGAGCAGCAATGAGATCTGATTTAATTAAAAAAGGTTTCGAAAAAGCACCGCACCGCAGCCTGCTGAAGGCGACGGGCGTGATTAAAAGCGATGCGGATTTTAATAAACCGTTTATCGGTATCTGCAATTCCTATGTGGATATCATCCCGGGACATGTGCACCTGCAGGCATTCGGCAAGGTGGTCAAAGAAGCCGTACGCGACGCCGGAGGGGTTCCGTTCGAATTTAACACGATCGGTGTGGACGACGGTATCGCCATGGGCCATATCGGCATGCGCTATTCCCTGGCCAGCCGCGAACTGATCGCCGATTCGGTGGAAACGATGGTGGAAGCGCACCGCCTCGACGGGCTGGTCTGCATTCCCAACTGTGATAAGATCGTTCCCGGCATGCTTATGGCCGCGGCCCGCGTCGATGTGCCCGTAATTTTCATTTCCGGCGGACCGATGAAAGCCGGAGTGAAGGAATCCGGTGAAAAGGTCGACCTGATTTCCGTCTTCGAAGGGGTCGGTCAGTTCCAGGCCGGACAGATCGACGAACAGGAACTGGCCCTGCTGGAAAACCTGGGCTGCCCCACCTGCGGATCCTGCTCGGGTATGTTTACAGCCAATTCGATGAACTGCCTGATGGAAGCACTGGGCCTGGCCCTGCCCGGCAACGGCTCGATACTGGCCGTCGATCCGAAACGGCACGAGCTGGCACAACAGGCCGGCCGGCAGATTATGCATCTGATCGAAAAGGATATCAAACCGTCGGATATTCTGAGCGAAGCCGCGTTCCGCAATGCCTTTGCCCTGGATATGGCCATGGGGGGAAGCACCAATACGATTCTCCATGCCCTGGCCATCGCTTACGAAAGGCACCTCGATTTCGATCTGAATGAACTGAATGCCATTTCCGACCGGGTGCCCTATCTGTGCAAGGTAAGCCCGGCTACGAAAGAAGTGCACATGGAGGATGTCGACGATGCCGGCGGTATTTCGGCCATCCTGAAAGAGCTTTCCCGTGTTGACGGGATTATCGATACAAACGCGTTAACGGTAACCGGAAAAAGCCTGGGTGAAAACATCGCCGGTGCTGAAATAAAAAACAGTACCGTTATCCGTCCCGTGGAGACACCCTATTCCAAAACGGGCGGTCTGGCCGTCCTGTTCGGCAACCTGGCGCCAAACGGATCCATCGTCAAAACAGGCGCCGTCGAACCGGAGATGATGGTCCATAAGGGTCCGGCACGCATCTATGAATCCCAGGATGAAGCGGTGAAAGGCATTCTCGCCGGCGACGTGCAGTCCGGTGAGGTCGTCGTGATCCGCTATGAAGGTCCGAAAGGCGGACCGGGCATGCCGGAGATGCTTTCCCCCACCAGTGCCATCATGGGTATGGGACTGGGCAGCAGCGTGGCCCTGATCACGGACGGACGTTTTTCCGGCGGTACACGCGGCGCCTGTATCGGACATATCTCCCCGGAGGCGGCGGAGCGCGGGCCGATCGCGGCACTGGAGGAGGGTGATATCATCGCCATCGATATACCGAATAAAAAACTCAACGTCGAACTCAGTGATAAGCAGATCAATGAACGGCTGAGCCGGTTGCAACCGTTCGAACCGAAGATAAAGAAAGGCTACCTGGCCCGCTATACGCGTATGGTCAGCTCGGCCAACACCGGCGCGGTATTAAAATAGTTACACGAGATTTCACGAAGTTACACGAAGGAGACACGAAGAACCACGAAGAAAATTTTAGGTTTGGGCATATATCTGCATTGATCATCACGGTTTAAACGATAAGCCTTTAAAATTTTTTCTTTAAATATATATTATTCTCTGTGTTTCTTCGTGTCTCCTTCGTGACCCTTCGTGTAATAATAAAGCTAACAAACCAAGGAGCATATATGAGCGAATCCAGAAACATCCTGTCCGGGGCGGAGATCTTCTTCGAAGCCCTGAAGCGTGAGGAGGTCGAATATATTTTCGGGTATCCCGGCGGCGCCACCCTTAAAATATATGAAAAACTGTATGACATCGATTTCCTGCAGCATGTGCTCTGCCGTCATGAACAGGGCGCCACGCACATGGCCGAAGGCTATGCCAAAGCCACCGGTAAAGTCGGTGTGGTGCTGGTAACGTCCGGTCCGGGCGCGACCAACACGGTCACCGGTATCGCCGACGCTTATATGGATTCGGTGCCCATCGTCGTCTTTACCGGCCAGGTACCGACCAAGCTGATCGGCAACGATGCCTTTCAGGAGGCGGATATCGTCGGTATCACCCGTCCGATTACCAAGCACAGTTTCCTGGTTCGCAAGATCGAAGACCTGGCGGAAACCATCCGGAAAGCCTTCTTCATCGCCTCCACCGGCCGGCCGGGTCCGGTTGTGGTCGATTTACCGAAGGATATGATCAATTCCAGCACGGTTTTCACCTACCCGGATGAAATCGATATCCGTGGCTACAAACCAACCTATTCCGGTCATAAAAACCAGATCAAGAAAGCCGCGCGCATGATCGCGGAAGCGAAACGTCCCCTGCTTTATGTCGGCGGCGGCGCCATCATGTCCGGCGCCTCTGCGGAGCTGACCTATTTCGCCAGAGAAAACAATCTGCCTGTTACGATGACGCTGCAGGGGCTGGGCGCGTTCCCCGGCCGGGATCCGCTGTCGCTCGGTATGCTCGGTATGCACGGCACCTACTGGGCCAACCAGGCAGTGAACAACTGCGATGTCCTGGTATCAATTGGCGCCCGGTTTGACGACCGCGTCACCGGAAAGATCGAAACCTTTGCTACAAAGGCGTATAAAATCCACGTGGATATCGATCCGACGGCTATCGATAAGAATGTGCTGGTCGATCTGCCCATCGTGGGCGACGTAAAAACGGTGCTCACCGAGATGATCGAACTGATGCCCAAGCGTCCGCAAATCGATGAATGGTGGGCCCTGATCAAAGCCTGGGAAAAGGACTGTCCGCTGGATTATGTAAAGGATGACGGCAAACTGCGCATCGAATATGTTCTGGAAGAGATCTCCGAAAAGACAAAAGGCAATGCCATCATTATTACCGATGTCGGGCAGCATCAGATGTGGGCCGCTCAGTTTTATAAGTTCGAGAATCCCCGTTCCAACCTGACCAGCGGCGGCCTGGGCACGATGGGTTTTTCCGTGCCGGCTTCCATCGGAGCGGCGTTCGGTGTCAAAGACCGTCCCATTATCTCCATCAGTGGTGACGGTGGTTTCCAGATGAACATTCAGGAACTGATCACCGCTGTCGCTTACAAGCTGCCGATTAAATTTTTCATTCTTAATAACAGTTTCCTCGGCATGGTCCGGCAGTGGCAGGAGTTGTTCCACGCCGAGAAATACAGTTTTACGGATCTGGGTAAGAGCAATCCGGATTTCGTAAAAGTCGGCAATGCATTTGGTCTGCCCTCTTTTGCCGTCGATAAACCGGAGGACGTTGATGACATCCTGGAGAAAGCATTTGCTACCAATGACGGTCCGGTACTGGTGGAATTCAAAGTTGAAAAGGAAGACATGGTATTTCCGATGGTGCCCTCCGGCGGTTCTATTTCCGATATGATTATCAAACGCCTTAACCCGCAAAGGATGACCTGATATGAAACATACGATAAGTATTCTGGTTGAAAACAAATTCGGCGCCTTTGATCGCGTCGCAACCATGTTCAGCGCAAAAGGGTTTAACCTGACCTCCATCTCCATCGGTCAGACCGAAATCAAAGACCTGGCCCGGATGACAATCGTGACCACCGGAGATGACAAGATTATCGACCAGGTGGTTAAACAATTGAACCGGCTCATCGACACGGTGAAGGTGGTCGATCTGACCGACCATGACCGTACGGAACGGGAACTGGCCCTGATTACGGTCAACTACCAGAAAGGTTCCCTGGAGGAAGTCAAAAACATCTGCGACATTTTTCGCGGCCTGGTGGTCGATATCAACAACCGGTCGATCACCCTGGAAGTTACAGGACCTCCGGCGAAAATCAATGCCGCCATAAATGTGCTGATGCCATACGGTATAAAGGAAATGGCCCGCTCCGGCACGGTCGCACTGCGCCGTGGGGAGCAGGTAAAACACCGTAAAGAAGAACCGGATATAGCGAGCAACTAATTTATTACACGAAGACTCACGAAGGAGGCACGAAGAACCACAGAGGATAAATCATATTAGAGAAAAATTTTGAAGGGTTATCGTTTATGCCGTGATTTTTACTGTAAATATAAGCCCAATCCTAAAATTTTCTTCGTGATTCTTCGTGCCTCCTTCGTGCCCTTCGTGTAACTATTTAAGGAGACGAAAAATATGAAAGTATACTACGACGCGGATACATCGTTTGACGCGCTGCGGGACAAAAAAATCGCGGTGCTGGGCTTCGGCAGCCAGGGACACGCCCATGCCCTGAACCTGAAAGAAAGCGGCATGAACGTCTGTGTCGGGCTGCGTAAATCCAGCGCATCCCGGGAAAAAGCAAGGGAAGCAGGACTGGCCGTAAGAGATATCGATGCGGCCGCAAACTGGGCCGACACAATTATGATCCTGCTTCCCGATCAGAACCAGAAAGAGGTCTATGATAAGCAGATCGCGGCCTATCTTTCTGCCGGGAATACCCTTGTCTTCGCCCACGGTTTTAATATCCATTATAAACAGATCGTGCCCCCTGCCGATGTGGATGTGATCATGATCGCCCCTAAAAGCCCGGGGCACCTGGTGCGTCGCACCTTTACGCAGGGCGATGGTGTTCCCTGCCTGATCGCGGTGCATCAGGATGTAACCGGTAACGCGAAGGATGTCGCCCTGGCCTGGGCAAAGGGTATCGGCGGCACCAAAGCCGGTGTGATCGAGACGAATTTCAAGGACGAAACCGAAACGGACCTTTTTGGCGAACAGGCTGTTTTATGTGGTGGCTCGGCGGAACTGATCAAAACCGGTTTCGAAGTGCTCACCGAAGGCGGCTACCCGCCGGAACTGGCCTATTTCGAGTGCATGCACGAACTCAAACTGATCGTGGATCTCTATTATGAAGGCGGTCTGACCCGGATGAACCATTCCGTCAGTGACACGGCTGAATACGGCGGCATGTCGCGCGGAAAGCGTATCATCACGCAGGAAACCAAGAACGAAATGAAAAAGATTTTAAAGGAAGTCCAGGACGGCAGTTTTGCGAAAGAATGGCTCGAAGAATACAAAAACGGCCAGCCGAACATGAATACCATGCGCGAAGAAGTCAAAGAACATCCCATCGAAAAAATCGGCGCCAAATTGCGCGGGATGATGTCATGGATCGTTAATCCAAAAAAACAAGAGGTTGATGTATAATGGCCAGGATTACCTTATTACCAGGCGACGGTATCGGTCCGGAAGTGATGGCGTCCGCCGTGACAGTGATGCGACACGTCGCCGAACGCTTTACAATGACCATCGAAACGACATCGGCGGATATCGGTGGTGCTTCTCTCGATAAACACGGTGTTCCCCTGACCGATGAAACGATTGCCGCCTGTAAATCCTCCGATGCCGTTCTGCTCGGGGCAGTCGGCGGTAAGCAGTGGGAAGACCTGGAGCATCATCTGAAGCCCGAAGCGGGCTTGCTTAAAATCCGGAAATCCCTGGAACTGTTTGCCAATATTCGTCCGGCAAAAATCTATTCATCGTTCCTTGGTGAATCGTCTTTGAAGAAAGAAGTACTGGAAGGCACGGATTTTATCGTGCTGCGCGAACTGACAGGCGGTATTTACTTCGGTGAGCCGCGTGGCTACGACAAGGAAAAGGGCTGGAATACCATGTCCTATACCCGTCCGGAAGTCGAACGCATCGTGCGCATGGGATTTGAGATGGCCGCCAGCCGCGGCGGACAACTCACGTCCGTGGATAAAGCGAATGTGCTTGAAGTATCCCAGTTCTGGCGTTCGGTGACCGAAAACGTGCATAAGGATTTCCCCAAAGTGGAACTGCAGCATCTGTACGTGGATAATGCCGCCATGCAGATGGTGCGCGATCCCAAGCAATTTGATGTGATCGTGACATCCAATATGTTCGGTGATATCCTCAGCGACATCGCCGGTATGATTACAGGAAGTCTGGGCATGCTGCCCTCGGCCAGCCTCGGTAAAAAGTACGCACTTTATGAACCGGTGCATGGCAGCGCCCCGGATATCGCCGGTCAGAACCTGGCCAACCCGATCGCCATGATCGCGTCGGTGGCTATGATGTTCGAACATACTTTCGACATGACCAAAGCCGCGCGTATCATCGAGGAAGGTATTGAACGCACCCTGCTGGCCGGTTACCGCACCCAGGATATCTATTCCGAAGGAATGAAAAAGGTGACCACCAGCGAAATGACCGACGCCATCCTGGACAATGTCGAACAGGTGCTCAACAATGAAGCAGTGGGGGTATTTACGCTATAAATGAGTCCCCCATCAAGGGGCATGGCGCTGAGCTCCCCCTTAGAAAAGGGGGGTAGGGGGGTGTAAGAAAAAAGAAAAATGAAAAAAGAAAAAATTTGTCATTACATACAATGATAGTTAAAGGTTTAGACATATTAAAGACAAATGCGATTTACCGAGAGCGGTTAAATTGTTGTAAAAAAAAAGATATTATAAATCATTTATTGGTCAAAGGCGAGCGCGAGCGAGCCTGACGAAATTCCTGTCTGAGGGGAGCATAGCGACCCGAGTTTGAATTTCGTCCTGCCTTTTTGGTTCTTTTTGGGCCTCAAAAAGAACAAACAAAAACAAAGGAGCTAACATTGCAAAACCGCATCGTGATATTCGATACAACGCTGCGCGACGGTGAACAATCACCGGGCGCTTCATTGAGTATCCACGAAAAATTTGAAATCGCCAGACAATTGGCCAAACTCGGCGTCGATGTGATCGAAGCCGGATTTCCCATCTCTTCCCCGGCTCAGTTCGAAGCCGTCAAAAGGATTGCCGGCGAGGTGAATGTCAGTGTCGCCGCCCTGGCCCGGGCCAAAGAGAAGGACATTAAAGTCGCTTACGATGCCATCCGGGAGGGCAATAAACAGCGCATACATACGTTTTCCAGCACATCGGACCACCATATTCTCGGCAAATTCGGTCATGAGCGCTACGGTAAAAACCTGGCGGAAAAGCGGAAAACCGTTTTAAAAATGTCTTATGATGCCATTCAATATGCAAAGACGCTTTGTGATGACGTTGAGTTCTCTGCTGAGGATGCCGGCCGGACCGATCCTGAATACCTCTGTGAAATCGTGCAGACGGCCGTCGATGCCGGTGCCGGTACAATAAATATACCGGATACGACCGGTTATACCCTGCCTTCTGAATTTGCACAAATTATCCGAACCTTGCGGGATAAGGTCACCAACATCGACAACGTTATTCTCAGTGTGCATTGCCACAACGATCTCGGTCTGGCTGTGGCCAATTCGATCGCGGCGATCCATGAAGGTGCCCGGCAGGTGGAATGTACCGTTAACGGTATCGGTGAACGGGCCGGAAACGCCTCTCTGGAAGAAATTGTGATGGCAATCAAGGTCCGCAATGACCTTCTGCCTTATGAAACCGGAATCAATACCCGGGAAATTTACAATACCAGTAAGCTCGTCTCCGGTTTTACCGGTCTCATTGTCCAACCCAACAAAGCCATTGTCGGTGACAATGCCTTTGCCCATGAATCGGGAATCCACCAGGACGGCATGCTGAAAAACAGGCAGACCTACGAGATTATGACGCCCGAAACCGTCGGCGTTCCCAGCACTAAAATCGTTCTGGGCCGCCATTCCGGTCGCCACGGACTGAAAGCCCGCCTTGAATTTCTTGGATACAGCTTTACGGAAGAAGAACTGGATCATGTATATAAACTTTTCACGAATCTGGCGGACAAAAAGAAGGAAGTTTTCGACGATGATCTGCGTATGCTGATGGAGGATGAGGTAACCCGGGAAGATGCCCATTTTCGTCTGGAATACCTGCACTTTACCTCCGGGTCGCATGCCGTACCAACGGCAACAGTCCGTATCAAAGTCGGTGAAGACACACGCGAGGAATCGGCTACCGGCGATGGCCCTGTCGATGCGATTTTCAATGCCATCGATCGTGCGCTGCATGTCCATTACTATATCGAATCCTATCAGGTGCGTTCGGTAACTGCCGGGCGGCAGGCCATGGGCGAGGTTCTGGTGCGCATCCGCAACGGGGAAGGATCCTTCCTGGGACGCGGTGTATCGACCGATGTGATGGAAGCCAGCGCCAAATCCTATCTGGAAGCGATCAACGCCATGCACAATCATAAACAGGAACACGGCCGCCGGAAGGAAAAAGTAACGGAAGTAGTGTAGAAGCCAAGATCAAGAACTCAGAGCCCAGATTGTCATCCCGGGCGGAATGAGCGACAGCGAATGGAGACCCGGGATCTCATCATAGGATAACAAGATCCCGGATCTTCGCTCACTCCGTTCGCTTCGTCCGGGATGACATTTTCTGAGTTCTGATTTCCGACATCCCCTGGGATCTTTGTACGTGGGGACGTGAAATAGGATAACAAATTAAAGAAAAATGACAGGCAAATGACTAAAAACTAAAGACTAAAGACCAAAGACTAATTCAAGGAACCTTCTATGGCAATGACAATAACGGAAAAGATTTTCGCCAAATCGGCCGGCAAGAAATCGGTTGTTCCCGGCGAAAATGTCTGGCTTAACGTCGATACATTAATGACCCACGATGTGTGCGGTCCGCCCACCGTCGGTATCTGGAAACGGGAATTCGGCAAAGACGCCAAAATATGGGATAAAAACAAGCTGGTTATTTTCCCTGATCACTATATTTTTACAACGAACATTCATGCCAATCGCAATGTGGATATTCTGCGGCAATTTGCCGAAGAGTACGATCTGCCTAATTATTATGACGTCGGAACGGAGCGTTACAAGGGTGTTTGCCATGTCGCCCTGGCGGAAGAAGGATATAACATACCGGGAACGGTTTTGATCGGTACCGATTCCCACACCTGTACGTCCGGTGCTTTCGGACTCTTTTCAACCGGTGTGGGCAATACGGATGCGGCCTTTATCCTTGGAACCGGAAAGATCTGGGAGAAGGTTCCCGAATCAATCAAATTTACTTTCGACGGAAAAATGCCCGCATACCTGACGGCCAAGGATCTGATCCTGCAGGTGCTCGGCGACATAACGACCGACGGTGGTACGTACAGGGCCCTGGAATTCGACGGATCGGCTGTTTACAGCCTGGATATGCAGGAACGGATGACCTTGACCAACATGGCCATCGAGGGTGGCGCTATGAACGGTATTATTGCGGCTGACGAAATAACAGCGGCGTACCTCAAAGACAAAACCGATACGCCTTACGAAATTTTTAACAGCGATCCGGATGCCAAATATCACAGTACATATCACTACAATGTTGAAAAGATTGAACCGCTGGTCGCCAGGCCGCATAGCCCGGACAATCTGGATACGGTCCGGAATGTGGAAGGAACCGAGCTAACCAAATGTTATATCGGCTCCTGTACGGGCGGCAAACTATCCGATTTCCAGTATGCAGCCGAGATTCTGATCAACCAGAAAGTCAAAGTGCCGACTTTCTGTGTACCAGCCAGCACCAGCGTAGGAAAAATGCTGGAAACAGAAACCTATAAAGGTATATCCCTGAAGGAAATATTTGAAAAAGCCGGTTGCGTGATTGCACAATCGTCCTGTGCCGCCTGCCTCGGCGGGCCAGCTGATACGATCGGTCGCGCTGTGGATAAGGATGTGGTTATTTCGACAACGAACCGTAATTTTCCGGGCCGGATGGGCAGCAAAAAATCGGAAGTCTACCTGGCGTCACCCTATTCCGTCGCGGCCAGTGCCGTCACCGGAAAAATCACCGATCCAAGAGAATTTCTATAGAAGACGGGATTGAGATAAAAGTTAAAAGATTAAAGATTGAGTCCACTCCGATAAGTGCTAATTACGGAATTGTCATCCCGAACTTGTTTCGGGATCCACTGTTTTTATTGAACTTAGAGATGCTGAAATAAATTCAGCATGACACCGTTGTGCTTTTCGGAGGTGACTCAAGATTAAAGATTAAAGATTAAAACAGAAGCAAAGTGACATATAATAAAAGAATCTAACGAGTTAAAGACAAGTCTTATTAACCGCGAAGCGGTAATATAATTATAGGAAAAAAGAATGAATACAATCATTACCGGAAAAGCCTTCGTACTGGGCAACAACATCGATACGGATCAGATCATCCCGGCGGAACACCTCGTTTACAGCCTGACCGATCCGGAAGAATCAAAGAAATACGGCCACTTCGCCCTTTCAGGTGTACCGATAGCTGAAGCCGGTCTGCCTCAGGGTCATATTCCTTTTATCGATGGTGAAAACCATCTTTCTGAATTTTCCATCATTATCGGTGGTTCTAATTTCGGCTGCGGATCGTCACGTGAGCACGCACCGTTTGCCCTGCAGGTGGCCGGTGTCAAAGTGATTATAGCCGAATCCTATGCGCGCATTTTCTACCGTAATTCCGTCGATGGTGGTTTCGTGGTACCCGTGGAATCACAGGAAACCCTGAACACTGCTTTTAAAACCGGTGAAAACATCGAAGTGAATCTCGAGAAAAATACGATAAAATCTCTGGATTCGGGCAAAGAATATGCTTTAAAGCCGCTTGGCGATGTATTGCCGATCATTGAAGCCGGCGGTCTTTTTGATTATGCCCGGAAATCCGGGATGATTTCATCCTAAACGAGGGGAATGTTTACTATGTCTGACAAACAAATTATTGAACTCTTCGACACGACGCTCCGGGACGGTACCCAGGGAGAAGCCGTAAACCTGTCGATACATGACAAACTGCTGATCACCGAAAAACTGGATGAATTCGGTATCGATATTATCGAGGGGGGATGGCCCGGAAGCAATCCCAAGGACGAAGAGTATTTTCAGAAGGTCAGAAAACTTAATCTGAAACACGCTAAAATCTGCGCTTTCGGATCTACGGCCCGTTATCCGGATAAAGTCGTTGAAGATCAGAATATCCAGAAGCTGCTTCAGAGCGAAACACCCGTTATTTCCCTCTTCGGAAAGACCTGGCGTCTGCATTCTGAACACAGCCTTGGCCTCAGCGATGCGGAAAACGAAGACCTTATTTACAATTCCGTACGCCACCTCCGTGAAAACGGACGACGGGTTATTTTCGATGCCGAACACTTTTTTGACGGATATAAAGATGATCGCGAATTTGCCATGACGATGCTGAAGGCTGCGAAAGAAGGCGGAGCGGACGTACTGGTTTTGTGTG
The DNA here is from genome assembly GCA_964410215.1 of uncultured Calditrichota bacterium. Classification (GTDB taxonomy): domain Bacteria; phylum Calditrichota; class Calditrichia; order Calditrichales; family CAYPHA01; genus CAYPHA01. Next base: position 4,160 of record CAYPHA010000079.1, on the reverse strand, counting down.
ATACCAATGGGGGCTCCATGCCGGACGAGGTGACTGCAATTTTCAACGATGTTAAAAATCACTTTGACATGCCATTGGGTATTCATGCACACAATGACAGCGAAATGGCTGTGGCTAATACCATTGTCGCCGTTGAAAACGGCGCCACGCACGTGCAGGGCACCATTAATGGCGTCGGGGAACGCTGCGGCAATGCCAATCTGTGCAGTATCATTCCCAACATCTTTCTCAAACTCGGTAAACGGGCAAGGGCAGATATCGAGTTGAGTCACATGACCCACCTGTCCTTATTCGTATATGAAATCATGAACCTTGTGCCCAATACACGGGCCGCTTATGTGGGCAAATCAGCTTTCACGCATAAAGGCGGTATCCACGTCAGCTCGGTTCTCAAAGATAGTCGTATGTACGAACATATTGAACCTTCATTGGTCGGCAATAAACAACATGTGCTGGTTTCGGATCTGTCCGGACAGAGCAATATCCGTTACAAGGCAAAGGAACTGGGTATCACGCTGCCAGACAACCGGGAGTTCAGCAAAAAGTTTGTCAAGAACATCAAATCACTCGAGTATTCCGGTTTTCAGTTTGACGGCGCGGAAGCCTCGTTTGAACTGCTGTTGCTAAGCGAACTGGGTGTCTATTCGCCCTTTTTCGAAGTTACCTATGCCAAAGCGAATGTCATTTTCGATGAACGCGGCCAGGAATACGCCGAGGCTGTTCTGAAGGTTAAAGTCGGTGATGAAACAGAGCACACCGCATCTGACGGCCACGGTCCCGTAAACGCGCTGGACAAAGCCCTGCGCAAAGCGATCCGCCGCTTCTATCCGGAAATCCGCCAAATGCATCTCGTGGATTATAAAGTTCGTGTACTTGGTGAAAGTGACGGAACGGCTGCAAAAGTCCGCGTGCTGGTTGAATCCGGAGACGGTGAAAATACCTGGTCAACTGTCGGTGTTTCCCATGACATCATCGAAGCGAGCCTGCAGGCCCTTTCGGACAGTCTGAATTACAAAATTCATAAAATACACGCCACCAAGGCCCTGGAACACGCGGCACCATAAAGAATCCAGACCTCAGACCTCAGGCTGTCATCCCGGGCGGAATGAGCGCAAGCGAATGCAGACCCGGGATCTCATCATTAGAGAACGAGATCCCGGATCTTCGCTCACTCCGTTCGCTTCGTCCGGGATGACACGTGTATTTTTTTTACTCTTTAATCTTTTATCCTAATCCATGTCCCTATATACAAAGATCCCAGGAGATGACTCCCTGAGTTCTGAACTTTGAATTCTGAATTCAATTTTTTTGCAACCTTCCGAAAAGACCTCCGTAAATATAATTAAGTTTAAATTAAAACTGATTACCAAACAGGAGGTCTCCATGAGGCAGCATACTTTTAAAATAGCTTTAACACTGGCTGTTTTCTTCGTTCTGACATTTTCGCTACAGCCGGCCCAGGCTGATACAAACTGGAATGATTTCAGCGCCAACCTGGAAAAGGCTTTGAAAACAGACAATCTTGGTTTACAGCAATCCGCCATGCGCCTCGTTATCAAATATGGTGATAAAGTCAATGTAAACAATGCCATGTCGAATGTTCTGGAACTCTACCTTTTCAATCAGGATAAAGAAGTTCGCGAACTGGCCCTGCTGACCATCTACAGGATGGATAGTAAAAAGGCTATTCAACTTCTAGACATTCGAAGTGGTGAAGATTTTAATGCCGTTTTCAATGAAAAGCTCGACAAATATTTGTCAGCACAATAATCCGGCCCCTATCGCATAACAATACACCTCGAACCCGTCGGCAACCATGCCGGCGGGTTTTTCAGTTTCTAACCCTCCCCACCAGCCTGTCGATATGTATCGCTAAATACAATGCGTCTCTGATTGAAGGACCTGCCACACACCGTCCATCCGACTTTTTGAAATTTTGCATTTTGTATTTTGTATTTTGTATTTTTTATTTTATAATTCTTATTTCACAATCTGATTACCCTATACTCAGGACTATATGACGACTTTTTCAACCTTCCGCCCGGAGTATCTCCCTTCTCTGTCCCGCTTCTGGGATTTGGCTCAGTGCGACCATATCATTTTTACGGATCATCTGCAATACACGAAGAAAAGTCCGCTTTCCACATCAGCGCCCCTGAATGGACCTGATGAGCGCCTGCGCATCCCGGTTTCACACCATCCATTGAAACAACCCATCTGTATGAAAACCGTCGATGACCATAACAACTGGCGGAAGCGTCATCTCAAGACGCTTTCGCATACTTTTCATCACTTTCCCTATGGTTACTACTACCTGCCGCTTCTGGAAGAACGGTATGTGACGGATACGGATAATCTATCGGACATACTCATATCGTTCCTTGCAGCTCTGTTGTCCTGGTTGCATTTTGACATGAAAATACACCGGGCTTCCAGCGTAAACAGTTTTAAAAATGTCCACGATTTTATTGATTTATGGTACCGGAATCTGGAAGCGGACCGCTACCTCACGAAACAAGACGTATTCATCAACCGTTGGCTGACCAAAACGGAATTGAAGCAGCGTCGAATCAGCTATGGTTATTTTGATCCATTTCCAGACTATCATATTCTGCAGGCGTACAAAGATCTGAGTATTCTGCATTTCCTGATGCAGTTCGGCCCCGAGGCCGGTTATCTGATCCGGCAGTATATGTGATTCTTGCTTTTAAAAATTGCATGTGTTAATTTTGTATTTTAACATGACTTATCATCATAAATTTGAATGCGGATATGGCAGCTGTTTTTGATTACTTAATGAAACTGAAGCAACAGAAAAAAGCCGGCTATTTTATTCTGATTGATCCGGATAAAATGTCGCTGGAAAAATTACCGGGTTTCGTTGAATGCGCAAAGGGCCTTGGGGTTGATGCGTTCCTGGTGGGAGGAAGTCTCTTATTGACGGCGGATTATGACGCTTTCCTGAAAACCCTGAAATCACACAGCGGGGAGGTTCCGCTGATATTATTCCCCGGCGGTATTCAGCAAGTGTCGGCCCAGGCCGATGCTCTTCTTTTTCTTTCGCTGCTCAGCGGCCGGAATGCCGATCACATTATCGGTACACAGGTTTTAGCCGCACCCATTATTCATCGGTTGCAACTGGAACCCATCTCAACGGCCTATCTGCTGGTAGAGTCGGGACGCACAACGGCGGCTGAATTCATGAGCGGTACGACGCCACTTCCCCGTCATAAGCCGGAAATTGCCATGGCGCATGCCCTCGCCGCCAGTTACATGGGTTTCAAGCTCATTTATCTCGAAGGTGGCAGCGGCGCCGACCAATCGGTTCCCGATGAAATGATCGCCTACGTTAGCCGGGCAGTCCGGACCCCGCTCATTGTCGGCGGCGGTATCCGGACCCCTGAAGACGCGGCCAGGAAAGTGGAAGCCGGCGCCTCCTTCATCGTAACCGGAAATATTCTTGAAACGCAGAAAGATCCGGGTTTGATGGAAGCGTTTGTGGCAGCCATTCATCAATAGAAGTCATCTATGAATACATCTCAGCATATCAGGAATCATCTTCAGGAGAGTATCAAAACCAAGGAACGGGTTCTCGAACGGTGTGTCGATGCCATCGAAAAGGCAGCATCACAGCTCGCCAGCGCTTTATCTGCCGGTAAGAAGGTACTACTATGCGGTAATGGCGGCAGTGCCGCCGACTCCCAGCATCTGGCGGCTGAACTCGTAGTGCGGCTGAGTCATGATATTGACCGTCCCGGCCTGCCCGCCATCGCATTGAATACGGACACGTCAATTCTTACTGCCGGCGGCAACGACATCGGCTTCACCAATGTGTTCGCCCGGCAGGTGGAAGCATTGGGAAACAGTGGTGACATTCTTATTGCCATCTCTACAAGCGGCAATTCAGAGAATATATTAAAAGCGATCCGGATCGCTAAAGAAAAAAAGCTTTTTATTATCGGTTTACTGGGCGGATCCGGTGGCAAGGCCGAAGCACTGTGTGACCTTCCTCTTATCATACCTTCCGAAAGTGTTCAGCACATTCAGGAATCGCATATCACCGTGGGGCATATAATAATTGAGTTGGTGGAGCGGGAGTTATTTAATACAAAATAAAAAGTAAAAAATACAATATAAAAAAGGCCAGTCAGCTGTTAGAC
>CAYPHA010000078.1:0-19574 GCA_964410215.1 uncultured Calditrichota bacterium | reverse complement strand
CCGCCAAGGACATGGCGGGGAACAATGGTAAATGCGGCTGCCGACAAAGCAGCCGTTTTAATAAAATTTCTGCGATTCACTACCGTCATCGATTATGCCTGCCTCGTTTTTTCGTTGACTCGCTCATCTTTGAATGTAAAGAAGAAGAATATGGCGACAACAGCAGCAAACAGCGCCGGTATCCACCAGATGGTTGTCCAGTCTTTAACCCCCTCCGCCGTGAAAAAATCGACAATCTGCCCGGATACGACGGATCCCAGTCCGATACCCACACCATAGGTTACCAGGGAAATAAATCCCTGAGCCTGTGCCCGAATTTCAACCCCTGCTTTTTTATCCACATATATCATACCGGTTACGAAGAAGAAATCATAACACAGTCCATGAAGCAGGATACCGACATATAACATCCACACCATGCTTCCCAAATCACCATGGGCAAAGAGGATATATCTCAGCACCCAGGACAGCATACCAACCAGCAGCATTTTTTTAACACCGAGGCGGACAAAAAACCAGGGCATGAGAAACATGAAAATCACCTCGGACATCTGGCCCATGGACTGCTTTCCGGCGGTTCCCGTCATACCCAGTTCATTCAGGAACATATTGGTGAAATTGTAATAAAATGCCAGGGGTATACAGATCAGCAGGGAAGCGATGACGAAAATAGCAAAATTCCTGTCTTTCAGAAGCTTCAGGGCCTTAACACCCAGAATATCACCTACCGTAATATCTTTGCCGATATTCTTTGGCGGTGTATCGGGGAGAAAGAACGAATAAAGTCCAAGGATGATTGATCCCACCGCAGCCATTTTCATTGGTATGGAAGTCGCCTCAACCTGATTATAATATTTGGCCAATACGAGACTGATTGCCAGCCCGGCAATAATCCAGCCAATCGTACCCCAGACACGAACATAAGGAAATTGTTTGTCCGGGTTTTCCATTTGTTGGAAAGAAACCGCATTGGAGAGAGCGATAGTCGGCATGTAAAGAATATTGTAAATCAGCAGGCCGAAAATAAGCATTCCGCCCGTCGTAATATCGGCAACGAAATAAATAACGATACCGCCAAGAAGGTGGAGAACCGCCATCACCTTCTGGGAGGAAAAAAAGCGATCAGCAATCATTCCGACAAAAAACGGCGAAATAATGGCCGCAATGTTATTCATTAAGTACGTATAACCAACTTCAGTTCCGCTAAAATTAAGGGCATTCAGGTAGGTTCCAAGCGTAACAAACCAGGCACCCCATATGAAAAATTCCAGAAACATCATGACACTGAGTTGGGTATAGATTTTTTTGTTCACGATAGGCTCCTTTTATTAGTCGTTAGGCGTTCGTCTTTGGTCGTTTATTTTAAATCCGTATCTGCAACCTGAAATTAAAGACTGATGACCCTGCCCGTCTTTACCGATTCATCAGCTGCCAGAACAATGCGCAGGCTGTTGATCGCGTCTTCCAGGTGATCGGTTAAATCGACTTCACCCCGGATTGCTTTTAAAAAGAACAGCTGCTCCCGGTTACACAATTCCTGATGATCCGGCTCGTCACTCATGTCCATCAGCTGGTCCGGACGGCTGAATGTTCCATCCGGATTCCGCTCCGCGCGGTGAATGAGCAGGCTGTTGGTTTTCGTATGGCTGTCGATATCGGATGACCCGGCATCGCCTCCGCCCGCCGGATCCACAATACTGACGCACCCGGCGGGACCGGACACGTCTTTAACAAAGAAGGCCGTTTCGCTCATCATGGGGCCCCACCCTGCTTCGTACCAGCCAACGGAGCCATCTTCAAATACAACCTGCAATTGGCCATAATTATACATGTCTTCAGAAATTTCATCACTCAGACGGGCACCGATCGCCTGAACCCGGATGGGCTTGCTGCGCGTCATCTGGCACATCACATCAACATAATGCACACCACAGTCCACAATGGGCGACATGGATTGCATCAGCATTTTATGGGTTTCCCATTCTTTGCCGGTACTCTGCTGATTGAGATTCATACGCATCACCAGTGGTTTACCAAGCATGCGGGCCTGCTCAATAAAGGTAATCCAGCTGGGATGCTGACGCAGAATATAACCAACCACAATTTTCCGGTTTGCCCGTTCCGCAAGATGAACCAGGGTTCGGGCATCTTCAACCGTTACAGCCAGGGGCTTTTCCATGAAAACGTGAGCGCCGGCTTCCAGTGCTTTTTTACCGAATTCAAAGTGGGAATCAGGGTAGGAACAGACCGCTACCGCATCCGGCTTTACCGTTTCTAACGCCTCATCTACAGTTGAATAACCCGGCATATCACCGAGCTCTTTTATAAGGTTCTCCCGTCTCTGAGAATCCCTGTCTACTATTCCGGCCAGTTCAAAACCATCAATTTTGTGATACGCCCTGGCATGAGAACTGCCCATATTCCCGGCACCAATGACCAGAACGCGGATTGGATCAGGCATAGGTCTTCCTTTCGTTACAATTTCCAGCCTTCGCGGTATTCTTTATGAATGAAGGCATTCGCTGCTTCAAGATTCGTGACTTTCATATTTTTTGCATCCCATTCGAGAACTGTGTTTTGATCTTTCATTCGGACGGCCAGGTTCCCGAGCAGCATGGTTTCCGTCAGTTTTCCGGCATATCCAAAATGAGAAGTAGCTTCTGTACCGTTTTTAATGGCATCGATCCATTCCTGGTGGATGCCCGGTGAACGCGGAATGGTCTTTTCCGGACGCACGTACTCCTGCATTTTACTTTCCGGAATGAGCCGCGGATTATTACCATACGTGCTGCACATCAGCTTGCCTTTGGTTCCATAAAAGAGAATACCGCCTCCGCCATCGCCCATTCGCCTGCCGGGTTCCAGTTCCTGCGGTCGCGGCGGTGTCAGCCCACCATCGTACCAGGTCAGCTTCACAGGTGGCATGGATCCACGCTTGGGAAACGTATAGGTAACCATCGTCGAAATCGGGTAGGTTTCCTCATTAAACTCGGTGGAAGAAGCCTGGACTGTTTCCGGATATTCCAGTTTGAGGGCCCAGAAAGGATGGTCCATGATATGGGCTCCCATATCACCAAGGGCACCCACCCCGAAATCCCACCAACCGCGCCAGGCAAATGGAACATAGGCCGGGTGGAAATAACGCCAGGGTGCCGGTCCCAGCCAAAGATCCCATTTCAGTGTCGGTGGCAAAGAAGGTGTTTCCTTGGGTCTCTGTATATTCTGTGGCCAGATGGGTCTGTTGGTCCAGCAGTGGACTTCCGTCACATCGCCGATCGCTCCATCCCAGATCCATTCATTGACAAGCCGGGCCCCTTCCATGGAATGTCCCTGGTTACCCATCTGCGTAACTACCTTATATTTTTTTGCCGCCTCGGCAAGCTGCCTCGCTTCGTAAATGGTATGCGTCAGCGGTTTCTGTACGAACACATGTTTTTTCAGTTTGATGGCCATCATAGCGGCAACGGCGTGTGTATGATCGGGTGTGCTGACGGTGACGGCATCGATTTCTTTTTCTTTTTCCAGCATCTCCCTGAAATCATGATAGCGTTTTGCTTTCGGATACGCTTCAAAGCTGGCTGCGGCACGCTCTTCATCGACATCACACAATGCGTAGATGTTTTCACTGCTTACGCTGTTTATATCGGATATACCTTTACCACCGGCACCGATTGCGGCAATGTTAAGTTTATCACTGGGGGCCTGGAAACCGGCTCCACCCAGCACATAACGCGGTACGATGGTGATTGCTGCCGCACCAACGGCTGTACGTCCGATAAATTCCCTTCTGGAAATCCCCTCTTTTTTGGAATCTGATTGTGACATTTATATATCCTTTCCTGTTATTATTCTGAACCGGGAACCGGTACTTCCTTGGGAACATCAACCGGTCCCAGTTTATATTCTTTGGGTCCCAGCGCCAAATCCGAAGCCATGGCTGATTCCCAGGTCACTTCCTGACCGGTATATGCCGATATTCTGCCCATAATCCCAGCCATGGTGGATATCGCCGTATCTTCAGCTTCCGTATACGGTTTATTCGTACGTATTGCGGTGACCAGATCGATATGTTCCTGATCGTATGCTGAGACTTTAACGTTTCCCGTTGATTTTCCTTCCTCGTTCTTTGGATATTCGTACTGCCACTTCACCGTTCCATCCGGATTGTATATCGTATTCCGGCAGTTAGAATACCCTTCCGTACCGCGTACGAATTCCGAAACATTGTTAACACAGCCATTGATCTGCCGGCACATACTGTGGACACGAAAACCGTCCGCATATTCGAAATCGATGCTGAAAAAGTCATACTGGTCACCGGTAACCCGGCGATGGCGTCCGCCAAAACCGACAGCCTTGACCGGATGCCCTTCGGCAAACCAGTTTATGACATCAATATTATGAACATGCTGTTCGACAATATGGTCGCCTGATAACCAGGTCCAGTTTACCCAGTCCCTGATCATGTATTCCATCTCGGTCCATTCCTTCTGCGGTGTCCGGTACCAGAGCTGACTCTGGTTCCAGTAACAGTTCGCCGAAACGATTTTCCCGATCGCGCCCTCATAAATCTGCTTGAACGTGGCGACATAATCACGTTGATGCCGCCGCTGGGTTCCGGTTCCCACACAAAGTCCGATCGCTTCCGCTTTTTTCGAAGCGGCTATAATGGAACGGGCCCCAACGGGGTCAACGGCAACAGGTTTCTCCATGAAGACATGTTTACGGGCGTCAATGGCGGCAGCGAAATGTTCGGGCCGAAAATGAGGTGGCGTAGCCAGTATCACAACATCCACATCCGATTCGATCACTTTTTTGAACGCATCAAATCCTACAAAACAGGCTTCATCAGCCACTTCGGCCTCTTTCTGTTCCCTGAGGGTTTTCCGGCACTTTTCAATCTGATCTTCAAAGACGTCGCCCAGTGCTGTAATTTTGAGATTCGGACCTGCATTGAGAAAGTTTACAGCGGCACCTGTACCTCTTCCACCGCAACCGATCAACCCGGCCTTAAGCAACGGCCCGTCGGGTGCCTGGTCGAGAAAAGGCTCCCGTTTCAACGTTCTTTTCTTGCCTGAGCTGCAGGCAATCATCAGACCGGCGGCAGCGGCACTGCCGAGTCCGATAAATTCTCTGCGATTAAATTGTTTCGACATGACCCCATCCCTTTATTTATTGAATGTTTTGATAAGCAGAATCCGTGCAAACGACACGAAATCCCACGTCATTGCAGTCAGAATACCACCAGAGACTTTTTGGTATTTGCGGATCCGTAACCATCCAGGCTTGATGACGCGTGTGGTCCCTTTCTGCGCTTCTGAGCTTCTCAGCGGGCATCTTGAAGGAGCCGCCGCGTATAACATGCTCTTCCCCTTTTGAAGGGGGCTTCGTTTCAAATGACGGCTGCACCGGATTTGCATACGCATCCGGTCTGTAAACATCGATGCAGAATTCCCGCACATTTCCAAGCATATGCTTCAATCCGAACGGATTACCTTCGACCGCATCGGCTGTCTGTGTCCGCCCGCGACTGTTTTCCTTATATATGACATAATCGCTGATGATGGTAGTATCCACTCCGAAAAGTTTATTCCAGAGAGGTTTGCGGGAAAGGTTCTCCGGAACACCCTCAAAAAAGTAAGGGCTTTCCGTACCAGCCCTGCAGGCATATTCCCATTCCGCCTCTGTTGGCAAACGATATTCTTTACCGGTTTTTTCAGAGAGCCATTCACAGTAGCGTTGCGCCGCGTAATGGGTCATCGTAATCGCCGGGCGTTTACCTTTTCCCCAGCCCTGTCCCGGATCACCGTAGGCCGGTGTCGGCCCTGTCACGGCATCAACTTTCCCTGCCACAGCAGCGCCCTTGTACTGGTCTTCGGTCCGGCCTTCCACCCCGGTTTCCCTCAGAAAGGCCTCATACTCATCCCAACTGACTTCACGTGTTCCCATCCAGAAGGATGAAACCCTGACGTTTGATTGCGGTCCCTCATCATCTTCGCGATAGGCTTCTGATTCCGGACTTCCCATGAGAAAGGATCCGGCCGGAATAGCGGTCATTTCAAATGCTACCGCAGTACCCGGAATATGTTCTGTATAATCTGCAAAGGAATCGATTTGTGTCGCCCGGGTGAATAACGCAGCGCTATCTTCCGTTCTGTCGATGACATCCACATACTCCTCCTTTATCTCCGTATAATGCCCGACATTCAGGTGACAGTTTATGCAACGCAATTTATCCGCATTCTGATCGTAATAGAGATGTGCGTCTTCTCCTTTCGTGGACAGTTTCCGGGGGAACAGGTTCTGATGACAATGCACGCAGGATGCTTTATACACGTGTCCGGCAGCGGCTTCCCGTGTGGATTTAATCTCCCAGTTGAAGGATTCCGGATCCTTGAAAACCATCCCATAGACGTCCCGGAAACCGGTGACCGCTTTCGCGGTGAGATAATCGATACCGGACGGCGGCAGATGGCAGTCGACGCATTTGACAATCACGCCACTGGGATTATCATAATGTGTGCTCATCCTCCAGGAGCTGCTGGCCTGCGGATGGATATGACATGCATCGCAAAATGAATTTGTCGACGTATAATCAAGAAAATAATGAAATATGACAGCAGCCACGATTCCTGATACAAAGACCAATAATCCTTTCTGCCTGAATACCCTACCCATCCATTTGGATTTCATCTTCATTGTCATTCATTCACTTCTTGAACATAATTTTTTACTCAATGAGCCGTTAAAGCCGGGATAGTTCAATTTTTCTGAATTCAATCGGCTTTCCTTCACTCTGGAAAGCAATACGTCCCCGGGAAACGGTAGCGCCCCCGGCGGCATTCTGTTCCACATCGTTCACAACCAGGTGTATGGAATCGGCGGAACATGTAATTTCATAGCGGTTCCATTTACCCGGTTCCTTTTCGCTGCTATCGGCACGCTTTTGTATCCGCCTGTTTGCCGGGTCTTCCTGCTGATTAACCGATGTCCCGCCGATCATGTAGAAATCACCTGCGTCACCGGTTTTAAGCTGGGCTTCAATACAAACAGGCCACACGGTATCCGGTTTTTGTGTATGCAGCAGCACACCGCTGTTGCCGGGTTCTGCAGGCCAGCGCCATTCCACAACCAGCCGGTAGTTTTCATATTCTTCTTTTGTTACTATATATCCGCTGGGAATCCCGGTACAATGTAAAATCCCCTCCTGCACCGACCAGACATCCATGGGATTAACCGTTGAGTCCGACAGGTAAAAATCCCAGCCTTCGAAATCCGTTCCATTCCAAAGGTTTATTGCCTGATCCGGGAGACGGGCCTCCTCTTTATCCATCGTTTTTCCGCCCTCGCCCGAACAGGCATACATCAGGCTGGCGATAACCAGCATTATCATCAGATTGTTTTTCATAAAACTCCCTCTATTAAAATGAATCGCAGTATTTATACGCATCGATAACAGCCCGTTCACCCTCTCTGCCCGGCATGCTGTTCCCATGTTCCATACCGACAATACCATTAAATCCTTTTTCATGGATATATTTAAAGACATTTTTATAGTTTATTTCGCCCGTTGTAGGCTCCTTTCGTCCCGGATTATCTCCTACCTGGAAATAAGCGATTTCAGACCAGGCTTTCTCGATATTGGGAATTAAGTTTCCTTCCGTAATCTGCTGATGATATAAGTCGTTTAATATTTTACATGATGGACTGTTCACCGCTTTACAGATCTGATAAGCCTGGGGAATTTTTGTTAGAAACAATCCGGGATGATCGCGCCAGGCATTGAGCGGTTCCAGGACAATAATAAGGCCTGCTTCCTCGCATACCTCGGCACAATATTTTAAGTTTTCGATAACGCTTGCGCTCTGATAATCCCACTCCAGACGGGTATCGAACATGCCGGGTACAACCGTCGTCCACCGGGCATTTACCCGTTTAGCCACTTCCACCGCCTGCTTCATTTTATTTATCAGCATTTCCCGAATATCCGGATCGGATGTCACAAAGGATTTTTCTCCGAAATTGGCGTAGGCGACAAAAACACCCATGGTCATATGCAGCCGTCCCATTTCCTTTGCAATTTTTTCCTGTAATTCCACCGGCCGGCCCATCATGCCATTATCCTCCAGCGCGGTAAAACCTTCATCAGCAATAAATTTAAGCTGATCAACCGGATCATTCCCCGCATGCTCTCTGAACATGCCGAAATGTGGTGCATACTTCAATTTAAATATATCGTTAGCGCCGGATGGAGGCTTTGTATAGGATAAACCGGGCGCCAGGCTCACAGCAACCGTTGCTGACAGAGCTCCTTTGAGGAAATCGCGACGTTCCCATCGCCTGTGTTTTTCGTGTGTTTTCATATCTGGAAAATCCCTGTTGTTCATAAAACGGTCTATGGATTTTTCGAACACGAGGAAGTTAGTATTGTATAAAAACTAACTGACAAATTCAATTTTTTTTATTCCGGCAATGCAATGCGCAAACCTCTCAGGTAGCCACCATCTGTATCCCTGATGCGGGCACTGGCACCCCACTCCCCGGTGCCATTGGATATTTTTAACATCAGCTCATTCCAGCCCTTCTTCAACTGCACCTTCACTTTATCATCACCTTTACCCACAGCCCGGTTTGCATCATGGGCATGAACCAGTTTATCGTTTAACCACACCTTGATACCATCATCACTGCCAAGTTCCAGCAGTGCCTCACAATCGTTTTCGCTCCAGACCCGGTTACGAAGATAGGCGACAGAATGGTCACCACCGATTTTCTGATCGAGTGGAATCATCCAGTAAAGACCCGGTTGCGGATTCTCTTCCATTCTCCGCCATTCAATATTTTTCACTTTCGCAGCTTCCGGCGGAAAAGGATGTTTAAAAAGATTTACATCCGATTTTTTGTAAGGACCGGCGACCTGCCATTTATAGATATATCCCGCTTCCCTGCGCAACCAGACAATACTCTGCATGATGCGATCTTTAAGTGCCTCAGCTGTTGTTTCCAGGTTAATCGACTCCAGAACCTCCAGGCCTTCCAGCCCGTATTTAGGATGCATACGTTCGACAATCGTAATAGCTGCCGCGGCCGCTTCATTCTGTAATACCAGATTGTCAATATAGTTACTTACAAAAAGTAATGCTTCGAGCGTTGGTTCGGTTGCTGCAGCCGACAGGATCATCTTCCTTTCTGCATCGGTTTTGGCAAGTTTCATGGATCTTTGATACAGGATCGATTTGACTTCGGGAGAAGTATCATCACCGAGGCCGATGGCACGGACAAAGCCTCTCAGGGCCAATATGCGCATTTTTTCATCAGAAGCACTCTCCACGATAAAAAGCAGATCGTCCCTGAAGCTATCATCAGGCCATTTTTCCAGGGACTTAATGGTTTCAATGCGGCTTGAAACAGGTCCTTCCTGGATGGATTTACGCAACAGGGGAACCGCTTCGGGATCTCCTGTCTGCGCAAGAACATCGATGAAAGCCAGGCGGGCCTCTTCTGTTTTTGCCTCTTCAATGTAATCCAGCAGATAGGTCACCCTATTCGTTTGCTGTCGCTTAGACAAATCGACTATAGATTTCTTCAGCGCTTCACGATCTTTTGAATGCCGCGGATCCGTTAACGCCCTGACCAGGTGTTTATATTCAGCGTCGCCACCGATCGAACCGATAGCGCGGATACTTTCGATGCGAACCCGGTCATCTTCATCATCAATATAGTCGTTCAACAACGGAAGTGCCTTTTTATCAAAACGCCTGCCCATAGCTTTTATCAATTGTATTTTTGTATCATTATCTTCTGTTTCGGCCTGATTGCGCAGATGGGCACTCAGTGCCTCTCCGGGCATGTTAACCAGCGCCTCCAGGGCTGCCTCGCTGTGTCCGCCGGTACTTTGTGCTGCTATATCGGTCAGAATGTCCGCCAGCTCCGGTTCCGAGCGGCTGGAAACGGCAGAAATTGCTGCCAAACGTACGCTGTTATCCGTACTTTTCAGAGCGGTTTTTAAAATTTCGACAATTCCCGTTTCCGGTCTCGCACCCATGGCTATTATAAAGCCTGCCCGGGCTTCCGCATTCATGCTCTGCCAGGAGGCGATCAATGCGCTGATATCCTGATCACCGGGAATATACTTCATCAGGCGGATCGCAACGCCTGTACCCATGCCATCCTCTGCACGCAACACCTTTTGGAGCTGTTCAACGGCACCATCCGGGCGGGAAACCAGCAATCCTCTCAAGGCGGTGAACTGGATTTCCGGGTTTTCATGACCATTGAAAATTGTCTCATAAAGCCGGGCAGCCTGCTCCGTTTTTCCCTCTGCGAGATCAGATTCTGCGCAGGTCATTAACGCATAGGTCGTCCCGGACCGGAGTGGATCTGATGTATTCTCAAAGCGTTTTAACAGGTATTCAGATGCAGATTGTGTACCAATCTGCCCCAGTGCATTCAATGCAGCAGCGGCTTCATCCTTCTCATTGTTTTCGGCCACCCCGATCAATTCGGAAACAGCAGAAGGATCTTTCTTATATCCCAGAGCGTGGATAATGCCCAGTTTTGAGGTCCCTGATATATTGGGAAGTGCCTTAACCAGGGCTGATACCGTCGTAGGATCGGTAATCCTGTTCAGGGCAAAGAGCGCCATTTCCGTGGTATTCGCATCCGGCAGCATATTGCTTAACACCGGAACGGATGCGGCCGTGCCATAAATACTGAGGGTTTCGCAGATATATTGTTTGGCAGGCAGCGTTGCGTCCGATTCCAGCAGTTGAAGAAGAGCCTTCTCAACTTCAGCCCTTTTCTCCAAGTCACCATCAAGGGAACGAAGCATCTCATCAAGGGCGGTCAAAGCTGCTTTGCTTTCCCCGTACTGATAGTTTTTAACCCGTTCAAGCTGATCCTGAACCTGTTTAACCGTAACAACATACTCACCGTGATCCTGTGCTTCTGCCTGATTTCCTGCACCAAATACCAGTATCAGTACAACAATTACCCAACCATGTAGACGTTTCATATTTACCTCTGTCATTTCAAAAAATATTTCTAATTTAAATCATTACAGTTTCCAGGGAGACCGCATCGGCCTCGATAAATAGCGGTTCGCCCATGGAATATTCGTTATTTGTTCGTCTTCATCAGACCACTGCAACTTCTCACCTGTTACCATGGCAATATGTCCGAGAATACAGGCAGAAGCGGAACGGTGTCCATTTTCAACAGGAGCAACCGGAACACCCCGGCTCTTTATACATGCAATGAAATTCTTTTTATGATGATTACTGACCGGTAAACGGATTTCACCTGGTGAAAATCGCTCTTTTAAAAGCGATTTCGGTTGGGCATCCATGTAGCCGCGCCTGACATATACCCGGCCCTCATCTCCGATAAATGTTACACCCTGCGCATTCGTCTGATTATCCGTGCAGATCAGTTTAATACCATTATTATATTCGTATGTGAGATGAAATGCTCCGTGGACATCCCAGATACCGTCCGCCGGAAATTCTGCAGTGCCTTCAACAGATACCGGCCCACCATGCTCCTCACCCATTCCCCAGTGTGCAATGTCCATGTGGTGTGAGCCCCAACCCGTGATCATGCCCAGGCAATAATCGGAGATACGAAGCCAACCCGGACGATCAAAACTGTTTTGAGGGTGTACCCGCTGTTCCGTATAAGGTTTGCGGGGAGCTGGTCCCAGCCAGAGATTATAATTGAGACCTTCCGGAATATCCATCACCGGTTGAACGTCACCGGCGGGATCCAAACCAAATCCGACTTCAATCCGGCGCACTTTTCCGATTCTTCCGTTACGCACCAGTTCACAGGCAAAACGGAATTTTTCATCGGAACGCTGCTGGCTGCCCACCTGAAGTACCCGTTCCGAACGGGCTACCGCATCACTCAATGCCCGTCCCTCTTCAATAGTGTAAGTCATGGGCTTCTGTACGAAAATATCTTTACCTTCACGGGCCGCCATGATGGCCTGAATCGCATGCCAGTGATCCGGAGTACTGATGGCAACCGCGTCGATATCTTTCCTGCTGAGCAGTTCCCTGAAATCCTCATAGACGTCACATCCCTTGAAAAACCCGGATGCCCGCTCTTCAGCATAAGTCGTATTAACAATCTCACCGGCATGTCCGGCTCTGTTGCGGTCCACATCACACACGGCAACCACCTGAACATCGGGAATGGCAAGAAAGCCCCTGAGATCACCCAGCCCCATGCGTCCCATACCGATGCAACCGATCGTTATTTTTTTTGAGGGTGAACCCTGACCGCGCAGATAGCCCGGAAGAATAAAAGGAAATGCCAAAGTAGCGCTGATCCCCAGGCCGGATTTCATAAATGTTCTTCTATTTATGCCCATAGCAGTAACAGTTCAGTTTTCATTTGCAGTTGCATTATTAGACATCAGTGAGATCTTCGGAGAGCTCGTAAACGCCGTCCACAAGGCTTCAGATAAATCATCTGTAAGCGTACCATCCGTCACATACATTCTGTATTTCCGGGTGTACACATTTCCCGGTTCGATGAGCCAGTCATTCTTTTTTATGGGACAGAAATTAAAGAATGTATCGTCAAAGGATTTATTCCAGATACGGATCGGTTCAGGATGTTCGTGATTCGTGGTATGACTCATAAAAAGAATCGTCGACACACCTTTCGGCGCCCGTCCCCAGATACGGCACCAGCGTGCCCTTGCCCCGTCGGCGGTATCGATGGAATCCCCTTCGGATGTCACATAATTCCGGTTTTCATTTCGCCATGCTGCTGTCGCCCGAAGCCCGAATCCTCCATAACGGTATTCCTCGAGTAATACAGGACTCTCTCCCGCACATTCCTGTTCGATTATATAATCGATGAAAAAACCCGGGAAATCTGCCACCTGCCAGGCGCGCACATGCACTACTTCATTGAGAACCGGTTCCAGTTTGCCCTCTTTCGTTCGTTCCAGATATATTTTTTCCGCCCCGAAGCCTGCTCTGACCGGACCGTCATGCATTTCGATGAAACGCTTATGTCTTACGGTGGCTTCGCCTTTGCCGAGGTTCCAGAAATCGAGATACCTGTCTTCGTATTTTACGCGGGTCCATGGATTCCACAATCCAAGATGATGCAGGTGATCCGGCGGATGAATCGCTGTCAGGACGTTCCCCGCGGGAGACCATAACGGATGGATAAAACCATTTCTCAAATACAGAAAATCGTCGTTCCCGGACGGGCCGGTCAGCCGGTGCATGTAATTGAGCACAGGCCGGTCTTGATCCAGAATGACCAGCGAGCTGTCATTCTCCCTAACCAACAAACCTGGATCGGAATCAGCGGAAGTTTGAATTAATTGAAATGTACCGGTCTCTCCGGGAGGCAGAACAAATAAAAGATGGTTACCCTCGAACTGAGCCTGCAGCATCCTGCCTGTCCTTTCACTTTTAAGAACACAGGCATCCGTTGCATTGAGATCAGACATCGAAGGCATTTCGATAGATACCGGGCATGCCACTTCACCAGCCGGATTGCCCTCAACCACTATCTTCCCGATCTGCTTATCACCCGAACAGCCATGGACCGCGATCATAACGCTAATTAAACCTATCCAAATCTTCATAAAAATCCATCGCTTTACTTCATATTTTTTACTTTATTATTTTGTACTTTTTATTTTGTATTTTTTATTATGTATCACAGACGCCACGGCGACCGCATCGGGCGCATCAGATAACGGTTCGCGATGTCATCACCGACGAATCCTTCCTTTTCAGAATCCCATTCAACAGAATGACCGGTCTTCATTGCAATATTTCCCAGGTGTCCGACAAGGATGGCATGGTACGCCGCTTCTACCGGGGTTATGGTCGGTTTACGGGACTTCACACATTCCAGAAAGTTTTTATAATGGTTTTCACTTTTATACAGGTTCACTTCATCCGGACGGATCACGGAACGTTTCAGGAATTCGGGTTTCGTCCATAATCCGGAGCGGTTCACATGAATCCAGCCCTCATCTCCAATAAAATGGGCGCCCATTCCTTTCGGTTGCTGACGGGAATCGGCGACAATCATTTTAAATCCCTCCTTATATTCACATTCGAAATAATAGGAAGGTGGTGTATCGTACAGTCCGTTTTCAGCCGGTGGAAAGTCCGCTTTACCCTCAATTTTATAAGGTGCTTTATTCTCGGTATTCATGGCCCAGTTGGCGATATCGCAGTGATGACCGGCCCAGTCGGTGAGCTGTCCCCCGCTGTAATCACTCACCCAGCGAAAATGCCAGTGACAACGGCCCGGACTGTACGGACGCCACGGTGCGGGTCCCAGCCAGCGTTCGTAATCGAAATATTCCGGGGGATCCTGTATGGACGTGTCGGCATCGGCACCGCCGTTTCCGTAAGGCAGTCCGACGCGCACCAGCTCGACCTTACCGATCCGGCCGTTTCGGACGAGCTCGCAGGCAAAACGAAAATGCTGCTGGGAGCGCTGCCAGCTCCCGGTCTGCCAGATCACTTCATTCTGCCGGACCGCATTTACAATGGCTCTGCCCTCTTTAATCGTGTAAGCCAGGGGTTTTTCAGCATAGATATCCTTACCGGCCCGCGCCGCTTCAATAGCAATTATGGCATGCCAGTGATCCGGTGTGGCGATCATCACCGCATCGATCCCCGGTTCATTTAAAAGATCCCGGTGATCATGAAACATTTTACACCCGGTATCCTGGTAAGTCTTATCCACCAGTGCTTTGGCGTTCTCCCTGTGTTTGCGGTCGACATCACAGACGGCCACGATCCGG
Source organism: uncultured Calditrichota bacterium (assembly GCA_964410215.1). Lineage (GTDB taxonomy): Bacteria > Calditrichota > Calditrichia > Calditrichales > CAYPHA01 > CAYPHA01. Next base: position 4,783 of record CAYPHA010000078.1, on the reverse strand, counting down.
CAATCCGGCTGGTTGAAAAACTGTTTCATATTCGAAGTTCCCATGCTTCCGACACCGATGCAACCGATCGTGATGCGGTCATTCGATCCAAATGCCGAATTCGGAATGATTGCCGGAAATACAGAGGCAGCCGCCATACCGGCGCCAATCCGCTTAATAAAAGTACGTCTTTTCATGAGGGTAATCTCGCCTAACTTGTTTGTCTTTTTATCTTTAATCTTGAGTCCACTCCGAAAAGCACGATGGTGTCATGCTGAATTTATTTCAGCATCTCTAAGTTCAATAAAAACAGTGGATCCCGAAACAAGTTCGGGATGACAACTCTGTAATTAGCACTTATCGGAGTGGACTCAATCTTTAATCTTTTGTCTTTAGTCTTTAGTTACTCCCGTCAGCTCATAGTATTTTGTATTTTGTATTTTTTATTTTTTATCAAAAGCAGCATCAAAAGCGACAACAGACGGTTTAAAATCCATCGCCTTCACGAATTCACAGGCCTCCCTGGCGCCCATTTCACGATCCATACCACTGTCTTCCCACTCGACCGAAAGGGGGCCATCATAGCCCAGATGATTCAATGTCCGGATAATTTCCTCGAAATCCACGCCACCGCGGCCTAACGATCTAAAATCCCAGCCTCTTTCCGGATGTCCGAAATCAAGATGGGAGGAAAGGATACCGTTTTTGCCGTCCAGCTGCAGGGCGGCATCTTTCATGTGGACATGATAGATACGTTCGGGAAACTCTTTTAGAAAAAACACAGGATCCATCATCTGCCAGTGCAGATGGCTGGGATCAAAATTAAAACCGAACGTTTCACGGTTGTCGAGTGCCTGAAGTGCACGTCTGGCCGTAACAATATCGAAGGCGATTTCCGTCGGATGCACTTCGAGCCCGAAACGTACGCCGCATTCATCGAACACATCGAGAATGGGATGCCATAGCTTTGCAAATGACCGGTACCCCTCTTCAATCGTCTCCGTGGCAACCGGAGGAAAACTGTAAAGCAGGTGCCAGATGGGGGACCCGGTAAACCCGTTGACGACTTTCAGTCCCAGGTTTTTCGCCGCCCTGGCTGTGTTTTTCATGGTTTCCACGGCCCATTCTCTCTTCTTTTCCGGATTGCCGTGACAGGATTCAGGCGCAAAAGCATCGGACCGTTTATCCGTATTGGGATCACACACCAGCTGGCCGGCAAGGTGGTGACTGATGGCATACAGGCTCAGTTCGTATTTGTCCAGGATCGCCTTTTGCTTCTCACAATAAGCAGGATCGGCAGCGGCTTTATCCACATCCAGGTGATCTCCCCAACAGGCCAGTTCCAATCCGTCATAGCCCCATGAAGCGGCTTTTTCAGCCAGTGTTTCCAGGGGAAGGTCGGCCCATTGACCGGTGAATAAGGTTACCGGACGACTCATGAATAACTCCTTTCTGTCTTCACCACAGAGATCGCAGAGATGCACACTGAGGTCACTGAAAATTTTATCGGTTTAAGCTTATTTATAAAGCGATTTCTCATTCTTATTAGTCGGCAGAAGCGTTTGTAAGGAACGTCCTGAGCGACACCTGCAAAGACCCATCGGGATGACATTGGGTAGAGATTTTATTATCATCCCGGTAATTCAGTCCACTTTCGTTCGCTTTTACTGCTTTTGATGACTGTTTCAATAAAGATCATACCGCGCAGTCCGTCATCGACACCGGGGAAATCGAGGTATAACGGATCCGGTTTTTCGCCGTTGAGATTAGCGCGCAACGTGTCGGCAAAATTATTGTAGACATTGGCAAACGCTTCGATAAACCCTTCCGGATGGCCGAAGGGTGTTCGCATTGCCCTTCCGGCGGCCGGGCTTTTATCTCCGATATAAGGATTTCCCCGCTTCCACACCTCCATTGGTCCGTTCACCACTTTGACATTCAGATGGTTGGGATTTTCCTGGTGCCATTCGATCCCTTTTTCCGATCCGAAGATCCAGATGGCCAGGTCATTTTCCTCACCGACGGATATCTGGCTGGCGTGAATGAGGCCTTTCGCACCGTTATTATAGCGGACCAGCAGATTACCATCATCATCGAGTAAGCGATTGGGAACAAACATAGTTAAATCGGCACATAACTGTGTAATTTGTAAACCGGAGATATATTCGGCCAGGTTGGCGGCATGGGTTCCGATATCGCCGATACAGCCGGCTGCTCCGCTCTGTTTTGGATCTGTTCGCCAGGATGCCTGCATATTACCATCCTGCTCCAGCGGTTTCGTAAGCCACCCCTGCGGATACTGCACGACGATTTTCCGGATTTCACCAATGTCCCCGTTCCGCACCATATCACGGGCCAGCTTCACCATGGGATAGCCCGTATAATTATGCATTAAACCGAACACGATACCGCTCTTTTCAACCAGGCTTTTAAGCTGCCTGGCTTCCTCCGAATTAAAGGTCATCGGCTTCTCACACATGATGTGAAATCCGGCTTTAATGAAATCCCGGGCTATGGGAAAATGGGAATCGTTTGGTGTGGAAATGGCAACAAAATCGATGCGCTCGCCTTCCGGCAGTGCCGATTCTTTTTCAATCATCTCTCTGTAACTGGCATATACCCGGTTTTCATCGAGAAAATAGGATTTTCCGGCATTTCTGGATTTTTCAGGATCCCGGCTGAAGGCACCGGCGACAAAATCGATCTTTCCATCCATCAGTGCCGCTTTCTGATGGACCGCCGCGATGAAAGAACCCGGCCCGCCACCGACAAGTCCCATTTTAAGTTTGCGAATCCCCATATTCTTCTCCCAATTTACCTTTAAAAAATAACCGGCTTTTTTTTAAATGTAGAAAGTTTTCGAAGACAACTAATTAAAGGGATGAAAACATCTATTGCAAGAATTATTTAAATAACCTGTTTTAAATCCATAAATCGGTTCAGCACGTCTCGCTGCAAGAATAACAGGCACTTATCCGGCCGCATCAGGATTTGGGGACGGAAAACGGGCATCCACATCCTTCTGCCATGCATGTAATTTTTCTCTTAATTCCTTCACAATTTCCGGGTGCATTTCAGCCATATTATTCTGTTCGCCGATATCATCCTTCAGATTGTATAATTCCAGATGGTTGTCTTCAAAGAATTCGATCAGCTTCCAGTCTCCGTTTCGAATGGCCGCTCCCGGAGCCCCTCCCTGATTTCCATAATGCGGATAGTGCCAGAAAATAGCATCACGATCGATGTTCAAACCGCCTTGAAGCAACGGCACAAGACTGCGGCCATCGATATGTTGGTCGGGACGTTGTGGCAGACCGGCCAGTTCAAGGATTGTCGGATAAAAATCCGTGCTGGTTACCGGCTCCGGGCTGGTGCTTCCCGGCGCGGTTATTCCCGGCGCCCTGATAATCATCGGCTCGCGTATGCCGCCCTCGTATAGCCACCCTTTTCCGGCACGCAGGGGAAGATTCGATGTGGGATGTCCCTCCGATGTGGACAATCCGCCGTTGTCCGACATAAAAACGACAATCGTATTATCCGTCAACCCCAAATTGTCGATATGATCGAGGACTTTACCCACTGCCTGGTCCATGGCCTCGACCATCCCCGCATAAACGGCATGTTCCTGTACCAGCCGGACTTTGCGCTCACCCTCCTGGCCCCAGATCGGTTCTTCCGGGGATATCGTCTCTCTTTTCTGCTGATATTTTACCTTCAGATCATCCCGGCTTTGCAGGGGTGTATGCACGGAATAAAAAGATAAATACGCAAGGAACGGATTGTCTTTGTGATCATCTATAAAATGTATGGTTTCATCAGCCAGCCGATCAGGCAGGTGCTCGCCCTCGGGGCCATCTTCAAGACGCGGATTTCCATAAGGCGAAAAATAGAGGCCCGGCCTTGACGGGGAGCCTTTTTTCCAGCCGCCTATATTACTATCAAAGCCCTGATGTTCCGGCCAGAAGGCATCGGTCATGCCCAGATGCCATTTACCGGCAAAAAAGGTTTGATAGCCTGCTTCTTTGAGGGTTTCTGCGATAGTGACTTCTTCCAGCGCCATATTTTCTTCAAAGGGAGCCGGGAGCAGAGGTTTGTGACGGGTCCAGTGGTTCGCAACCGTATGCGGTTTTGGTCCACCAAACCAGTCCGTAGTATTCATGCGTGCCGGATATTTTCCGGTCATTATACTGGCCCGCGTGGGGCTGCAAACAGGACAGGCTGCATAGGCGTCCGTGAAACGCATGCCTGTTGCCGCAAGACGATCAATGTGCGGTGTTTCATAAAACGTACTGCCGAAACAGCCCAGGTCGGTCCATCCCAGGTCGTCTACCAGGATGAACAGGATATTCGGTTTCTGTTTTTTTATGAACGATGAGCATCCGCCGGCAGCCAGCATCGCCGTACTAAAACAGACATTCTTTATAAATCTTCTTCTTTTCACGACGTACTGATCTCATTTAATGCAAATGCATAAGCGCCAAGAGATACCGCCTTTGATGTTCCGATTTTCGATATGCCGACGCCTACCCGGCTGAGCGGATCATAGGCTACTTTACGGGATGATCCGGGGACGGTAATCTCTTTGGAATCGCCCTCGAGAAAACGCTGTAATTGTTCGGGATCTTCCAGATTAAATGCCTTCGGGGCCAACCGATCATAGGTTTCTCCGGCGGGATTCGTATAGGTACTGTTCATCTCTTCGATCAGTTTTGTCATAAACAGAGGCGCTGCACCGGCAATGCCGCCGCCAATAACGGCGATACCATCGATCAGAGTCAGTACATTCGCGATAGCATCGCCCAGT
>CAYPHA010000077.1:0-19903 GCA_964410215.1 uncultured Calditrichota bacterium | reverse complement strand
GCTGGATTTGTGTAAATATACGCTTCGCTGGCGATTAATTCAAAGGAGGTAAGCTGGGTATTTAAATCGTTGAAGTCATATTGTCTGACAGGGAGGCCGGCGCATTTTTTTGCACCCTGCTTTGAAAACTCTGCAAAAAGAACATACCCACCCGGTCTGACTATGGTTGATATATTTTTAAAATAGACCTCAATATCTTTCTCATCGCGTATAAAATGAAGAACGGCACGATCAAGCCATATATCAACAGAATGTGATTCCAGGGGCAGTTTTTTCGAAACATCCTGGCAGAGCCATCGAATATTATGTTGTAAATGCCGGAAGCGGTTCTTCAATTTTTCAATGGCCCTTGGACTCAGGTCGTTGAGTACAAGGTGTGTATTTGTATGGATCAGAATATCAATCAATCCTGACGTTCCGACTCCGGGAACGAATATCTTTGACCGCTGCCAGTCCGGTATTTTATTTAAAAATTTCAGAGTCTGGGAGAAATCATTTTCAAACCAGCCTAATTCCTCATCATCGGTTTTCTGAAAAATATGATCCCAGTGTTTAACTAAATTGACTGTGGAATCCATAATGATCCTTGTTGGTTCAATGTTATGGTTAATTAAATTTTGGAATATAAACAACGCGGAAAATGTATGGATTCTTCCTGAGAACGTATGTTTTACGCGATTTTCCCCAACCCCGAAGGGGTGCTATGATTCTACAGGATCTTTACGACAACCAGGGCCATGTCATCAAATTGAGGAGCCGTTCCTGTGAAGTGTTTTACATCAGCGATGATACGATTTTTGATTTCTTCCGCCGAAAGCAGGCTTGTATCGAGTTGTTCCATAACGCGCAGAAGACGGTCATCTCCATAATTTTCCTTTTTAGAATTTCGTGCTTCGACAACACCATCTGTCATGAATACCAGAAGATCACCTGTTGTAACGGACATTTCTTTTTCCTCGTAGACGACCTCATTCAGCATACCCAGAGGATAGGTTTGTCCGTTGGCCTCAATGTATTGCAGGGAGGTTTGATTTTTATAAACCGGTTTATTCAAACCGGCATTCGTGAAACGTAACCGTCCCTTTTCCGTATCAATTTCTGCAAGCAGTAAAGCGGTAAACATGTTGCGTTCGATTTTACCAAACAGGGACCGGTTCACCCGTGACATAATACCGGCCGTCGAATCCGTTTCCTGACTGGCCGTACTGATCATTCCATCCGTGAGCACCGCAATCATCGCCGCCTTCATTGCTTTTCCGGCCACATCACCAATCGCAATACCCAGGCGACTACGTTCTTCATCAACCCGGAAATAATCATAAAAATCGCCGCCGACCTCATTCGCGGGGAGGCATTCACTGGCAATGTCAAGTTTACGAATTGCGGGCCTGGACTGCGGCAGAATCGACATCTGCATGTCATGTGCCGATTCCAGCTCGGCTTTCATTTTGACCGTTTTCAAGCGATTACTATATAGAAATAAGCTGAAACCGGCAATGATCACCAGAACCAGCATCTGAAACCAGGTGTGCTCCCAGTATGGTGGTGTTATTACAATCTTTAACTGCGTCCCGATCGTATTCCATACGCCATCACTGTTTGTACCTTTCACCCTGAAAATATAATTTCCCGGCGAAAGCGTGGTATAGGTGGCCAATCGATTTGTCGCATCGGTTGTAATCCACTCTTCATCCAACCCTTCCATTTTATAGGCATACCGGTTCTTTTCCGGTGCGGCAAAATCGAGTGCGGCAAAGGAAATGGAGAAAAAATAATCCTTGTAGGACAGGGTTACCTGTTCAAGGTGTGAAAGAGGCTGCTCAAAGGATACTTCGCGATTTAACTTTCTGAATGCTGTCAGTACGATGGGCGGTACATGTGTGTTTTCCCGTATTCTATCCGGATGGAAAGCATTAAAACCGTTGATACCGCCAAAATACATAATACCCGACGGGCTCTCATAGTAAGAGCCGCCATTAAATTCATTGCTTTGTAATCCATCTTCTTTGGTGAAATTTCTGAAGGTTTTCTTTTCCGGATTAAAACGGGAGATACCGTTATTCGAGCTCATCCAGAGATTCCCGTCATCGTCTTCAAGGATACCATAAATGGTATCATCCGGCAATCCATCTTTAACGGTGTAGTAAGAAAAAGAATCGGTCTCGCGATGGTACCGGTTGAGTCCGCCTCCCCAGGTACTGATCCAGATGTTCTGCTTTGTGTCCTCAAAAATACAGAAAATATAATTATTGCTGATGGCGCCGGGGATGTTGTCATTATGTCTGTAACGGGTAAACGTGCCTGTTTTACGGTCCATAATATTGAGTCCGCCGCCTTCGGTTCCGATCCAGAACAGGCCCTCCGAATCTTCATATATGGCGCGTACGATATTATGACTGATACTGGCTGAATCGTCAGGATCATTTATAAAATGCATAAAGTTGGGATTTTCAATATAGAGTTGGTCTGCGGCTAGTTTATCAAGTCCGCCACCATAGGTTCCAATCCAGAGGTCGCCGCGTGAATCCTGGTAAATAGTGCGAATTTCGCTATGACTGAGGCTAAGTGGATTGTTGGGATTGTTCATGAACCTGTCAAATCGTTTGCTATCCGGATCAAAGCGGTTGATGCCTCCGCCATGGGTACCAATCCAGAAAACACCCTTGTTATCAATGAATACGGTTCTGACAAAATCATTACTCAGGCTATTCGGATCTTTCGGGTCGAATCGAAAATGACGCCAACGGTTGTTTTTTGGATTAAACCGGTTCAAGCCGCCGCCGTGTGTTCCAATCCAGAGGGTACCGTGCTTATCCTCCCGGACCGACCAGACAATATTCTCGTTCAGGCTGTTTTCATCAAAGGGATCTGCTTTAAAATGTTTAAAGTTTAATTTCTGTTTGTTTATTTTATTAATCCCGCCGCCATAGGTCCCGATCCAGATGATGCCGGCCTGGTCTTCATAAATATCCCTGATCTGATTGTAACTCAGACTTTCCCGGTTCAACGGATCATTTGAAAAGGAAAAGAAGGTATCCGTATCCCTGTCCATGAGGTTCAGCCCGCCGCCGTTTGTCCCAATCCAAAACAAGCCGGTCCGATCCTCATACAAAACAAATACCTGATTATTACTGAGGCTCCCCGGTGTGCCATCGTCGTGGTCATATCGTTTAAATACCGGGGATTCTTGTCCATTCGACGAAACAACCATTCGGTTGAGGCCGTCATCCGTACCTACCCAGATGGTTCCGCCCCCGTCCTGGAGGATACAGCGCACACTGTTGCTACTGAGACTGTTTTTATCGGATTCGAGGTGCCTGAAGGTCTCCATATCCGGCTGGTCGTTTCCCTTCGTAAAGCGGACTCTGGTGAGGCCATTATCACTTCCAAACCACAACGCGCCCGATGAATCTTCTATAATGTCGCGTACGATGTAATGATCGGTCACCGATAGATCCAGGTCCGTCTGCTTATATGCAAAAAACGACGAGGGGGTTTGGGTTGCGGGATCTTGCTGAAGTCTATTCAGCCCTTTGTCTGTCCCGATCCACAGGCGTCCCCTGCTGTCTTCAAAAATGGCATTGATATTATTATCCGTAAGACTCTCCGGATCGGATGGATCGTGTGTATACCGTTCAATCTTTCCCGTTTTCGGATCCAGGCGGTTTAAACCGGCATGAAAGGTTCCGATCCAGATGATACCGGCCCGGTCCACATGCAGGGCTGTGATGTTATTATAACTCAGGGTGAGCGAGTCTTCCGGATTGTGTTTCAGTACCTTGAATTCATAGCCATTGTACCAATTCAGACCGTCTTCCGTACCGAACCACATAAAACCCTCGCGATCCTGAGCAATGCATTGCACGATGCTCTGCGACAGCCCGTGTTCCAGAAACAATTGCTTGAATACGAGGTTTTGATGCAGATATGTGTAGGTGTGTCCGCTTTGTGATAAAGGCTCACTATGCAACGGAATATTAAGCGAAAAAAAAAGTACTATATAAATCGATACTGCAAGTCTGAGGGGATGATTTCTAAACATGTAGTAACATACTAATTTTCAAATAATATATCACAAAATTTTTCTATGAGAATGTTTAGAATAAACAACTTAAAATAATACTACCCTATCTCAAAACCACCATCTTTCTGGTCTTTATGACACCCTGATCTGTGGACAGCGTACAGAAATAAATGCCGCTGGGAAGCGCTTCGGCATCCCATTGCACCTGATGGGAACCCGCCGTTTGTTTTTTGGAAAAAAGTGTGGCGATTTTTTGCCCGGAAGTGTTATAGATATTCATCTCTATGTAACAGTTTTCCGGTAACCCATATCGGATCATTGTACGGTCGTTAAAGGGATTGGGAAAATTCTGATACAGGATAAAATCAGAAACAGGCATATCCGCCCTGTTTTCTATCCCGGCCAGCAGGTCATTCTGTATAATGTATATACCGTCATCGCCGTCGGCTACATAAATACACGTACCGCAAGAGGCCAGTCCGGTGGCTGTGCCTCCCGTATTGTAGTGACCCACTTCCACCGGCTGTCCGGGATCGCTGATGTCAATGACGCGCATGCCATTCTCCCAGTCGGCAATGTATGCGTAATCAGCTCCGATACGGACATCCCTGGCCCAGCCATCGGTATCCAGAAAACCAATTTCATCAGGCATGGCGGGAACCGACACATCGATGATCCGGAAGCCATCATAGCCGTCGGCCACATAGGCGTAATCACCCTCAACGACAATGGCCAGGGCCTCGTAGATATCATCATAGAATCCGGTCTCGACGGGATTCCCGGGATCGGTGACATTGATAATACGCAAGCCGCCGTAATCTGCAGCAACGTAAGCGAGACTGTCACGGACGGCAACGTCATAGGCATTGCCAGGCACATCGATGGATCCCGTTTCAGCGGGTTGCTCCGGATGGGTAATATCGATGATACGCAATCCACCGCCTTCGTCAACCACATAGGCAAAATCACCATCAACCGTTATACGGCGGGCATTGTTATCGGTATCGAAAATACCTTCTGCGGCAGGACTTTCAGGATTACTGATATCTATGATGTACAGGCCGTCGATACCATCCGCCACAAAAGCTAGCGGATAGACAACCTCGATATCCTGGGCATAACCCTCTGTGTCGAAAAAACCGGTTTCTTCAGGCGATAGCGGATCCGTGATGTCCAGAACACGCAGGCCGTCACTGCCATCGGCGACATAGGCATAATCGCCATGAACGGCCAGGCCTTCCGCATGGCATCCCGTGTTGACGAACCCTGTTTGTTCAGGGTCGGAAGGAGCTGATATATCGATGATGTACAGACCGTCAGAGCCATATCCCACGCAGGCGTAATCACCGGTCACGGCAACGGCGCGGGCACGTCCGTCCGTGATGACGCAGCCGGTTTCCGCGGGCTCATCGGGATTGGAAATGTCGATAATGCGCAACCCCTCATCGTCATCGGCCACATAGGCGTGATTACCGCTCACGAACACATCATAGGCCCGGCCACCGGTCTCCAACAGGCTCTGTTCAAACGGATTATCCGGATCAGAAATGTCGATGATGCGCAGACCGGCGCTGCCGGCGGCCAGGTAGGCGTAATCACTACTCAGGAAGACGCCGCAGGCACTGCCCGGTGTGTTCACAGATCCTTTCGGCAGCGGACTGCCGGGTGTGGAAATATCGACAATACGCAGACCATCCGAACTGCAGGCCACGTATGCCAGACTTCCGCGGATGGCAACATCACGCGCATATCCGCCTGTGGCAAAGGTACCGGTTTCTTCGGGTGCTTCGGGATCGCTGATGTCAACGATATATAATCCATGAATACCGGCAGCAATGTACGCAAAATCACCTTCCGCCGCGGCCCCGTAGGCGAAAAACCCAGCGGATTCACAGGCACCTGATAGTGCCGGGTGTTCCGGATTCGCAACATCGATGATCTGCAACCCCCCATACCCTGCGGATACAAAGGCGTGTGTTTCAGATAAGAAAATATCCGTAATAAAGGACGGCAGGACAGTTTTTCCAATTTGTACGGGTATTTCCGGGTTGGATATATCCACGATCTCAAAGGTGGCGCCATTGGAAAAACAGATCCGGTCACCCGAAGCGTCAACGGCATGACAGGGGCCGTTTCCCCATCTGCCGAGAAGGGTGGTATTGAGGTTTTCCTGTGAATAAGTCAGATGAACGGAGATGCAGAAGCTGAAAAACACACCTAACAACAAATTATTCATGAGAATTCTCCTTGTGTTATGGTGTCCTTCTTTTCAACCAGATACCGGAGAGATAAAGCAGATTAAAAAATCGAATATAAGTGAAGGCTCATATTTATGTATATACTAAGATGTGAGGTAGGGAAATGCAACTATAATTTTAATGCCTGGTTGGATTACGTATATTAATTTTTGTAATATGGACACCGATACGCAGGTTTATTTAAGGTGAATAAGGATTTCCAATGAAAAAAGCGCTTTGTACTGTATTTATAATAAGTTCCCTGGTACTTTCTTGTCATAATCACCATATCATTACAAAAGAAGAATGGGGTGGAGTCGCCGGTGACACGAACACCGGTTACGATCCAACCGGTCACCTGCTCATCTCTGTCAACGGGAACTATGAGGAACAGGAAGTTACAGAAGAATCATATAGGACTCTGGTTAACTTTGCGGTAAAGATGGCCAGGAAATATGATCTACCACTTGAGCATATCAAAACGCACCGGGACTATACCTCAGAGACCGTCTGCCCGGGTGAAAATTTGTACGACTTTTTTCGGTCGTGTACATTTTACCGTGATGTCGAAGTATTGCTCACCGAAAAACCATGATCCGCAACAGAGGTAAAGAAAGAAGTATATTTGCTTCTGTTGTATGATCACTTTTTACAAAAAAAAGGATAACAGTTACTTGCTATCCCCAAATAGGGGCAGTGATCGTTTTTTTCTATTGTTGTTCCAGAAGCATGTCATTAAGCGTAGTGACATTCCCGGCAACGACTTCTGCATTTTCAACAGAAACCGTATCATATTCCACATCGGCCGTTTTTTTCGTCGCATTAACCGTGTAAGTGCCTGCCGGAATGAGAGAGATCATATAATATCCATCCGCATCGCTGAAGGCTGTATATGTTTCATCCCCATCTTCGATCCAGACCTGTGCATCTTCCAGATTGTTTGAATCACTATCCAGAACGTTTCCTTCAATACTTCCGGTTGTGGATGCATTTGCTGCCCGAATAACCGGTTTGAATATAAAGCCTTTAATACCTGCAGGTGTAAATGGATTCCCCTGTACAACAAACGATTCGCTGACGTCAAAATCGAGTACCAATTCCGTCGTCAAGCCTCCGACGACGGTAATGGAGGGCTCAATAAAAATCTTAATCCCGGTTTGCGCGCCACTCGGGACCTTCAGATGGTAGACGGTTTCGTCTTTCAGTTCGATACTGGCGCTATCCACATAGAGCCGGACCAGGTTATAATCACCAACGGGAACTTCCATCTCCACCAGGTCGGCTGTAATACCGTTCTGTAAATCCAGCAGATTATATTCGAACGCTTCTTCTGATAAGACGAGAAACGGATTTTCTTCCGACTCGGATTGGTCCTTACGGACTTCAATTTTATTAATCGTTACATTGGCTTCGGCAACCATGTCAATGGGAAACGGGGCATCCATCAGTTTGACGGAAAGCGTACCCGTATCACTGTTGTCGACACTCTCATCGCAACCTGCTATGAGAAAAATGAGCAGGACTGAAAAAATGCTTAAAAATGCAGGTTTCATTACGTAGTCCCTTTATAAACTAGCATCCCTGTGCTTCAAAATGACGAAAGCCATAGCTGACTTTATATAAAATTACATTATTTAGAAAATAATTTCGTGACAGGCATCAACTATCCCATCGGGTTAATGGTTCCGTCTCTGCTTTTGTATCATCACCAGGATTAATCCTGGTGAATATAAGACAGCTATACATAACAAAACATGTTATCCTGACACGACCTTCAGCCTGCCTCTCTAACTGCAGGCGGACAGCTCTTCCAGATGATGATGCAGAATGCCATCCACCATTTCCCGGAAGACGGACAGGGAAAAGGGTTTCAGCAGCGTCCGGATACCTGCCGAGAGGAGATAGTGCCGGTAGCCATTGTCTTCAGTCATCACCAGCAGCGGCGTGCCTCTGAAATCATTGCCGGTTGCGCCCGAGTGCTGCATGATGCCGGCATCGATGATAATCAGGTCCGGATTCTGGGCACGGTTCAGAAAGTACCCTTCCATCAGGGATTCGGTGCATAAAACGTCATGCTGCTCCCGCCGCAGCGACAGATCCAGGGCCCGGCGAATGGAACGCTCTTTTTCGATAAGTAATAATTTCATGGTTGATTCACTTTCCTGTTTGTGTTTGTTCCTGGATACTGCAATAAATATGCCAGTGTTACAAACGAAGGAAATGCAGGGGAAACGGGGGATTTTATAAACCGGTAGAACAGAAAATGTGACCGGTTGTTCACATTTTACTCAAAAAATGTGAACACCTGTTCACATTTTTAATCCCAATTGTTTCATTTTCTTGCCAAACCATTCCCGGGATAGTTGAGCCTCCTTCGCCGCTTTGAGGAATTTTCCGTTCGTTTTCCGGAGAATGTTTTCAAAATACATGATCTCAAACGTATTCATCGCATCATTGTAGCCCATCAGGAACAACCGTAAGGCGGCATCTTCTGTCGTGTTTCCGGGTGCCTTGCACATCAGGTTTTGCGGTTTTATGCGTTTTTTGTCGGCAAATACAAAGGCGTTTTCAATAATATTACGCAGCTCGCGCACATTTCCCGGAAAGGTGTACGCCTGGAGTTTTTCCAGGGCCGACGGCGTGATGCGGATATCGTTTTTCCGTTCCCTGTTCAGTTTATCCAGAAAAAACTGGGTCAGCGGTTTGATGTCTTCCGGGCGTTCGGACAGCGGCGGAATGGTGATCCGGATGACATTCAGACGGTAGAACAGATCCTCCCGGAACAGGTCTTCCTTCATCAACCTGGAAAGGTCCCGGTTAGTGGCGGACAGCACCATCGCATTCATGGGGATTTCCTTGTTGCCACCCACCCGGGTAAAGGTTTTTTCCTCCAGGACACGCAGCAGCCGTATCTGCAGCGCAGGCGGCAGATCACCGATCTCATCGAGAAAAATGACGCCTTCCCCGGCCTGTTCGAACCGGCCCATCCGGGCAGAAACCGCGCCGGTAAAGGCGCCTTTTTCATGGCCGAACAGTTCACTTTCGATCAACGTTTCGGGAATAGCCGCACAGTTTACGGGGACGAAGGGGGCATTCTTCCTGCGGCTTTGCGCATGAATGGAGCGGGCGACCAGCTCCTTACCGCTTCCGCTGGGACCGGTTATCAGGCAGGTGGAAATAGCGTCCTCGGCCACTTTTCTGATGACGGCGATTATTTCATTCACCTGATCGGACTCGCCGATGATTTTATAGTCCCCGAATTCATTTTGAATCCGGTCTTTAAGCAGCGCATTCTGAACGGCCAGATCGTCCAGTTCCCGCTTGTGTTTCAGCAGGTTCTTCATCCGGAATAGTAATTCATCGTTTTTAAATCCCTTGATAATCAGGTCATCCGCCCCGGCATTCATGGCCTGAACGATGTTGGTGGCAATTTCGAAGCCCGTCATGACCAGAACAACGGGCGAATTTTCCAGGGATTTGGCCTTCCTGACCACCGCGGTGCCGTCCGTAATATCGGGCATCAGCAGATCGGTGAGAACAATGTCGAAATCCTCCGTCTCCAGAAGGGCGATGGCGCTCTCGCGGTCGGAGGCGGTCTGCAGCTGGTATTCCTCCTGCCTGGCAAAGGCCAGCTTCAACCCCTTTATGATGGACGGTTCATCGTCGGATATTAATATGTTATACATGCCGTACTTTCCTTTTAATCCTTTTTAGGCAGTGCAATGGTGAACCGGGTATAGTGGTTTGGTTCACTTTCAACACGGACATCACCATTGTGCAATATCGCTGTTTTTTTAACCATGGCCAGTCCCAGTCCATGGCCACCACCCTTATCCGTAAAGAAGGGCCGGAATACGCTGTCCATTTTCTCCGGCGGAATACCCACCCCGTTATCCTCCATCGTGATAAAGACGGACTGCGCGTCCTGTGACGTCGTGACAATGATTTTTCCATCACCGGATACGGCTTCAACGGCGTTCTGCAGCAGGTTGGTTACAGCCCGGCTGATCAGATGACTGTCCAGAGCCACCAGGGGCAGATGTTCATCAAACCGCGTTTCCGGCGCGGGGGATACACGGCCAGACTCCCTGATTACCTTTTCCAGCAGCCGGTTGATATTCACCGGTGTCCGGAACACATCCTCCGGCCGGGCAATGACCAAAACGGTTTTGAGGAAGTCCTGGATCTTTGTCGCCGATATCAGCAGCTCGTTGGTGTATTCCTTCAACGGATCATCTTCCGGCACATTTTCGTTGATACCTTCGGCCAGCAGGGCGATACCGGTAACCGGATTCTTCAGATCATGCATAATGAAGGCGCTGAACTCACCGACCATGGCCAGGTTCTCGACCGTTACTTTTTCCTGAATCACCGTTTTCAGCTTTTCCGCCAGCAGGTTCAAAGAATTGATGAGCTGACCGACCTCATCGGCGCGGTTCAGCGTCAGGACGGCTTCCAGGTTTCCCTTACCGTATTCTTCGGCCAGACCGATGGCCTGGTGGATGGGACGTGTGAACGTCCGGGCCAGGAAGTAGGCCAGCACCAGGCTGATCACCAGGGCCAGTATCCCTGTGATAAGCACGGTTTTCTGAAGGCCGGAATACACATTCTGCACGGTATATTTGATACGGGCGGTGCCGACGCGCTCTTCCAGACTGTAAATGGGTACAGCCGCATCCCACAGATCGGTGAAGGATGTATCCGGATCCTGCTGTAACAGGAATGTTCTGGCATCGGATGCCTCCCGGGTAAGCGGATCGCTGAGCACCGTGCCGCGCAGTGCCGGATCATCGGCGGCAATCACTTTTCCGTTGCGGTCGATAATGCGGATGGATATGATGTCCTCGCTGTCACTCATACTGTCGATCAGGAATTGCAGGGTGATGTATTCATCGGCAAGAATGGCGTTCAGACTGGCATAGGCCAGGGAACGTGTCAGGCTGAATGCCTTTTCACGGGCCTGATCGAACAGCATGGATTTCTGACTGAAATAGAGGGACACCGAAACCATCGATATGACAATGGTTACGAGTAAAAGGGAATAGAACAGCAGCCGTGTTTGGATGGACTTTATTCTAAAATGCGTTCGCTTCATGTATGACGACATCTTTATAATTAATGATCCCGTAGGGCGTCATCGAGATCGATTTAATCTTTGATACATTATAGGCATAATATTCTTTCAGATGATTCAGGAAAATGGCCGGCGTGTCTTCCAGCACCAGTCTTACGATGTGCCGGTAGTGGTCATGCCTTTTCCGGGTATCAAATTCACGTATTGCCTTCTCCAGCAGCGTATCCACTTCAGAGCGCCGGTAATGGAAAAAATTATACGGGGATTCCGAATGAAACAAGGACCATAAAAAATTACCCGGATCCCCGAGGATATCACTGCGCCAGCCGTATGCAAACATCGGGGTGGATTTCCTTCCTGTTATTTCGAAATAATCATCGGAAGGTTTCACCGGATGTAATTCCATGTCAAATCCGCTTTTCATAATATCGGCCTTTATTCCCAGAAGTAAAGTCGGGCGCAGAAAGGCGGTTTCCGGATAATAAAGGGTCAGGGTACTTCCGGGCTGTTCCATCCGCGGCCGGGCGCTGCTGTCTGCTTCGGTATCCTCCGGCTTCTGCTTCAGATCCGAAAAGCCTTTAAAGGCGGGCGGAAGCGGATTGGTGGCCAGGTCAGCCGTCCCGCGGTTCATGTTGATGACAAACTTCCGGGTATTCATATGGGATAGCAGATGTTTGCGTATTTCCGGATCCCCGGTCAGCTCATTTTCGAGGTTGAAGGCCAGCATATTGCACATAATTGACGAATTGACTATATAGTCAATTTTACCCGACCACTGAAGCCGGTCGATGGTGCTCCCGTGCACGGCATACACCACATCCGTTTTCCCTTCCTCCATCGATTTTTCCAGCTGACCGGAATAGGGATAATAAACAAAATGCAGTTCCGGTACATTCCCTTTCCGTTCCCGGTATAAATCAAAAGCCTGCAGGCGGATACGGTCTGTATCCCATGATATCACTTTGAACGGACCCGTCCCAACCGGGTGTTTGAATATATGTTCACCCAGGGAGTCCAGGGCGGTTTTCGACATCATGACCGGTCCGGTGCCCGAAGCCAGGAAATAGAGAAAACGGGCGTCAGGCCGGTTTAAATGGATACGTATAACCCGTTCATCGACCAGTCGGACGCTATCTATTGCGGCAAGGTAGGGTGAAGCGGGATTGTGTCCTTTCAACCAGTCGATGGAATGTTTTGCCGCTTTTGCATCGAGCCGGGTACCGTCATGAAAGCGGATGCCATCCCTGAGCTGAAGGGTAAGCTGTTTGAAATCAGCGGAATACTGCCAGGTAGAGGCCAGGTGGGGCAGAAGCGTCTGCCGGTCATCCGAAAGCCGTAGCAGGGTTTCATAGATCTGGAAGGCCACCTGCAATTCATTATAGTTCGTATACAAACCGGGAATGAGTTTTTCCGGAAGCGCATCCACGGCCTGAATAATGACATCATGGCCGCTTTCCCGATGACAGGCCGGCCATGCCAGTGTAAGCAAAAGCAGCATAAAACACACCGTAAGCCGGTGCGTTTTATGCCTTACTTTTTTGGTAACATGCGGTGCATTACGATCCATGCACCTAAAATACAAAACAATCGGTGCAAACGCACCTGCATTTTAGGCCAGCGTACGGTTAATCACATTCGGCATCTTGGTATTCAGAGCCGGAAGTGCGCTGTGCAGGACAAAGGTCAGCAAGAACAGACCGCGATAGATCTTTTTGAAATTACGTTTTAACATGATTCCTCCTTATGGTGTTAGGTTTCGTGGAAAATGGTTTCGATTTTTTCTTCCAGGGACAGGAGCCGCAGCCGCAGCCGGGTGCCCCATTTTAAACGGTAATGATATCCAACCAGGTAATGGTCGGTCGTTAACAGGCCGTTGGCTTTATATTCCCGGTAAATGTCACTGCCCCGGTAGACATCCACCTGTTTGTTGACGGATATGCGGCAGTCGCTGCCGGCAAAATAGCGCTTCCGCAGGCGGTACAGCACATAAAAATGGGCGATCAGTTCGCCCAGCGTTGTGTAGGCATCGGCCAGGATCACCGAGGTGATCACGTTGATGCGCAGTTTGAACAGGGTGATCACGGCCTTAATATTCCGGCGGACGCTTATGTTTTTCCGGAAACGCTCGAGCTGGGCCTGGTTGAATGATTCAATACCCAGGAACACCCGCTGCAGGCCGGCTTCCTTCAGCATCTGCATGGTATCGGGATCGATGGTGTCGGCGCGGCACATCAGCTCGAAGCGGATGGCCAGCTGCCGGCGGCGCAGTTCCGCGGAAAAGGCCTCCACGTAGGTCCGGGAAGAACGACCCCGGGATAGAAACTGGTCGTCGTTGAAAATAAAATAGTCCTGGCCGAAGGTTTTCACCAGTTGTTCGATTTCATCAACCAGGTGGGTGACCGACCGGCGCCGCCAGTTCGGTCCCGGGCTGGAGCGGTAAAAGGTATGAATATCGCAGAACGAGCAGCGGCCCCAGCAGCCCCGCGATGCATAAATCCGGATGTGCGCGGACTGTGCACTGATTTGTTGGGCATATTTCCGGTCGGGAGGGGGCAGCATATCCAGGTCCCGGATCAGTTCCCGGGCCGGATTCTGAACGATGGCCCCCATCTCCCGGTACGACAGCCCGGCGATATCCGGCAGCGTGGTTCGGGAACGGCCCAGCAGCGCTTTGCACAGCTCCGACAGGGTGATCTCGCCTTCGCCACGGACGATAAAATCGATTTCCGGGAAATCCCGGAGCAGTTCATGGGCGGCAAAGGTGGCAAAATACCCCCCGGCGATGATGCGTCCCCGGTAGCCGGCCCGGGCCGCCTCTCTGATAATGGCAAGCCCTTTTTCCTTCGTGTCGTCCAGCAGCGACAGGCCCAGGAGGGCCGGATCGAGGGTCAGGATCCGCCGGACCGTTTCCCCGGTGCCGAGCTCCTCGATCGAGGTATCCAGAATATCGGCCGTAAACCCTTCTTTGATCAGCCAGGATTTGAGGCCGGCGATACCGAGGTGTTCGGTCTGAAACTTTTTTTCGACGGATCCGGGATTAATAATCAGTATGTCCATGATACATCCTCTGCGCGTTGGTTGATCATTTCTTATGCTAATTCCGTGCCGAAATGAAAAAAAGCGGAAAAACGGGCTAAAACCGGCTTTTTGACCTCCGTTTTGACCAAAAATGTGAACACCTGTTCACATCGATGTGAACACCTGTTCACATTTTGGCATTTTCGCATACCTGGAATTTAGACCAAAAAACAGGGGAATCCCCTCAATTACAGGCTTTCCGTTCAAAGATCATTTCTGGTATGATATTTGTAATACACGGGATTAAAGCACTTACAAGGATATTACTGTCAATGACTGAACAATCGATGCCCCTCAAAACGCAACGCGCAGACACGTCACAGTATTTTAACAAATCAAACCGTTACCGGCATGCCGGACTGATCGAAGGGATCCTCTGGGGAATCCTGGGTATAAGTGTGTCCGGCGGCGTTTATACCCTCCTGCGCGGCGGCGGAACGCTGTTGCGGATGGACCTGATCTGCTTCGTTGTGCTGATGTTTACCTCCGCTGTGCTGCTTTTCCTGGTGCGCAGGGCCTTCGGCGAAGAATGCCGCAAAAGCCGGCGCTATCTCGATATTACCGGCGTCATCATCCTGGCCCTCGATGCGCAGCAGCGCGTTACGCTGATCAACAAAAAGGGTTGCGAAGTCCTGGGCTTGTCCGAACGTGAAATCATCGGTAAAAACTGGTTCGATCATTTCATTCCGGCAAAAATACGCGTTGGAATACGCAAGGTATTTGACGATCTGAGGACCGGCCGGGTGGCCGGCGATCCTGGAAATGTCCCGCACCATGCTGGAAGGTCTGAGCTATTGTGTTTTGGTGGCCGGTTCACCGGGCGAGGCGATCGAGCTGACTGGAAAAGCGGAGGTTGTCGTGGATGTGCTGATGACGGACATGGTCATGCCCGACATGAACGGCCGTGATCTGGCCGTGCAGATACAGGCGGTGTATCCGGCGATGAAGGTGATTTCCGTATCCGGTTACAGTTCCAGTCTGATGGCCCGCAGCAGGGTACTGGAGGAGATGCTGGGCAAGGCCGAAGGGTAGCGGTAGGGGATGGCGGAACGGAAAGGTTTCTGCTTCCAGGGCGAATCGGGGTTTGTGTTGCTTATTTGTGGTTGAATGATTAGGTGCTATTAACATTATTTCCAGTTTTATCCAATTTAGTAAATTATAATTTTAATTGTTATTTAGTGAGAGGGAAATGACAGTTATTTATTATTATCCTACCGGTTATATATAAAATCAAAATTTATAATTTTTATTTTCTACTTGATACATTCTTCAATAAGTCAATTTCATGTTTAAAAAGGAGAGTGACAAAATGAAAGTAATACTTCTATTTATATTCATGGCTATTTTTATCACAACATTATTTTCTGAGGAGCATGTTCCATGGTATCATATCCACTATGAAGAAAATGACGCTGAGTGTTATGCCTATGCCATAGGTAGGGCTTATGGTAAAACTAAAAATGATGCATGTAATCCATTGACTATGTCTGGTAATGGGATTCTCAGTAATTATTTTTATAAAGTAAATAGTATTGAAGGTCAAATTAATTATAATGACATTATGGCGAAAGATGTAATTGAATTCGGCGATCATGCTGTTTTTGTTACTCAGGTTAGCTCTAGTAATCCAAGTTTCATATATGTTGATCATAAAAAAAGCCCTGATGATCCTGACGAATATTCTGAAACTTTAATGGAAGTAATTTATAGTTATGGTTCACCTAAATGGCTTTGGCGTCAATGGGATAGATGGGAAATTACAGTTAAGAATGAATTTACCGGAGGAGATGTTAAGGTTAAAAATACTATCCGAAACTCACCATGGTTGGAAGATGACTTGGAATGGGGATCTTCTGTGAATATTGTTGCCATTGAGGATAATAAATTAGTCGGAGGACTAAAGCGTGATTTTAAAGAGTGGAATAAAAACAACTACCCAATTCAGGGCTCCACAAAATCCTATAATGCTGGAATTACAGATAATTACACCCTTAATGTAACCTGGGAAGCTCAGTTTGACAATTATTACCATTTCACATTCCAAAACAGCTTCGTCGGTTTGTCTGAAAACGGCAATATGAAAGTGAATGGAACGACCTACAATAATATTACCTTACAGGATACTTTTTGGATTGAAGAACATACTTCTATTTCATTCCAGGCTCTAAGCCACAGCTATAATAATATTAATTATTCTTTTGATCACTGGAACGACCAAGGCACTTTAAGCACACGAACGATAAATGATGTGTCCAATCATGGTTCATATACAGCTTATTTTAAAGGTAAACCTACAAAAGTATCCGGTTTTGAATTCGACTGTGATATTGGTAATCCAATCCATTTTACTTGGAATCAACATCCAAATTCAAATGTCAAATACAAGATTTACCGTAAGAGGAAGAATCAATATGGTAGTCAGAGTGATCCAGTATTAATTGCCACTCTTAATAATAATCAAACTTCATATACGGATTATGATTATGAAAAAGCACAAACATATATCTGGCTGCTCTTTTATGATGTAAGAGCTTATTATACTACTGAGGCAACTGAAGCTGACCAGGAATGGTATGCCTTATATGGCCAAGCTATTCCCAAGATTGTAAGGGAACAATTTGTTAATCAAAATACAGGATTACCTACTGAATTTAAACTTATAAATTATCCTAACCCATTCAATCCTGAAACTAATTTTGTTTATTCTGTACCTGAAATGACATATATAAAAATGAAAATATACAATTCCAATGGGCAGTTTATAAAAACGCTTTTTGAAGGCGCCAGGTCAGCAGGCGTTTATGTTTCAAAATGGAGCGGAGTTAATGATTCCGGACAGCAGATAGCTTCGGGTGTATACTATCTTATTATGGAATTGCCCGACAGGATTATTAGCCGTAAATTATTGCTGTTGCGATAAAGTTACAGGTTTATATTATGAGATTATTATTCTTGTTTCAGATCATCTTTGCTATTTTTATCAGTTCATGCAGCACCAGTACAGAACCACCTGATAAGGATCCGCGCTCCTATGCCTGGACCGTTGACACATTATTTTATCCTAACAGCGTGCAAACTCAATTGTCCGAGCTATGGGCCAGCTCTGCTAATGATGTGTATGTTATTGGCCACTGTGATTTCAACAGTGGTCAATTTTATCATTTTAATGGAAGAACGTGGGAAAATATTCCTTTAAATGTTATTGATGGCGGTCCTATTAGTGGTGCTTACAGTCTTAATGATATTTATGGATTTGAGGGAAATAATATATATGTCATTGGTGAGAAACATACATCTAGTAAAAAAAAACAAAGTCTGGTTGTCCATTATAATGGGATGCAGTGGGAAGAAATTGAAGTCCCTGCTAAAGGTGCGTTGTTCAGTGTATGGGGTAGTTCACCAACCGATATCTGGGCCGGTGGTAATTTAGGTACTTTGTTTCATTACAACGGGTCTCAATGGAATATTGATTCACTTCCCCATCCAAAGTATCCTGATTTTGAATATTCTTTAAATATCAGTGAGATTAATGGTTTTTCTTCAAATTTAATGTATATCTATTCCTATACTGTTTTTCCTGGTGGCAGTGATCTTAACCATTTTTTCTCGTATGAAAACGGTCATATATCACTACAGGATTCCACCTGGGAACATGTTTACGAAATGTGGGTGAGTCCATCAGGAAATTTGTATAAAGCAGCAATTGAAGGCTTTTATTTATGGACAGGTAATAATTGGCAGAAAGTCAGTGACTTTTTCCAGACATATGGTATACACGGAACAAGCGATAAGAATATTTTTATCGCCGGTGAATCACTTGGAAAATCCAGAGTGATGCATTATAATGGATCGGACTGGTATGAATATGAGGCTCTGCAAACCGATATCATATTTTACAGAGATGTATTTACAATAGATAATGAGGTATTTGTCTGTGGATATACAAAAGGCGGCTGGCCTAGTAAGACTGTAATCTGGCATGGGAAATAGTATATAATTTGGTTTGATTTGAAAATTAAAATAATTGGTTTACATATTTTAACTAATATGTCAAACAGCATCTATCACGGACACGAGTACGCCTGTCTGGCCGGTACAGCACATAAAAATGGGCGATCAGGGCCCTGATATTCCGGCGGACACTTATGTTTTTGCGGAAATGCTCCAGCTGGGCCTGGTTGAAGGACTCAATACACAGGAACACGCGCTGCAGGCCGGCTTGCTTCAGCATCTGCATGGTATCGGGATCGATCGTGTCGGCCCGGCACATCAGCTCGAAACGGATGGACAGCTGCCGGCGCCCATTTCACGGTAGGACAGCCCGGCGATACCGAGGTGTTCGGTCTGAAACTTTTTTTCGACGGATCCGGGATTAATAATCAGTATGTCCATGATACATCCTCTGCGCGTTGGTTGATCATTTCTTATGCTAATTCCGTGCCGAAATGAAAAAAAGCGGAAAAACGGGCTAAAACCGGCTTTTTGACCTCCGTTTTGACCAAAAATGTGAACACCTGTTCACATCGATGTGAACACCTGTTCACATTTTGGCATTTTCGCATACCTGGAATTTAGACCAAAAAACAGGGGAATCCCCTCAATTACAGGCTTTCCGTTCAAAGATCATTTCTGGTATGATATTTGTAATACACGGGATTAAAGCACTTACAAGGATATTACTGTCAATGACTGAACAATCGATGCCCCTCAAAACGCAACGCGCAGACACGTCACAGTATTTTAACAAATCAAACCGTTACCGGCATGCCGGACTGATCGAAGGGATCCTCTGGGGAATCCTGGGTATAAGTGTGTCCGGCGGCGTTTATACCCTCCTGCGCGGCGGCGGAACGCTGTTGCGGATGGACCTGATCTGCTTCGTTGTGCTGATGTTTACCTCCGCTGTGCTGCTTTTCCTGGTGCGCAGGGCCTTCGGCGAAGAATGCCGCAAAAGCCGCAGCTATCTCGATATTACCGGCGTCATCATCCTGGCCCTCGATGGGCAGCAGCGCGTTACGCTCATCAACAAAAAGGGCTGCAAAGTCCTGGGCTTGTCCGAGCGGGAAATCATCGGTAAAAACTGGTTCGATCATTTCATACCCGGTAAAATCCGTGCGGGAATGCGCAAGGTGTTCGACGATCTGATGACCGGCAGGGTCGCCGGCGGTGAATACGTGGAAAATCCGCTCATTGATGCCTCCGGACAGGAGCACATCATCGCCTGGCAGAATACGATTTTACGTGATCGCAAGGGACGGATCAGCGGCATCCTCAGCTCCGGCGAGGATATCAGCGCCCGTTATATCGCCGATACCGGCAACCAGATAAGGGAGCCGGGTAACCTGCACAGCGATCCGGAGAGCCGTCGGCTGAAACAGGTGGTCGAACAGGCCCACAAGATGGAATCCATCGGGCGGCTGGCCGGCGGCATCGCCCATGATTTCAACAACATGCTCAGCGTCATCCTCGGCTATTCGGAACTGGCCTTAG
>CAYPHA010000076.1:0-20186 GCA_964410215.1 uncultured Calditrichota bacterium | reverse complement strand
CGAAGATGGCCCGAAGAAATAGTCTAAAACACGGCCGAAGAGGGCTATGCGGTCTTCTTCCGCAGAAATCGTTTCGAAAGGGAAGGTGATATAAACCAGCTTCCCGGGAACGGAGCCGCTGCCGAATGTACCTTCATACAGAAGGCCCATATACTGATCCGCGGCATATTCAAATACAGGCATGACCTGTTCTCCGTTCAGAGAGATGATGTCATGACCATCAGTCAGATAAATGCCCTGGCCGAAATTGGGGTCGATTCCGCTGAAAATGCCATTATCACTTCCGCTTGCCGTCGAAATATCTGTCATTCTGTTCAGGTAATCCGCTTTCAGGTAGTCATTCAGGAACTCCCCATCTTCCGCATCAGCCGAACCATAGGCGTCCGCATCAAGATCGGTGGCGATATCGGAACCGCTGACGAAGAGGTATCCACCGTTCTCCAGGTAAGCCTTTACAAGGACCTGTTCCGTTTTACTGAATGTTTCGTCTGATGTGGATTCATCGCCGAGTATCCAGAAAACAGCCGCATAATCCCCAAGGTTTACCAGGCTGTCTTCGATGGCTTCATTAGGAGCCGAATCAAAGCTGACCTGGTTACGCACGATTGCATTTCCATGCGTGTAAATAAATGTGTGATATGGCGACGGCCAGCCGCCACTGGTACGATCAAAACCGTCAACAACCAGTACTTTTTCCCGGAATTCCGGACCGTTACTCAGGCCATAGACGTCGGAAAGATCGCTTTCGTTTGTTACCGGGGCATCATCGACGGCGGTCAGACGAAAATAAACGTCTGTATTCAGCACCTGGTTGAGAATGGTGTCCGTGGTGGTGGATGTCAGTTCACTCTCATCCCTGAACAGGGACCAGTTTTCATTATCGAAGCTGAAGTAAAGCCGGTAACCCATCAGGTCATCATCACTGTTGGGAAACCAGCTCAGACGCATATCCTGATCCGTTCCCCGGAGATGACGGAAAACCGGTTGGGCCGGAGCAATGATATCCGATTCTTCGATATTCACCGAAACATAGAGTGTATCGGTATTCTGGCGTGTATCTTCGGTGAATATCATCACCACGTAGGGACCCGGATCGAGAAAACGGGTATCCCAGTAATTATCACCGCAATAATTATTGGTGACCTGATAGACATGGCTGGACGTGCTCGAAAGCGGCCTGAAATACGTAATATTTACACAGGAATTACTGGGTTTTGAATCAAACTGAAAACGTAATCCTTCATCTGGCGGTTCAAAAACAACGGTCGATGTATCAGCGCTGAAGATTTTGTAGCCGATCTTGTAGGTACCATTATTGAGGACGGCTGTTGAGGATCCCGGCGGACCGTTCGCTTCTTCCACTTTGACAATGATGTCAACGAGTCCCGTCAGTTTATTATTTGATATTCGTGTAGTCGTGTTGTTTACATAAAAATTGACAAACCGTATCCGGGGCGACCATGTGTCGACATACGGTGATAATCCGCGGTAGGGTGAGATACTGTTCCGTTCTCCGCCGACATAGCCATCTGTCATGTGTACATGGCCCATACCGGAAATAATAGTACCCAGTACCGTTTCGCTGGCGACAACATCATCGCCCACGGAAAGGGCCGGATTCGGATCCACATGGACATAGGCAATATCGGCGATCCGGATATAGGCATTGGAACCTTCCGTAGCCATTGTTCCGATGCTTGTGACCTTACCGCTTTTGACGGGGTATACAGGCGAGCCGTCCGCTTTGGGGATATCTGTTCCGTTATGAAAATGTCCGCTGCTGCTTGTACTCCTATATTCGCCGAACGTGCCGGTAATGGGCTGGCTGCTGTTAAAAGGAGTAACCGGCCAGGGGAAATAATCCTGCCCCGTAACCTGTATCGCTACAAACATGAAAACCGCTGTTAATGTAAAGAAGTAGAAATACCGCATTATTGTACCCGATAGATGTGATACGAATTCTTGAATCCGACATAGATGTCGGTTGTCTCCGGTGCTATCCAGACCTCGGGATTTCTGTGAAGGATTCCCTCGACCGGAACCAGTGTCTCCTTTTCTTCTGAGGACGCGTAGATTAAAAGACGGGGATTCTTGAACACGAATCCGCTTTCCTGAACGAAGGCACTGTTACCCAATAGTAGTGTCGTCACCGAGCCATCGCTGCTGATATCTCCGGCCGCAATCATTGCGGACGGATCATCGACGGTATAATTCCAGGTGAAACGGTCAGCGTCCAGGTCATAGAGTTTTGCAAAACGGTTACTGGAAATCAGCAGGTGCTTTGAGTCGGCAGAAAAACGGGCATTCCTGAACAGAAAATCAAATGTGTTGGTTATCGTACCCCGGGCATCCAACAGGTGTGCTTTCCGGATGAGCCTGCCCTCCGAATGCATTGTATAATTGTCGGCGATGATATGTTCACCGTCCGGCGAAAGCGCTACGCCAGATGTGGCATATTCCGGCAGTTCTTTTTGCCAGATCAGTCTGCCATCGTGAGAAAACAGAAAGAGATTCGGATTCCCATCAGGTTCCGGTGCAGGAGAACCCGCCGGTGAGGCACCGCGCTCCTGGGCTGCGATAATAATCTTTTTTCCGTCCGCGCCGGGATCCATATACAAGGGGCGTTCCATGTCATACCGGCTGCCCGGGAACAGTTCAATTTCCTCAAAATGAGTACCGTTCCCGCTATAGAAACGCACCCGTCCGGTGTCATTCTGTCCAATAATAAGTGCACCGCCCTGATCCAGAACACACACGGAAGGGTAGGGTTGATCATACGTGTAAGGTACTTCAATACAATAAAGCCGCCCTGCATTACCCGAAAAGACGGTGATAGCGATCAGGCCGTTTTCCGATGCCTTCTCTGCCGTTTTCTCCAGCACAATCGTTGCATAATACAGGTTTTGTCTGGAATAGACCGTGTTGAGCAGGATGCCATCTGTTGAAAACGTGTTCGGTTTTTCGCCTGGTATCCAAAGCTGGTTGCGGCCCTGGGAAAATGCACCTTGCGGTGTGAAATGCCATTTTAATATATCTGCCGCTGCCGGCACCGTTTTTACCAGTGCCGGTTGTTTGCCGGAATCCAGGGCATGGACAACCAATGAAAGCAGCAGAATAAATGAAAAAATTGGTAAAGGGAATTTCATAATGACTCAGCTCTCCGCTTTGCGTGTTGTTTTGATGTAATTGTATTAAATATACAACACAAAAAGCAAAAAGTTTATTCTAATAAAAAAAAGGAGGGTACCGTGGTACCCTCCTTTTAAAATGAAGTTAAATTATTTAAGAAGAATAATTTTTTTCGATTGTGTACGGCTTTCCCCATTGGCGTCGGTCGTGATGAGATGTGCATAGTACGTTCCGGAAGGAAGTCCGGATCCGTCAAAAGTAACACGATGCTGACCTGCTGTTGTCGTTTCGTTCACCAGAACAGCCACTTCCTGTCCGGCGGCATTGTAAATTTTGATGGTCACGAACTGTGCCTGAGGCACGGTGTATTCTATCGTGGTTACCGGGTTAAACGGATTGGGATAATTCTGATTTAAAACGATTTTCTGCGGAAGCTCTGCGCGTTCGGGCGACAGACCCGTATAATCATCCGCTTCAATCATCCAGAC
This sequence comes from uncultured Calditrichota bacterium, assembly GCA_964410215.1. GTDB lineage: Bacteria > Calditrichota > Calditrichia > Calditrichales > CAYPHA01 > CAYPHA01. The sequence goes on along the minus strand of CAYPHA010000076.1, from coordinate 16,569 downwards.
ATAGGCATCGCGATCCCAGACCTGGAAACTGGTACGGTAATTGACAAAGACATACTCATTCTTACCGTCCTGATCCATGTCCCCGGCAGGGCTTCCGTAAAACAGACGCGGATCAACACCCAGCGTATCGGCATATTCCAGGATGTCAAAGGCAATGGTCAGTTCCCAGTTCAGCGTATCGGCCGGATCACCGTCGCCCTGGTATTCAAAGTCGAATATCTGACCGTTCTGCTCACCTGCGACCATCAGGCTCATGTTGCCATCACCGTCGGGATCGTCAATGTGTAAGGTGCGCAGCTTACCCATATAATTGACCGGAAAGGTATAGAATTCCACCACATCTTCCGGCGTGATGGCCGATACATCGGATATGTCGGTAATCATGAATAAGGTGTTTTGCGGTTCGGTTCCGGCAATGTACATTTCATTGACGCCGTCACCGTTGACATCGGCTACACGGATACCGTCAAGCGCTCCGTAATCGATGCCTTCATCGGCGTATAACTGGTCAAGTTCGGTTACGAGTTCATAGGTGTCGGTACCGGTACACTCGATGATCTTCAGGGTAAACATATTCCAGATCATGGCATAGATTTCCCTGTTGCCGTCGTTGTCCAGGTCACCCGTGGTTACGCTGTAAAGCGATCCGCCGGAGAGCCCCTGAAGATTGTATTCGATATTCCAGGATCCGAGCAGGTCAAACTCGCCCAATACGGATGCGACGATCACTTCCCGGCCGCGGTCCCCCATACGCACACCGACGATCAGTTCATTGTCTTCATCACCATCGATATCTTCAATGGTCAGACTGTACGGCCTGAAATCGACATTGTCGTCCACATCAAAATTCCATTCATTATTGGGTGTAAAGCTGTTCCCGGCATACAATCCGTACTTGTTTTCTCCCTGGACGCCGTTCCATTCGAATACCCATAACCGGGGAGGGTTGGGATCGGCACCACCGCCCACGTCAACCGGCATGGTGGTGATGATTTCCACACGGCCGTTATTGTCCATATCACCTACCGCAATTCCGGCAAAGGTATTCGACACATACGGATAGTTCCAGTACCAGACCAGATTAAAGGAATCGTTGCCCGCTGCTTCATACATGAGCAGGTAATTCTCTTCCCCGAAATCGGTATACGCACAGAGAAATTCACCCCAGCCATCTTCATCCGTGTCAAAACCCGCCTTTACAATTGCCATCTCTGAACCTACTTCGGGCTGCTGAAACGGCATCTGGTCCATTTTCCAGATCAGATTCCATACATTTCCCTGGACAGACATGAACGTGATAAACAGAAATAAAATCACGGGTCGTAAAGAATGCTGCATACGCCTTTCCTCCTTAATAAGTTATATGTGACAAGTTATTGGAAAATATATAAACTATCTTTTTTAACAGTCTATGCAAGTTTTTTTTGTCTAAATATAGAAATCTGTTGAAGATTATGCCAGATTGAAATGGAAAAAATGTTTGAATTTTTAATGCTGGAACGCTACCTTCTTTTCCTTTTGAGCTAATGCGGCCGATAGTCAGGTCGCCGGAGCCTGTCGTACATACAGTAGATTGACCCTGAATGTGTTCTCTGCAATTAATTAGAAGGAACTATGATGAATCCCCTGAAAGATAACTTTATACGTTTATTGTTTTTATGCAGCCTGTTTACATGTGTATCACTTTCCGGAGCGGCAGAATATCCTTCTAATCCGGAACTTGTGAAAAAACTTGAAAAACTGAGCCGTACCTATTCACAGATCATCGCTCTTCATGATTTAGGAACGTCAGCGGGAGGAAACGAATTGAGCGTATTGACCCTTGGGACGGATGAATCGGAATCGAAACCGGCCATTCTCCTGGTTGCCGGTATCGACGGCACGGACCTGGCAGGGACAGAAATACTCCTGGATTTCGCCGGATCGATGGCAGAGCAGTATGGTAAAACCGACAGTATCACCCAACTGCTGAACACGACAACTTTTTATATTCTCCCGCGTGTCAATCCGGACGCAACGGAAAGCCTGTTCAGCAAACCACAATACCTGCGTTCACTGAATGCGCGTGCGACAGATCTGGACCGTGATGGAAAAGTGGATGAGGATGGCTATGACGATCTGAATAAAGACGGGGTTATAAGCAGGATGCGCATCAGGGAATCCGGAGGCGAATGGATGGATGATCCGGATTATCCGGGACTGCTGAAAAAAGCCGATGCCACGAAGGGGGAATCCGGCACATACCGGCTGTTATGGGAGGGAATTGATAATGACGGTGATGGTGAACTGAATGAAGATGAGCCCGGCGGCGTTGATTTCAATCGGAATTTTACGCACCGCTACCGGTATTTTGAATATGGGGCCGGTCCTCACCAGATTTCTGAGAGAGAAACCCGTGCTGTTGCCGATTTTGCTTTTGCACATCCGAATATTGCGCTTGTATTCAGTTTTTCTCCACAGGACAATCTTTTCGAAACCTGGGAGACGGCCAGAAGCAGCGAATTTTCAGGAACAGGCCGGCGAAATCGCAATCCGGTGGAGAAGGTGGATCCGGAAGACGGTCCCTACTATGCATTCATATCGGAGCAGTTTAAAAAAATGAGTGGGCTGAAAGATCTGGTTAAAGGGGAAGATGGTAATGGAACATTCACGGAATGGGCTTATTATCACTTCGGACGCTGGTCACTGAGTACACCGGCCTGGTGGCCGCCGCTAATGAAAACAAACAACGATAGCAGTTCCATGGATTTGAACAGACATAACCCGGATAAAACGCGCAGAAAAAAGGAGAGTGCGGAACCGGTAGCCAAAACAGAAGACCAGCGACTTTGGGATTGGTTACAGTCAAGCGGCCAGACGGACGGTTTTGTGGAATGGCAGGCGATTGAACATCCCGATTTTCCGGACAAAACGGTCGAAATCGGCGGATTTAAACCGCTCGTTAAAAAGAATCCGCCTCCTGACAGTCTTAAAACGCGGTCGGATGGATTCGGCACATTTCTGCAGCATGTTTCCGGCTTGCTGGCACGTTCGCAAATAAACGATCTGAAAGTCGAGGATTTACATGATAACCTGTACCGTATTTCTCTGAAAGTAAGCAATACGGGCTATCTCCCTTCCAATACACAGCTTGGAATCCGCAACAAGTGGATGCCCAAAATCAAAGTCGCACTGGAATTATCTAAAAAACAGCAACTGGTTTCGGGGAAGGTCGTGCAGTTTATCGATAAATTGAGTGGTGAAGGGGGCAATGAGGCATTCAGCTGGGTGGTTATGGGCAGGAAAGGCAGCGAAATAGTTATTGAAGCGGGCAGTCCTTCCACCGGCATGGTGACACGAACGGTTGTTTTGCAATAAGAGGGATTAAAAATACGAAGGAAGTCAGAAAACCATGATCAAAACTATATTTCATACTTTGTTGTTTTCCGTAATGCTGTTAGCCCAGTCCGCGGAAAAGGAGATAACAAACAGTTCGCTTAAAGCCCTGGGTGCACCCAATAATCCAAAGGTGGAAATTGCCTGGAATCGCTATTATGACTGGAAAGAACTGGGTGATATCTGCAGGCGTCTGGAAAAAGCCCACCCGGACCTGGTGCGTTTCGGCTCCATCGGAAAATCTCACGGAGGTCGTGAGATCCACCTGCTGACGGTAACTAACTTGAAAAAGGGTGATCCCGGTACCAGGCCGGCCATGTACATCGATGGAAATATTCATTCCAATGAAGTGCAGGGCGCGGAAGTGGCCCTATATACGGCCTGGTTTCTTGCCGAGATGTACGGACAGATTGACTGGATTACAGAGCTGGTCGATACAAAAACCTTTTATATCGTGCCGACCATCAATCCGGATGCAAGGGACTACTACATACACGAAGCCAATACGCCCCATTCACCACGGACCGGATTGGTGCCACGGGATGATGATGGTGACGGATTGATGGATGAAGACGGCTACGATGATCTGGATGAAGATGGCAATATCGTAATGATGCGTCGTAAAAATCCTCTGGGCCGCTGGAAGGAAGATCCGGATGATCCGCGGTTGATGGTGCGCGCCGGGGAGGATGAACAGGGTACGCATGATCTTCTGGGATGGGAAGGTATCGATAATGACGGGGACGGCGCCGTGAATGAAGACGGTCCCGGTTATTACGATCCCAACCGCAACTGGGGCTGGAACTGGCAGCCGGCTTATGTACAGTACGGCGCGGATCAATATCCGTTCTCCATACCGGAAAACCGGGCTGTGGCCGATTTTGTAATGGCACATCCCAATATCGGCGTGGCCCAGTCCTATCACAATTCCGGCGGGATGATTCTCGTCGGTCCGGGGCATGAAAATGACCGAGAGACCTATAATCGTGAGGATATGCAGAAATATGATTTCCTGGGAGAACTCGGCGACGAGATGTTGCCCGGCTACAGGTATCTGGTATTATATAAAGACCTGTATGCCGCTTACGGCGGCGAGCTGGATTGGTTTTACGGTGCACGCGGTATTTTTACCTTTACCAATGAGTTGTGGAGTTCGTTTGATTATTTCAGAAAACCGGAAAAAGATGATCAGAGCTGGTTCGGACGCCGTCAGGATGTGTATCGGTTTGACAAGCTTCTGCTGTTTGGTGAAGGCATCGTTCCCTGGAAAAAAGTGAAACATCCGCAGTACGGGGACATCGAAATCGGTGGTATAAAAAAGGCCTGGACACGCACCGCACCTTCCTTTATGATCGAGGATATGTGTCACAGGAACATGGCCTTCACGCTGTTTAATGCCTATCATTTGCCGGTGCTCAGTTTTGGAGAAACAGCAGTAAAAGATTTACCCGGCGGCTTGAAACAGGTGGATGTAACGGTTTACAATCAGCGCGTCTTACCGACACGATCCCGGCATGAGATAAATAACGGAATCACCCCCCCCGATATCGTATCCATTTCCGGGAAGAACAGTGATGTCCTGGCCGGTTTTCTGGTAGAAGATCCCTATCTGAATATAACAAGAGAGCAGAAATATCATCCGGATCGCTTGCAGGTTGAGACCGTTGACGGTATGGAAGCTATCCGTATCCGCTGGATCATAAAAGGTGATGGACCGTTCCATATAAAAGTCGTATCGAATAAAGGCGGGATTATCGAGACGACGGTTCGTAAGTGATCATTTGGTTTTTTCTGTTGCGTCATCACCAGGATTTATCCTGGTGCTATGAGAGCTTTTCCATTAACAGTATGAAGGCCTCCGCGATACCGCCGCAGCTCTTATTCGATGAACCGGATCAGATTTCCTCGTATCACAGTTATTTTTCGAGACCGTTTTGATCTCTTTATTTCAGCAGTATCCATTTTCTTGTCGGGGCTCTAAATGAGGTGTTTTGAAACACCCATGTCAACCGCATATTTAATCGTCGTTACCGGATTAAAAGGATTTTTGAGAAGCAAAATAATGCGGCAGAATGGGTTGATATTCTGCCGCAGAAGAACTTACAGAACCTGAAGAATTTCTTTACCACGTCCCTGTTGAATCAGGGGAACAAAAGTATCCAGTTTATTTATTACGGCAGGATCGGTCAAATCTATGACTTTACCCTGTTCGGCGGACATATACCCGGCCATGATCAATCGGGTTATTTCCAGTCCGTATTCCCAGGTCAGCAGGGGATCTTTGCCCGAAAGAAAGGCCGTTGCAGCATCCTCATTCTCATCCGTATAGCCATACAGATCGGCTTCATTATGCTGAACCGCCAGAAGCCCCCTGCTTGCCGTTGACTTTTCGAGAGCCAGTTCCGCATCCGCCGTTGCCTCGGCAGCCAGGTCGCCGATGAATATCTGCATCGAGGAGATCAGTGTATTGATCTCGAAAGCGTATCCCGGTCCCATACCATCCATGAATAGACGCAGTCCCTGTTTTTCGAACATCCAGGAATCCGTAAACTGGGCTTTGACCACCTGCCCGGTTTCAGGATTTTTAAAGTTCACCGTTCCGGTTGTAAAATCCTCGGCCGGTGTTTTGGAATAGTCGACACCGCGCTCTTTCAATAATTTGTCGCGCCATTGCGGTAATCCCCATTTCAGGAGGGACGTTTCGGCACTAATGGAAACCGGTTTGAGGAAAAGAGGTGATTTGCCTTTCGGGGTCAGGGCATACCAGCCCACCGCAATACTGTGGCATCCCATGTCGGAGAGGACGCCGCCGCCCTGTTTGGTCGGATCCCAGAACCAGCCTTCATGCGGTCCGCCATGCTCCTCGGCCGAGCGTGTTAATGCCAGGGGACCCATCGTTCGTGCCTGAGGTTCCAGTTGGGCGAGCTGTGCCTGCATGGGCTTCATGTAAATCTGGTTTTCAAAATAGGCCGTTTTTACATCTATTTCTTTGGCAAGTGCCAACAGCCGGTTGGCTTCCTTCATGTTCCGCCCTAAAGGTTTTTCACAAATCACACCTTTCAAAGGTGAACCCTTTTTTACCGTATCGACAATTTCTTCCATGATTTGTACCCGAACAAAATTGGGGGCATAAATGGCAATGGCATCGACATTTTTAACCAGTTCCGAAACCGTTTCATAAACCTGACAGTTACCTATACCGGTTTCCCTGGCTGATTTAGCTAATGCTTCAGAGAGGGGACGGTCGACCGACATGACCCCGGCCAGCTCCATATTACGCACCTGCCGTAGAGCACGCGCGTGAAAATTGGCAACAAAACCAGCACCTATCATACCCAGTTTAAGCACTTCGGACATAAAAAATTCTCCCATTTAAATAATTTATTCATTCCAGTGAGCGGATCAGAGGAAAGATAAGAGGTAGCGGCATATTTTTCAATATTATTCGGGTTGCCATCGTAAGTACATCAGTTCGTATCTATCTTCAGGCGACTTATAATTGTGAATTGGACCACTTCGTCGTATATTTTAATATAATTACAAGCTTCACAAATGCATTGCGTTATTACATCAGGGCGGTTAAACCTTCTCAATCAAAAATGTGAAGGGAGTTCCCATGCGCACTTTATACCCTCTCCGTATGCTTTTTATTTTTGTCCTCTTGTTATTGTGGTCCTGCTCTTCTCCCACGAAATCCGGTACAAGGACCGCCGTTAACATCGATGACGTCTGGTTAGAAGCGGCCATTGATAATGATGACGACGGGTTCGCTTCTGATGTAAGGCTCTATTTTAAACTATCCGTAACGATCTCACGCCTGGAAGTATTCGTGAAAATCGGAATCCGCGAATGCAATCCATTGAATCCGGAAGACTATGTGCAATGTCTGGAATCGGGTGCCTGGAAATGCGTCAGTGTCGCCTGATACAATAGCAAAAAGTGTCTTTACCCGTTGACGATTATTCTTGAAACATTTAAGCATCCGTATTAGTTTTGAAGAAAATCAACAAAACTAACAGTGAGGCGAATATGCTACAGGAACATGAAATCAGAAATCTGGTCAATGAATACGGAAAAAGGGTCAACGAGGGGCGTCCCATCAGGCAAATCATAGAAGAAGGCGATCTTCCCAGACTCAAAAATGCAACGGTTCTGGAAGGCAAGGTAAGTGACTCGGTTTTCAGTGAGACGCTGTTAACAAAAGACGGCAAACCGCTTCGCCTGATGTTCCGGAATAACCGGATTTCCACACACGATGTAAACCGCGGCGAAATTCCTTTTAAAGATCAGGTTCTGGCCCAGAATCATGATCATATGCTGCAACTCGTAAAGGATGTGCTGGGTACGTCCCAGTTTGAAGTACCCGGCCTTAAACCGAGTTCCACCGTCATTCCCGCCGAAAACCTTAATCTGGTGCCGCTCGAAAATGTGCTGCGCATGTACATGGCCCAGAGTTCCACCTCCACATCGCTTTATCAGCACTGGCTGAAAGCAAAAGAAGCCGGTCAGGAAACATTTATATATGCCGGACATGATATTGTAACGGGGGACCTGGAACCGGATGGCGTGTTACCATACCTGATGGATACGCCGTCGACGAAAGAAAAGGTCGACAGAACCATCGATCCGCAATATCTTTTCGATAATGATATTTGTACACCGGCCCGGTACCGCGAGATCCGGAACAGTTCCATAATGGCATTCGGTATGATCTCCCAGTATCTGAGGGAGAAGGGTATGGTGCTGGTTGATACCAAGACCGAACACGGTGTGAATACCGATGGAAAGATCGTTTCCGCCGATGAACTTTATACGATGGATTCGTCACGCTTCTGGAAAATTAATGATGATGGCAGCCTGATGAAACGCGATGGCAAACCGGTGTCCTTTTCCAAGGAGTTTGCCAGGGGAATGGTAAAAGAAAAAGGACAGGTATTCTCCGAAGAACAGGCCAGGGAGATTGCGGTCCGTTATATCCATGGTCTTCAGCATCTGACCGGCACATCTTTTGAGCCGGATCTCCGTCCCCGGGATCAGCGCATTATCGAGTCTGTTGAACTCATTCTCGATACATTGCTTTAAATTTCCTTCTCAAATGTAGCGCAAACGTGAAAGGAAAGGCCATGAAAAACCTGAATTGGAAAGGCCTCGTCCTTCTGGTCGTGCTTACGGGAATGCTTTCCACTGCCTGTAAGGATGATTCAACAGGACCGGAGGACAAAACGGACAATGGTGAAAACGGGGGCGACGCCTATGTCATTTTGCCGGAACATACGAAAGTCCTTAATGATGAAGCATTGGAAAATATGAGTTCATTCTCGCCTTTAACGGGAACGATAACTTTTTCTGCGAATGACGATCAGGTAAATGCCCTTAACCGGGGTGATATCGTCGTTGCCGGTGCTTCCGAGATCGCCGAAGAAGGCTTTCTCAGAAAAATCTCCCAGATTAATGATGGTGGCAATGCTGTGACCGTCTATACGGAACCCGCAAATTTCGAGGATGCCATCGAAGAGGGGGTCATTTCCATTACGCACACCCTTCTGTCCGACGATGTGGATACCACACAGCTCGATGACGGCATCCAGCTGATGAAAACAGCCGATCCCGCTTTCTTATCCTTTCTGCTACCCGACAAACCGCTTGTACCCGGCGTCAAGGCATCGGGTTACGTGGGATTCAGCATCGATATTGATTTTGATTTCGAGGTGGATAATTTTCAGCTTGAAGAACTGTCCTTCCTGGTAAATACCACGTTCGAGTCTAATTTACAGTTTGAAACGACCGCTGATTATGCTTCTTTAGATGAAAAATATCCCCTGGGAACGATCACTTTCGTACCGATCACGATTATGGTCGGACCTTTACCCGTTGTGTTCGTGCCTGAACTGACCCTCTATGTCGGCGTGGAAGGCGAAATCTCCGCCGGGATTGAAACCGGGGTGATGCAGGAAGTAACCAGCCGGAGTGGAATTGAATATGCCGGATCCTGGGAGAAGGTGGAAGAATATACATCCGACTTTGAATTTTTCACTCCCGAACTGGAGGACGGCTGTCAGATAGACGGCTACCTCGGGCCCGAATTATCGATTAAACTGTATGGTATCGTGGGACCTTACGCCTATATGCGCGGTTATATCGCTCTTGATGCTTCCATGGTGGAGCAGGTCCCCTGGTGGGGACTGTATGGCGGATTCCGCCTTGGGCTCGGTGTGAAAGTCGATGTAATGGGACATTCCATTGTCGATTATGAACCGGAAGAACCCATTGTTGAATACAGAAAAACACTGATGACCGGTCATGGCGATGTCAGCCATAACTGGGATCTGCAGGTTGTCGAAAGAACGCCGTCCGGCGGTCGGTTTGCCATTGATGTTGCTCCTGATGATGTACCCTATATCTGCTATCAAAAGGGTACCGGCGATTACAAAACTCTGAAACTTGCCTGGTTGGATAACGATATCTGGGAGTTTGAAGGGGTAGACGATGTGTATTATTATTCAAACGCGTTGCCCAAAATGCAGATTGATCAGACCGGCGATATACATCTCTGTTATCTTGGTCAAGAGGGCCGGCAGGCGCTCTTAATGTATGCAAAAAAAACCGGTGGGATATGGCAGTTTGATACGCTTAATGTGTGGAACGCCTATAACAATCTGCAGCTGATGGTGGATGCAGCCGGTGTACCCCATGTTTTTGCAACTGATATTGATTATGATCAATTGTATTATTTCACCAAGAACAGCGATGCATGGGTCAGTGAAATGGTGGTAGATAGCGTATATTATTATGAAGGAAGTTTTTCGGCTGCCCTCGACCGCAATGGCGAACCCCATGTCCTGTTTCTGCATACATCCACATTTGACTGGATACATGCCTATCCTGAAGGCAGTCAGTGGCAAATGCAGGTGGTGGATATTCCTTCCAGGCACACCATCATGCACACAGCCCTGCAGTTTGATACCGGTAACAATCCTGTTATCGCTTACAGCACGTATTTTGACGTGGACTTGTTTTATATGACCTATTCAGGATCTTCGTGGACGCATGATACGATCGACGATGGCGGTGGCGTGGGCGCTTATGTCAGCATGGAAATCGGTTCTGATGCGTTTCCCCGCATGTCCTATTTTGACCTGACACAGGATAAACTGAAATATGCCCGCTGGCTGGGTGAAGGGTGGGGCATTGAAACGGTCGATCAGACGGCTGATGTGGGACGTCTTTCCTCCATGGCCCTCGACAGTCAGAATCATCCACATATCGTCTATTACGATGCCACGAACGGAGCGGTAAAATATGCCGGCTGGACCGGCGTACCGGCGAAGATGCGTCTGTCAGTATCCAATTGAAATGTGAATGGCTTATGCAGGGAAGGATGCACGTATTTCTGTAAGATTTTCTAATATCCCATTTTTGACCGTTGCCTGTATTGTTTTTTGTTGGCATTTAACCGGGGGTACGGCCGTAACGCCTGAAACAAGGCGCGATTCCTTGCGCATAAGAACAGAGCCGGATACCATCCAATTTACATTGGAACCGATCACGGTTTCCGGTTTACGTTTTCCCGACCTGCCTGCCAATGTACCCTTTTCCATCACTCCGGTCGACCGTTTTACCATTCAAACAGCACGTAAACAGCTCAGCCTCAATGAATCCCTTGGCAGTGTTCCTGGCGTGTATGGCCTCAATTCTACCAATTTTTCACAGGATCTCCGTATTGCGATCCGGGGCTTTGGCGCCCGTTCCTCGTTTGGCATCCGTGGCATCAGAGTATTGGTTGATGGCATACCCGAAACCACCGCCGATGGGCAGACCTCCCTGGATATTCTCAACCTGGGGTTACTGGACCGCATAGAAATTATTCGCGGCCCGCTTTCAGCCGTCTATGGCAATGCTAGCGGCGGTGTAATTAATCTATATACAAGAGACACGTTTGATAAACCATACCTGGAATCCCGGATCACTTCGGGAAGTGATGGATTCCGGCAATACCGCCTTGGATTCGCCCGCAACCTGGGGAAAATGGATTTCTTTGTTTCCGGTATGACAAATACCATAAAAGGCTATCGTGATCACAGTGCCATGGAAGACCATACGCTGAATACCAGGCTGCAGTACAGGCCGGACAGTTTAACGACGCTCAAACTGCGTCTCGATTGGGAACATAGCCCTTTTGCACAGGATCCAGGCGGCCTTACGATTGATCAAGTCAGGACGGACCGAAAACAGGCATATCCCGGCAATCTTGAATTCGATGCCGGTGAGGTAGTGCATCAGCACAGGATCAGCGTAGCATATGAAAGGGCTTTAAAAAAGAAAAGGGTTTTCGAACTGAACGCCTACATGACGAACCGTGATTTCAGAAACCGGTTGCCTTTCGGCAGCGGCGGTATCGTGCATCTGGATCGTTTCTATTATGGCGGCAGTGCTGCTTTGCGCAGCAACGGCTCCATTTTCGGCCAGACCACGCAAATTCAAACCGGAATCGATGTTGCCGTTCAGAATGATGACCGGCAGCGTTTTGATAATATTTCCGGCCGGCGCGGACAATCCGGCTTTCATCAGGATGAAAAATATTCCGGACTCGGCGTGTTTCTGCAGGACCGGTTGTTGGTTGGAAAACAGTGGCGATTGCAATTCGGGGGACGCTATGATATCGTTATGATAAAGGCCGATGATCATTATATGGTGGATGGCGATCAATCAGGACAGCGGAAATTCCAGGCACTGACAGGCATGCTTGGTATACTTTACGAGATCCATCCGGCATTGCATGTGTTTGCCAGTTCAGCTAATGCTTTTGAAACACCGGCCCTCATCGAATTATCCAATAATCCTTCCGGTACAGGCGGTCTGAACGATAAACTGAACCCTCAGAAGTCCGTTAATTTGGAAGCCGGTGCCAAAGGCCGGCTATGCAACCGTTTTCGCTATGAACTGACGCTCTTTACCGTCCATATCCGGGATGAACTCATTCCCTTTGAACAGGAGGATATGCCTGGCAGGTCGTTTTACAGCAATGCCGGTTCTTCCATACACCGGGGTGTGGAGACCGGTGTGAACGGCATTCTCTATCCGGGACTCAATCTGGCTGCGGCCTACACTTTTTCTGATTTTTTCTTTTTGGAAACACATCAGGGCGAAAATACGCCGGACGGCAATAAGCTGCCGGGTATTCCGGCACATCATTTTTATACGGAGCTCTTTTATACACATTCCTCTGGTATGTACGGCCGTCTGGAATGTAATGCCGATAGCAAAATTTTTACCAGTGACGGAAATGATACCTGGCAGGATGGCTATTGGATGCTCAACCTCCAAATGGGTATAAAAAAACGCTATGGATCCTGGGAAGCCGAACCGTTTTTTGCCATCAATAACCTGTTTTCTGCAGAATATGCCGATAATATCCGTATCAACGCATTCGGCGGTCGCTATTTTGAACCGGCACCGGGTGCTTCCATTTACGGCGGATTCAGTCTGCAACGGTATTTCTGATATCACTCTTCTAATCGTGTCAGCTTCAGGACGTCATCCGGATCGTTTAAAACGACATAGATAGCTCCATCAGGACCGGTGGTTACATCCCGGACGCGCCCGAAATCCTTGAGGATGACTTCCTGGTGAATCACCCTGTTTTCATTAATACTGACCAGTCGCACTTCTTCGTATTTGAGCGCACCGACGAGAAGGTCGTTTTGCCATTCCGGGAACTGGTTTCCCCGGTAAAAATCAAGTCCGCAGACGGCGATGGAAGGGGTCCAGTGAATGATCGGCTGTTCCATGCCGTCTTTCTCCGTCAAATCGGAAATGATCGTACCGTTGTAGTTTTTACCATACGTAATTACCGGCCAGCCGTAATTGATGCCGGGTTTGATGAGATTCAGCTCATCTCCCCCCAGCGGACCGTGTTCGGTCGCCCAAACCTCATCTGTTTCCGGATGCACGGCCATACCCTGCGGATTGCGGTTACCGTAGGTATAGATTGTAGGCAACGCGTCTTTCTGTCCAATGAAGGGATTGTCTTCGGGAATCCGGCCGTCGGTGAAAATGCGATGAATCTTACCATTCGGCAGGCTGATGTCCTGGGCCAGTTCCCTCCGGCCCCTGTCGCCGATCGAAAAATACAGGTAACCCTTTCTATCGAAGACAATGCGGCAACCGTAATGGTAATGGGTGTTGAAATAGTGACCGGGATCCGCTTCATATATCACCTGCTGACCGGTCCAGGTATTGTTGGAAATCTTGCCGCGCACGATGCGGGTCATGGACCCTGGTTTGTCTTCCCCCCGGTCAGGCGCATGTGTATAAGCCAGGTAGATCCATCCGTTTTTGGCGTATTCGGGGTCAACGGCTACATCCATCAGACCACCCTGTCCACGATGCAGCACCTCCGGTGTATTCTGAACCGGTGTTTCGGCCAGTTTGCCCTTGAATACAGTCCTTAGTCGTCCCGGACGTTCAGTAATGAGCGCGGTATTATTATCGATGAAATCGATCGCCCATGGGATTTCAAGGTCCTCAACCCAGGTCTGCACGCCGATTTCATAATCACGCGTGGAAATTGTTTTGTCGATATCGGATCGTTCAGCCGAATACTCGGCACTTTTGGCAGCCAGAAAATCCACAAGCTGGTTTATCTCTGCCGGGCTCAGTGATTCTGAGTAACCGGGCATACCATAGTCCTCAATACCTTCACTGATATTTTTATAAAGTGCTTCACGGCTGGAGCCGAACTGCCAGTTGCCGTCGACCAGACTCCCGGCATTTCCGCCCATCAGGTCGGTCCCATGACACGTGGCGCAATAATCAGCGTAGAGTTCTTCTCCGGGGTGACTGTCATTTGCGAAAAGAATACTGAAAAAAATGACGGCGGCAATTAAAATAACACCTGATACGATATGTTTTATCACGATATCTGGCTCCCTGTTTTGTGCATTACGTGTCTGCGATCCATTGTGATTATGTTGACACACATTGCTATTTTAGTTATTGTTGTTTCTGTACGACGTATTCTAAACGAATACATCCTGCCTTTCATTTCATATGTATCAATTTTTGATTAGTTTAACAAGGGAGTTCATGCGATGCAACGCAGAAATTTCCTCCAGCGTACCGGACCGGCCGGCGCCCGCATAGTAGTTTCCTTGATATTTGAATAAAAATGATCTTGAATTGAATAGATAGATAGTGTAGTTTGTACATTAATTCATTTTAAGGAGAATCTCTATGAAAATGCGTGTTGTTCCCATTTATCTTGCCTTTCTCTGTATGGGGTTTGGCGATGTTGTCGGCCCGCTGGTAGGACTTGTAAAAGATTCATTCAATGTATCCAATTTTCAGGCGCAGTTTATGACGTTTTCCGGTTTTATCATGTTCGGTGTTCTGTCGGTACCGATGGGCATCCTGCAGGATAAAAAAGGAAAAAAGTTCATTATGAACCTCGGTCTTGTCATAGCACTGATTGGCCTGCTGATTCCCATATTCAACGGTATGTATGGTCCTCAGGTTGACCTGACGGCAGGCGGTCCCGGTAAATTCTATATTCTCTTCTTCGCCATTCTGCTTCTGGGTGCCGGTGCCACAACCCTGCAGGTAGTCGGTAATCCGATCATGCGTGATGTATCGGAAGAAGGGCAGTATTCCAGCAACTTATCCCTGGGACAATCCGTAAAAGCCATCGGATCTTCTCTCGGTTTTCTCCTGCCGCCGTTTGCGTTAAAATATTTTAACCTGGACTGGAGTATCCTTTTCCCTATTTATTCTATTCTGATTTTTATAAATATTCTGCTTTTCAATACTGTGAATATTGAGGAAAAGAAATCCGGTGAAGAGCAGCCGGCCAGCCTGCGCTCCTGTATTTCTCTGCTTGGCAACGGGTATGTATTTATGATGGTGCTGGCCATTTTCCTTTATGTGGGCGCTGAAGTCTCGATGAGTTCGGGTGTGCCGATTCTGATGAAAGAACAATTCGGTATCTCTGAATTCGGCTTGTGGGTCAGTTGGGCCCTGTTCTTCCTGCCTATACTCGTCGGACGTTTTGTCGGAGGGCTGATTCTCCGGAAAATGAATCCAAAAACATTTTTAATTACGACCGTTATTCTGGCCATCGCCGGACTCATTTTCATGTTCCTGGGGGTGAAAGCACTCACCTTTATCGGGATTGTCATGATTGGTCTGGGATTTGCCAATATCTTTCCGCTGGTATTTTCAATCACAATCGACCATCTGCCTGCACGCACCAACGAGCTCTCCGGTCTGATGGTCATGGCTATTGCCGGCGGTGCCTTTATCCCGCCGATTATGGGTTTTGTCGCCGACCAGACGACCCTGCTGATCGGATTCCTGGTGCCGCTTGTCGCGATGGTGTATATCCTGTGGACGGCGCTTGCCAATCTTAAAAAAGCCTAATGATCCAGTTCAGAAGGAGATCTAATGGATTTTTCAAAGGACAATCGTATTGTAATGACCCTGGATGCCGGGGGGACCAATTTCGTTTTTTCTGCAGTCCGTCATGGAAAAGAGATCATTGATCCGGTCCGGTTACCATCCAATGCGCACGATCTGACATTGTGCCTGGATACGATTAAGGATGGTTTTCAGCAGGTGCAGAAACAGGTTCCGGAAAAACCCGTGGCCATTAGTTTTGCTTTTCCGGGTCCAGCTGATTATCCGAACGGTATCATCGGTGATCTGGGCAATCTGCCCGCCTTTCGGGGCGGGGTAGCTCTCGGGCCGATGCTGGAAGATGCGTTTAAAATACCTGTTTTTATTAACAACGACGGTGATCTTTATGGTTATGGTGAAGCCCTGGCCGGTTACCTGCCCTATATTAATAATCTACTGGAAGAAAAAGGAAGCCCGAAGCGGTTCAGTAACATCGTCGGTTTTACCCTGGGAACCGGTTTCGGTGCCGGAATCGTGCGCGACGGTGAACTGTTTATCGGCGATAATTCCGGAGCCGGTGAAGTCTGGTTGTTACGCAACAAGCTGGATCCGGGGATGAACGCCGAAGAGGGTGTAAGCATCCGTGCCGTTCAGCGGGCCTATGCCGAAAAAGTCGGAATTCCGCTTGAAGATGCGCCCACTCCGAAGGATCTTTTTGAAATAGGCATGGGTACGAAGTCAGGTAACCGGGAAGCGGCTGTGGCGTCGTTTGCCCGGATGGCGGAAGTACTGGGCGATGCTATC
>CAYPHA010000075.1:0-20903 GCA_964410215.1 uncultured Calditrichota bacterium | reverse complement strand
ACCCTCAGTATGCAGATCCATAAACTGGAAGAAGAACTGGGCGTGCTTATTTTCGATCGCACGAAAAAACCGATTACAGCGACTCCGATCGGAGAGGAAATTGTCGAGCAGGCCCGCCAGAATATCCAGGGAATTGAACATATACGTGAAATTATTGAAAAACAGAATAAAGGGATTTCCGGCAACCTGCGCATCGGGATTATACCGACACTGGCCCCTTACCTGCTGCCTCTTTTTATTACATCGTTTCTGGAAACCTATCCAAAAGTATCCCTCTCCGTAGAAGAATATATCTCGGAACAGATCATCCAGAAACTGAAGCAGAACTGGCTCGATGTCGGTATCCTCGTCACCCCTCTGGAAGATCCGGGAATTACTGAAATCCCGCTCTTTTACGAACGTTTTTTTGCCTATATTTCCACAAAAAATCCTCTTACACATAAAGATATCATTGAACTGGATAATCTTAATGTCAATGATATGTTATTACTCAATGAAGGCCATTGTTTCCGTAAGCAGGTCGTCAATATCTGTCCGGAATCACGTAAAGGTGAATGGAAAACACAGCTGCGTTTTGAAAGCGGCAGTCTGGAGACACTGAAAAGGATCGTTGAACAGGACTACGGTTACACGCTCCTGCCGGAGCTGGCAACCATGCATATAGCTTCAAAACACCGGAAATACATCAAAGAACTGAGCGATCCCAAACCCGTCCGGGAAGTCAGCCTGGTGCTGCATCGGGGCATTCTGAAAAGGAACCTGGTTGACGTACTTGAAAAACATATCCTGGAACATTTACCGGAATCGCTGAAGATCAAAAACACCGGCACTATCGTCAACTGGGTCTGACCCGGAATCAAAATTCCTTTAATTAATAAAAAATACAAAGTACAAAATACAAAGTACAAAGTACAAAGTACAAAATAATATGTGGATGGAATAAATGAGATTTTGTGTTTGTTTGGACCACTCTTATTGCTGTCACTACTTGTAAGGAGAATAAAGTCGTGAGTAAAAAGAAAAAACCGCGCAAAAAAGTTTTTACCCGTTTTCTGGATTTTGTTGAAAAAGCAGGCAACATCCTGCCCCACCCGGCCACCCTGTTCGCCATTTTTGCATTACTGGTGATTGTCGTTTCCGGCATCGCGGCCAGCCTGAATCTTTCCGTCAAACACCCCGGCACCGGAGAAATTATCCGTCCGATCAGCCTCCTGACGGTCAGCGGTCTGCACCGCATTCTGGAAGAGATGGTGACGAATTTCACCGATTTTGCGCCGTTAGGCACCGTATTCGTTTCCATGCTGGGCATCGGTCTCGCCGAAAGTTCGGGATTGATCGGGGCCGGACTGAAACTCCTGGTGATTTCGGCGCCACGCCGCCTTCTGACACTGGTTATCGTACTGGCGGGTGTGCTTTCCAATATGGCCAGTGAAATCGGTTATGTGCTGCTCGTACCGCTTGCGGCAATCATTTTCATCTCGGTCGGACGGCATCCGCTGGCCGGACTGGCTGCAGCCTTTGCCGGCGTTTCCGGCGGATACAGCGCCAATCTGCTGCTGGGTACCATCGATCCCCTGCTGGCCGGTATTTCCGAAGAAGCGGCCCGTCTCGTCGTCGATGACTATGTGGTCAATCCGGCGGCCAATTATTATTTTATGGCCGTATCCACGTTTTTCATTGCTTTTGCGGGAACCTGGATCACGGAAAAAATCGTGGAACCGCGTCTGGGAACCTATAACAGCGATGAAGGAACGCATGAAGAGACCAAAGAAGATATCAGCACCCTGACCCGGGATGAAAGACGCGGATTGAAATACGCACTCTACGCGACCCTGTTTCTGACCGGATTGATTCTGTCCGGGATTATTCCGGAAGACGGCTTTTTAAGAAATGCCGAAACGGGAAGCCTCCTGCGGTCCCCTTTCCTCTCCGGAATTGTCGCTTTCATTTTCCTGGGATCGGTGTTTGTCAGCATCGCCTATGGCATCGGTGCAAAGAGCCTGAAAAATGACACCGATGTGATGAACGGTATGGGAAAAGCCATCTCCACCCTGGGAATTTATACGGTCCTGGTCTTCTTCGCCGCACAGTTTGTCAGTTATTTCAAATGGACCAATCTGGGACTCATATTTGCCGTCGAAGGGGCCATCGCACTGAAAGCCATCGGACTGGGAAAAATACCGTTGATGCTGGGTTTTATCCTGCTATCGGCTTTCATCAACCTGTTTATGGGCAGCGCATCGGCCAAATGGGCCATCCTGGCACCCATTTTTATCCCCATGTTCATGCTGCTGGGCTATTCACCGGAGCTGATACAGGTCACCTACCGGGTTGGGGACAGTGTAACCAATATCATCGCCCCGATGATGTCCTACTTTGCCCTGATCGTTGCGTTTGTTCAAAAATATGATAAGAAGGCCGGAATCGGAACCGTCATCGCCCTGATGTTGCCGTTTACCATCGGTTTCCTTATCATTTGGTCCATCCTGCTTACTATCTGGATTTCCCTTGGCTGGCCGGTGGGACCGGGAGCGGGGTTGTATTTATAGTTGGCTTAAATACAAAGTAAAAAATACAAAGTAAAAATTAAAAAATAAAAAATAAGAAGTAGGAAGTAGGAAGTAGGGATCAGGAAGCAGGGGTGCGGGGGAAGGATCTCAGGTAGTATAAATTGCCCTGGTATTCCGTACAAATCAGGTCTCCATTTTGAAGCAGATCTTCTATCAGGTTCCAGTCGGAGTGTTCCGCATTCAGGAGGGCTGCAACCGCCTCTTTTCGCATGGGATGAACGGCGGTAATATTCAGGATATCCTGCCCCACATCTCCGGTTGACGAAAAGGCATTGCCTTCATAACCGCTTAATATCTCTATTTTATCTATTTTCCCGGCAAGCAGCTGGTAGACCCTGTTTAATGCATCCGCTCCGGCCGGCCGGATATCGGTATGAGCCGGCGGACGTGTCGGAATGGATAAATAAGCGGCATCGGGTTTGAGGGAAGTCAGGAATCGGGCTGTTTCATGGCAGGATTCTTCCGAATCATTCCAATCCTTTATCAACATAGTTTCCGTGGCCAGAATACCTTTAAACACTTCCCTGAATCGCCGCATTCCATCCAGGATGGCATTGAGAGCGAGTCCCGGATACGGACGGTTGATCCGTCGCCACACTTGTTCACGAACTGCATCGATTTTTAATGATACCCAATCCGCTTTCAACAAATCCTTCTGCACCGTTTCCAGGTTTATCAGCGATCCGTTACTGATAACGGCAACAGGAATGTCCAACGATTTCAAAGCTTCAATATGAGCACCCAGATGGATATCGAGCGCCGGTTCACCGTCCGGTACAAAGCACAGATAGTCAATGGGTTCACCCTTTTGCTTTATGCGAAGTACTTTTTCCTTTACCAATCTGAAGATATCTTCCGTTTTAAAAAAAGCCCGTCGTTTAACCTGCATTTTTATGGTTTTCCCCACCTGGCAATAGACACAGGCGTAGCTGCATATTTTAGGTGGAATATTGTTAATGCCCAGACTGCGACCCAACCGCCGCGAAGGTACCGGGCCAAACGTCATTTCCATCTTCTCCTCTCGCACGGGAATATGTTATATACAATCCTCCATTAAGAAAGTACCCTGCAGAAAGAAACTGCAGGGTACACGGAACCGTTCAAAGTGCGTGGGGTGTCATTTTCTTGGGCTGCAGCAGGCTCTCCCGGCTTTTAGCGCTCATGGCGACGAACGATCCTTCTCCATACCCTTCTTTCACTTTTTCATTTTCATCGATTTCATCGAGCATTCTAAAAATAGTCTGAGTAAAATAAAAGTCGCTGAAACCGGCTTGTTTCATAAACTTAACCACTTCGTCCACTGAGTAAAAAAGCGCATCACGGTAAAACACATTCTCTTTTTGATGTTCCTTATAGAGTTTTCCGACGGGGCTGTTTTTATCAATAAAACCAACAATCAGTTTGCCGCCCGTTTTAATAATGCGCCGGCTTTCGCCGATCGCTTTGGACACATCATCCAGGAAACAAATGGTTGTAACCATGAGTGCAAAATCATAAAAATGATCTTCAATGGGCAGTTCCTCCGCCACCCCTTCAATTACATTGACGCCCCTTTTAACCGCCAGATTTCGCATCCGGGCCGATGGCTCGATACCGTAATGAATAGCAAGCGGTTGCGCAAAGCGGCCACTTCCCACACCAATTTCGATACCCATTCCATCTTCAGGTAAATGACAACGAACCGCTTTCACTTCCGATTTATACACATTCCGGTACTTAATAAACCATGCGTCATACTGAGCAAAATGATTTTCGAACGGCTTGATTTTCGGCATCGGTTCCCCAAATGTTTTCATGCCCATATCACCAATATTTCCGCACCCTTTTTCGAAGTAAATGGACCGTGCGTCATATTCGCATGAATCAGCTGATACGTGCCCGCTTTAAACTCCTGACCGTTGATTTCATATTCACCTTTGAGTATGAAGTGCTGTTCGTTTTTGATATGGGTATGACCTTCCATTCGAAAACCTGCGGGTAATTGCAGCAGAACAGTTCGTCCGTCTTCATCATCCCGGAGTATTTTTGTTTTGGTTCCTTTCGGATAACCTTCTTCGGCATCCTGCCATGGAATCGAATTCCAATTCACAATCATATCGACCATGTTACCCTCCACTCGTTTTATTCAAAAAAAAGAAAGTGAAAACAATGCCTGCCGGTTCCCTGTTTTAGCATGGGGAAGACCTATTCCGAACCCCAGTTTTTGTATTCAATTTCATCGTGATCACGTTCACCTGTTTTATCCGGCATACGTGACAAACTTTCGTCTACCCAGCAGGGTTTGGTCAACCGTATGATTTCATCAAATTCAATATGTTCATTGTCTTCAAGAATCTGTTTGGCCTCTTCAAACGTAGAAGCCCTGATTGTTTTTTTACCAATCCCACAAAAGTGGCAATAGAGTATAAAGTCATTTGTTGTTTCCATTTTATTCTCCATTTAAGAAAAATGTAAATTGAACCATGATGGTTTCCTTTTCATCTCTTTATCATGTTCCCGCTGAACTTTTGTTTCTGATCGACATCATTATTCAGTCGCATCGTTCTAAATTTTTCTGATCATCGGAATAAAATGTTTACGCGCCTTTTCTGCTTCCATACGAATATTGTATAATTCTTCTTCCGTTAAAGGCACTTCCATTTCATCTTTAATAAATTCACCATCTTTCATCTTCAGAATTCTGAATGTCAGACGCATAATACCAGCACCCTGGCAAAGGAACAGATTGTCTGCAGCATTTTCCCATTCATGGGCCTGTTCTTCAAAAATGTTATTTGTGATAGTAAACATAGTATTCAGGTCTGTATCGATAAGCAGGTCAATAATTTTCCGATGTATCTGATCTGCATAGGTTTTCGAAAAAAGTAACATGTTCAGGGCCGAACCAAAAATCAGAGGAGGAGACTCAAAATTTGATAATACCGTCTTTCCCAGTTTTATGGACCGATCGATATTTTCAGATATCAGAAAATTTGCATGAAACATATTATTCCCGGTTTTTTCCACTCCCTCAATCTGCGGATCAAATTCGACATAGACAATTTGGTCATCATATGCAGTAGTGTCGGGATTAAACCGTTCCAGAAGAGAGGAGGAATATTTCCGGTCGAAATTGATCAGCCAGTAGATCAAAGGTATGCCATGTCTCAGAAAATCATTTACCATCATCGCACCGATAAGCGGTTTACCGGCTCCCGCCGGTCCGGTTATAATCGTACTTGACGGATAGACCATGCCTTCGGGCATCTGCCTCTTCAGCCAGTCTATTTCACTGTATATGCGCTTCATTTTGGGAATCCTCCCATATTTCCTGTTCCTTTTCAAAAAAATCATGAAAACACTTTTTCAATCTCTCTGGCTATCTGTACTATTGCAAACGAGACCTCCGATGTTTTCTTTTCCAGGATGATGGATTTTCCCTCATCTGAAAATTTTCTGATATCGATATCCATCGGGATGCTGCCCAGAAATTGCACACCCAATTTTTTTGCTTCGCTTCTACCACCTCCTGAGCCGAAAATGTCGATGTGACGCCCGCAATAAGGGCAGAGCATTCCGGACATATTCTCTACGACGGTAATCCTGGGAACATGAATTTCCTTCGCCATCGTAATGGCCCTGGCGGCATCGAGAAGAGACACCTCCTGCGGAGTAGTGACAATAACGGCCAAATCAGGTTCCATTTTCTGCGTGATTGTGATGATTTCATCACCGGTTCCGGGTGGCAGATCGGCTATCAGATAATCAAGTGTTCCCCATTCGACATCACCTAAAAACTGATTAATCAGCTTGGATCTGAGCGGGCCACGCCAGATGAGGGGTTGATTCTCCGATAATATCCCGGCAATGGAAATCACCTTCACTCCTTCTTTAACCTGGGGGTGCATGACATTGTTATATACGTCCGGCCCTCCAGTGATTCCAACCATTTTCGGTACATTCGGACCGGTTACATCGGCATCCAGAATACCGGTCTTTTTTCCGATTACCTGAAAAGCAAAAGCGAGATTAACGCTCAACATGGTTTTACCGACGCCACCTTTGCCACTGAAAACCACGATACGGTGTTTTATCCGGTGCATGGCTGTTGCTATTTTCTCATTCTCTGTCGCAATTTTTTTCTTTTGTTCTTCAGTAAGCACTTAACCTACCCCGTTTGAAGGTTAAAATTATACTCTTCCCTTTCAGCATCCTGCCATAAGAGCCACAGCACCAATTATAATACCGGTTACCAGATTGATGAGCTTGATGATAACAAAATCTTTTCCTGAATGTGCCAGCATCGGTAACATACCATGTCCGTCCTGGACAATCGAACTGGCCAGTAATATCCCGAAAGGAACCGTACCATTGTCGAACAGGGTGACGAACATAAGATGTGGTCCCGATTCCGGTATGATTCCCACCAGAGATGCGATAGCCAGCACCGTCCATTCATTTTCACGGATAATACCTGTAAGATTAAACTGATCTACAACGAGATGCATGATGAGTAACGTGCCAAACGTCCACAGAAATATCCGCGGTGCATGTTTCCTGGCGATATGCCCCCAGAGATGCTCCTCCAGGAAATGATCCGGAACGGTAATGATGATAAAAAGCGCGGATACGGTCACCAGCAGGATGGATATCCGCACCCAGTTCCATTGCGATGGCCCTAGCTGCCCGGCAATAATGGCGAGCAGGAAGAGGGACAGGAAAAAAATCAGGGCCGTACGAAACGGCGACGGGTGTTTCCATTGCTCCCATATTTCGTCGCGCGGAAAACAATGGCAACTTTCGAAGGTATGTACTTCAAAACCTTCGCATTTTGCCTTTGTTTTTGATTTATATCGCCTGAAAAACAGATCTGCAAGCATACCGGCTATGATGCCGACGATAAAAAGAATGACCATCAGCCGAAGCGCCTGATCCGGAATCATGGCCAGCA
Organism: uncultured Calditrichota bacterium; assembly: GCA_964410215.1. Classification (GTDB taxonomy): domain Bacteria; phylum Calditrichota; class Calditrichia; order Calditrichales; family CAYPHA01; genus CAYPHA01. Next base: position 13,403 of record CAYPHA010000075.1, on the reverse strand, counting down.
TGACAAACGACTCATCGCCGCTCGTGGCGATCATGGCAGCGACCACAGCCCCCAGGCTCAGCATACCATGTGAATACATGGCAACGACAATAAATGCACCCAGGCATCCGGGAATACTACCCATCAGCGCGGCAAAGACATACTGTCCCCAGCGTGATGCCGCCAGGCGATTCTGCCAGGAACCGCTGGTCAGAACATTGACGTATTCGATAACCAGCATCATCACAAAGACGAAACCGGTAATCATTAACGCATGGTTAAAAACAGCAATCATAGACTCTCTTTCCTGTTTATCATCTACTGTCCAAACAGGCTATTTATCATTGACCGATTCCAATGCACCCGCTCTGTAGCGGTCAATTACAGCCTCCACTTCCCCGCTCATCCATGGAATGATCCGGACGTTGTTTTTACTCAACGAACGATAAAAAAACTCGGTGATACCGTTGCAAATCAATACATCAATTTTAAGGCTGAGTAACGTCTGTAATTTCACTGCAGGATCACCCTCCAGCAGTTTTATGGCATTCCTGTGAAGCAATTGTTCCCCGTCCATATCACATATTAACAATGTCTCACTACAATCCAACCGGTTCGAAATCCGATCGGCATATACAGGTATTGCGATTCGTTTCATCGGTCATACACATTTTTAATAATGCAGAATGCAAATGGCGGGCCAGAATCAGGATAAAAACATAAGCCTATTAATATCAATAAGTTAAACAAGAATAAACATATTTCTATTAAATGGAAGGCTAAATATAATGTAGCATATTTGCAACTGTTGCGTTGCAAAAGTCGCAAATCCGAACAAACAGCCTGTCAGGTCAATCCGTGTTTCTTTAATTTTCTATACAATGTCGCCCGGTGTATGCGGAGTTCCCGGGCCGTTGCCAGCCTGTTACCGCTATGTCTTTCCAGAGCTCTTTGCAGCATCTGCCGCTCGGCATTATCCAGTGAGAGACCGTCCGGATCGGTAAGAGCGGTATCCGGTTTAACGGCCAGTAATTCCGGGGGCAGATGTTCCGTTTGAATCTCCTCAGACCGACACATAACGAAGGCGTGTTCGATGATATTTTCCAATTCCCTCACATTACCCGGAAATTGATAGTGCATCAGGACAGCAAGGGCGTCATCGGAAAGGCGTTCAATCATACGTCCCATTTTCCGGTTGAATTTCTCTATAAAATGATCGGCCAGCAGCGGAATATCTTCCCGGCGTTCCCTTAATGAGGGCAGGATCAGCTTGACCACGTTAATCCGGAAATAGAGGTCATCCCGGAATTGTCCTTTTTCCACCAGGCTGACCAGGTCCTCTTTCGTGGCGGAAAGAATACGGACATCCGCTTTTACTTTAGCCGTACCACCAAGCGGTTCAAATTCCCGTTCCTGCAGCACGCGTAACAGTTTAACCTGCATAGCCGGTGACAGGCTTTCGATCTCGTCCAGAAAAACGGTCCCTCCTTTGGCCCGGTCAAACCGCCCGGGTTTGTCCTTGACCGCACCTGTAAAGGCCCCTTTCCGGTAACCGAACAGTTCCGACTCCAGCAGGGTATCCGGCAACGAGCCGCAATTAATCGCAATAAAGGGGGCCTGGTTTCGCAGACTTAAATTATGAAGAGCCCGGGCAAACAGTTCCTTTCCCGATCCGCTGGGCCCCTGAATAAGAACCGTGGCATCACTCTGCGCCACGTTGGGAAGAATGTCAAAAATCTCCCGGATACGATGGTTCTTGGATATGATATCATTAACTGTATAATTACATGCAATTTCTTTTTTTAACTCCAGAAACGAGGAAAGGTCGCGGAACGTTTCGACGCCACCGATATTCTCACCCTTCTCGTTTCGCAAGACCGACGTACTGATGCTGACCGGTATGACCTTTCCGTCGGAACGGAGGATATTGGCATGCCGGTCGACAAAATTTGTCTCCGATTTGAGCGAGCAGCGCAAGGGACAGGTTTTTTCGCAGATATTGGATTTTAAAACGTCGAAACAGTATTGCCCAATGGCCTTATCTCGCGGGATACCCGTAATCCGTTCGGCAGCGCGGTTGAAATAGGTTATTTTCATCTGTTCGTCGACGGTGAAGACGCCATCGGCGATACTGTCCAGTATGATGCGCGTGTGCAGCAAGGGAAGTTTATGTTGCGATGTTTCCTGCATGATCCATTCTACGGCTTTTCCAGATAATGAAAGCTATAAAAAGTTAACTGATTTTGCAAAAATCATTGTCCGTCCATATAGCCTTCCAGGTATCCGTATTCCTCAACGCAGGACAGTTTACACAGACGTTTCAACGGATCAATACCATTTTCCTGACCTTTGAAAAGTTATCCGGGTCTTCATCCTGAACAGTCCGTGCTTCCATACGCAGGATATAAAAGCCGCTGGCTACCTGGTTGCCTCTCCGGTTCTTACCATCCCATACCAGTTTGTAATAGCCCGGTTTTTGCAGTTCTTTGACCAGGGTCGCCACTTTCTGTCCGGCAATGTTATACACATCGAGCCTGACATCGGAACGTGCCGATACGTCATACAGGATCGTCGTCGCCGGGTTGAAGGGATTGGGATAATTTTGATAGAGCTGATAGCGGTTCGGTATACCGAGAACGATGGAAACGGGATCATGGTGATGCCTCCTGCCGCTTACCGACACATCGGTCAATCGATAGGCATAGCTGGTACCGGGTACGACGGATGCATCCGTTACCGCATATTCCGTTGCCGTCGACTTCGTGCCCTGGCCTTCCTGTTTCATGATCGTTTCGAACGTTGTGGAGCTGTCCCCTTCCACCCGGCGCTGAACCAGCCAGTAGGCATTATTGACCTCCGACTCGGTTTTCCAGGAAAGGATCACGGAACCGCGCTGTTCGGCCAATTCAAACAGGGATAAAAGAACCGGCAGGGAAATATCGCCGCCCCCCAGCGCATCGCCGAACGTAAAATAGCCCAGTTTGGTTTCATTCAGGGCTTCCGTGCGGATGGTGCCCGCATAATCTTCCGTGCCCGGACCACCGACCGCATTCCAGGTCCAGACATCACCGGTATCCATTAATGCCACCCTCAATTCGGAAGCGATCTCCACCCCGTCATTCGTAGCCAGAGTATCATAAGAAAAGGTGAGGTGAATATCACCAGGGGTCCCCGGTCCTTCCCTGGAAACATACCAGTACCGCACATGGGAAACTTTGTCCAGACCATCCGGAATGCCGCCCAGTTTAACCGCGCTGGCATTGATTTGATTCACCTTGAACATCACCGAATCACCGGTAACCGAGGCCAGGTACACCGTTACCGGTCGATAATCGTTTTCGCACCCGGTGGGAAAGATGAGTGAATCTGCCATGGTTGCCGCCGGGTAGACTTTGGCCATGGGTCCGTCTACGAAACTGGTGGAATCCGACGGGCTGCATCCGGCCCGGGACAGGAGGATCAGCAGGGCGCTGTCAGCCGTAAACATTTTTCCGTCTCGCAGCGTCAGGGAATCGGACAGAGTCAGGGTATCGATAAGGTAGAGAAATCCGTCCGGTTTATCGACCACGAGATGCGTGAGGGCCGAACCTGCCGGATGGGCCAGATTCTGGTCATCCGTCCCGTTCATGATCAGACGGGTATCCTGAAAATCCAGTGCACCCTGGTTCATCCAGTCACCGCCAACGGATATATCGGCTTCGGTGGCGCTGACCTGGCAGTCGGAGCTGATGTGGACGGAGGTTTGGCAGAAGCCATTTGTGATCGTAAATGCAGCGATCAACATGCTGACAATAAAGAACTTTTTCATGATTTATTCCCTCTATAATCATTTGATCCCTTCGGGATCATCATACTGAACACAAATATTATTATGCATCGAAAATGCCATATTCATTTTGATCCCTAGGGATCATTTTTGCATGTTTATTGATGTTTGTTCTGATTTTGGACATAGGCCTCACTGCCGTGGTTTTCCTGGGTAACCAACCGTCGTAGGACATCCTCCATTTGGGCAAATTTTGATTTCAGATCATCCATCTCGGCTTTCAGCTGTTCATTTTCCGCTTTCAGCTCGCGTGTCCGTTTTTCCAGGGCCTGGATGGCGACCATATTAATTCCATTTACATCTGAACCGCACAATGTGGTATCGCTGCCAACCTGACCTATCCCGTCGTGACCGAATGCGGCATAAAAATCCTGAGCAACAGGGCCATAATGGCGGATCGCCTCGGGATCGTGTTTATAGTTCCAGCTTTGTATATTGAAAGTGCTTAATTTTTGTAAAACATCTTTAGAGTCTATATTTTGGAAGTTTTCTTTTTTATTTTTATCGGACGTATACGTAAAATCCACCTGGCCTTCGATCACAGTGACATTGGAATTGCCAAGACGCACTTTATTACTGGCATCAACCACAGCATTGTAACCGATGGCGGTGGCATTATCCAGGTTACCGGAAGCAGCATCGGCCCCGTAACCAATAAATGTATTGTAATCTCCATCAACAGAAGCTAATCCTGAATTATGTCCCACAGCCACCAACCCGTTTCCGATGGTACTGTTATAAAGTGCATGATAGCCAATAGCTATATTATAACAGGCGTTTGATTCGATATAATAGTCGTCCGGATTGGCTGCATAAAGTGCTTTTGATCCGATAGCGATATTAAAATCCCCATTAAAATAATTATCGTTATTGCTTCCCTCATTTGTAAAAAGAGCCTGGTAACCGATAGCAACGTTGTGTGCTCCTCCAGTGTTGCTATAAAGGGCTTCTGTCCCGGTCGCAATGTTGAAACTGCCATGCCGGTAATCATCCATATTACTGTGACTACCACCATTATTATATAAAGCCCTGTACCCGGTTGCCACGTTATTATAACCTTCCGATTTATTAAAAAGCGCTTCCGCACCACAAGCAACATTATACCATCCACTTGCAGCAAGATGATCACCACGAAGCGCTGAATAGCCAATGGCTGTATTAGACTCCCCACCATTAAATTCATACGAGGCTTCATAGCCAATCGCAGTATTTTGTAAGTCACCATCGGCCATATACAATGCCCTGGTGCCAACAGCTGTATTTCTGGTATCTGACTCTTCATCATTTATACCGGCCTCATAACCGAGATACAAACTGCTGCCATCAGATTTCCCGTCAGCTAAATCATCAATCGCTATAATTCTATCCTCACCTTCTACTTCCACATTTCCAGTAACATGCAGATTGCCATTGATCACCAGGCTATCCAAGGAAAAATCTCCCCAGATAAGTGGTGTTGCGGAATTTGAATTTTCGATATATAGTTTATTGTCACCGGTTTCGTTATATCCGGCACCAAACCCTAAAAACACATTTCCGCTTTTGTTGTGCAGGGATGTACCGGACCCGGCTTGTGCGCCTATGATGGTATTTTCAGAACCTTCCTGATTTTGATAATCAGCACCGTATCCGATGGCAACATTATTATTTCCGGTGGTATTGAATTCCAGTGCAGTGTGTCCTGAAGCGGTATTGTTACTACCCCCGTTCGTTGTATTAAGAGCATGGTAACCGCTGGCTGTATTCCCATGACCAGTAATATTGGCATTCAATGCATATAGTCCGACGGCAGTATTGTTATTGGTCGTGCCATCATCAAGTAGACCGGCGCCGTACCCCAGAAAAACACTATTACCACCGGTTTTACCATCAAGTAAATCATCAATATCCGTAGGAACACCAACCTCGCCCGTGGCTGCGGTTATCTGGACGGTACCATCCGGGAACTGAAATCCTCCTACTGCTGAACGGATCGTGTCCGCCACCACCAGTTTCTGGTCCGGATTGGTGAGACCAATACCCACATTACCGGTAGATTGATCTGCAAAAAACACCGTGCTGGAACCACCGGTGTTGTATATTTGCAGTCCATTGAGTAAAGCACTATTAAAAATGTGCCATTTGGCTGTTGAACCTTCATACAGGCGTAGACCGGCATCATTATTTTCCGAGCTTTCAATAAACATAAAACTATTGGGATAACCGGTACCACTTAAGTGTAAACCGGCGGAAGGGGAAGTGGTACCAATCCCCACATTCCCTGAATTGTAATAAATATCTGTTTCATTCTCTTGCCACAGGGAGGATCCACTCCCGGCGGCTGCTGTTTCCTGCAGGCTCCCATCCGGAAAGCGGAACCCCCCGCTGGTTGAATGAACCGTACCGGCCACCTCCAGTTTTTCCTGCGGATCGGTGGTGCCGATACCGACATTGCCGTAATCCACGATCGTCATCAGCTCCGTATCGGTGGAACCCAGCCGCCGGGCAAAATGAAACTTCCAGCCGCTGTTGTCGCCCACATAGATTTTTCCGATATCCGTGTCATCATAATAGCCGGCCATTACCATGCCGTAGTGAACCTGCTCGGGCAGATCCCCGGTTCCGGATATCTTCATGGCACCATTAACCTCGAAGCTGGTCTGAGGCTCAACGGTACGGATTCCAACCCGGCCGTTGGCCAGGATGTTCAGGACATCGTTGACGGCATACAACCCCAGGGAGAGACGGTTCAGCTCAGAAGCTTCAGCATCATAGGTAAAATAGAGGTTACCGGCATTATTCACATCGTCGCTGCGGCCGATGGTCAGCATCAGCTGATTGCCGTTTTCCAGCGCCGGATTGAGCAGACGGATGCCCCGCTGCCAGAAGCCGCTGTTGTACATACCGACATCCAGCCGGGCACCGGGAATGGGTACGCGGATGCCCAGGTTGCCGTCGTTATCGATACTGAGCAGCGTGTCTCCGCTGGTCTTGTTGGACACATGGAATGCGTTTTGAGCACCAACATTGAAAACACAAAACAGCAGTATTACAATTATTTGATACATCACGTGTAACTTCATTTTTGCAACTCCTCCCCTTATAAGCATTTTTAACTTTGATGCTTCCTGATCAGCTTCTTTGAAATCGTATTTTAATGTCTGCCATCGATTACAGTATCACCGTCTCTTGCCCGGATCATCATAATCTTATTAAAAATGATACCTTCAAAATACGTCCCTGTTCGTATATAAAGATTATCACCAGGTAAAGCCGCATCGTATCCTTCCCACACCGTATTATAGGGATTAGTAATGGATCCGTCTTCAGGACCGGTATGGGCCTGATCCACATATACATTGCTTTCTTCCTCTATCTCCACAGCCCAACATGCATGATACAGGTTATTTCTTTCAGCGACAGTCCAGTTCAGATTGACCGCCGCCTGAGACAGGGCATAGTAGAAATCCGTATAGTCGGCTCCGGAAGAAAGCAGATTTGTTTGAACTTCATAATACAGATCTGCAATACGGCTTATCCCCATCCCAGTCACCGTTGCGCCATTAAACGTATCTCCATCAGTCAGCAAATAACAGAGTTTATTACTCACACCGCAGTTCGTATGAACGCCCCCATAATCATTATACTGGGTCGGCTCAGACACCGGGGCGATAAAATAAACACTACCCATCCGGTCAGGATCGCTAAAGCGCGGCGGATCACTCATATCACGTATAGCCCCGATCGGGAGGTCCTCTCCGATTTCCCACCGCACACCCGGACTGTCATCACCGGCACCATTTTCCAGATCAACATATTCACCCCAAACATCACTGAACGATTCATTGATGGCTCCCGAATGATTCTCATAAATCAGATCGGATTCATAGGATGTTACCCCATGGGTATACTCATGAGCGGTAACATCATCTGTTACAAAATCCTCTCCAAAGTAAAAGCGTTCAGTGCCGTAACTCCAGAATGCGTTCTGATAAGGACATGTGGAACCGGACCTACAATAGCGTACGGTTGCCGAGATCGTCATACCATTATCGTCGATTCCATCCCTGCCGTGTTGGGAAGCATAATAATTATAGGTATCGCCAAAAAAGTCATAAGCATCATCAACATTCGCTATCCCCGATGCAGCATCTCCCTCAGCGCGTTCCAGGGTTCCGGGATCGGACGATGTATTATTGGCATCATAAATCTCCCGGTCCATGGCACTGATATTCAACGGGTAATGCCGGATAACCTCCCCGGTGTGGGCGTCTAAAAGGAGTCGTTCATTTATTAACGGATCCCCTTCACTGTAAACCCGGAGGTCCCAGACAAGGTGCATATCGCCGGTTGAACCAAGTATTGACGGATCAAAAACGGTAAGTTTCGCTACACTTGTATTAATGCGGACAGACGGATTCTCCCGGACGAACATTTCTATTGCTATATCACGGGCAGCCTCACCGGAGATGGCCGGAACGACGGATAACCGCCCCTCATCAAGCTCACGGGTGTTCCGCATAATATCACTGATGATACAAGCGACACCACCGGATTCATTAAGTTGAATAATCACCTCTCCGCCGAAAACAGGAATCGCTGAATACACCTGCTGAAATCGCACATAATTCCTGTTGTTTTTGCTCCGGAATTTCTTCACATCGAAACCGGTTGCCGAACCGAGAGCCCCAAAGAGTGCTTCATGCTCCCGGAGGAAGTTTTTCGCTGTCGTTTCAGGGTCACCGGGCACATTCAACGAAACCGGAAAGTGATGTGCAGGCGGTGCTCCAAGGAAGCGAACATACCCATTACTGCTTATCGAAACGCGCATCGGCTCCGCCTGTTTTTCATCCGGACCAATTTCTTTCGCAGGGACAACCCGTAATTTTGCCAATTGATGACGTATATTGGCAGAAGCCTTCCCGTTCTCTGTAAATGATTTCGTACACATGATTAAAAGCACCAACAATATTCGTTGTATGACTTGAAACAAAAACGTATGACGTGTAGGATAGGCTTCTTTAAATTTATCTGATGTTTTCATGTGATATTCCTCTGGCATTTTACTGTAATGATACCAGTACCAGCACCAGGCCACAGCCCTCTTTCAGGGGACTCATCGCCTTCCCAAGGATCGCCCCCTGTGCCCTGCTGTAATCCGTAACTTTCATAGCGTGACCCGGTTTTTCCGAGGTTGTCAGAAGATCTCCGGGTTTAATCGGACCGTTTGAGGCATCGACCCAGCAATAGACCCGACCCGACAATGCCACCGGATGCTGACCATCGGCAACAGAGTTGTTCTGCCCCATCAACATACCGGTTTCAATACCCCCGGCGCCGCTGATGATTCCGGCTACCTTGCGGTCATAGGCTCCGGTGCTCATCATTAATTCGCCCGGATTATCCGGATTGATACAAACGACCAGTCCGGATCTGATCTGTTCCTCAGCTTCCCTGACATTAAACTGCTCTGAGAGATCACTTCCACCGGTAATCTCTAATACCGGAGTGACAACACGTCCATTAACTTCCAGATTACCATTTTTGTATACCGTTAGGGCATTCTCGCGGTCAGAACTGCTGGACCCAATGCCAATTTCAAAGACCGGTTCACTGGTAATCCAGCTGCTCGTACTGCCTCCACCCACATTATAGCGGCCAATGACGGTTGAGCAGTAGGCATCCGCTGTGGTATTATATCCTGTCGCCGTGGTGTAGCCTCCGTTTGCTGCAGTCTCCCGGCCCATTGCGATCGAAGAAACACCGCTTGCCGTGGTTCTGTATCCCACCGCAAACGCATAACTGTTAGCGGCGGTTGTTTCCTGACCCATTGCCGTCGAACCGGAATGCTCTGCCCTTGTACCATATCCCATTGCCGTTGAATAACCGCCTTCGGCAACGGTGGACCAGCCCATGGCCGTGGATGACTGACCACTGGCCGTGGTATAATTTCCAAATGCCATTGCATAATTCGCGTCGGCTTTTGTAAAGAATCCAATGGCCGTGGATGTTGTAGCAAGTGCACTCGCACCATATCCCATAGCAATACAGCCAAGCGTACCGCTTGCCCGCGTATTATATCCAAGCGCCGTTGAATAGCTGCCGATACTGTCGGCATCCCATGCGCCTGATCTGCCGGAAGTTAGTAATCCGGCCCTGAACGCCGCTTTTGCCGGATACCACATCATCCGGGAACCTTCGCCCTCCCGCGGAATGGTCCCGCTGCCGTATTCTCCTTCAAAAATGGCACTGCCTGTAACATCAATCAGGGCTTGAGGATCTTCTGTTCCGATTCCAAGCCTGTTAGATATGTAAACATTCCCGCTGGCAAAATAACCGGCCCAGTTTATTCCTGAACCAATTGCAGTGCCATATACCCCATACTTTATATCCGATCCGGATGCATATCCATACAATGCATACTTTGATCCAGCCACGTTTCCGTGCGTCGCACCCTGGATTGCAATTTTTGATCCTGTTGATGTACCATCTACTGATGCGCTAACACCAGAAGTTGCACGGTCTCCATTATCATTGGTTATTTTAAACTCTCCCCCATACACCTGTGCGCTGCCAGTTCCTGTTTTATCCAAATCCACATAAATAGATTTTGCTATTACAGAACCGGTATAATCATGGTCGATGTTTATTCCCCTTATATGGTTCTGCGGATGAATATCGAGAGGATATTCCGGTGTAATCGTTCCAATAGCCAGGCATGTGTCGACAACCAGTCCATCCGGACCCGCTATTCGAACCGCTCCGTTATCAGCCAGAATTGTCCTGCCAGCTCCTGGGCCGCCCTCATCATAGGCCTGATTAAGCGTATTACCTCCGGAACTGCCCGTCGCTGCGGTAGTTTGCAGACTGCCATCCGGAAAGAGGAATCCACCGCTCATGGACTGCACCGTACCTGTCACGGATAATTTTTCCGAAGGCCGTCCTGTTCCAATACCCACATTTCCGCTGTTGTTGATTACCAGGGCATTGGAAATATCATTAAATCCTTTATCCCTGAAAAAACGGAGATTCTCGACATCCGTATCTCCCGAATTGTCCATTTCCCAGGCGCCCTCCCCGTCACCGTCGAAGAGCGATAACTGACCACCTTCCGTTCCTCCACCGCTCAGTCCGAGATTTCCATAGCCCTCAATATATCCATTAACCCAGAGTCCACCCGAACCGGAAATCCCAACCGCACCGGCATCGGCATTTATCACGGCACCGGCTCCTGCGCCACCCTGGTCATAGGCCTCGTCCAGCGTATTTCCGGAACCCCCGTCAACTGTTGCCGTTGTTTGTACACTGCCATCAGGGAACATGAATCCCCCTGAAGTCGAGCGAATGGTACCGGCTACTTCCAGAAGCTGGCTCGGTGAATCTGTTCCTATTCCTACATTCCCACCGGCATCAATGCGCATTTTTTCCGACCAGCCGCCTTCGTCTGTGGAAAATCTTAAGGGATCACCCGCTTTCCAGCGAATGAACGGATTGGGATCATTTTCACGCCCGGGAAACATCAGAATCTGGTGGCTCAGATCGGAATTACCGATACTGAAAGTGATACCATCATCCGGATCGGTGCCGCGCATTTCCAAGTTGGCGGAAGGATTCGTCGTGCCGATACCCACCCGGCCGTTGGCCAGGATATTCAGGACATCATCGACGGCATGCAGCCCCAGGGTCAGACGGTTCTGCTCCGAAGCGTCCCCGTTATAGGTGAAATAGACATTAGCTGCATTGTTTGGAGCATCCTGATACCCGAAGGTCAGCATCAACTGGTTGCCGGATTCCAGTCCCGGATTGATAATCCGGATTCCATGCTGCCAATAACCGGCACTGTTCATCAGTATATGCAGAGGTACTTCAGGCTCAGGAACCCGGATGCCCAGGTTGCCATCGTTATCGATGCTAAGTAACGTATCGCCACTGGTTTTATGGGAGACAACAAATGAGGTTTGGGAAATACCACCGGAATACACGATGAAAACGATTGTTATAATCCGTAATAAGACAGCGATGGATTTCATGGATCGTCCTCCTGTCAGAAAAGAAATCAAACAATGTGATTTATCTTTTTACGCTATTTATCTGGATTGAGGGGTATCCTGTAATAAGAATTACGGAATATTCTGCTTGTTGTCTAACAGGGAATGGACATTTTTTGACAGTATTTTGACATGGAAGTAAGAAGCAGGAAGCAGGAAGCAGGAAGCAGGAAGCAGTAAATATTAAGAAATAAAAAATGAGTCCACTCCGATAAGTGCTAATTACGGAGTTGTCATCCCGAACTTGTTTCGGGATCCACTGTTTTTATTGAACTTAGAGATGCTGAAATAAATTCAGCATGACACCATCGTGCTTTTCGGAGTGGACTCAAAAATAAAAAGTAAAAAGTAAAAAATATAGGGGTAAATGCGAAATTAGTGGTAGGAGTCATCTGTGTGATGGGTCGATTTCGGAGGGCAGTTTTCCGAATTGCTCGGAAAAGCATTTCGAGAAATAGGACAGATTATTGAATCCTACCTCGTAGGCGATTTCGGAAACCGTTCCGTTACCCTTCTCAATCATTTGTTTTGCCTTCTTTAAGCGAAACATCCGGATTAATTGCCCGGGCGTATGTCCGGTCAGTGCCTGCACCTTGCGGTGGAACTGCCGCCGGCTGAGATTGAACGAACCTGACAATCGCTCGGCTCCGAAATCCGGATCCGACAGATGCTTTTGAATGGTTTCGGTAACCTTCGTCAGGAACATGTCCTGTATGGATGGCGCATCGGACCCAGACGGTTCCAGCAGGAGTTCCTTTTTAAAGGCCTCCCGGAGTTTTTTGCGTCCCTCGATCAGTTTTTTTGCCCGTACCATCAATTCCTGGGCGCTGAACGGTTTGGCCATGTAAGCATCAGCGCCGGTCTCAAGCCCCTCGATACGGGCTTCTTCGGAAGCTTTTGCCGTCAGCAGAATGACCGGGATATGACTGGTGAGAGGATTCTTCTTCAACCGTTCCGTCATTTCGACACCGTCCATTTCCGGCATCATGACATCGCTGACAACCAAATCCGGCAGGTGCTCGATGATATATTGTTCTCCTGCTGCACCATTTTCAGCTTCCGCAATCAGGAATTCTTTTTCAAGATGGTCACGAATATAATGACGGACTTCTTCGTTGTCCTCCACGATTACGATTTCGCAACGATTCCCCTGTTGACCGGCAGGTTCAGCTTGATCACTAAATTGTGGTTTTTCGTGATATACAGGAATATAGAAATCCGCTTCGAACGGGGCGTTAACATCCCGTTCTTGATCCAGAATTTCATCTGCCTGCAGATGCTGTCGTCCAAGAGGCAGATACACATCAAATTTAGTCCCTTCGTCAACGGCAGTGGACACCTCTATGTCACCGTGATGCAACAAGACCAGTTCTTTTGTCAGGGCAAGTCCGATACCACTGCCTTTCAGACTGTTGTTCAGGGAATGTTCACCCTGCTCAAAACGCTTAAAGATCGAACCAATTTCTTCTTCGGGGATGCCCTTGCCTGAATCATGCACACCAATCACCACAGCCCCATCGGGATAGGTTTCAGGCTTTGGATTCACTTTTTGAACGGTTATCGTAATAAAG
>CAYPHA010000074.1:0-21318 GCA_964410215.1 uncultured Calditrichota bacterium | reverse complement strand
GGTCTCGAATATGATGTGCGCGACTATCCCGTAAACCCCACCTCCGGTTTTTATTATCGGAATACCTACAGCTATGGTTTCAAGGAGAATTTCGGCCCCTCCTACCTGATTGGTGAAGAAGGGCTTCAGAAGAATGAGAGCATAGAAACTATAAAAATTGGTTTTAAATGGTTCCAGTCTGCATTTACAAATCAGGTTATGGCTGTCGAATTGAATGGTTATAAAGTCAGCGGCACGGATCTGCAACTGACCGACTATTTCTGGTTCGGTGGCAGCCGAACCCTGCGCGGCTACCGGGAAAACCAGTTCCGGGGGGAAATTGTGGCATGGGCCAATCTGGAATACCGCTTCCTTCTTAACCGGAACTCACGTATCTTCGCTTTCAACGACTGGGGATTTTTCAAAAATGCGGAGCGTAACGGAAAAAAAGAAACCACCCTGCCCGGTTACGGTTTCGGCATCAGGCTCGACACCGGCCTGGGCATCATGGGGATTGACTACGGCCTGGGACGTGGTGACAGCTTTGGACAGGGGAAAATACACTTTGGTCTGATCAACCGGTTTTAATGAGCCGCTTTTTTTGTTTTTATTCCTATTTTGCTTGACATTGACCACTTGTTAGAATATATTTCGCAACCATAAAATAACATACATTGTATGCGCCTGTAGCTCAATTGGATAGAGCGTTGGATTCCGGTTCCAAAGGTTGGGGGTTCGATTCCCTCCAGGCGTACAAACAAATCAAGGGGAAGTTCCGCAACGGAAAAGGAGTCGGGCGACATTCACTCCTCATAAGCCGTATATTTTTTATTACTTCCTGAAATCGAATTTTTCATCGAGCGATCAAGGCAGAGACGATCATGGCAGACAAAATAACCCCCAGAAAAGTCGATTATTCACGATGGTACACGGATATTGTTCTTCAGGGAATGCTGGCTGATTACGGGCCCGTTAAGGGAACCATGGTCATTCGCCCGAACGGGTATGCTATCTGGGAACGCATTCAGCGCTATCTCGACGATATGTTCAAGGAAACCGGGCATGTCAATGCCTATTTCCCTCTGCTGATTCCCGAGAGTTTCATGAAAAAGGAAGCGGAACACGTGGAAGGATTTGCACCGGAGTGTGCGGTTGTGACTATCGGCGGGGGCCAGGAACTGGAAGAAAAACTCTATATCCGGCCTACATCGGAAACGGTCATCTGGAGCATGTATAAGAAATGGATCATGAGTTACCGGGACCTGCCGATACTGATCAACCAGTGGGCCAATGTGCTGCGCTGGGAAATGCGTACCAGGCTGTTCCTGAGAACATCCGAGTTCCTATGGCAGGAAGGGCATACGGCCCATGAAACCTACGAGGATGCTGAAGAAGAGACCGTAAAAATTCTTGAAATCTATAAACGGTTTGCCGAAGAATACCTGGCCATTCCTGTTATTTCCGGGAAAAAGAGCGATGCCGAAAAATTCGCCGGCGCACTGCATACCTATTGTATCGAGGCGATGATGCAGGATAAAAAAGCCCTGCAGGCCGGCACATCTCACAACCTGGGAGAAAATTTTGCCAAAGCATTCGATGTGCAGTTCCAGGACCGCAATGGTGACCTGAAGTTTGTCTGGGCGACCTCATGGGGTGTCAGTACCCGTCTGATTGGCGCATTGATTATGACCCACAGTGATGACCGCGGCCTCGTGTTGCCACCCAGGATGGCCGAACGCCCGGTTGTAATGGTACCCATCTGGCGCGGCGAGGATTCCCGCGAACAGGTGATGACCTATGCCAATACACTCTACGACGAACTGAGTAAAAAAATGCGTGTCATCATGGATGACCGGGAGCAGTACAAACCCGGTTATAAGTTTGCCGACTGGGAATTACAGGGAATTCCCCTGCGTTTGGAAATCGGTCCGAAAGATGTTGAGAAAAACCAGGTGGTACTGGTGCGCCGGGACACCATGGAAAAACAGTTTATTGATCGGGATAAGACGGTTAAAACCGTTGAAGAAGAATTACAGAAAATGCAGCGGGAGATGCTGGAAAGAGCCCGGACCTTTCGTGAAAATAACACGTTTGATGTCGATGAATACGATGCCTTCAAATCCCTTTATAATGAAAAGGACGGCGGTTTCGCCATGAGTCACTGGTGCGGAAGTCCGGGCTGCGAGCAAAAAGTCAAAGACGATACCAAGGCCACAATCCGATGTATTCCCTTTGGGGATAAAGGTGAAGAGGGAACCTGCCTGATATGTGGTGAAAAATCAGACAGGCGGGTCGTTTTTGCCAAGTCATATTAGAAAATTGAAACTTTTACCGGGCAGGCGGGTTTCTTTCTAAGAAAACAAAAAAAAGAAGACACTATGCATTCTTACAGAAGATTTAGTTTAGGCACGGGCGGGGCATTACCCCCGGCAATAAAAAACATCATGTTCATCAATGGTGTGGTGTTCATGATGCAGTTGATTAATCCCAGCCTGAACAGAACATTGCTGAACCTGTTTGCCCTGACGCCTTATGACCTGATTTTTGAATTTAAAATATGGCAGATTGTAACCTATATGTTTCTGCATGGTGGATTTATGCATGTGTTTTTCAACATGTTTATCCTGTGGATGTTCGGTGCGGAACTGGAGCGCGAGTGGGGAACGCGTGAATTCCTCAAATATTATTTTATTACCGGTATCGGGGCCGGTTTAACCGTGGTGCTCGTTTCCAATGCAAGTACGATCGGTGCTTCCGGTGCGGTGTACGGTATCATGATTGCTTTTGCCATGCGCTACCCGGATGCCATGATGATTTTTCCGTTTCCGATGAAAGTTAAATATTATATGGGATTCCTCTTCCTGTTTTCTCTGCTGATGACGATGGGCTCGGCCGGTGACGGTATCGCTCATGGCGCCCATCTCGGCGGTATGGTCGTTGGTCTGATTTATCTAAAGTATCCCTATATCTTATCGAAGATAAAGTCCTCGGTGCCCGATTTGACAAAATCGGCCCGAAAATCTTCGCATCTGAAGTATACGAACGGTGGTGAAGATAAAACGGCATACTACCGTGGAAAAATAGATGATCTTCTGGATAAGATCAATCGCGTGGGTTACCTGAACCTGACAGATGAAGAGAAGAAATTACTGGAGGAAGGTAGTAAATACCTGCGAGAACATGACAAAGAAAACTATAATTAGAAATGACGGTTTTAGGAGGTTAACTCTATGAGTTACTTTGAAAACCTGACCTGTGGTTGTCAGGATTGTCATTACAACCACGACGCACTCTGCTATCGCGAATCGATCACGCTTGACCTGAACGGTACCTGCGAGGATATGGTAACCTGTGATGATTTTGAATGCCAGGATTGCGAGTTTTTTGATTTCTGTAAAAAGGAGAAGAAATATAATTCCACGGCGTTTACCAGCAATGAAGATTATTATAACGAGGATGAGTATTGAGCGATTGTGATTGATAGACCTGTTTACATATATAAGCCCGTTGATTGCGGGCTTTTTTTTTACAAGGTATACGAATACACTCTGTATTTTTTATAGCATTCTGATCCGATGGCTTCAATCGCCCTGTTCATGGTATGGTTGTTTTCCAGTATCCATGACATTTCTCCGTGTGTGTAGCCCATTTCCATCGCCCGGCGAATGGTTTCCATATAGAAGATGGAACCCAGGCCGATAAACTGATATTTCTTTTTCACACCGAGAATCAAAACACGTAATGATCTGATTTTCCGCATTCCGTACAGAAGTTTGAATATCCCGGTCGGGAGCAGTTTTCCGCTGGGAACACGCGCTAGGGCCTCATTTATATTCGGTATCGTGACACTGAAACCAATGGGTACATCGTCTTTCATGGCAATAAGAATCAGTTCCTCACGGGCAAATTGCTTCAATTTTGCGGCGACGTGATCGATCTCATTGTCCGTAAAGGGAACGAATCCCCAGTTGTCGCTCCAGGCATTATTGTAAATTTCCTGGATGATGCGGATTTCCGTATTCAGTGCTTTCATCTTCAGGTTCCGCAGCGTGATGCCGTACTTCTGTTTGATTTTATCGGACACGCGGACCATTTTATCGGTGATACCTTTTTTTGCCATTTCTGACGTAATAAACCAGGCCAGCAGATCCATGGCTTTCGTATTACCGGCGTGCTCGACCAGTCCGTGATAATAGGGTTGGGTATGAGGCATCATCACGTACGGCGGTGTGTCGTGACCTTCAATCAATAGTCCAACTTCATCATTCGTCGATGGATTCATCGGACCGTACATGTGGGTCATATCCCGGTCCCGTAACCAGGCGGCCGCGGACCGGAAGAGGGCATCGGCTACTTCCTGGTCCCGGATGGATTCAAAGAAACCCCAGAATCCGGCTTTATCACCGTGGAAGCGGTTATGGTTCCGGTTGATCAGAGCGACAATCCGGCCCACTGCTTTACCGTTCTGCATGGCGAGAAAGAGCCGGGCTTCCGCGTGTTCGAAGAAGGGATTTTTCACCGGATCAAGAATTTCCTTCCGATCCAGGCGCAGGGGGCTGATCCAGTTGGGCAGCTCATGGTTTAACTGCCATTCCAGATCAAAAAATAATTTCTTTTGTTTTTTGGAGCCGACGGGTTCGATTGTAACGGACATTTTAAATAATTCCCATGCTTTTTCCGACCTTTCGGGTGACAGACAGGACTTCCTCGAGATCCGCATCGCTGTGGCTCGACATGAAACTGGTCCGTATCATGGCTGAGCCGGGCGGAACCGCCGGGCTGATTACGGCATTGGCGAAAACCCCGGCATCGAATAATTTTCTCCAGAAGAGAAACGTCTTTTCATCTTCTCCGATATAAAGAGGAATGATGGGCGTGTCTTTACTGTCTCCGATATCAAAACCCAGCTCTTTAAATTCAATACGCATATGTCGGGATATTTCCAGCAGTCGCCTGATGTGGTGCGGTTCCTGCCGGATAATTTCGAGGGCTTTGAGAACGGTGGCTGCGGATGCCGGTGTCGGTGCGGCGCTGAAAATGAGAGAACCGGCTTTGTGCTTGATATAATCGATTACATAACGTGGACCGGCAATGAAACCGCCAAGTGAGGCCAGCGATTTACTGAAGGTGCTCATGATCAGGTCCACTTCTTCCTCATATCCGGCATATTCGCAACTGCCGCGTCCGTTCTCACCCAGTACGCCCAGTCCGTGTGCTTCATCGATATAGATCCGGGCACCGTATTTTCGGGCAATGGGAACCATTTCGGCAAGGCGGACAATATCACCTTCCATGCTGAATACCCCGTCACTGACAATGATTATGCCTTTATCGTCTTCAATCTTTGAAATGACCCTTTCCAGGTCTTCCATATCATTATGCCGGTAACGTTTCACCTGTGCACCAAATGTCGCCATGGTACCCGCATAGATGGAAGCATGGTCGGATTTATCCATGACGATGACATCGTCCCTGCCGGCGATGGTTGATATGCCGCCGAGGTTGGTCTGATAGCCCGTACTGAAGGTCAGGGCCGCCTCACGGTTCATGAAGGAGGCCAGTCTTTCCTCAAGCTCCAGATGCAGGTCCAGAGTGCCATTCAGAAATCGGGAGCCGGAGCAGCTGCTGCCGTATTTTCGCGTTGCCTGACAGGCTGCTTCAAGGATTCGCGGATCATGGGTCAGTCCGAGATAATTGTTCGAGCCGATCATGATCACCTGCTGACCATTCATGACCACACGCGGGCCGTCAGTACTCGACAGGGGAATAAAATAGGGATAAATGCCTGCATCCATGGTCTCTTTGGCACGTGTAAAATGGTTGCATTTTTGGAAAATATCCACCGGAACTCCGTTTATATACAGAAGTTAAAGTATGGAAGCTGTTAGAAATTTAATGCACTTAATGGTTATAAAACAAAAATTTAACTCGAATAAAAGGTTTGCGAAATTTAATAAAGTTTTTTATAATTTGCTAATGATTTTTAGATACTCTTAATGATTAACCACAGAGAGCACAGAGACTTAAGAAAGAAATGAGTATAATACGTAATACTGTATTTATGGATTTGATTCGGACTAAACTGTTTTTTATTTATAATGTACTGGCACAAATGATCGTCTTGGTGATTTCAGTGGTTTGTGATCAATCTGGTATATTAACGGACTTTAATCTGGAATGAAATGATGCGTATATTTGTAACCGGTGCAACCGGATTTATCGGAAGTTTTCTTGTTGAAGCCCTGCTTGAGAAGGGCTATGATGTCCGCTGTCTGGTACGGACGACGAGTAATTTACGCTGGATTGCCGACCTGGAAGTGGAGTGCTTTTATGGTTCGCTTCTGGATCCGTCTTCACTGAAGGAAGGTCTGAAGGATGTGGATTATGTTTACCACGTCGCCGGTATTACGAAAGCAGGCACGGAAAAAGCATTTTATGACGGCAATTTCGAAGCGACCAGGCATCTGGTCCATGCTGTTCTGGATGCAGGGATGGAACTGAAACGCTTTCTGCACGTCAGTTCCCTTGCTGCGGCCGGACCCAGCCCGACGATCCGTGCCATTACGGAGGATCATCCGCCTGCACCGCTTACCTATTACGGTAAAAGCAAACTGGCGGCCGAAGCTTTTCTAAAAGAGTATTTCGATAAACTTCCGGTTACCATTGTACGTCCCCCGGCGGTTTACGGACCTCGTGACACGGATATTCTGGATTTCTTTAAAACCGTAAAAATGGGTATTATTCCCCAGTTACAGGGAAAGGATAAGTATGCCAGCCTTATATTTGTCAGGGACCTGGTTGAAGGAATGATAGAGGCGGCTGAAAAATCAAAAGCGCGTTCGCAGATTTATTATCTTTCCGATCCGAAACCCTATTCCTACGAGGAATTTGCCCGCGTCATTCTGAATGCGATGGGTAAAAGAGGTATCCGCCTGCCCATACCGCTTCCCATGATGAAAGGCATCGCCGCCCTGTCCGAAGGTTTTGCCAGGCTGACGAAAAAGAATACAATTATCAATAAACAGAAAATGATTGAAATGGAGCAGGATTTCTGGGTCTGCAGCCCGGCGAAAGCAAAAAAAGAACTTGGATTTGAATCGCGTTATGCTCTGGTCGACGGTGTCGAGGAAACATTAAGGTGGTATGTGCAGAACAAGTGGCTATAAGAAAAACTGGTATAAGGAATGGTTCGGGGAAGAATACCTGACTGTTTATGAGCATCGTGATGAGCAGGATGCCAAAGATCTCGTTAATTTGATCCTTACACATATCCCTGTTTCGGCGTCGACACGCATTCTCGATGTCGCCTGCGGGGCCGGACGGCATGCCGGCTATTTTGCCGGTATAACACCGCATGTCTTCGGCATTGACCTGTCAAAACATCTTCTGGATCAGGCCCGCCCCGCCGGAAAACCTCCGTATTTTATTCGTGGCGATATGCGCCGCCTGCCGGTCCGCAAACCATTTGATCTGATTTTCAGCCTGTTTACATCGTTTGGTTATTTTGAAGAAGATAAAACCAATCGCAACGTTGCCATGGAAATGGGCCGTGTGCTCAAAAAAGACGGTCACATCGTTATCGACTACCTCAATCCGGAATATGTGGCCAGCCATCTGGTTCCGGAAGGGGAACGCATGGCAGGCGATCTGTGTATTTTCGAGAAACGGTGGATTGAAAACGACCGTGTACACAAGCAGATCCGGCTGAATTCCGACGGGGATGACAAAATTTTCTATGAATCCGTCCGCCTGTTTTCTGCCGGTGAAATGCGGGATATTTTAAACCGGGCCGGCATCCGCATCCGGAATATTTTCGGTGAATATAACGGACGGTCCTTTGAGAAGGATTCAAGCCGGATGATCATCTTTGGCCGGAAGGAGTAGCTGTGCACCTGCCTTTCTATAAAACCAACAGAATCCTTTCTCTGTATCTTGAACAGGATAAACGTATTTCACCGTTCTTTAAACAGCCCCTGGAACCCGACTGGGCTGCCTTATGCCATGACGTCAGGAAGGCCTTTCATGCCAATGGTATAATAGAAGAATTGATCCATCAAAACAGGCCGGCCGGAGACGCTGCTGCCGAGGAGAATCTCGAAAAACTCGCGCGTCCGAACAGCACCATTATCATTACCGGCCAGCAGCTAGGCCTGATGGTTTCACCGCTCTATACCGTTTATAAGATTCTGACCGCTCTTAAGCGCGCTGAAGAACTCGACCGGCAGTTGGACGATTTCCACGTTGTTCCCGTTTTCTGGCTGGAAGGGGAGGATCATGATTTTGCTGAGATCAATCACATGCATTACTGGAATCATGCGGGAGAGGTACGCACGGCAATGCATCCCGAAGATGAAGGCGATCAGAACAGATCAATCAGTAAACGTCATTATTCCGGACACATGAAAACCATTCTCAGCGAGCTGGAAACGGAACTTCCGGAATCGGAATACAAGGCCCCATTCCTTAAAACACTCCATGGTGTCTATAAGCCGGGCAGGGAATGGACCGGTGCCTTCCGCGAGCACCTCCTGTCCCTGTTCCAGGGTACCGGATTGCTGACCTTTAATCCCGCCGATCCCGGTATAAAACAACGCAGCCGTCCCTTTTTTAAAAGAATGATTGAACAGAATCACGAGGTACTCCGGCAAATTAAGAAGGTTTCCCGGAGGCTGATCGAACACGATCTGTTCAACCAGGTTACCCTGCTCGAGGACCGCAGTTACCTGTTCTTCAATGATGGGGGTACAAACCGGCAGCCATTGCTTCTCGATGGCGATCGTTATGGTCTCAGAGAGCCTGAGAGCACCTATACGGCAGACGATTTATCCGATATTCTGGAAGCACATCCGGACTGGTTTTCTTCCAGTGTTCTCAGCCGTCCGCTCTGGCAAAGCTGGATGCTGCCGGTGATTTCCTATGTTGCCGGTCCCGGAGAAATTGCCTACTGGGCCCAGATCGGCGGGGCCTTTTCTGCCATGGGTCTGATCATGCCCCATCTGCAACCCCGCATGACGCTGACGCTGATCGAACCGCGTACCGACCGGCTGATGCGCAAATACGGTATAGGTCCTGAAGATCTGACAGGTACCCGGGAACAGTTCGTTCGGAAGCACATTGCTTCAACGTTATTCAAAGAAACCGATTCGGATTTTATGGCACTGCAGGAAAAACTGGCATTATATAAAAAACAATTACAAAGAAAAGCTTCGGAAATCGATCCGACGCTGGAACCGGTGGTGACAAAAAGTTTCGGGGCAATCGACAAGAATCTGGGTAAGCTGAGAAACCGGCTGTTAAAGCGGCTGGAAGAAAAGGAAGACCTGGTGAAAAAGCATCTTGAATTCATTTATGACGCTTTTTTACCTGCCGGATCGTTACAGGAGCGTTACATCGGTTCCGTCTACTTTCAAAATAAGTATGGCCCGCACTGGATCCAACGGCTGTCCGAAAGCGTTGATATTAATAATGACACCCATCAACTCATTTTAATATAACACGATGTCTGCAATCCAACCGAAAAGAACAGACGGGCGGCGAAATGGCAGGCGGCCGCTCTGGGAAGATATACGACGCTTTAAAAAGACGAAAATTCTCTTAGCCGTTATTTTTTTAAGCCTTGGTGTTCTGGGATTTATTTTACCGGTTATTCCCGGATTTCTTTTTATACTTCTTGCTGTGGCCATGCTGCGGCCCGGCATGATGAAGAAAATACGTAACAAGCTGAAGGAATGGAACGTCTGAACCGCAGGGACAATCAGAAGCCTGTCGTATCCGCCGGTGTTTCTTTTGCACTGCTGTCTGCGGGAACCGGCGTGGCGAACGGGTCGATACTCTCAGAGTTGGGTTCCGTTTCCGGAGTCTCCTCTATGGCCGGTGGTTCTTCTTCCGGTGTCTCCAGGGTTTTCTCAATCAGTTTATCCATGGAGCCGTCGTCCTGTTCTGCCGGCATTTCAGTCTTTTCTTGCGCGCCCTCAGCTTCCGTTGTAACCGGGCTTTCCAGCATATCGCGGTATTCATTCAGGGAACCCTTGTCTATGGCGAGTTCCGAGATATTTCCCGGATTCTGTAACTTGACCTGTGCCAACAGGCTGAAATCCGTATTCGGGTAGTTATTGACCACTTTCCTGTAAGCCTGGATGGCTTCATCGATCTGTCCGATTTTTGCTTCCACGAGACCTCTGCGGAATTGCGCTTCCGATTTGGCAACCTCGTCATCGCTGTCCGGGTAGTTAATCGCCTTTTCATAGTAGTCGAGAGCCAGTCTGTAATCGGTGGTATCGGACGTGATGATGCCGGGATTGAACCGGGCTGCTCTTTCATAAAATTTGCCAATCTGAACATACACCTGCGGCGAGTATTCGGGAATGATGTTTTCCCGGAGCAGACGGAGTAGAAGACCCATCTGTTCTTCATAAAGGTCCTGTGCGCCGTATGCCTTTGACATGAGCAGTTGTGTTTCAATATGCAAATTGGATGTCGGGTAGGTCAGAAGCAGCCTCTCGCATGTTTCCACGGCTGCCCTGGCATTGCCGGCATTATATTGTTGCTCTGCCAGTTCCAGTAATTCCTGGTCCGTGTATTGTTGACGGTCTGATCCCTTCTTACCCGATCCGCAATTGACCACTGTAAGCAGAAGAGTCAGACTTATAAGAACCAGAAGTATGCGTTTCATCAGGATATCTCCTTAATCTTCAGCAAAGAATTGATAGCATTGCAGGCATAAACTGTATTTTCGTAACATATCGGAAAAACTTAATTGATTTTTGGCTTATTCCTGAATATATACTGCCTGCGGAACGGTATCGTTTTTCTGAGTACGTCAACAAAATTTAAGCGTTAATCCGGCCCTTATCAAGAAAAAAACGATGATAAGCAATGACAGAATAAATACTTAGCTCTTTTGAAGCGGTTGGAAGCTTCAAAACCGACCTTCCCATTTTTCTTGACATACTCCGGAGCATTGGTTAAATTTTTGCTCATTTTTTGAATAAAGTCAATGCAACGGAAAAATTTCACAATAAGGAGAATAGTATGAGTGTTCGCTTAGCAATTAACGGTTTCGGTAGAATTGGCCGCCTGGTATTCAAAGCCAGTCAAGATGATTCGGATGTTGAAATTGTGGCTATCAATGATCTGACCGACGCTAAAACGTTGGCCCATCTTTTAAAATATGATTCAGTTCACGGACGGTACCCGGTACCGGTGCGCTCCGAAGGGGATATGCTGATCGCCGGTGACCGTAAGGTAAAAGTATTTGCCGAAAAAGATCCTGCCAATCTGCCCTGGGGTGAACTCGGGGTCGACGTAGTCGTGGAATCAACCGGTGTTTTCCGGACCCGTGAAAAGATTGAAAAGCACATGCAGGCCGGAGCAAAAAAAGTGGTTCTTACCGTACCCGCAAAGGATGAAATCGATAATACCGTTGTGCTCGGCGTCAATGATGATACGTTGAAACCGGAACATAAAATCGTTTCCAACGCTTCGTGTACCACGAACTGCCTTGCACCTGTGGCCAAGGTTCTCCATGAAAAATTCGGCATCAAACGCGGCCTGATGACAACGGTCCATGCTTATACGAATGATCAGAAAATTCTCGACCTGCCGCATAGCGATCTGCGCCGCGCCCGTGCTGCCGCTGTCAGCATGATTCCGACGACCACCGGCGCCGCCCGTGCCGTTGGTAAAGTTATTCCGGATCTGAACGGTAAAATGGATGGTATGGCGCTGCGTGTTCCGACCAGTGATGGTTCGATCGTCGATCTCGTCGCTGAACTGGAAAAAGATACAACGGTTGACGAAATCAACGCCGCTATGAAAGAAGCGGCTGAAGGCGAACTGAAAGGCATTCTCGAGTACTGTGACGAACCGATCGTATCGGTTGATATCATCGATAATCCGCATTCCAGTATTTTCGACAGCCTGTCGACCACGGTCATGGACGGTAACTTTGTAAAAGTGCTTTCCTGGTATGATAACGAGTGGGGTTACTCTGTCCGAACGGTTGATATGGTTAAAAAAGTCGCAGGCATGTAAGTCTTTATTCGATAAGGAAGAGGCTGTCTGAACCGATGGCCTCTTTTTTTTGTCACTTCAGAATGTAAGGAGTCCTTTCATGGCAAAATTAACGGTAGAAAACATTGACTTTAAGGATAAGAAGGTCCTGGTGCGCTGTGATTTTAATGTTCCCCTGGACGGTGATCAGCATATTACGGACGACCGGCGGATCGTCGCTTCCCTTCCGACCATCGAAAAAATACTGAAAGACGGCGGTGCGGCTATTTTATGCAGTCACCTGGGGCGTCCCAAGGGTCAGGTTAAAGAAGAAATGCGTCTGAAACCGGTGGCTGACCGGCTCGGGGAATTATTGAAGCGCGATGTCACGATGGCACCCGATTGCATCGGACCCGATGTTACGGAGATGAAAAAAGACCTGGGGAGCGGTGAGGTATTGCTGCTTGAAAATCTGCGCTTTTATAAAGGGGAGACCGATAACGATCCTGCTTTTGCCGAACAACTGGCTGAAGGTGCCGATATGTATGTTAATGACGCTTTTGGAACGGCACACCGGGCTCATGCTTCCACGGAAGGTGTAACAAACCATTTTCAGCAGTGTGCCGCCGGTTATCTTATAGAAAAAGAACTGAAATACCTCGGAAAGGCTATTGAAAATCCGGCCCGTCCCATGGTCGCCATTCTAGGCGGTGCAAAAATATCGGGAAAAATCGATGTGATCAAAAACCTGTTTGACAAAGTCGATACGCTGATCATCGGCGGCGGCATGTCCTATACCTTCTTCAAAGCACAGGGCCATGAGATCGGTCAGTCGCTGCTGGAGGCGGATAAAGTTGAACTGGCGGGCGAAATCCTGAAAGAAGCCGGGGATAAAGGTGTTGATTTCCAACTGTCGGTTGACACGGTCGTAGCTGATGACTTTAACAATGACGCCAAAACAAAGGTCGTTAAAATCGACAGTATCCCTTCCGATTACCAGGGAATGGATATCGGTCCGGAAACCATTGAGCGGTTTTCCAAGACAATTGAAAAAGCCAAAACCATTGTCTGGAACGGGCCGATGGGTGTATTCGAAATGCCCAATTTTACCAACGGCACGCGGAAAATCGCCGAAGCCATTGCCCGGGCAACGGCTAAAGGGGCGATCAGCGTTATCGGCGGGGGCGATTCGGCAGCAGCCATCAGCAACTTTGGTATGGATGAGCAGTTTACCCATATTTCCACCGGTGGCGGCGCGTCACTGGAATTCCTCGAGGGTAAGGTGCTCCCGGGTATCGCCGCCCTGACAGAAGCATAAGGGATTCCCGGACAAAATAGAGAAGTTTTTACTCCCCACATACCACTTAACAATACCGTGTATGAGTTCCCCCTTATCAAAGGGGGCTGGGGGGTTGTAAAAAATTGCAAATACTAAATACCTTTACCTGGAGAAACAATGGAACGAAAAATCATCATAGCCGGCAACTGGAAGATGTTCAAAACCAATGCGGAAGCCGGACAGCTTGCCCGCGACATCAAAGCAGCCACTGAGGACATAAAGAAAACCCAGATGGTCGTTTGTCCCCCGGCAACGGCCCTGACAACCGTTCACCGTGTGATTGAAGACAGTGCCATCGGGCTTGGCGCGCAGAATATGTACTGGGAAAAAGAAGGGGCTTTTACCGGTGAAATCAGCGCCGGGATGATAAAAAGTACCGGAGCGAATTATGTCATCATAGGCCATTCCGAACGGCGTCAGTATTTCGGGGAAACCGATGAAACCGTCAATAAGAAAGTCAAAGCGGCGATTGCGGGCGGTTTACGGCCGATTGTATGTGTCGGCGAATCGCTCAGTGAACGGGAAAATAATATCACCATGAAAGTCATCGAAAAGCAGACACGCGGTGGTTTAAAAGATTTGAGTAAGGATGAAATCGCCCAGGTTGTCATTGCCTATGAACCGGTATGGGCAATCGGAACCGGTAAGACGGCTACGCCGGAGCAGGCGCAGGAGGTGCATGCCCAGATCCGCTCGATCGTAGAGGATATCTTTGACGCTGACGTTGCCGGTGCCATCCGTATTCAGTATGGCGGCAGTGTAAAACCGGACAACGCGCAATCCCTGTTATCGCAGCCGGATATCGATGGTGCGCTGGTGGGCGGTGCCTGTCTTAAGGCCGATTCGTTTTCGGCGATCATCCATACGGCGGAAAATCTCTAGAAAATACTTGATCGAATGGCCGTTTGCGGTTATATTTATCTGCTTTAATAAACAGTGAAGGATTGTAAATGTATACATTTCTGGTCATTTTATTTGTGTTGCTCAGTTTTACGATGATCATTGTCATTCTGCTTCAGGCCGGCAAGGGACAGGGTCTGGCGGGTGCCATCGGTGGCGGTGCTGCCGGGGGGTCCGTATTCGGCGGCCGGGGCGCAGCGGATTTTCTCAGTAAGGCGACCACCTGGATCG
Organism: uncultured Calditrichota bacterium; assembly: GCA_964410215.1. Taxonomy (GTDB): domain Bacteria; phylum Calditrichota; class Calditrichia; order Calditrichales; family CAYPHA01; genus CAYPHA01. The sequence continues at coordinate 6,878 of CAYPHA010000074.1, read as the reverse complement.
CAGCCGCTTATATGGTTCTGGCCATTGTTATCGGATATATTTACAAGTCGGAAGCGGAGCAGACGCAGCAGAGCCTGATCGAGCAGCGTATAGGTGATCAGCCGGTGATGCCGGAAACCGACCTGCCGGTAGCGCCGATACCGCAGCCGCAGGTTCCGGAAAACCAGGAATAAAAGACGCAGGCAAACCCCGCTGATCTGTTGTACACGATGCTTTTAAGAGAGTGCACAAAATAGCAGACATATATAACGCTGGAGTGGTGGAATCTGGTAGACACGCTATCTTGAGGGGGTAGTGCCCGCCCGGGCGTGCGGGTTCAAGTCCCGCCTCCAGCACCAAAAAATCCGCCGAGACTGGCGGATTTTTTAATTCCCAAATCCCAAACTCCAAATCCCAATAAAGAACAAAATCTTTTCAATTAAAGTCGCCATCCAGGCTCCAGACCGGGACTGAATCATCAAAGATTCAGGAAATCCGAATATCTAAATCCTAAATAAATCCCAAATCCCAATTTCCAAAAATACATATAATAAAATTCTCATTCATAAATCTCCCGACGTTTATGAAATTGGATCATGAGACATTGTTTCGAATTTAGGATTTCGTGCTTCGCGTTTATCCTCGTGTTTCCAATTCAAGCATTAAAAATATATATTTTATGCTATCATTAGGTAAAGGTTAAAAATTCCTGTATTGACCATTTTATTTTGTTTCGCATACCCTGATTTGCGATATTATTCAAAAAATCTGCCTTCATATTAATCATGGTGTGGCTGTTGATTCAACCGGCACTGTGTTTGGTGCCAATCGTAATGAAGGTCTAAGAGCATACAGTTTTGACGAAACATCCTTTACCAGCACTGCACATATAGATGACAGGAAATTAAACTATCTCAGAAAGTATTATCATGATAAAATGTATTCTTAAACGTGTATTCCTCCCGTTTGTATTTTGTTTTGTTATTTTTTCCTGTAAAGGGAAAGAAGCTCCCCTCAGGCTTTGGTATGACAAACCTGCAAGCGATTGGATGACGGAAGCTCTGCCAATCGGGAATGGATATATGGGAGCCATGGTCTTTGGTACGGTACCTGAAGAACACATTCAGTTTAATGAGGAATCGCTATGGTCCGGCGGACCCGGATCACATCCGGAATATAATTATGGAAACAGAAAGGGGGCCTATAAATCGCTTGGAAAAATAAGGTTGCTCCTAGAACAAGGTAAATACAAACAGGCCCATCGTATCGCGAATGAGGAACTGACCGGAATCATTCACAGGGATGGACTGCCTTTCATGTTTGGGGATTATGGTTGTTATCAGAATTTTGGTGATGTTTTCGTAAAAGCTGATCATGACACGCTGGTTACACATTATTTTCGTGAGCTCGATATTGAAAACGCTGTTGCGCATGTCTCCTATAAAGCTGATGGTGTGCATTTTGAACGAACGTATTTTGCCAGTTATCCTGACCGCATTATCATTTTTCGTTTTTCAAATGATCAGTCCGGGGGCGTTGATTACCGGATTAAAATCCATCCGGCTCAACAAAATGCGAACATCCGGTTTCAGGATAATATCCTTTATTTAACAGGTAATCTTCCGGATAATCAGATGGCTTACGAAGCCAGAATTCTCCTTGAGGGGGAGAACTTAAGCACTAACTGGGCGGATAGTGTGCTGCATGTTGGTCAAACAAACGATTTCTATTTGGTCCTGTCAGCAGCCACCGGTTATCGGCCTCAATATCCGGAATACAGGGGAGGAGATTACACGCATCTTCTTGATCAAACCTTCGCAGAGATTCAAAATAAAACATATAAACAGCTTTTAAATAATCATATCAAAGATTATTCAAATCTATATTCAAAAGTCACCTTAAACCTGGAAGATGCTTTAGACGATGCCCGACCAACGGATCAGCGATTAAAAGAATATGATCCGGCAAACCCGGATCATTATCTGGAACAATTATTTTTTCAATATGGTCGTTATATGCTTATCAGCAGCTCGAGACCAGGTTCACTTCCGGCAAATCTTCAGGGAAAATGGAATAATTCAAACGATCCACCGTGGGCCTGCGATTATCATACGAATATTAATCTGCAGATGAACTACTGGCCTGCTGAGGTAACCAACTTATCAGAGACGCATAAACCGTTATTTACATATATGAAATCGCTGGTTGAACCGGGACGCGTTTCGGCAAAGGAACATTTTAATGCGAACGGCTGGATCGTCAACACCATGAATAACCCATTTGGATTCACGGCTCCCGGATGGAGCTTTCCGTGGGGATTGTTTCCGGCAGGAGCAGCATGGCTTTGTCAGCATTTATGGGAGCACTATGCCTTCACCCAGGATAAGGATTTTCTGAGAAACCTGGCCTATCCTCTTATGAAAGAGGCGGCAGCGTTTTGGATGGATTACCTGGTCGAGGATGAAGATGGCCTCCTGGTATCCATGCCTTCCTATTCACCTGAACATGGAGGAATCTCCACTGGTGCGACAATGGACCATCAAATTGTCTGGGATCTGTTTACAAATATCATCGCTGCTTCACAGGCGTTGGGGGAAAAGGATGATTTTGTCAGCCATGTTACAGAGATGCGTTCAAAGTTGTTTCCCCTAAAAATAGGAAAATGGGGACAGTTGCAGGAATGGAAAGAAGATGTGGATGATCCCGAAAGCAAGCATCGTCATGTTTCTCATTTATTTGCACTTCATCCCGGGAGGCAGATCAGTATCGAAGAAACCCCTGACCTGGCCGAAGCAGCCCGGGTGAGCCTCAATGCCCGTGGCGATGACGGTACAGGCTGGTCTCTGGCATGGAAGATAAATTTCTGGGCACGCCTGTATGATGGCAACCGGGCCTACCAGCTGCTGCAACGTCTGTTGAGGCCATCCGGGGATACCGGGTATAATTATCTTGATGGTGGGGGCGTGTACTTGAATCTGTTTGATGCACATCCACCCTTTCAGATTGATGGAAATTTTGGAGCAACGGCCGGTATGGCTGAAATGCTGCTGCAGTCCCATGGCAAATCCATTGTTATACTCCCAGCCCTTCCTGATGCCTGGAAAAAAGGCTATGTAAAAGGCTTAAGGGCCCGGGGAGGATTTGAAGTCGATATCTCCTGGCAAGATAAACAATTGGAAGAAGTACAACTGACATCGATGCATGGAAATCCGTGTCTTCTTCGATATGGAAATGCTGTGGTTAAAATTGATACGGAAAAGGGCAAAACATATATATTTAATTCGAATTTGGGATTATGATATGGTACCTACAAAAAATCAGCTAATAAGCGGATTTTTTAATTTCGAAATCCGAAACATATTCCAAATTACATTTTTCAAAAAGAAATGAAATCCAATTCTCATTCATAAATCTGCCGATGTTTAGGGCATTTGGTCATTAGACATTGTTTCGAATTTCGGATTTCATGCTTCGAATTTATTCATGTGTGGGATTCCCATTCAATAGCTTTGCCCTCCGGATCAACTGTATTAGCGCGAATAGCGCTAATCAATGTGCGGAATTTGCATAAAATTAGATAATTTTTCACCTTATCAATAATTAAACTTGATTTTTCTGCTGAAAGGATCGGAATCATGGACGTATGGGCTTAAAATGGTTATTAGAAATAAAGGCACATATTCCAAATTAAAAATGATGACCAAAGTCAATTATTTTTCCTTTTAACGACAATTAAAATTCCCGGTACTGCAATCCAAGAATGATGTAACGGAAGGAGTCCGTAGGGCGACTGGAATTACATCATTCGTCCGCGGTCAAATCACCCCTCTCTCTCGTTTATTTTACCTTTAATTGTTGTTTTCTTTGGTGATGCTTCAAGACGATAACTAGCTATATCGATTTCTAATATGATGCTGTGATGAACCAGCCGGTCGATGGCAGCCAGGTTGAGGATGATATAAAACGGCCTGTTAAAGGGCCAGGTTGATGATCCCTTTTGATCATTCCGGAAAGAAAAATAGAGCTGGTCATCAACATAGAAATCGATCTGATCCTCATTCCATTCAATAGCATAAACGTGAAAAGCGGTTTCGGCATCCGCTATTTCTGTTGTTCCGCCTGCCGGGCCAATCCCCGTAAAACTGTTGTAGGTCTCCGAATGGATTGTACCGTAGATGGTAGTGACTTCATTGGTCGGGTGCTCCATGATGTCATAGATTTCATCTGCCCAGACGAGTTGCCTGTCCTGAGCGTTTGAGACACTGGTAAAAAGGAGTATGAAAAATAAACCAAATAACTTTATATAATGGCTGAGGTCGTATGTATCCATTTTGTTCCCCATACTCAATAACATGTCTATGGCTAAAACGTTCTATAAATATTTGCATGGGAATGGTGCTATTTTGTACTGTCAGGAATGTTATGCGCCGCATCGTGATGTTCCTGTTCATACGCTTCCATGCGCTGACGAACCATTTCACGTTCTTTCGGGGATAGCGGTTTATAGCCACGTCTGAAGTTCCAGCCATATCCCCAGCGATACCAGGATGGAAAATAAGGACTGCCGCCAAGACGTACCCCTTCATACATCAGCTCGGCCAGTGTCCTGTCACCGGTTTTTTCAAGAATACAAGCTTTAAAAGCGCGGTCAGCAGCAAGGCGCTCTCCCTGCGTACCTCCACGCCAGTAGGCTATATCGTGTTCTAAACAGCACGCAAACCAGTCCTTTTGTAATAATTCCGCGCGGTCCGGAAACAGGCTGCATCCATCGCTGGAAAATGGTTTCAATTTCGAGGATGTATGACAACCGCAAAGGAAAACGGATAAAATTATAATCAAAACCGGGGCATCGACCCACCAGGTGTACGCGGCTAAATGATCTTGCATTTTCATAACCAATATTACGACAAAATGCAGACCAATACAATGTTGACGTTAGTCATAGGAAGGTCTTTTAACAAGAAGGTATCGTTGTCCTCTGAAGGTGCAAACCTGTTTTTTCCCTTGACAAAGAGCCTTAAAATATATATACTTCATAAAAAATAAACTATATATGAAACATAGTTTAAAATCCTGCGTAGTATTGGATAGTTATAAGTATGAACCGTCAGAAAGGGAAGTATGAACTTACGCGGATGATCTTTCTGATGAGAAAAGAAAAGGGGAGAGTATGAATCAGGAATCAAAACTTAAGCCGATAAACGGGGTGCTGATTGTTTCCCTGACCGTCATCGCTTCCATTCTCGCTATATCCGTTTTTGCGCTTACGGATGCCATGTTCAGCGATGAAGAGAGATCCATGTATTATGGTTTAATCTGGCTGGGATTCATGATGATTAACCTGACTATCTGGATGATCCGGAAAGATCTGGTCAGTCTGATCTTTATATTTATCACTATAACAATGGCTGTCAGTTATCTCATCGACTATAAGGGCGTGTTTATTACCGTACCCCTGCTCTCTCTGTTTGGTGCTTTTGGATATGTTATATACCTGAATAGCAGGCTTTCCCGAAATTACCGCAGACTGCTGGAACTGACGGCACAACCGGTAATCGAAAAAAATAACGGTTTTTCGGCACGGCCTTTTCCGGCCGGAACCATCGATTATAATGATGCGGTTATCAGGGACTTTGCCGGGTTTCTCCGGAAAGAATTGATTGCCATACCCTATTTTGATGCGGATGATGTCATGTTTACCATCAAAGAATACCCGAGGCTGTGGTTTATTCCTCCCGATCCGCGCAGGGACAGTTATGTTCATTTCAGATCCAATGGCGACATATCTGTGAATATTACGCGTAAGGAATATGATAAATATGACGCGGAATACAGTTTTGACGAACTGTGCCATTCTCTGGCATCCCTGTTCCGGCAGTTATATGAGGATTTTGGTAAGGGGCAACCGGAGCGCGTCAAAGAACGGTTCTCAGAATAATACGGGGTTTCACAACTTGATGAGGAGAGAGGATACCGGATGGATTTTAAGTCTGTTCAACGCTTAGCCAGTTTACTGGCCAAACCGTTTGCGCAGGATCTGCTGCGGTTGCTGGTCCAATACCAGGATCTTTCTGCTTCTGAAGCGGCTTCCCGGCTGGATCTCCATATAAAAACCGCCCAGGATTTTCTGGCGGAGCTGGCAGATCTGGGAATCGTCTCCAAACAAGAGGTATACGAAAAGAAAAGACCCTATTACCGTTACAGACTGCAGAAATACCGGCTTTCCATCGATGTGGATCTTACGTCCCTCGGAGAAACCGACCCGAATCAGAATAACCGGATGCTTTTGAAGATCCGTGAACGTAAAAACGTGAATGCGGTGTTTACCGTGGCCCGAGGTGGCGATTATCTGGCTTCTGTTACCATTTTTACTGGAAAAGGGCGTCATAAAGAAGAACGCAAAATAAACCTGACACGGGCTCAGGGCAGATTCCTTTACAAGTTACCTTTTCCGACTGCCGCAGCTTCGACAATCCGTGAAATCATGCAAAATGCAGATGTTAAAGAAGATAACCGGCTCGAGATCATGGATATCGTCGATGTACTAATGCAATATAAAATTATCGAAAAATTGTGATACTCATGCTCCCGGCTTATTCAGCTTTTTTCGAAAATTTGAACGTCCAGGCATAATCGCAGGGCGGATTCTGCTGCACAGATTCCGGGATCGTAATCAGTGTTCCGTTACCCGATGCTTTCCAGCCGACCGCTTCCTCAGCCCCTAATAATATAACCTTCGATCCTTCTTCCGGCTGAAAAGAGTAAAGCAGAATTTCCGGTGGCATCAGTTTTTCATTTTCCTCGGCAAGGTAAATGGCATAGATAGTATTGGTATCTTTTTTACGGGTATAGCAGATTTTCGCTTCCTTATAGGGTTCTATCGCCCGGGTTTCATAGAT
>CAYPHA010000073.1:0-21406 GCA_964410215.1 uncultured Calditrichota bacterium | reverse complement strand
CATGCCCATTCCGCCCATGCCCTGGCGATCGGGCTCTGGGCAAAACTGTTCTACAGGAACCTGATCCTCGTTGCGGCCCGGCGTGTCGATTTCAGCATCCGGAAAAACCGGCTCAGTATATATAAGTACAATAATTCTTACGTGGACCGCATCGTCTGCATATCGGACAGAATCCGTGAAGTGATGCTGCGTGACGGAATTCCGGAAGAAAAACTCGTAACCATTCACAGCGGAATCGATATTCATAAATTTGACGGCATCAGCCCGGATCCTGCTTTCCGGAAGAACTGGGGTATTCCGCAGGACCATGTTATCGTGGGGACAGTTGCTGCCATTGTCGGGCATAAGGACTATCCTAACCTGTTAAAGGCAGCACGGATCGTTGCGGAGCAATATGAAAAGGTCACTTTTATGGCGGTTGGAAATGGCGAAAACGAGGCAGATGTCCTTGCCCTGGCCAGGAAACTCGGACTGAAAGACCGGTTTATCTTCTGCGGGTATCAGAAGGAGGTCGGGCTGTTCCTGAAACAATTCGATATCTTTGTGCTCGCTTCCAGGATGGAGGGATTGGGTACGTCCGTGCTGGATGCACAGGCTGCCGGTTTGCCCGTCGTCGGTACCCGGGCCGGCGGTATTCCGGAAATGATTTACCATGAGGGAAACGGTATTCTCGTCCCGCCCCGGAACCCGCAGGCCCTTGCGGAAGCGCTTAATGACCTCATAAAGCATAGAAAGAAACGCGAAGAACTGGCCGCGCGGGCCCTGAAAACGGTCCGGCGATTCGACATTGCCAATACGGTTCAGAAAACCATTGATTTATATAATCTGTTGCTTTCTGATGCGACTCAACATTCGACTCATTAAAACCAATCCACCGTCCACCGCAGATGACAGGTACCATTGAATGTGCTCGTGATAATCGGTTCCGATTAAAAAAATTTTCATAAACGTTTGAATAAGCATAAATTAAAATTTCAGTTAGAATCTGATTAGAAACTGGTTATAAATGAATCCTGGTAAGATCCTGATTATACAGACCGCCTTTCTGGGTGATGTTATACTGATAACACCCCTGGTGCGGGCGACGAAAGAACTGTTTCCCGAGGCGCACATCGATGTCCTGGTGATTCCGCAGACGCGGGAGGTGCTTGCGCATAATCCCCATGTGAGAGAGGTGCTGACGTTCGACAAACGCCGGCATAAAATGCGCGCCTTTATCAGAATGGTCAGAACGATCCGGAATAGGAAGTATGACCTGGCCATATCACCACACAGTTCCGCGACAACGGGTTATCTGATGCTGCTGGGCGGAATCCCTGAACGGCTGGGATTCGACAGGCGGCACGCGGCACGCTACCTCACTAGGAAAGTTCCCCATCTGAAGAACAGACATAAAATTGACAAGAACCTGCACCTGCTAAGTGTTTTTACAGACCGGAAATTCAGCGGGGATACCGAACTCTTCCTCCCGGAAGCCGCCTGTGTCAGCGCTGCAGGCAGGCTTTCGGAAAGCACGGGAAACGGAAAACCGCTTATCGCACTGGCCCCCGGATCTATCTGGTTCACCAAACGCTGGCCGCAAACGTATTACGTGGAACTGGCCCGCCTGCTGAGCGCGGATGGTTTTAACCTGGTGTTCATTGGGGGACCTGACGAAAAAGACATGTGTAACGAAATCATTTCAACCGCCGGACTGAATGTGCCGAATTTCGCGGGCGCCGCTTCCGTCACTGAATCGGCAGCCTTACTGAAGCAGTGTGATCTGCTGGTGTGTAATGACAGCGGGGCGATGCATATCGCCAATGCGGTAGGCACGGATGTGGTGGCTTTCTTCGGACCGACAGTACAGTCGATCGGCTATTACCCCTACCGCGAACATGATAAGGTGTTCGAAGTCGACCTGGATTGCCGTCCCTGCGGGCTGCACGGCGGTTACAGTTGTCCCCTGAAACATCATAACTGCATGAAATTTATTAAACCGGAGAGCGTTTTCAGGCACATCAAACATTCATTTGAAAGCAATGCAGCAGAGACGGGAAACAGTTAATATGGCAAATCCACTGACACCGTTTTATAATGCCATGATGCTGCGCATCGGACATAAGATCGAGCGCCGGCGCTTTCACCGCGAGCCCATCGTCATAGGAGCCTCGCCCCGGTCCGGAACCACGGTCCTGTTATCGATTCTCGGAGCGCATCCGCACATTTTCGCCATTCCGAATCAAACCTACGGATTTGAATTCTGGGATCGCAGGGTGGATACGGACACCGGAAACCATGTCCACTATCCCACACGGATGGATCGTATCTACCGGGAATTTGTATGGAACCGCCTGCCGGCTTCGGCAGTTCGGTGGTGTGAAAAAACCCCGAAAAACGTACGCTATTTCGGAAAGATTCTGGATTATTATGCGGACAAGGTGCGACTAATACATATCGTTCGCGACGGACGCGATGTGGTCGTTTCGAAACACCCGAAACACAAACCGGATGAATACTGGGTACCAGTGGAAAAGTGGGTGAATGATGTGTCGCTGGGACTGATGTTTGAAAAGCATCCGTCGGTATTGACTATGCGTTATGAAGATCTTGTAAATGATTATGCGGCTACCATCGCCAGGATCTGTTATTTTATTGATGAACCGGTCATAGACCGGATGCATGACTGGCTCAGGCATACGAACATCCGTAAAAGCAAGCATTTGCACAAGCCGGTACAAGAGCTTTACAAGGATTCCATCGGGCGCTGGCGAAATGATGTGCATAAAAAACGCATTGCGCATTTCATGCGCAATAAGGACGCTGTCAGCCTGCTGGAAAAACTGGGCTATGACATGGATTGAAAGGAAACTGTGTTCCAATGAAAAAAATATTGTTTTACATCGCACAGGATTACTACTGGACCAGTATGGAGCCCATCTACAGGGAATTCGAAAAAGAGAGCGGATACACCCTTCACCTGCAGGTCGGTAAAAATTCCCGTCGGCTTTTCGGTCTCTTTTTGCTCTCCGGACGCAGCAGGCTGGAAAGAAAATACCGGGAGCAGGGCTTCGAATTAACGCAAAATACAATGGGTTACGATGCCGTATTCTGCGGTGCGCCGATTAAAAAACCGGACCGGTACGGCGACGCTCTCCTGTGCAATGTCGATCACGGACCCGGTATCAAGACCCTGCGCTACCGTCATTTTCTCGCGCAGCCTGACATACACTATATCTGTTTTATTGAAGGACCCTATCGCGCCGAAAAATTCCGGAAATACGGACTGGATAAAATCGAGGAAATCGTCGATGTAGGCCTGCCTAAACTGGACGTGTTTTTCAATGGTACGTACGACAGGGACGAACTGGTACAAAAGTATGAACTCGATCCCGCGAAAAAGATCGTGCTCTATGCGCCGTCCTATAAGCCGACCTCCATGTTCGATATCGGTGAGACGATTGTGCGGCTGTCGGATCGGTATAATATTGTCGTAAAACTGCATCCCTACAGCTGGTCAGGGAAATATGCCTCCCACGCCCAGCACCGTCTTTTCGAGAGATTGAAAAAAACGTATCCCGGTTTTTTCCTGGTGCCGCCGTCGGAACATAATATTTTGCCCTTCATGTTCATAGCCGATACCATGATCAGCGACGGGTCCAGCGTCATCAACGAATTCCTTGCCCTTGAACGGTGCGGCATCATCTACAATATGAAAGATGATGCCATGAAACACGGGGACGGACAGTTGCTTCTCGAGGATAAGAGCTCCGAATGGCTCAGGGACTCTTTTATCCATATCGATGCGGCGGACCAGCTTCCGGAAGCCGTTGAAACAGCCCTGAACCCGTCGGAAGAACGTCGCAATCATATTAAAAAAGATAAAGCCTCTATTTTTTCACATACCGACGGTCAATCGGCCCGGCGTGTCAAAGATTCCGTTATTGAACTCTTAAACAAAAGGTGAATTGTGCAAAAACAAAGTGATACAGCGGTTATTCTGGCTGCCGGACGGGGCAGCCGCCTGAAGGAACTCAGCCTGGAACACCCCAAACCGATGACCCGGGTGCATGATCTTTCCATTATTGAGAATCTCGTGCAACAATTGATCACATCCGGCCTGAATCATATTGTCGTAGTCGTCGGTTACCTGGCCGATAAACTCCGTGAGCACCTCGAAGAGCGTTTCAGCGACCGGGCTGAACTGGTTTTTGTAGAAAATACTATTTATGATAAGACGAATAACATATATTCGCTATGGCTGGCCAATGATTATCTGAAAGAGGGGTTTTACCTGTTCGAAGCGGACGTGTTTATCGGGGACAGCATCATTCAGCGGCTACGGGAATCGGAAGCCGAAGACATTATCATGATTGACCGTTATAATCCTGAAATGGAAGGCACCGTGGTGGACCTCGATGCAAACGGGATGGTTCGGAATATGTATCTCAAACGCCACCAGACGGAAGGGTTCAGCTTCGGGGATAAATTCAAGACAATGAATTTTTATAAAATCAGCAAACATTTTGCCGATCGTTATTTCCTGCAAAAACTGGATGACCACATCAGGCAGGGTGACGTGAATTCGTATTATGAGTTAATCATCAAGGAAGCGATCGATGACGGCTTTACGTTTCAGGGTCTGAGTGCGGAAGGCCTGAAGTGGTGGGAAGTGGATACGCACGAAGATCTGGTAACGGCTGAAAAGCTGTTTAATAAATAATACAAAATAGAAAGTAAAAAATACAAAATACACTGTATGAATATATATTTAAAAGTTCTCAAACTGATCGGGCCATTCTGGAAAGCTCTGGTTCTTTCCTTTTTTCTGACGTTATTGTATGTCCTTTTTAATAATGTTTCACTGTGGATTTCCGTTGATTTTATCCGGGAACTGTTTGAACCCTACTACGGACAGACCGAAGCCGTAGTGGACAGTGTTGCCGGGGAAGTGCCCACGAGGGAAGACCAGCTGGATAAGCTCGTCGATATCGGGACTGATGCAGGCGTGTACCAGAAGATTAATTACGCGGTCAAATCCTTCCTGATTCAGGAGGATAAGTACGATACCCTTAAAATGGTCTGCCTGGTCATTTTTCTGGCGTTCCTGTTAAAGAATATCGTGCACTATCTGCACCGCATCATTCTCAATTATATCGAAATTCATATTGTAGTCAATCTGCGCAATGCACTGCACAGCCGGCTTTTATTTTTACCGCTGAATTACTTCGAAAAGCGGCATTCGGGTAATCTGACATCCATTGTATTCAATGATGTCAATGCCATTAACCAGGTGTTGAACAGCAGCTTCGGGAAAATGGTACTGTCCCCTGTACAGATCATAGCCAACATTGTCATCCTGGTATTGATCAGTTGGGAGCTTTCGCTGATTACCTTTCTGGTGGTACCAGTGAGCACGATCGTGATCGTTAAAATCGGGCAGAGTATGCGCCGGAAAAGCAGGCGTGTTTTCCGGCAGATTGCGGATGTCGTCGCGACCTTTCAGGAAGCTGTCAGCGCCATCCGGATCGTTAAGGCATTCACGAATGAACAGAAAGAAATGGGTAAATTCCAGTCGAGTAACCAGGCATGGTTCCGGAAGCTGTTCCGGGCCAACCAGTTGAAATTTGCCACGTCGCCGATCAACGAAATTCTGTTCGTACTGATACTCGTTTTCCTGCTCTGGTATGGCGGAAGTATGGTGTATGCGAACACCGGCCTGAGCGCGGAAGATTTTATCCGGTTCCTCGTGTTCCTGTTCACCATGTTCCAGCCGATCAAGGACCTTTCCGGAATCAATAACACCATTCAGACCGGTCTGGCCGCCGGAGAGCGCATTTTCGAAGTTCTGGAGGAAGAAACGGAGATCTATGACCTGCCCGGTGCACAACGCCTGGAAACTTTTAAAGACGAAATAAAGTATGATCATGTAACGTTCCGTTATAACATTAAAGAGTCGTATGTGCTGAATGACATCGCTGTTACGATAAAAAAAGGACAGATGGTCGCCTTCGTGGGACATAGCGGATCGGGAAAGAGTACCATTGTAAACCTGTTACCGCGGTTTTATGAGATCGAGGAAGGAATCATCACCATTGACGGTGTCGACATCCGCAAACTGACTCTCGAATCCCTGCGCAGGCACATGGGGATTGTTACACAGGACACGGTACTGTTCAATGATACGGTCCGGGCTAACATCGCCTACGGGCTGGACAGTTATACGGAGGAGGCGATTATCGAAGCAGCGATAGCGGCCAACGCCTGGGAGTTCATTACCAAATTACCGAAAGGATTGGAGACGCCGATCGGGGAAAAAGGTATCCGCCTTTCCGGCGGTCAGAAGCAGAGGCTTTCGATCGCGCGGGCCATTCTGAAAAATCCGCCGATCCTTATCCTGGATGAGGCGACGTCTGCCCTGGATACAGAATCGGAACGGCTGGTTCAGGAAGCGATCGATAACCTGTTGCGCAGCCGGACCGTCCTGGTGATCGCCCACCGTCTGTCGACGATTACCAATGCCGATAAAATCGTGGTATTAAATGATGGCCGCATTGAAGATACAGGCACCCATGCGCAATTGCTGCAGACGTGCGATCTGTACCGGGCCCTTTCACAGAATCAGTTTATTTCAAGCATTGCAGAGGATACAAAAGCCGAATGAAAATGATGAAACTGCTTATAATTATTGGGGTGATACATGTTGCAGCCATAGCCGGCACACCGGAAGGGGAAGATTCGCTGTCTGTGGAATATCCGGTTGTGACGAATCGCGCCTTTGAATTTGGCGAGCACCTGACGTTTAAGATACGTTACGGCTTCATAAAGGCCGGAACCGCTGAGATGAGGGTCATGGCTAAAATCGATACCAATGAACGACGGATGTATCATATCCAGACCACTGCGCGCAGTATCTCCTCCTTTGACTGGATTTATAAAGTGGATGATGTGGTAAATTCATTTGTGGATTTCGAGGGCTTCTACCCGCTGCGCTTCGAGAAAAAGCTGCGTGAAGGTTCGTATAAGGCGGACCTTTTTGTCGATTATTTCCACCAGGATTCACTGGCCAGCGTTGAATTTATCCGCTATAAAAAGGGAAAAGAACCCAAGCGTTACGATGTGAAAATACCACCCTATGTACAGGATATCCTCTCCTCGTTTTATTATATACGTACGCGTGATCTGGAGGTCGGTAAATCCGTATTCCTTTCGAACCATGAGAAAGACAAGGTTTATGATCTGGAGATCAAAGTGCTCAAGCGGGAAATCGTCGATGTGGATGCCGGTAAATTCCGCTGCCTGATCGTTGAGCCCATGCTCCAGGGTGATGAAGCGCTGTTTAAACAAAAAGGACGCATGCAGATATGGCTGACCGATGATGAACGAAAAGTGCCGGTGCTCATGAAAACAAAAATCATTGTCGGTCATATTACCACGGAACTTACCGATATCCGCGGTGTCAGTGGGGGCATCCCGGCCCGCCTCGAATAATTCCCCATGCTTTTCCCGATCTTGCCGGCTTCTTCTGACAGGATTTCAGGCGTACATGCCGGTTTCTATGTCAATTTAACATACCCGTTTGTGGAACCATTCTATCCCGGATAACATAAAAGAGTTATAAGGCATTGTTATTTCTGAGTTTGTTCTTTCTGATAACGATTGGCACGGCAATTGAAAAGAATTGTAGCGAAAGGAGGAATATGCAATGGAAGGTTCTGACAATAATGTATACAGCAGGTTAAGTCTGACACTTGGACAGGCCCTCTATGGTACGGCCGTTACGTTAAAAACATCCTCCGGCAGTACGGTAAAACTGAAGATTAAAGCCGGAACCCAGGACGGTAAAGTCCTTCGCCTTACAGGGCAGGGCGAGCGCGGTGAGCAGGGTGGACTGGGAGATCTGTTATTAAAGGTACGTATTGTCGATCATCCGTTCTTTCGTAAGGACGGTCTGCATATTATAGGAAAGATAGAAGTATCACCGGTGCTGGCCTTATACGGCGGCAAAACGACGGTCAGCGGTCCGGATGATGAGCCGATAGAGGTTGAGATACCGAAAAACAGCCGTACGGGTGATGTGGTTACCTTTCCGGGTATGGGTTTTGCGGACTGTAAATCCAGGGGTGATTTAAAGATAGAACTTAAGGTCGGCGGAAAGATCGACAAAGAAGAGATTCTTTATCATCAGTTACGGTCGGAATGGTTAAATTAGTGCTCTCCGTTTAAGGCGTCGGAATAAAATGACGCAAAAAATGCTTACAGTAGGCAGAGAATGAAATGATAAATAGTAAGAAAGGAGAATGAAAATGTCACATGTATTACCTGAATTACCGTATGCGTATGATGCACTGGAACCGTATATCGATGCGAAGACGATGGAAATCCATCATGGAAAACATCACGGAGCTTATGTAAGCAAACTGAATGATGCCGTGGCAAAACACGATGCTCTCGGTTCGAAATCACTGGACGAACTGGTCCGGAATATTAATGATATCCCGGCAGATGTGCGCGGTGCGGTTCGGAATAATGGTGGCGGGCACTGGAACCATGCCTTTTTCTGGGGCCTGATGGGTGCCAACAAGGGCGGACAGCCCGGCGGCGATCTGGCCGGTGCCATCGATTCCAAATTCGGATCCTTTGATCAGTTCAAAGAGCAGTTTGTCAATGCCGGTGTAACCCGTTTTGGTTCCGGCTGGGCATGGCTGGTCATCGATGGAAACGGAGAACTGGCCATCGGTTCAACGCCGAATCAGGATAATCCGATAATGGATATCTCTGATTTCAAGGGTTCACCGATACTGGGTGTCGACGTCTGGGAACATGCTTATTATCTGAAGTATCAGAACCGCAGGCCGGAATATCTCAACGCATTTTTTAATGTCATCAACTGGAATGCGGTTGCCGACCTGTACGCGAAATTTTCCGGATAAAATGGAAAATTTCTGAAAATGAGAGCCCGGGATCGTAATTCCGGGCTTTTTTTTTGAACAAAACTAGGATTCATGCCATAAAACCAATAAATTACACTTTTATCTGGAACCACTAATTCGGAAATCTGATCTAGAGGCATGAAAACCAAAATTGGATTCTGGCCCGCATTTGCTCTTGTCGTTGGAAATATTATTGGTGTCGGTATCTTTACAACGACCGGTGTTCTGGCTGAGAATGTGGGACAGCCGTTCTTTATACTCGTTTCCTGGCTGATCGGGGCGTTGTATGCTTATACGGGAGCCCAGGTATATGGGGTGCTTGCTAAAGATATGCCCTATGACGGCGGCGACTATATCTATTTGCGGACCTATTATCATGATTACCTGGCCTACCTGTTCGGCTGGGCCGGTATATTCATCACGTATACGGGTTCCATAGCAGCGTTGGGTATCGGGGCGGCACACTATTTTAATGATATCGTTCCCGGCTGGGATCTTTCGGTGGTTTGGCTGCAGGCGGATGTATATGGTTACCTGGTCGCATTCGGTGGATTGAAGCTGATCGGGATCGTACTGATTCTGGGACTGACTTATATAAACTTTCTCGGTATCCGCCTGGGTGGTGGCACACAGCTGGCGCTGACCCTGGGTATTGTCCTGCTTATGGCCGGTTTCGTGGTGGCCGGTTTGTTCAGCGGAGCTGTCAGACTTGTACCGCCGTCCTTTTCAGCGGCACCCGGAATAGGTGATTTCGCGTCGGGTCTTGTGGCCGTTTTGTTTACCTATATGGGCTGGACCACCGTGGTTTATATCGCCAGTGAGGTGGAAAATCCGAAGAAAAACATTCCTCGTGCGCTGATAAGCGGCATTATTGTGATTGTTCTTTTATATATGGCTGTCAATTATGTATTTCTGAGCGTTGTACCTCTGGAGCAACTGGCCGGCGAGATCAACGTCGCCAGCCTGGTGGCCCGGGCGTTATGGGGTGAGGGGACCACGCAACTAATTGCGATAATGATTCTGGTTGCGATCCTGAGCAGTTTGAATTCTACCATCCTGTCCGGCCCGCGTATTTACCAGGCCATGGGGGAAGACCGTTTTCTCTGGCCGGCCCTGGGAAAAACCCATCGGCGCTACGATACACCCTATGTCGCATTGTGGGTGCAGGCCGGATGGTCTATTCTCCTGCTGTTATCAGGGACGTTCGAACAGCTGCTGACGATCGTGGTAGGGGCGATTTTAATGTTTTCGATCCTTTCAGGCAGTATCACCTTCAAAGTGCTGGCCCGCCATCCGGAACAGTTCGAAGGGAAACGCCTTCTGGTTATCATACCGACGCTGATATACCTGCTGCTCTGCGGACTCATTCTGCTGAATATACTGTATACCCGCCTGCTGGAATCTCTCATCGGTTTCCTGATTCTGCTCGTTTCCTATCCCTTCTACAGATATCAGAAAAACAGGCTTGGGAATACACGTTCTATATAACGGGTTTACAAAGCTTTTTCTTGCAAACACCTGAATTTGTCCTTATATTTTTCATTTGTACAAAGTGGGTGAGAACCCACTTTTTTGTTATCTGGAGATTTTTAGAAATGGATCTGAAGACGGAGGTGGCGGCGCTGGCGGAAGGGGTTTGCCGCGATCATGATTTAGAGCTCATCGATCTGGAAGTGAAAGGGGATAAAAAGCAGACGGTTTTCCGGGTCTATGCCGATTCGGAAAGGGGAATCACACTCGGTGAATGCGAAACGGTGTCACGGGAGCTGATGGACCGGATCGATATGGACGATCGTTTCCCGCGTAATTATCGTCTGGATGTTTCATCGCCGGGCCTGGACAGGCCGTTGAAAACGGATTTTGATTTCAGGAAGAATACCGGGCAGGATGTCGTGGCATATGTCCGGGAGGAATCAGGGAAAAAACAGGTAACGGGTCAGTTGATCCGTTTTGATGCAGATTTTATCTATCTGGAGGATGCAGCGCAAGGCGAGAAGGCCATCCGGCGTGCGGACCTCGACACGGTTAAGATAAAACTGAAATGGTAATTTTTGGGAGGATAAAAAACCGCCATGAACAGTGAGATTATGGAGGCGATCACGCAGATTGCCAAGGATAAGAAAATCGAGAAAGAAAACCTGCGTGATATGCTGGAAAATATCTTTACGGCAATGATTGAGAAAAAATACGGTTCCAGTGAAAATTTTGATGTGATCGTCAATATCGATAAGGGTGATATCGAGATCTACCAGGAAAAGATGGTTGTGGAAACGGTGGAAGATCCGGTTTCGGAGATCGATCTGGAAGCGGCTCTCAAAATTGATCCGGATGCCGAGGTGGGCGAGGAGATCGTAGAAATTATCGATCCTATCTCTTTTGGGCGGCGCCTGATCGTTTCGGCCAAGCAGAATCTGAATCAGAAAATTCGTGACTTTGAACGGGAAAACATTCTGGAAGAATACAAACACCGCATCGGGGAAATTATTATCGGCGATATTCACCAGATACATAAAAAAGGTATCTATATCAATCTGGATAAGACCGAGGTGTTTCTTCCCAAGGAAGAACAGATTTACAATGAGCGTCTTCGCCGCGGCAATACGGTACGCTGTCTGATCAAAGAAGTACGCAACCAGGGGCGCGGGCCGGAAATTATCGTGAGCAGGGCAGATAAAAATTTTCTGATCCGCCTTTTTGAGCTCGAGGTGCCTGAAATCTATGACGGTATCGTGGAAATTAAAACGGTAGCCCGTGAAGCCGGTGAACGTTCCAAGATTGCGGTGGAGTCCATTGACCGCCGTATCGACGCCGTCGGTGCCTGCGTCGGTATGAAAGGGGTGCGCATTCAGGCTATCGTGCGTGAACTCAATAACGAGAAAATCGATATTATCAATTATTCATCGGAACCGGAGATCTTTATTTCACGGGCATTGACGCCGGCAAAACCGGTTAAAATTATCGTCAATAAGGAAGATAAAATGGCCGTGGCCGTTATTTCGGAAGACCAGATTTCCCTGGCTATCGGAAAAGGCGGACAGAATCTGAAGCTGGCTTCGGAACTGACCGGTTTTCAGATTGAACCGATCCGTGAGTCGGAATATACCAAACAGAGTGAAGAAGGGTATATCACTTTAGATGAAATCGAAGGATTTCCGGAAGCATTGAAGAAAAAACTGATGGCCGCGGATGTCGTCGACGTGTTCGACGTTAAAGAACGCGGGTTGGAAGGACTGGTGGAAATTCAGGGGATCGGTGAGAAAACAGCCGAAAAAATCCTCCAGCTCATTGAAAATATTCCTCAGGATCAGCCGGATGAGGAGCCGGAGGAAGAAGAAGAGAGTTAATAATTCATTTTGATTTTTGGAGAGTCAATGACGGCTGGCAAGAAATATAAAATATTTAAGGTCTGTAAAGAGCTGAATCTCGGGCATGATACGATTATCAAGTTCCTGGAGCAAAAGGGAGTGGATGTCTCAGGCCCGAATTCCTCGATCGATGAAACGCTTTATCTGGAATGTCTGGAGCGGTTCGCGACGGATAAGGAAAAAGCGGATAAACTGCAGGCCCGGAAACACAGCCAGGAAACACAGGCGGCGGGTGAAGAAACAGCCCAGGCCGAATCGGAAGAGGTTCAGGAATCGGCCTATATGAAAGCCCTTAAAAAGTCTATAGAAGATGGTGCCGAGGCACTGCTCAAACCTCAGGAAGAGAAAAAACCGGTCAGAAAACGGGTTACTCCCAGGAAAAAAGTGGAAGAACCTGAAACGGTTGAAGAGGTTAGGAAACCTGAAGAAGAAAAAACAGGGGCGAAAACCGGCAAGCCGCTTGAAGAAGCAGCCGGGAAACCGGAAGAGGAAAAAACGGAAACAACCGCGCCTGAAACAAAAGCGCCGGAGCCTGAAAAACCGGCCGTAAAAAAGGGCAAAGCCAAAGAAACAGAAGAGGTGGCTGCAGGCAAAAAACCGGCTCAAAAAGAGCTTACGGAAGAAGAGCAGAAGGCAAAAGCGGAAAAATCGAAAAAGAAGGGTAAAGGCGGCAAGGAAGATGAAACCATTTCCGAAAAAGAACGGAAACGCCGCAAAGCCCTGGAAATGATCCGTAAGGATGGGCGCAAGCGTCCCATTACCAAAGTGGATATCAGCAGCCTTGAAGCGGAAATGGCTGATGGCGGTCGCAAGCGTAAATCGAAAAAACAGAAGAAAAAACAGGTCGACCTGAAAGAAGTCCAGGATACCGTCAAGAAGACACTGGCTTCTCTCGACAGTAAAGGCAAAAAGCCGAAACGACAGAAGAAAGTTAAGCTGGATGACGGGGAGATTATTGAAGAAAATGTCATCCAGGTTACAGAGTTTATTTCGGCAAACGATCTGGCGAACCTGATGGATGTTCCCGTCGCGGAAATCATTCAGAAATGTCTGGAACTGGGTCTGCTCGTTTCCATTAATCAGCGCCTCGATATCGATACCATTACGCTTCTTGCTGAAGAGTACGGTTTCCGTGTAGAGGAAGAAAATGTCGCTGAATTCGTCGAAGAGATGGTGGAGGAGGAAGAAGACAATCCGGAAAAAATGAAGCCGCGCTCGCCCATTGTCACTATTATGGGACACGTGGACCATGGAAAGACCTCTTTGCTGGATTACCTGCGCCACAGTAATATCGTCAGCGGTGAGGCCGGCGGGATTACCCAGCATATCGGTGCATACGAAGTGGAGTATGAGGGAAAACGGGTCACCTTTCTCGATACACCCGGTCACGAAGCTTTTACGGCCATGCGTGCGCGTGGTGCACAGGTAACCGACATAGTTATTTTGATTATTGCTGCGGATGACGCGGTGATGCCGCAGACGGATGAGGCGCTGGACCATGCCCGGGCTGCAGGCGTGAAGATCGTTATCGCCATCAATAAAATTGACAAACCGAATGCCAATTCTGAGCGTATCCGGCAGCAGCTCGCCGATCGCAATGTGCTGGTCGAAGACTGGGGCGGTGAATACCAGGCGGCCGAAATTTCGGCTAAATCGGGTCAGGGTGTTCCGGAACTTCTGGAGAAAGTACTGCTTGAAGCTGAAATGCTGGACCTCAAAGCCGATGCTGAACGCCAGGCGAGCGGATATGTCATTGAATCGCGACTGGATAAAGGTAAAGGAGCCATCGCGACGGTGCTGATCCAGAAGGGGACCCTCCGCATCGGTGATAATTTTATCGCCGGTCAGTTTTACGGCAAGGTCCGTGCCCTGCTGAATGAACGGGACGAACGGCTGGAAGACGTTGGCCCTTCGCAACCGGCGCTTGTAACCGGTTTTATAGGTGTTCCGCAGGCCGGCGACCGGTTCATCGTGATGAAGGATGAACGGAGTGCCCGGGAATTGAGCTCCCGCCGGCAGCAATTACGCCGTGAGCAGGATGCCAAAAAGGTTAAACATATGACACTGGCGCAGATATCTGAACAGATCAAGCGTGGTGACGTGAAGGAGCTGAACATCCTCGTTAAAGCGGATGTGGACGGTTCCGCAGAAGCGCTGGCCGATTCACTGATCAGGCTGAATACCGAGGAAGTACAGGTTAATGTGATTCGTAAAGCGGTCGGCCCGATTTCCGAAAGCGATGTTCTGCTGGCCACAGCATCGGGAGCGGTGATTATCGGTTTTAATATCCGGGCGAATGCAAAAGCCAAGGATCTTGCGATCCGGGAAGAGGTTGATATTCGTCTCTACCGTGTTGTTTACGATGCGATTAATGATGTAAAAATGGCGCTCGAGGGCCTGCTCGAACCAACCGAGGAAGAAAATCTGGTGGGTTCCGTGGAAATTCGCGAAACATTCAAGATCTCGCGTATTGGTACGATCGCAGGATGCTATGTGCTGAACGGCAAGATTACCCGGAACAATAAAATCCGTGTCGTCCGGGACGATGTTGAAATTTATACCGGTCATATCTCCTCGCTGAAGCGTTTCAAGGAAGACGTGCGGGAGGTTGCCGCCGGATTCGAATGCGGTATACAGGTGGAAAATTATAATGATATCAAGGTTGGCGATATTATCGAGTCCTATGAAGTGACGACAAAGAAACGCCAGCTGGCCTGATATGCATGTAGCTGTATTGCAGATTGAAATACATATTGGCTCCAGCCTGTCCTTAAAGGATAAGCGGGGTGTGTTGAAGAGCATAAAGGATCGTATGCGCAAGCGTTTCAATGTATCGGTTGCCGAAATCGCCTATCAGGATAAATGGCAGCGTTCGGTGATCGCTTTTGCAGCGGTGTCGTCAAGCAAAAGTCTGCTCGATGAAACAATGCAGAAAATATTTCATCAGCTTGACGAAGACATGAATTTTGAAATTATAAACCATTCATTCGAGTATCGGTAAAATGGCAGATCAACGCAGATTGAACCGGCATGCCGGAGCGATTAAGAAAGCTCTGGGTGCGATTATCAATACCAAACTGGAAGATCCCCGTAAAGGGTATATCACCCTTACACGGGTCAAGGTTTCCCCGGATTTGAAGATTGCGACGGTCTACTATACCGTTCTTGGCGATGATAAACAGAAAGAACTGACAAAAGAAGTGCTTCAGCGTTCGAATGCATTTCTCCGCAATGAATTGCGTCCGCATATCCATACCCGCTGGTTACCGGAATTGCGTTTCTTTTATGACGATTCCATCGAGTATGCGGACCGGATTAACGCTTTACTGAAGCAGATTGAAGATGGTTCCGGTAATAAGGAAGAATAGCAGTATTGATGCATCAGGATTGATGCAGGGATTTATCGTTCTTTTAAATAAATATGAAGACTGGACGTCTTTCGATGTCGTTCGTAAATTACGGAATATAACCCGTATCAGGAAAATAGGGCATTCCGGTACCCTGGATCCTTTTGCCACCGGTCTGATGATCCTCGGGGCCGGCAAAGGCACGAAAGTGATGACAGGGCTTATCGGCCGTTCAAAACGGTACCGTGCCTGCATTCAGTTTGGTGTTTCGACCGATACGTATGACAGGACCGGCGCAGTCCTTAGCAGACAGGAGTCGTTCGATTTACAGGAAGAAGCGGTACACGGAGCGGTTGCGGAAATGACCGGAAAAATGGAACAGGTACCACCGATGTTTTCCGCCAAGAAAGTGGATGGAACACCCCTTTATAAGCTTGCCAGAAAAGGGATTTCGGTCGAACGGAAAGTCAATCAGGTCGAAATCTTCAGTGCGCGGGTCTGTTCCTGGAAAAAGCCTTTTCTGGAGCTGGAACTGCATGTATCGAAGGGTACCTATGTACGGTCCTATGCTCACGATCTCGGCAACAGACTTGGGGCAGGCGGTATGTTGTTCAGCCTGCACAGAACGGCTATCGAGCCGTACCGGGTCGAAGATAGTTTTACGATTGATGAATTTCAGCAGTTCTGGAAAAAACGGGTGGTGTGCGAATAATGGAAATAGTCCGGGGAATCGGTACTGATATCGTCCGGCGTCCCTGCGCCATAACCGTCGGCACGTTTGACGGCCTGCACAAGGGGCATCGAAGGATCATCGAGCGGTTGAAAACGGTAGCAGCCGAACGCCAGTTGTGCACGACACTGGTTACCTTCGACCCCCATCCCAAGGTTGTGGTCAGACCGGATCTGGCCAAACAACTGGGATTACTGACGACGCTGGATGAAAAGATTGAATTGTTGCGTGAAACGGGGATTGACCGGATCGTGGTGATTCCGTTTGATAAGGACTTTTCCCAGACACCTTATGCCCGGTTTGTCAGGGATGTGCTGATCGATCATCTGGGCGCAAAGGCGGTTATTGTCGGTTATGATCACGGTTTTGGAAAGAATCGTGAAGGGGATTTCAGCAAGCTCCAGGCGTTGAGCCGTGCATACGGCTTTCATGCAGAGCAGATCGGCCCTTTTGATTTTGAGGGCGAGATCATCAGCAGTACCATGATCCGTAATCTGATCCTGGCAGGCAATGTCAAGGATGTCAAAAATTATCTCGGCCGGCCCTATATTCTTCACGGCAGAGTGGTGAAAGGAAATAATATCGGACAGAAATACAATTATCCGACGGCCAACCTGAACGTGGACGATCCGTACAAACTGATGCCCGCAAATGGTGTCTATGCGGTCGACGTGGTCTTTGAAAACAGGAACTACAAAGGTATGCTGAATATGGGATTCAAACCCACATTTGGTATGAACCAGCATACCATCGAAACACACATTTTTGATTTTGAAGGTAATCTCTACAATAAGTACCTGACTGTATACCTGAAAGAACGGCTTCGGGATGAAAAGAAATTTGATTCGGTGGAAGCCCTGATAAAACAATTGGAAATAGATAAGAAAAAAAGTCTTTTGATCTAAGTTTGGAGGATAAGAAATGGCATTGACCAAAGAAGACAAAACCGAACTGGTAAAAAAATTCGGTGAAAACGATAGTGACACCGGGAAAGCTGAAGTCCAGGTTGCACTGCTGACGGAACGTATTAAATATCTAACCGATCATTTGAAAACCCACAAAAAGGATCATCATTCCCGGCGTGGTTTGTTAAAACTGGTTGGTCAGAGGAGAAGACTCCTCCGGTACCTGCAGAAAATCGATATTATGCGGTATCGTAAAGTAATCGAACAACTCGGGTTGCGTCGCTAGCCGATCTTACCCACTTCTGGAGAAAACACACATATGATAGTTAGAAAATCAATTGATATTCACGGAAAAACACTTACGCTCGAGACGGGACGCATGGCCAAACAGGCAAACGGGGCCGTTCTTGTTCAGTATGGGGACACGATGGTTCTTGTCACGGCCACGGCCGGTGAAGAACCTGCTGAGCCGCGTGATTTCTTTCCGTTAAGCGTTGAGTATCGTGAGAAAACATTTGCTGCCGGTAAAATACCCGGTGGTTTTATTAAACGTGAAGGAAGACCCAGCGAAAAGGAAATCCTTTCCGCCCGGCTTATTGACCGCCCGATTCGTCCCCTGTTCCCGGATGATTTTGGAAGGGAGACACAGATCATCGTCAATGTATTATCGATGGACCGCGAAAATGATGCCGATGTGCTGGCCGGCCTGGGTGCTTCGGCAGCCCTGAGTATTTCCAATATTCCCTTTGCCGGTCCGATCGCTACGGTGCGGATTGCACGCAGCGGCGGTGAATGGGTTGTAAACCCTACAATTACGCAGACTACCGCTTCAGACCTGGAGCTGGTGGTGGCCGGTTCGAAAGAATCGATCATGATGGTCGAAGGCGAAGCCAAAGAGGTCTCGGAAGAGGATCTTATCGAAGGCATCGACAAAGCACATGAGGCTATCAAACAACTGACTGCACTGCAGGAAGAGCTGATGGCGGAGGTGGCCGGCGAAAAAATGACGGTAACGGCTAAAGAATATCCGGAAGGGCTGGAAGAGAAGGTAACAGAGGCCGGCCTGGTAGGACTTCGGGAATGCGTGCGCATTGCGGAAAAGAAAGAACGCCATGAAGCGCTTAAAGAACTGGCCGGTAAACTGATAGAAGACCTGGCCGAAGCGTATCCCGATTCCGACAAGGCGATCAAGAACATCCTGCACGACATGGAGAAAAAGGAAGTGCGGGCGATGATCCTGAACGAATCAAAGCGCCTGGACGGACGCGGCCTGAAAGATATTCGTGACATTACCAGTGAAATCGGGCTGTTGCCACGGGCACACGGCTCGGCACTTTTTACCAGGGGGCAGACCCAGTCGCTCGGCGTTGTCACCCTGGGGACGAAAGCAGATGAACAGATCGTAGATGCCCTTGAAGGCGAATCGAAAAAAAAATATCTGCTGCACTATAATTTCCCGCCCTTTTCCACCGGTGAAGCAAAA
This sequence comes from uncultured Calditrichota bacterium, assembly GCA_964410215.1. Lineage (GTDB taxonomy): Bacteria > Calditrichota > Calditrichia > Calditrichales > CAYPHA01 > CAYPHA01. Next base: position 2,664 of record CAYPHA010000073.1, on the reverse strand, counting down.
CCGATCCGAGGTGTAAGCCGCCGCGAGGTGGGACACGGGAATCTGGCGGAAAGGGCTCTCAAACCGGTTATACCCCTGAACGGTGAATTCCCCTATACCATACGTATCGTATCGGAAGTACTGGAGTCCAACGGATCGTCTTCCATGGCAACGGTATGTTCCGGTTCCATGGCGATGATGGATGCGGGTATTCCCGTAGCCGGCACCGTTGCCGGTATTGCCATGGGGCTGATCAAGGAAGATGATAAAGTAGCTATCCTTTCGGATATCCTTGGTGATGAAGACCATCTCGGTGACATGGATTTTAAGGTGGCCGGTACGGCGAAAGGTATTACCGCCGTCCAGATGGATATCAAGATTCAGGGGATTTCGAAAGAGATCATGTCCGAAGCGCTGGCACAGGCGAAGGATGGCCGTACGCATATCATGAGTAAGATGGAAGAAGTGATCAATGAGCCACGCACGGAAATGAGTCGCTGGGCACCGAAGATCATCGAATTCTTCATCGCCACGGATAAAATCGGCGCCGTTATCGGACCCGGTGGTAAAACCATTCGTCACATTATCGAAGAAACCGGTGTAGATATTGATATCGATGACGACGGAAAAGTCGTGGTCGCATCGCCGGATGTGAATGCCGTTGAAGCAGCACATAAGATGATCAATGCACTGATTGAAGAGCCGGAAATCGGTAAAGCCTACAAAGGAAAAGTCAAACGTGTCAAGGATTTTGGAGCTTTTGTAGAGTTCTTACCGGGTAAAGAAGGTATGGTTCACATTTCGGAGCTGGATATCGCCCGCACGAACAAGGTCTCGGATGTCGTAAAAGAAGGCGACATGATCGATATCGTCATCAAGCGTATTCAGCCGGATGGCAAAATTGCGCTCAGCCGTAAAGATTTCCTGCTTCGTGAACAGAAGGGTGAACAGAAGAACTAACGTCTTATGTCACAAACTTCGTTGTCTGAAATAAAACGAACCGTACTCGATAACGGCTTAACGGTTATCAGCGAATATCTTCCGGCCGTACGTTCCGCATCACTCGGGGTCTGGATTAAAGCCGGATCCCGATTTGAAAGCGGGAAAAATAACGGTATTGCCCATTTTCTTGAGCACATGCTGTTCAAGGGGACGAAAAAGCGCAGTGCCCTGAAGATTGCCCAGTCGCTCGAAGAACTTGGCGGACATCTCAATGCCTATACGAGCAAGGAAGTAACCTGTTATTATTCGCATACCCTGGACTCCCACCTGAGGATTAGTCTGAACGTATTATCCGACCTTATCCTGAATCCCCTTTTCCGGCCAAAAGATATCGAAAAAGAACGCCAGGTTATCCAGGAAGAAATCAACGCCGTGATGGATACCCCGGAAGAGTATATATTCGACCTTTTTCAGGAAAAACTCTATCCGGAACAGGCCATCGGTTATCCGATCCTCGGCACGCCGGAAACGATTGCGGCAATCGACCGGGATACGGTCATCGCATTCTGGAACGGCTATTACCAGCCTCAGAATATGATCATCAGCGCGGCCGGAAACGTCAATCATGGCCGGCTGCTCAAAATGGTCGAAAAGAATTTTCATTTTGAAGGCCGTCATAAGGAGCCGGAATGGATCCGGCCGGAGGCTGCAAAGCGGTTCCGTATTGATATAGAACAGCCGCTCAATCAGACACATATCTGTCTCGGCGTGGAAGGTGTATCTTACCATTCTGAAGACCGTTTTGACCTGATCGCACTCAATACCTATCTGGGAGGAGGAATGAGCGCCCGCCTGTTCCAGGTGATACGCGAACGGCTTGGTCTGGCCTATTCGGTTTATTCTGCTGTCGATTTCTATAAGGACAGCGGGGTGATCAGTTTTTATATGGGAACGGACCGAAAGAATCAGGAAAAAGCCATTCAGATGTTCATGAAAGAAATCGGAAACCTGAACCGAAATGGGTTACGTCTGGCTACGGTGCGTAAACTGAAGGAACAGTTGAAGGGTAATTATATTCTGGGATTGGAAAGTACATCCCGGCGTATGACACGGCTGGCCAAAAATGAACTTTATTACGGCCGGCAGGTTTCGGTGGATGAAATGATCGACTCCATTGAAAAAATTTCTCAGGAATCCCTACTTAGAGTTGCAAATAATCTATTAATTCCCGATAATTTCAACATCATAAAGCTTTCCCCGATCAGAAATTAGATCTCAGACGACTTTATTTCAGGACTGTGTATGCACAATACCCGCTGAGGGTCCATATCATTCATTTAACTAATACATGGTGTTTATGTTAAAAATTGGAATACCGAAAGAAATAAGAAATTTTGAAGGGCGCGTAATGGTAAGCCCGGAAGGCGCCCGGGTCCTGGATCGTAATAATGTGGAAGTCTTCATTGAACGCGGTGCCGGCGAGCTGTGTGGCTTTGATGATATCAAGTACGAACAGGCCGGGGCGATCATCGTTCCCACGATCGAGAAATTGCTGCAGAAAACGGACCTGATCGTGAAAGTACAGCCGCCCACGCCGGTTGAATATGAATTGCTCGATGCCTCTCATATGATTTTATCATTCATTAACTATATCCAGCAGGCGGAACGCATTCAGGCTTTGGTGGATACCCACGCCACCTTCTTCGCCGCGGAACTGATCCAGGATACAGAAGGGAAATACCC
>CAYPHA010000072.1:8349-21946 GCA_964410215.1 uncultured Calditrichota bacterium | reverse complement strand
ACATCTGTTAATAAAAAAGACTTGATTAGTATAAATCAGGGGGTTGGGGGGATGTAAGTAAGAGCCCAGAACCCAGAACTAAGACTGTCATCCCGGGCGGAATGAGCAACTCCGTCAGGCTTACGCCGCCGGACAGGAGCGAATGCAGACCCGGGATGACACTTTCTGAGTTCTGAGCTCTGCCATCTGGGTTCTTTTTTGTCATCCCCTGGGATCTTTGCACGTGTGGATATGAACGTGCCCACCCCGCTCCCCTCCTATATCCCTACCATGCTTTTTAAATAGTCAAATCGGTTCAACGTATAATATTCCCGCATTTCACTTTCCAATGTGGACCCAAGGGTAACCCGGAAATCCCTCTCTGTAAATCGGTCAATCGTTTTCAGAATTTCTGATTTTGTTTTAACGGATAATGTCGGCAAGGGTATACCTTTTCGTAAGATAAATTCTAGATCAAAGCCATCACGTATCTCTTTTCTATTCACAAGAGCGTCGATTTTATTTCTCAATGTTTGATTCAAGGTATGCGTTTTTAAAACCACTTGTTTTGTGGCGTATTTGGAGAAAGCAATTTTATCCTGATAATCCTGTTCTTTATTGTTTTTACGAATTTCAATCTTCAGCCTGCGTGGATAGTTCCGGGATCTGATTTCCAATAATAGTGTATTGATCTTAATATGAGCGTCAGTCAGCTCATAATGCAACTTCAGGAAATCACGGATCTTATTAAAATAGGCTGTATACCCGATGTCTTTCAGAAACCAGAAATCGAGATCGGCCGAGTAGCGGGGAAGATCATGACATAGACGTAGCATCGTACCTCCGCCAAAAACCAACGGGTTAGAGAACCGGTTGGTTTTCAAGAGGTCCAGAACCTCAATCTCAAACTGTTCATGTTTACGAAACGTATCCATAACGTCTCATCAGATTTTGGGTTCGGACGGGAAATTGATTGGTAATTTCTCTGAGTAGATCCATATTTAGTTTGTTCCAGTCGATAGAAGAAATATCCAGACGATAGCGGCCGAGCGACATTAAATAAAATGCATCCAGAAGCGCTTTTTCAGCACGGGCAATAAAAATAGTATCCATTTTTATGAAATTACCATATAGAGACGGAGCTAAACGTAAAAAGTTGAATAACGTATTGTTAACATTAAATTCCCTGGTTCGTTTCAGACAGACTGATTCGATGTAATCCTGTTGCATTTGAGAACTGATTTCATAGTAATCAAGGGCTGTCAGAAGTGAGATATAAGAAGGAACCTGCAGAAGATTGGCGATTTCAAAGCGCTGTTCGCGGCTGAATTGGTGCCACTTTTCCCGAAGGATATATAAATCACGCTTGGCCCGGATTAATATGTTTCGTTTTACGTAACGATTTGCCAATACCCGGGCTGATTCAGGCTTTATGCCCAATACCCGGGCAATTTCGTGATGATCAAAATAATTCTTATCGATTTCACTTAATTTTAAAACATTCATAAAGTATAAATAGTTAATATAATTGTTAATTAAATATACTTAGATTTTGGCTGGTTTTCCAAAAATTTTTTATCAGATTGAAATATCATGGTTTCATCAGCAAGGCAATCCAGAACTCAGAAATTGGATGGATGGGTGATGAAAAAATATAACACCTACGGTGTAACGAAATCATATTTGATTTTCACATGCTACAATAATATAACCGCTTCGCGGTTAATTGAACTTACTTCTAATACGCTGAATCCTTTATTTATCTGACACCTTACTTTTTCTCTTTTCTCTTTTCTCTTTTTTCTTTTTTCTTTTTTCCTTTTTCTTTTCTATCTTTCCTCATGCAAGAAAACGAAAACCAACTCACCGCCATATTATTACTCTCCTGTCCCGACCGCGTCGGACTGGTGTCGCGCATTTCCCATTTCATCTTCGAGCGGGGTGGGAATATCATCGACCTGGACGAGCACGTCGATACGGAAAACAATCTGTTCTTCATCCGCGTGGCCTGGGATATGTCAAACTTCTCCATTCCGCCGGAGGACCTGGAGGATGCGATCCGGCCCCTGGCGCGGGAATTCAAAGCGATCTGGAGTATCCGCTTCTCGGAAGCAAAACAGCGCGTCGCGATCTTCGTATCGAAATACACCCACTGCATCCAGGAAATCCTCTGGCGTTACAGCCTGGGCGAATTCAATATTGACATCCCCCTGGTGATCTCCAATCATCCCGATCTTCAATCGTTTACGGAAGGCCAGGGGATAGAATACTATCATTTTCCCATCGACAAAGAAAATAAGCGGGATCAGGAAGAAAAGGAACTGTCCCTTTTAAAAGAGAGGAAAATAGATACGATCGTGCTGGCGCGGTATATGCAGATTCTTTCTGCGGATTTTGTGAAGCATTTTCCCAGTCAGATCATCAATATACATCATTCCTTCCTGCCGGCCTTCATCGGCGGCAATCCCTATAAACAGGCTTTTCAACGCGGTGTTAAACTGATCGGTGCCAGCAGCCACTATGTGACCGAGGATCTCGATGAAGGACCGATCATCGAACAGGACATCACCCGCATATCCCACAAGGATACCCTGAAAGACCTGATCCGCAAGGGCCGCGACCTGGAACGCCTCGTCCTGGCCCGGGCCCTGCGCTGTCACAGCGAGCACCGCATCCTCGTTCACGGCCATAAAACCATCATATTTGAATAGGCTAATATATGTCATCCATCTATGAAAGGGGGTAAAGAAGGCTCAAGGATCAAGACTCAAGGATCAAGGAAACAGGAAGCAGGTGCCAGTAACTGAGCTCCCCCTCAGCAAAGGCCTGTCCGGCGGCACCAGCCAGACGGGGGCTAGGGGGGTGTAAAATACTGTTCAGGATGACACCCTGAAGGCTCTATCCTGGTCCTTCTTTTAGGTTCATCCCCAGCGCAAACCGTATCGCATTGTCCACTTCCTCCAGGCGAGCAGGAGACAATTTTGCAATGCGTTTACCAATCTTTTCCTTTGATACGGTCTGAATATGATCAAAATTTGCGACAGACGTTTTAGACATACCTTCTGATTTTGTAATCAGGACTTCACTGGGAATATCTCGTATGATGGATGTAATTGGTGCCACGGTGATTTCATTCAGATATGCAATGCTGCTGGATCGTGAAATGATTAGTACAGGCCGCCGTTTATCAGGCTTTTTAAATGTATACCAGCGAATTTCCCCACGTTCCATCAATCACCCCATTCCTGTTCTTCTTCCCAGTCGTTTAACTCCGGCTCCCTGACCGGATTTTTGAGATAACCTTGCCGGTGACGCTCCTCCTCACGGCGGATTTCATAGCGATGTACCGCTTCCCTAAGCGCCTCCCGCGTAAATTCAGACCGTGTCTTTCCTAATTGCCTGACCAGGTAGTCCACCGATTTGATAAGCTCCTCATCCAATGTCATTTGAACAACACGCATTACTATCCTCATTGTTATATACATAACTATAGCTATAATAATATATACATGGCCGGAATGCAAGAGATTTTAGAAAGGACTCAGAACTCTGGTGGCAGAGCTCAGAGAAAGAAGCAGAAGAAGGATTCAGCGTTCAGGATGGAGGTTAAAAAAGGTTTTTTATGTATTTATAAAATACGTACGGTGTAAAAAAATTGATGTTATTTCATGTGCCACATCCCTGTTCCCACAACGAGATCCCGGATCTCCGCTCACTGCGTTTGCTCCGTCCGGGATGACAACCGGTAGCCCGTTTCCTAGCCCCTTGATCCTTGTATCTTGCTCCTTCTCTACACCCCCCTGCCTTCGGCATCCCCCCTTGACAGGGGGGAGTGTGCTAGCGCCAGCCACAACCCATTCAACAGATATACCGGCGCGATGAGGGCAAAATATACCCCGTTATGCTGGTCAAATGCCGGAAACAGTTTAAAAAATGCGGCTAGTAGCAGGAGGCTGATATGTATCGTCCACAGAAGAGATTGCCATCGGATTAATTGTGCTTTCTTAAGGATGATACCGATTCCGGTCAAAATAAACAGAAAGGTAAGCGGATTGGCCAGGAAAAGGTTCTCATTGTAATACGTGACATCATGATTGGTGAAGGTGGAAAGAAAACCCAGCAGCAGCCCCGGTACACCGAACAGGATACCGATGCCAATCGTGTAAAGTCCATATAAATGTTTTGTCGTCTTTTCTGTGACGCTTTTTTTCAAAACAATCAAAATGAAAGGTACTAGCCCCAGCAAAATCCCGGTGAGCAGGGCACCCGGTCGGCGGTCCGGCGGACGCGAGGGCAGCGGATCCCGGTCGGCCTTGAAAGCGGTATACTGGTTACGCACCAGCTTACGGGTCATTCCATTGTCATCCGCGTAAATCAGTGATCCGACATGTTTTTCCAGTTCAGCGGGGAGGAACATTTCATCCCATTGGCGGATCGGCTGATCGATATCGTCATTCATAAGGAAGAAAATGAGCACATCCATAACCGGTTTGTCTGCCAGAAAGCGCCGGCTGTGTTCCCGCAGGGTCATGCGACCGGGTTTGTCGGTTAGCCGGTACAGGGCCCCGTCCACCACCTGGTCGAGCAGGTCACGCATCGGTGTCGAACAGTTTTCATAATAATGATGATACAGGTAATCCCTGTTTTCAGGCAGTGCACTGCCGGCTAAACGCCGGGCCAGTTGCAGAAGGGTGCTGTCAGGTAGGTTTAGAACCTGGATGCGGATATCCCGGTTCGTTTCCCTGTGAAAGGGGATATAGACGGAATCCGGGATGGCGGCGATAAGATGAACCACACGTCCCAGCAGAAACTGAAAGAGAATACCCGGCTTCGGTTCGAGCATGCCGAAATTATAAATCCATGATTCATGCCGGACCGTATCCTTCACCAGGATGCCACCGTGTCCCCACCAGGACCAGAGCGCGTCACCGGGACCAAACGTATAAAGTTTGATCTCCAGATCTTCCGCTCCGCTTTCACCGGTAAGCCAGGGAACATCCTCCGATGCCCGCGCCCCGGAAATCAGGAACAGGATGGAAATAAGTACATATTTCATAAGGTTAAAATTATAAGATTGCCCGAAAAAGTGACTTGAAATTAACACTCCGGCCCGTTTAAATCAAACCCGGGTTTCTAAAGATGGTGCCGGAAGAAATGCGTACACGTGCGCGGCGTCACAATAAATGTTTATTTTTATTAACACTATTGCTTTAGAAAATATTGACATTATATTTATTTCCAGTTACAGGTGAGAAAGGATATATAATATATATAGGGAGGTCTTATGAAACGGTTCAAAGTGTTTCTGGCGTTGTTTACGATGATTTTCATGGTGAATGTGCACGTACCGGTAATTGATATGGATTTCGGCGGGGCTTCGGATGCTTCGGCATGGGGATTTTTTGGCTCGGGTAACGATAACAATAATAACAACAACAATAATAACAATAATGGTAACGCCCACGGCGTTCCGGAACCCTCGATGCTGCTGTTGCTTGGTGCCGGACTGGCCGGTTACGGCATTCATAGGAAATTTCGTAATCGCAATAAAGAAGAATAGAAAACAAGACTAAAGATGAAAGACTAAAGATTAAAGATTAAAAAGTAGTTTTCTGTTGACAATTTGCTTTACTAGAAAATAATCTATAGTCTTAAAGTTTTTACAGGCCCATCATTTTCTAAATGGTGGGTTTTTTTATAACCGCTTCTGTCCTTAAAAAACCATTTATCATTATAATTTTTACTTTAATCTTTCATCTTTAATCTTTAATCTTACCACATGTCATTAGTACATGAATTTTTAGAGAGAACGGCGGAGAAACATCCGCATAAAGCCGCGCTGATTTATGATGACAGGAGCTACTCTTACCGGGAACTGGATGATCTGTCGGATAATCTTGCGGGACATCTTATCACCTGTGGTTTAAAACCGGGCGAGCGGGTGGTCATCTTCATGGATAATATCCCGGAAGCAGTCGTCGCCCTCTACGCGGTCCTGAAAGCGGGCGGTGTGTTTGTCATGGTCAGCGGCGCGTTGAAGGCAAGGAAGCTGGCCTATATCCTCACCGACAGCGGCTGTACCATGATGATTACCCAGTCCTATAAATCAACGATCGTACAGACGGCGCTGGAAACGGGCCGGAATGACGTTAAACCGGTCTGGCTGCATGACCGCGATTCAAAATCGGATAGTCGTCCGTTATATGGGTGCTCCTGGGAGGTATTTACGACGGTACCTGCACAGTCCGTTTCTTTTCCGGACGTTGGATCCCGCGATCTGGCTGCCCTGCTCTATACATCCGGATCGACCGGCGTACCCAAAGGGATTATATCGGCACATTATAATATGGTTTCGGCAGCGGGTAGTATCATATCCTACCTGGAAAATTCCGCGGATGATGTCATCCTCAATGTGCTGCCGCTGTCGTTCGATTACGGACTCTACCAGGTCCTGATGACGGTGATGTCCGGCGGGACCCTGATTCTGGAAAAAACCTTCATGTATCCGGTCAAGGTGCTTCGTAAGATCGAAGAATTCCGCGTAACCGGATTCCCGCTTGTTCCCACCCTGCTGACGATGATCCTGAAAAACACCGGTCCGGAACGCTTCGACCTGTCGAGCCTGCGCTATATCAGCAGTACCGGTGCGGCTTTGACCACGATGGCTATCCGTGAATTGCGAAAAACCCTTCCGCATGTCGCGCTGTATTCCATGTATGGACTCACGGAATGCAAACGCGTTTCTTATCTACCGCCGCAACTGATCGATACAAAACCGGAATCGGTCGGCATTCCTATGCCGGATTGTTTAACCTGTATCGTGGATGACAAGGGTCATACGGTACCCATCGGTCAGACGGGCGAATTAATCATAAAAGGTCCGCATGTCATGCAGGGGTACTGGAACGATCCTGAACTCACATCCCGGGTTTTTCGTAAGGATGAGACAACAGGGGAAACCTGGTTGTATTCCGGCGACCTCTTCCGGCAGGATGAGGACGGGCTGCTTTACTTTGTCGGGCGACGTGACGATCTGATTAAAACCAGAGGGGAACGGGTCAGCCCGAAAGAGATCGAAAATGTCATCGCGGGCCATCCGGATGTTAGCGAAGTGGCCGTCATCGGTATTCCGGATGACATACTGGGCAAGGCTATAAAAGCTTTCATTGTTCTGAAGGATGGTGCCCCCTCCGATCAGAAAGAAATTCTCAAGTATTGCGCGGAAAACATGGAAATGATCATGGTGCCAAAGTATATCAATTTTAAGGAAAACCTGCCCCGGACAGCTAACGGCAAGATAGATAAGAAACAGCTCATCTTAGATTCTGAGAAGCCCTCAGCTGAAGGGGAGTGATCAAGAACTCAGAGCTCAGAGCATAGAACTCAGAGGATGAAGCGGAAGGAGGATTCAGGTTTCAGGATGGAGGTCAAAAAAAAGGTATAATATGTATTTATATAGTACGTACGGTGTAAAAAATTTATTGGTATTTCTTGTGCTACAATAATATAACCGCTTCGCGGTTATTCGCACTTGCTTTTAATTTGCTAAACCTTCTTCCTTAGGACACTTTACTCATTTTACTCTTTACTCTTTCATCTTTAATCTTTTATCTTCACGTATCCACATTCAAAGATCCCGGGGGATGACATCCTGAACCCTTTGTCTTGCATATCTTTTCTTTTTTTTGCATTAGTATACTATTCTCCGTATAATGCGCGGAATAAAAAGGTTCAAGGAGCAAGGTTCAAGGTTCAAGGTTGGGTCCCTCCGAAAAGCACAATGGTGTCATGCTGAATTTATTTCAGCATCTCTAAGTTCAATAAAAACAGTGGATCCCGAAACAAGTTCGGGATGACAACTCCGTAATTAGCACTCATCGGAGTGGACTCAAGGTTCAAGGTTCAAGGAAAGAAGTTTGAGCCTGGTCAATTGAATTTCCTTCCTTGCCCCTTGAACCTTGATCCTTGAACCTTGCTCCTTCAAAGGTAGGAGATTTTATGTGCTCTATTCTCGGTATACTCGACATTCAATCCGATCACGCGGAATTGCGGGAACGGGCCCTGCGCATGTCCAAACTGCAGCGGCACCGCGGACCGGACTGGTCGGGAATATATGACGGTAAAAAAGCGATCATGGCTCATGAACGGCTGGCCATCGTCGATCCGGAAAGCGGCGAACAGCCCCTGTATGATAAGGATAAAACCATTGCACTGGCCGTGAATGGCGAAATTTATAATCATAAAGAGCTGGAAAAGAAACTGACCATCGATTATGAATTCCAGACCCATTCGGATTGTGAAGTGATCATTCCGCTTTATAAAGAGAAGGGCCCGGATTTCCTGGATGATCTGAACGGTATCTTTGCCTTTGTCCTTTATGATGAGAAAGAAGACGCCTACCTGATCGGTCGCGATCATATCGGTATCGTACCCCTGTTTACCGGGCATGATGAACATGGTAATTTCTACATCGCTTCGGAGATGAAGGCCCTGGTGGATACCTGTAAGACAATCGAAGAATTCCCCCCGGGAAGCTATTTATACAGCAAAGAAGGTAAAATTAAAAAGTATTACAATCGTAAGTGGACCTCCTTCGAAAATGTGAAAGATAACGGTTATAATCCCGGCGCGCTGCGACAGGCGCTGGAAGCCGCGGTTCACCGGCAGCTCATGTCCGATGTACCTTACGGGGTATTGCTTTCGGGCGGACTGGATTCCTCTATCATCGCGGCGATTGCCAAGAAATTTGCCGCCAAAAGGGTGGAAACGGATGATTATAAAGAAGCCTGGTGGCCCAGTCTGCATAGCTTTGCCATCGGGTTGGAAGGTTCTCCCGATCTGGCCGCTTCGCGCGAGGTGGCCGAATATATCGGTACGGTGCACCATGAATTTACCTATACCGTACAGGAAGGCCTCGATGCCCTCCGTGATGTAATCCACCATATCGAAACCTACGATGTCACGACGGTCCGGGCGTCGACACCCATGTACCTGATGGCCCGTAAAATAAAGGCTATGGGGGTCAAGATGGTCCTTTCCGGTGAAGGCGCCGATGAGATGTTCGGCGGTTACCTCTATTTTCATAAGGCGCCCAATGTCCGCGAACTGCATGAGGAAACCATCCGCAAGGTCAACCGTCTGCACCTGTTTGACTGCCTGCGTGCCAACAAATCCATGGCCTCCTGGGGCGTGGAGGCGCGTGTGCCGTTTCTGGATAAGGAATTCCTGGATGTGGCCATGAACATCAATCCGGAGGTCAAAATGTGCCGGAACGGACGCGTGGAAAAGCAGATCCTGCGCGACCTGTTTGCCGATATCCTCCCTGAACGGGTGGTCAAGCGGCAGAAAGAGCAGTTTTCCGACGGCGTCGGCTATAACTGGATCGGAACCCTGAAGAGAATTGCCGAAGAAGAGATCTCCGACCAGATGATGGACAATGCCCGCTTTAAATTTCCGGTCAATACGCCGATCAGCAAGGAAGAGTATTATTACCGTCGAATTTTTGATGAACATTTTCCCAACGAGCAGGCCGCCGCCTGTGTCAAGGGCGGTCCTTCCGTTGCCTGCAGCACACCGGAAGCCCTGGAATGGGACAAGAAATTCAAGTTCATCGATCCTTCCGGCCGCGCCGTGCAGGGCGTCCACGAAGACAGTTATAAATAGAACTCAGATCTCAGAGTCAAAATGGCACTGCTGAATTCCCCCCCCTGTCCGGCGATCAGACGGGCGGAGTCGAAGTGAAAAAAGAAAGATAAAAAAGTATCAGGTATAAATAGTTTACAATTTAGGGGCAAATGCGTTTAACCGCGAAGCGGTTATATGATTGTAGAACGAAAAATCCGAAAATTATTTTTTATCACCCAATTTCCCCCCCAGCCCCTCCATGCGGGCAGGGAGGGGAACGGGTTGGGTAAGTTCATCTCCACACCTTCAAAGAAGAGCCCAGATGAAAGAGCTCAGAACTCAGAGCCCAGACTGTCATCCCGGGCGGAATGAGCGACAGCGAATGCAGACCCGGGATCTCATCATTGAAAAACGAGATCCCGGATCATCGCTCACTCTGTTCGCTTCGTCCGGGATGACACTTTCTGAGTTCTGAGCTCTAACTGACCAACACTCTCAATTTTCCAAGGACCTCCTGTAAAACCGCATCTGAAACCTTCACTATATATTCGGCTCTGCGTTTTTTCCAGTCCATATTTTTAACATGATCGGCCAGAATGACACCCTGAATTGCGTATTCACCAGGAAGATCCACTTCAAAGGGATAACCCTTTTTCTGATTGGTTACGGGACAAAAAAGGGCCAGACCGACTTTTCGATTATAGGATTGGGGGGATATAACCAGAGCTGGTCGGCGTCCGGCCTGTTCGTGTCCCGCCTGCGGACTGAAATCGAGCCAGACGAGGTCCCCACGATCCGGAATGTAAGGGGAAGAACCTACCATACTTCATTTCCGGTTGGAGGCCCGGTATCGATCTCCTGATGAATATTTTCTTTACAAACGTCGCTTAAGAGGTCTTCTAAACGATAATAATGTGGTTTAGCCGGTTCAATAATCACCGTGTTTCCTTTAATGGACATCTTTACGGATGCGCCGTTGTTCAGTTTAAGTGAATCTGTTATATATTTCGGAAGACGCACGGCCAGACTGTTTCCCCATTTTTGAATTTTCTGTATCATACCTGCTCCATTGGTGCATAAAAGTGTATACAATGTATAAACAAATACTCCAATTGGCAAGTATGCTATATTTAAATGATGCGAAAATAGGAACTAATTCATAAGTAGAATTAAGGTTTCGGGATTCAGTGTTCAGGATGTCATCCCTTGGGATGTTTGCATGTTTTACGTGATCGTCCCATTGTCATCCCGGGCGGAATGAGCGATAGCGAATGGAGACCCGGGATCTCATCATTGAAAAACGAGATCCCGGATCATCGCTCACTCTGTTCGCTTCGTCCGGGATGACACTTTCTGAGTTCTGGGCTCTGAGCTCTCATTTACATCCCCCCACCCCCCTTTGCTAAGGGGGAGCTCAACCTTCTGTTTTCTGCCATGTTGAAACCTGAATCCTGATTTCTGAGTTCTGGATTCTGAGCTCTAAGTTCTTCCCCTCTTGCCTTTTTCCTCCCCCTCCCCTAAATTTTAATCTTTCGTCTTTAATCTTTAATCTTGAAAAGAGATCCACTTCATGAATGATAATAAAACGATTTTAGTAACCGGCGGCGCGGGCTTTATAGGTTCGGCGCTCGTTCGTTACCTGATACAAAACACGGCGCATACCGTCGTGAATGTCGATAAACTGACCTATGCCGGAAACCTGGAATCCCTGAAGCATGTTGCTGGCGATGAACGGTATCATTTTGAGAAAGTCGATATCTGCGATCGTGATGCCGTGAGTAGCCTGTTCAGCCAATACACGCCCGATGCCGTAATGCACATGGCGGCCGAATCCCATGTTGACCGTTCCATCGACGGCCCCAAAGACTTCATGGATACCAATATCATGGGTACCTATACGTTGCTGGAAGCTGCCCGAGAGTATCTCGGGAAGAAAAAAGAAAAAGGAAAAAAGAAAAAAAGTCAGAATTCAGAACTCAGGTTGCAGGGACTGAATTCCCCCCTATCAAGGGGGGGTAGGGGGGTGTCAGAAAATGGAGATAGTGAAAATGACTTCCGTTTCCTCCACGTATCCACCGATGAGGTCTACGGCTCCCTTGGGAGAGAGGGTCATTTCAGTGAGACAACCGCCTATAAGCCCAATTCGCCTTATTCGGCCAGCAAGGCCGCGTCGGATCACCTGGTCCGTGCCTGGTATCATACCTTCAATGTTCCGGCAGTCATAACGAATTGCTCGAATAATTACGGACCCTACCAGTTTCCGGAAAAGCTGATTCCGGTCGTGATCCTGAATGCGCTGAACGGCAAACCGATACCGGTTTACGGTAAAGGGGAAAACATCCGTGACTGGCTCTTTGTCGATGACCATGTCCGCGCACTGCTCACGGTACTGGAACAGGGAACCCTTGGTGAGACCTACGTCATCGGGGGGCACAATGAACGCACGAACCTGCAGGTCGTTGAAACGATCTGCCGGCTGATGGACGAATTACATCCCCAGTCATCAGTTACCAGTCACCAGTCACTGATCACCTTCGTCAAAGACCGCCCCGGCCATGATCTGCGCTATGCCATTGATCCCACGAAAATACGAAACGAACTGGGCTGGCAGCCTGAGGTGACCTTTGAAGAGGGGATGCGCACGACCGTGCAATGGTACCTGGACAATCTGGACTGGTGCGAGCGGATCCTGTCGGGGGAATACCGGCTGGAGCGCTTGGGTTTGGGGAAGAAAACCACAGAGGCGATCACGGATAACGCGGATGACACGGATGGCACAGATGAAGCAAATGAGAATAGCTAAAAATACGTGCCGTATTCCCCCTATCAAGGGGTGTAAAGAAGGTGCAAGCAACAAGGAAAAGGATCAAGTTTGTCATCCCGGACGAAGTGACCATCGGGAACGGAGATCCGGGATCTCTTTCTGAAGTGACGAGATCCCGGGTCTTCATTCGCTTACGCTCATTCCGCCCGGGATGACAAGGTTCAGCTTATGCGATCTGAGCCCTGAAGACTTTAAATCAAAAGGACAGCTAATGAAAGCCATCATCCTCGCCGGTGGTTCCGGTACCCGGCTCTATCCCATCACCCATGCTGTCAGCAAGCAACTGCTGCCGGTATACGATAAACCGATGATCTACTACCCCCTGTCGACCCTGATGCTGGCCGGCATAAAGGATATCCTGGTGATCACTACGCCGCATGAAGCGCCCCTGTTCCGGACATTGCTCGAAGACGGTTCGCAGTGGGGCATCCATATTCAGTATGCGCAGCAGCCCAAACCCGAAGGGCTGGCCCAGGCCTTTATCATCGGAAAGGAATTCGTTGGGGATGACCGGGTCAGCCTGATTCTGGGTGACAATATCTTTTTCGGACACGGATTGCCCGAACGGCTTCAAAATGCCGTGTCCCGGGAAGAAGGCGCTACCGTGTTTGGTTACTATGTGAAGGATCCGCAGCGCTATGGTGTCGTCGCATTCGATAACGACGGTAAAGCCGTTTCTATCGAAGAAAAACCGGAAAAACCACAATCGAATTATGCCGTCACCGGCCTATATTTCTATGATAACCGTGTGATCGATCTGGCCGTAAATCTGAAACCGTCTAAACGGGGAGAGCTGGAGATCACGGATCTCAACCGGCGATACCTGGAGATGGGGGAACTGAATGTCGAACTGATGGGACGCGGATTCGCCTGGCTGGACACCGGCACGCATGAATCGCTGGTGGATGCAACCCTGTTTATCAAAACCATCGAAGACCGGCAGGGACTGAAAATCGGCTGTGTGGAAGAAATCGCCTACCGGATGGGTTATATCGATGCGGTGCAGCTGGAACGCCTGGCCGATCCGCTGAAGAAGAATAATTATGGAAAATACCTGCTGGGCTTGATCAAGTAAATAAGGGACAAAGGGGCAAAGGCACAGAGGGACAAAGGGGCAAAGGCACAGAGGTACAAAGGGACAAAGGCACAGAGGCATAAAGTCTGCCAATG
>CAYPHA010000072.1:0-8249 GCA_964410215.1 uncultured Calditrichota bacterium | reverse complement strand
CAAAGGCACAGAGGTACAAAGGGACAAAGGCACAGAGGCATAAAGTCTGCCAATGTCATCCCGGACGCAGCGACTGAAAGGAGCGAAGATCCGGGATCTCGTTCTCCAAGGATGAGATCCAAGGTCGGTATTCGCGCCTGTACGGCGTTGCTAACCTGACAGGTATGCACATTCCGTCCAGAATGACAAAATTGTTAAATGATTAATAACGGCAAATGAATTGGGTAACTATTATGTTTATATCATCACAAATAAACGAAATGGTACGCTTTATATTGGTGTCACTAATAATTTAGTCAGGAGAATTGCAGAACATAGGAATGGTCAGATTGAAGGATTTACAAGACGATATAATCTTACTAAACTTGTTTACTTCGAATATCATATGGACATTCAAGCAGCTATTCTAAGGGAAAAGCGATTAAAAAGATGGCGGCGGGAATGGAAACTACATTTAATTGAAAAAATGAATCCTGAATGGAATGATTTATATTTTACTTTGATAGATGACTGAAAAAATGGATCCCGGATCTACATTCGCTGCGCTCATTTGGTCCGGGATGACACGACGATTGTCTCTGTCATTGCGGACAGTGCAAACGCTGTGAGTGAAGATCCCTGAACTTACCGGAGTAATCCATGCCCTTTACTTTTCAAAAAACAGCAATACCTGATGTCATCCTCATCACCCCGAAAATTTTCGGTGATGACCGCGGGTTCTTCCTGGAATCCTATAAAGCATCAGAATTCCGGGAGAATGGTATCCCGGATGGGTTTGTCCAGGATAACCATTCTCGCTCGGCCCGGGGTGTACTGCGCGGGTTGCACTACCAGCTGCCGCCTCATGCCCAGGGCAAACTGGTGCGCTGTATCGCCGGTTCCATCTTCGATGTAGCCGTGGATATTCGTAAAAATTCTTCCGATTTCGGGAAATGGACGGGGCATACACTGGATGCCGAAAAGCATGAGATGCTCTATATTCCGCCCGGCTTTGCCCACGGATTCCTTACCCTCAGTGAAACAGCCGAGGTTCATTATAAAGTCACTGCCGAATATGCGCCTGAGTCGGACCGGGGAATTATCTGGAACGATTCGCAGATTCATATAAAATGGCCTCATATCGACGTCATTCTGTCCGATAAGGATAAACAGCATCCCGGGTTGGGGGAGGCGGAGGTTTTTAATAAAAAATACAAAGTACAAAGTACAAAATAAAACTCAGGAGGCAGATTGTCATCCCGGGCGCAATGAGCGATAGCGAATGTAGACCCGGGATCTCAGCACTCAGAATAAGATCCCGGATCTCCGTTCCCTCTGGTCACTTCGTCCGGGATGACATTTTATCACCTGAGCACTTAAACATGAACTCTAATTTGTATTTTGTATTTTTTATTAAGTTAAACAGGTACTACAAGTGAACAAAACTACCCTATTATCTTTCGACATCGAAGAATGGTTCCAGGTGGAAAACATGAAAGGGGCCATCCGGCGTGAGGACTGGGATTCGATCGATTCCACGGTGGAAAAAAATACCGGTCGCATAATGGCGTTGCTGGATAAGCATGGCGTAAAAGGCACTTTTTTTATACTGGGATTGATTGCCAAACGCCATCCGGAGCTGATTAAAAAAATAGCAGCCGCAGGACACGAAATCGCTTCCCATGGATATAATCACGAACTGAATACAAAATGTGAAGGAACCGCTCTTCAGGATGACCTGAAGCACTCCCGTAATCTGCTGCAGGAACTTTCCGGTCAGGATGTGGTTGGATACAGAGCGCCGAGTTTTTCGGTTACGGATGAGGTCGTGGATACGCTTAAAAAACTGGGATATCTCTATGATTCCAGTTATAATCCTTTCAATCTGAACAGCCGTTATGGAACGATTTCAAAAAAGATGGAACGAAAAAACGATATCCTGCGCATCGAGAACGGACTGTATGAAATCCCGCTGACGCAGGCCAGACTGGGGAACCAGACGCTGCCCATATCCGGTGGTGCCTATTTCCGTTTGATCCCTTCACTGGTTTTTAACGGCCTCGTCCGCCGTCATCTGAAAGAAAACAGCCTGTACAATTTTTATCTGCATCCATGGGAATTGGAACCGGAACAACCGCGGATCCGGACTATTCCCTTTACTTTTCGCGTTCGTCATTATACCGGTTTGAAACACACCGCATCAAAACTGGATCGACTCATATCGATGCTTAAGAAGCAGGGCTGTGCCTTCATGACGATGAAGGAATATATCGAACGATTTTCATAATATAGTTGGCAGAACTCAGAGTTCAGATGATAAAATGTCATCCCGGATCTGCATGCGCTATCGCTCATTCCGCCCGGGATGACAGCCTGAGCTCTAGGATCTTCTTATATACACGAAATTTGGAATTCTGGAATAGAATTATGTCATAATCATCACAAATTGGCAAAACGCGACGAATTATATTATTATAGAGCTCAAAACCGCTTCATCATTTGAAATAAGAAAGCTTGTGTGATGAAAAAGAAACAATTACCTTGCGGATTACATAAATTTTCTTTTTTCCTTTTTCTTTTTTCCTTTTTCTTTTCCCTGGGATTTGGTCAAAACATCTCCGAATCCGCCGGTACCTACAGCGGGTTGTTCCTGCGCTTCCCCGTCAGTGCCAAAGCATCATCTCTTGCCGAATCCTATACCGCTCTGGGAGCCGATATCAATGCCCTGTACTACAATCCGGCCGCATTGCCCCGTCTTTCCGATGCCAATATTACCCTCAACCACAGCGAATGGTTCGAGGATATCCGCTTCGATAATATCGCTTTCGGCTATAAACCGACACCGGAACTGGGTATTGGTCTGGGCGTTTCTTACCTGTGGATGCCGGAAATTGTGGGACGCGATGCTGATGGCAATGAGACGGGGAATATTACCGTTTCCACCAGTATCGTGAATTTCGGAGCGGGTTATAAAATCCACCCGGCCTTTTACCTGGGCCTGGGAATGAAATATTTTAACGATAAGCTGGCCGGGTACAGCGCTTCCGGCGTGGCGTTTGATATGGGTCTGTTCATGTATACCATGGTGCAGGGATTGACGATCGGTTTCAGCGCGCAGAATCTTGGGGGCGAGATTCAGTATGATGTGGAGAAGGAACAGATTCCACACCTGTTTCGCGTCGGCGCTGCCTACAAGCTGCCGGGAGAGGATATCCGTTTTGCACTGGATATGACCAAGTCGGCCGAAGAAGAAGTAGCCATGAACCTGGGCGTCCAGTATGTTTTCCAGGACCAGTTTGCACTGCGGATCGGCAATCGTTTCCAGGATGGTAAACTGCTGACACCGACGTTTGGTGTGGGCTTTACGCTGCAAAAACGCTATTCCATTGATTATGGATTCAACTATTTTGAAGATTTGGGCGGGATTCACCAGGCCGGACTGGCTTTTCTGCTCGATATTCCGCCGGTGAGCAAAGGAAGGGAAGTGGTTAGTCTGGATCAGAAGCTGGCCCTGCTGGTACCGCCGTCGAAAGTGATGTATGAGATTGCCGGGGAACGGCTGATCCTTTCCTGGACGGAAGTATACGGGGCGCAATACAATGTCTATGCCCGGACAACGCCAACCGGAGACTGGGTCCGTCTGAATAAAGAACCGCTGGAGAAAACGAACATGGAATTAAAGGCCGGCACATCTCAGAAAACCTATTTTTTCACGGTCACGGCTATAAAAGACGGCAAAGAAAGCCGCTATGCCAAAGAGGTGCAAATCGATGCGAATTAAACATGTCATTTACACTGTCTTAATATCATTAATTGTTAGCTATGCTCAGGAAACAGCTCAATGGCGAATATTATGGGATCGAAACAGCGACTCTTCCAGTGTTGAATATTATTGGATTTACAAAGGGTTAAGTGAAGAATCGGTCGTCAGATTTAAAAAAGTTCCAGATTCAGAAGATCCAAGTTTAGAAGACATTAACTGGCATTTCAATGCAGATACCCAATATATTGAATTAACGGATAAGGATATCCAAAAAGGAATTTGGTATTATTATAAAGCAAAGGCTTTTAATGCTGAAGATGATTCCAGCGAATTTTCAAACACAGCCGATAAGGCTTATCCCAAATTGGATATACCAAATCGTGCTTTCTTGTGTGACTCAACAGTTGAGTTTTTATTTTCAGATATAATTATTGATCCTGACACGCCCAATGGCCCCTTTACATGGATTATTCATGATACAAACTTGGTTCGGATTAATATAACGGATAACAGTTTAGAGGTTTTTGCACAAACGGAGTGCATTACAGGCAGGGATACGGTTTTTTTTAATGTGATTGACCCGGATGGGTTTAATGATTCCGATACAGCCATTTTTACAATACTTGATACGCCACCCGATTCTTTTACAATAGATATTCCTGACCAGCAAATAAATGTTGGCGATGAGTTTAATGATATTCAATTAAATAATTATATTGAAGACTATGAGGGTCCTCCAGGTAATATAATTTGGGATGTTGACGGTGCACAGTTCCTTGATGTGTCTATTATTAATAATATTGCAGAGATATCAATTAATGATAACAATTGGATCGGTTCGGAGACGATAACCTTCATTGCTGAAGATACAACGACTGGTTATTTTGCAGAAGATGCGGTTGTATTTACTATTCGGGAAAACATTGAAGTAAGTGTTTATCCCATACCCTTTATTGAATCCGATCCTGAACATGATGGAATTCATTTCCGGAATTTCGAATATAACTCTAAAGTGGTTGTCTATGATTTAGTCGGAAAACCGGTTTCAAAATTCGAAATACATGCATCAGATTACGTCTGGCCAGTTCGTAATAACAATGACAATGAGATCCGTTCCGGCGTGTATGTTTATATTGTTAAAGACGAAAATGATAAAAAAATCGCCTCCGGGAAGCTGATTATCGTCCGATAATTCCCCTCAAAACCTTATAATCCCGCATTTCGTTGCATAGGTCACAATTCCTTCCCGCTCATTTCGTATTATTATATCGGCTACACTGCCACTGACCACAAAGGCGCAAAGGACACGAAGTCCACAAAAATGTTATTCTTTAATTTATTAAAAAAACTTTGTGCCCTTCGTGATCTTAGCGACTTAGTGGTGATACAAGTACAACGATATAGAAACGCTTATGTACAATGGATTGATCATAACAGGGGATGAAGGGATTCAGAAGGAATGCCGGCAGATTGTCGACCGTGCCGGTAATATTAAAAGTACGTTTGTCTCGAATGTAAAAGATCTTGATTTCAGCCAGTCGTATTTCAATTTTCTGTTTATCCTGATTTCGGATATTGATACCGATGTGCTGGACCGGCTGGAAACGGCCCATAAGATGGTGCCCAACCTGTCAGCCGTTTATTATAACCGCTCACTGACATTGTCCAATCTGGATAAAGTACCGGATAAGCCGACGCTCAATTTTATCGTCGGTGAAAGCCGGGAAAAGAATTTTTTTGAGCTGCTGAACGATCTGAAGGCACATTACTGGCGCAGGATCCCCTATAAAAAATTCGACATCGATTTTGAGATCCTTTCTCCGCGTTTGAAAAAAACCATGCAATTCATTGAAAGTGAACCGATCAGTGACTGCAATATTATCACCCTTGCCACCTACCTGGATATCAGTCCGGGATATTTCAGCCAGGAGTTTAAACGGGAAACCGGCCAGTCATTCCGCTCCTTTATGCAACGCGTCCTGCATTATTATGAAGAAATTATCCTTTCTGAAGTGAACCTGCCCGCAAAGAATATCTCGCAGCTTCTGGGATACAGCGAACTGTCCAGCTTCAGTCGTTCTTTTAAGAAACGAAACGGCATCTCACCCACAAAATATAAAAAACTCGTGAAAGTTTACTGATAATACCTTAAATTCCAACCATAATTGCCGAGAATTACCACTAAGGCTCAAAGATCACTAAGATCACAACGTTTTATTAAAAAATAAAAATTATAAATTCTCAGTGTGATTGGTGCCCCTGGTGTCTTTGTGGTAAATAAACTGTCAATAACAGGAGAAATCATGAGTGAGGTCAGACATATACTCGTTGTGGACGATGAACAGGATGTACGGGAAACCCTGGAAAAGGTACTGAAAAGCATGGATTACCATCCGCATGTCGCCGCAGGGGGTAAGGAAGCACTGGAAATTATCCGTAACAAGAAGATTGACGTCGTGTTGTCCGACCTCTATATGCCGGAAATGGATGGCATCGAGCTCCTGAAAAAAGTGCGCAATTTCGATAAAAATATCATTTTTATGATGATTACGGCCCATCCGACTATCGAAACAGCCGTGGAAGCCATCAAAAAAGGCGCTTACGATTACCTGACCAAGCCCTTCCACGTGGAAGAGGTGCGTCTGAAGATCAACCGCGCGCTGGAAAAGAAGGGTCTGATGCACTCGCTCAAAACAGCCAACGGCATCATCTGGGCTCTGTTGATCTCCATACCCATCTGGCTGGTATTAGGGATTATACTTGCGTCGCTGCTTTAGTACAAAATAAAAAATACAAAATACAAAATAGGTAATAGGTTTCAGTATTCAGAGTTCAGGCTGTCATCCCCCGGGATCTCATCACATCAAAAAGAGATCCCGGATCTCCGTTCCCTGTGGTCACTTCGTCCGGGATGACAATCCGCTAAATCTCTCCCGGCCCCATTGATAAAAGTGGAATCACATTTTTTATTTTTTATTTAAAACCCTGGGACACGTCATGACCATCACCACTTACGCGACGTTTCAATCAAAAGGCTTTAACGACATCATCGACATCACCCCGGAAGTGCGTCAGTTTGTTAAGGATAACCAGTTGAAAGAGGGACAATTATTGGTATTTATTCCGGGATCGACTGCCGCGATCAGTACCATTGAGTATGAACCCGGTTTGCTGCGCGACCTGCCGGAACGCATGGAGAAAATCGCGCCGATGAAGGATCGCTATTTCCATGATGAAACCTGGCATGACGGCAACGGCTATGCCCACATCCGTTCGACCCTGATGGGTCCGTCCTTTACCGTCCCGGTTATCGACGGCACGCTCAACCTGGGTACCTGGCAGCAGATTATCCTGGTGGATTTCGATAACCGTCCCCGTAACCGGAAGGTTACCATGCAGTTTTGTGGTGAGGTGGATAGTACAAAGTAAAAAATACAAAATACAAATCTGATTGTTGTCATCCCGGGCGTAATGAGCGATAGCGAATGCAGACCCGGGATCTCATCACGCCAGAAAGAGATCCCGGATCTCTGTTCCCTTTGGTCACTTCGTCCGGGATGACAATGTTAAAATCACGTCCCCATACACAAAGATCCCAGGGGATGACATCCTGCCTCCTGAAATTTCTTTTTTCTTTAATCTTTAATCTTTTATCTTATTCACACCCATCCCCGTAACTTACAGGCCTCCGCCACCCGGGCCACGCCGACGACCATCGCGGCAAGGCGCGGATGAACCCTGCGTTCCCGGATCGCCTCCTGAACAGTATGGTAGGCTTTGGTGAGTTTGGCATCCAGGCGCTGATGAACGGTTTCTTCTTCCCAGAAAAAGGTGTAGCTGTCCTGGACCATTTCGAAATAGGATACGGTGACACCGCCGGCACTGGCCAGGATATCCGGGATAACGTAAATGCCTTTCTGATGAAGAATGAGGTCCGCTTCCGGCGTGGTGGGTCCGTTAGCCAGTTCACAGATAATGCGGGCTTTGATCTTGTCGGCATTCTTCACGGAGATGGCGTTTTCAAGAGCCGCCGGATAGAGGATGTCCACATCCCATTCCAGCACGGCATCACTCGGCATTGTCCTGGCCCCCGGAAAATTCAGAACGGTACCGGTTTTCAATTTATGCTTTACCAGCGCTTCCGGATTGAAACCATCCGGATTGTAAATGCCGCCGCGGGAATCGCAGACGGCGACCAGCTTGCCACCTCCTAATAATTTCTGATGCAGCAGGGCAGCCCGCTGACCGGCATTGCCGAATCCCTGGATGGCGTACGTCCCGGTCGGATCGATGCCCAGCGTCCGGCAGGCTTCCCCGACAGTGATGACGCCGCCCCGTGCCGTGGCATCCCGCCGTCCGCGCGTTCCGCCGATCGACTTGGGCTTGTCGGTCATGACACCCGGATGATGCCGGCGGGTGATTACTTCATATTCATCCATCATCCAGGCCATGGTCTGAGGATTGGTATAGACATCGGGTGCGGGAATATCTTTATCCGTGCCAATGT
>CAYPHA010000071.1:0-22716 GCA_964410215.1 uncultured Calditrichota bacterium | reverse complement strand
GATACGATATCTCACGAGACGGTACGACGTGTTTTAAAAAAAACGAAATTAAGCCCTGACGGAAACAAGGCTGGGTAATTCCCCCTTATCAAAACAGTGATTTCGTCGCTAATATGGAACGGGTTCTTGATGTATACAGAAGACCTTACAACGCAAGATTTCCGGTGATATGTATGGATGAGTCCCCAAAGCAACTGATTAAAGAGACCAGAACAGCCATGGGCCAGATTCCAATTTGTATATACACCGAAACACGGAAGCTGGTTAAACATGGCAGAAATTGAATTAAACGTACTTAATGGTCAATGTTTAAATTGAAGAATTGATAAAATGGTAACGGTTACACGCGGGTGTAACGCATGGCAGGAACAATGAAACAATAAAAATGCAAAAATAAACTGGCACTTCACCACGGGTGATGCGCGCATTAAATTAAAAAGGCTTAATCCGACATTACAGAGTTGACTGGACACCAGGATGAAACCAATGTATCAGTTGGTGGACCTTTTTGAGAAACAGGGTTTCACAGACCTGGTATACAAACATGATAAAAACGCCCGGTTTTCCTGTCCTTCCCCGATAACCATCCCTAAATGGTCGAAAACGATGGAAGAACCGGAAGCCCGGCGGCAGCGCATCGATTTTATTTTTTCAGACAGCCTGCTGCAGCGCGATTCCATCTCCGGCACCATCTCCGGCACCATCCTGATCAACGAAGAAGTGGAACGCATTTCGGACCATTATCCGGTCGTGGTTATACTGGATGTGACGATATCGGATAACTCAAAATAAAAGGTTTCAAGTTAACATGTATATTGCTTTCAGCGTATCACACCGCGTCCTCATTTTTTCAAGCACATCGTTATATTCCGGATTCACAGCCAGGTTAATCAGCTGGTTGGGATCGGTTTTCAGATCATGCAGAAATTCATAAACCGGATCCTGCTCAAAATATCGTGCATAGACATAGCGTTTTCCCCGCACACCTTCCCATTTCGGAATATCCGGATGGTCCATAAGGTGCTCACAGAAGAAATCCTCCCGCCATTCGGGACTAATGCTGTCCTTAAGGAGTGGTGCGGCACTGCATCCCTGGTATTGAGCCGGCACTGTTAATCCGGCAAGATCAAGCATCGTCGCCGGTGCGTCGATATTGAGGACCATCTCATCCGATACGCGACCTCGCCTGTTTTTGGATACGCGGGGATCATAGATAATAAACGGGATACGCAATGATTGGTCATAATGAGACCATTTACCGGCAAATCCGCGGTCACCCATATAATAGCCGTTATCCGCCGTATAAATGATAATCGTATTGTCAGCCAGGTTCTGTTTTTCCAGTGTTTGCCGGATGCGGCCGATGACCTGGTCCACGCCGCTGATCATCCGGAAATAGGCCTTCATGTTTTTCTGATATTTTTCCGGTGTATCCCAGCGCCAGAAATACCGTTTCCGGTTCATGGACTTTTTCATGAAATCGGGCAGGGCATCAAATATGGATGAATCGGAAAGCCGGGGCTCGGGAATTTCCACATCCTCATACATACCATCAACCGCCTTCGGCCATGGAAAATGATTCTCCTGATCATCATCTTCCGCATGGACGGAATTAAAGCTGACCGACAGACAAAACGGTTTGTCCTCGGGATTGGTGTTGAGGAAGTCTATCGCCCGGTCGCCGGCCAGTTCGGTTTCGTGTCGCATACTGCCGTCTGATTGTTCCTTGAAATAGGGACTGCGTCCAATGGGCATAAAATAGTCGAAAAGTTCAGTGTCCGGTTTTAATTCTGACTGCATCCCGAACTTACCAATAAAACCGGTGCGGTACCCGGCCGACCGGAGGAGAACCGGATAACTCTGCGAAAGGTGTTGAGCACGGACCGGAGGTTTACCAAAGGTATAACCATGTGTTCTTTCGTACAAGCCGGTCAGTATCGATGCCCGGCTTGCCGCACAGATGGAAGTTGTGACGAAAGCGTTACGGAAACGCAAACCCTCTTCAGCCAGGCTGTCGATTACAGGTGTTTTTATGATAGGATGACCGGCACAACCCAGGGTATCGTTACGCTGGTCATCGATCAACAGAAACAGAATATTGGGTTGCTTCCCGGATTGCAGGTGCTTACAGCTCAGCAATGCATTATGGAAAGATAACGCGGACAGACCATAAACCGTTTTTTTTAAGAAGTGTCTTCTTTCCATGTTTTTTCCTTACATAAGTGTCATTAGATTTAAAATCAGTTGAACTGTTTTTCCGGTACTAGAATAAGTCAGATTTCGCAGTAATATAATGCTGATAATGAATATACGAAAATCAAAATTTTGTTTGAATTCGTACATTTTGCACGATATCTTTTACTGGTTTCTTTTTAACGAAAATAAACCTAGCTTTGGTATGACCTGATACGAATGATGTTTACCTGTTTTTAGATAAAAAAATATCACATGGGGATCTGTATGACGTATAAGCAACTTATTGATAATATAAACACTTCACTGTTATTGAGTCTCATTTGCACCTCCCTGGTATGTGCATATCCGCCTGATGATAGCCCGTCGCATAGGATTCATCACCTTTCAAAATATGTTGTGGAAAACCATGATGCCGCCAAACAATATTTTGAAGGATTTGCTGAAGTCCTTGAGGGAGATAGAATTGCCTATCATTCCTCCGATCCGGATGTGAAAGACGCCCTTATTGCCAGGGCATCGGACGGGACATCATTCGTGCGATGGAAAACCGGCTCCCTGCCGGCGAATTTTAATAATGAAACGGTAACCTATATGTGGCTTGCCGGTACCGGATGTAATGCCGGAGAGTTTGATTTTGATCTTAAGATTGATGGGGAATATTGTCTAACCTTTTCCACCAGGTATTCCAAAGACTGGTCTGTGGAGGGGCAAAAGGGTTTTTCTCTTCGATTTAAGGCCCTAAGCAGAGATATACATGGTGACCTGTTCGGTTATATGTTTTTGACAGTTCCGCTTGACCAGATTGAAAACTATAAAGAAACGCAAATCGAAGTGCGTGGCCAAAACGCGGGCAGCAGTGCCTGGTATATGACGTTCATGCACGATGCTGTCGTAAAGGATTTTATACAGGCCGGGGCTAAGGGGTTCTGGTACCGGTTCGATTTTGATGAAAAAAAGGGGATGATGCGCATACTGCTGTCCCGGGCGTATGCAGGAAAAAGCCTGATTGTGAAGGATTATAAGAACCGGTCCTTCCAATCGATTCCGGTTCTGCAGGAACATGACGCGGTGGCAGTAATAAAACCGAAAAAAATGGACCTGGAGTGGCCTGTAGAATTGTGGACCGGCGACTTCAGAATGGATACCCTGACCATACCCGGCGGTGAAGGCGATACGTATAAAAAAACGAAGGATGACGGTGTTATTTACCGATCCTGGTTTCGGAAGGAAAATCAGGTTACCGTTGAAACCAGTAAAAATCACTTCATAGAAATCCCTGAACATCGTTTGCCCTGGCCGGAGAATGTGCAGGAATTTCCTGGCCTGACGCAATCGGAGAACGGCAGGATGTGGCTGGCGGTTGTCGAGCGTTCGGGAAATGAACGCGCTCTCGCCGTATACCGGATCCGAGCATCGGCTGCGCCGGAAAAAATCTGCTCATTAAATCCGGAAGGAATGTCCGGTATCGGAGTTCCGGCCATTGCCGGATACGGAAACGGATGTGTAATAGCCTTTCCGGTTGAGAAAGACAATAAATGGTCCATCGCATATGCGTTCATAGATGAGCACTCTTCAGACAAGGCCGACATTGATTTCCTGGAAGGGGGAGGAACCTCCAATATTTCGCCTTCGGTTGCCGTTTCGGGAGAACGGGTTTATATCGTGTGGGAATCCAATGCCGAAGGTAAACGGAGTATTTTTGCCAGTAATGGCGACATCAGTGGATTCGGAACGCCGGTGCGGATTTCATCAGGTGCTTTTAACAGCTATAACCCGGATATCGTAGTCGTGGGAAAGGATAAAGTATTTGCTGCTTGGGATAGTTATCACAATCATAGTGCTGATATCTGGGGGGCTGCGTGTCACGACGGCAATTGGCATCCTGAAGCGCGCATGACATCCGATCCCAGAATTGAGAGGCATCCGGAATTAGCGGTCCGTAATGGAGTGATCTGGATGGCCTGGCAGGCGCAAAGTTATGGTAACACAAAAAGGGACGGGCAGACGAAGCGCATCGCTCTGAACCATGTCGATGAACAGCGTATCGTAGTCGCTCAGATCGACCGGGATGGTTTGGAATCACCTGTGGGGCTATTTCATGAGATATCTACAGACTCAAGAATGCTCCTTCGTCCTGAGATTACATTTAGCCCCCTGGGAAACCTGGTTTTAACCGCCAGGGAGTCCCTGAACAAAAATGACGGCTGGCAACCGGTGATATGGACATATAATGCTGCAGGGTGGTCAGAAAAAGTTGTCCTTAAAGACCACCGCGGACGCTGGTATCCGGTTCCGGTCGTTTGCTCTTCCGACTCGATTTACACCGCTGTACAATTCGATATCCGGCCGAAAAGCGGTTCTGAGAATTCCAGGGATATCGATTGGCCGTCTGCAGTGAAAATACAAGCGATAAAGGGGACGGCATCAATCGAAGGCCATCCTCTGGAAACCGAAAAGCTGAACATGCCGGGGACCGATTTTTCACTGGAAGATCGAAGCAATATTGTCGCCTCCAATTTTCCAAGGCAAAAGGTGGTCCATAATGATATAAATCTGCAATTGTATTTCGGTGATTTTCATGAACACACCGATATATCCATTTGTGCCCGGGAAAGCAACCCGCCGGGGCAGGATCTGTTTGCCAATCTGCGCGATATCGAACAACTGGATTTTTGTGCGTTAACAGACCACCACACTGATATCGACCGGGCCGTATGGCAGTTTAACGGAGAACAGACGCGTACTAATCACGATCCCGGACGTTTTGTCACCTTCCTCGGTCAGGAATGGTCCTCCAGTACCGGACCAAAATCATTCGGCTATGGGCATCATAATTTTATTTACCTCGATCCCAGTTTTAAGGATTATATAAACCACAGCGAAACCTTCATGACGCCGGTGCAGCTCTGGGAGCGTTTAAAGGCTGTCGATTTTATCTGCATTCCTCATCAACTGGCTGATTGGGGTGGCCTGGTCAGGGCAAAGGGAAGGTGGGGTAATCCGCCAAAAGACTGGCATTATACGGACGAGCGTTTGCAGCCGGTGGCTGAAATCTTCCAGGTCCGCGGTTCCTATGAGTATTTTGGCTCTCCGCGTCAGTCCGAAGACGGCGCGCCGCTATCCCGGTACTACCTTCAGGATGCATGGAAACGTAAGATCATTATCGGCGTCATTGCCAGTCCGGACCATGGCGGCGGATACGGAAAAGCAGGTGTCTGGGCGGAGGACCTGACCCGTGAGAGTATCTTCCGGGCCGTCCAGGCGCGCCATACGTTCGGAACGAGCGGACAGAAAATGAGTCTGTTGTTTACATCAGGTAACAATTTAATGGGTGACAAGGTAGCCCGGCCTGCAGGTCACATACCCTTTCA
Source organism: uncultured Calditrichota bacterium (assembly GCA_964410215.1). Taxonomy (GTDB): domain Bacteria; phylum Calditrichota; class Calditrichia; order Calditrichales; family CAYPHA01; genus CAYPHA01. The sequence continues at coordinate 17,149 of CAYPHA010000071.1, read as the reverse complement.
AATAAAGGCAAAGGCAGTGGCCGGTATCAGGGAAGTGGTTATTTTCCGGAACAATGAAATCGTGTATCAGACGGAACCGAACCGCACTGAAATACATGTCGAATGGATCGATGAAAATCCGCTGGATGAGGATTTTGTCTGGTATTATGCACGGATTATGACGGTTGATGATGAACTGGCCTGGTCGAGTCCCATATGGTATATTGAAGATATTAATAGAATTAAGAATTAGGAATTACGAATTCGAATTTCTAAATAATAGGATGCGTACATAATAAAGTCAAGACAAACCGGGTAATTGACCTGTTATGATGTTACAGGTTAATAGGTGCGGAAGGGCGGTTAAAGGATAACAAGGCGGTTGTCAAATAGACAAGTAATCGTTTAGTGAAGATAAAAAAATAACTGTTTTTAGAGCTATATCACTTCATAACCTGTTCACATGCCATATATTCTTCCCAGACAAGGATTTCTTGTTTCTGCATTCCTGGAAGGCGATTCCCTGTATCTTAGTGCTAATAATATGGCGGGCAGGGACACGATCATGGTCACTGCCGTTGACGACAGTAATGCAGCCTTCTCGGATACATTTGTTGTGCAGGTTCGGGACGCTACAGCGCTGGAAGATCTGCCGGTACCTGCTAAATACAGCCTTGATCAGAATTACCCCAATCCGTTCAATCCGACAACGACGATCACATTCCAGATACCTCATCCGAATCTCACTACGTTAAAAATATATAATGTACTCGGAAAAGAAGTAGCGACCATCGTCTCAGAGAAAATGAATCCGGGAAATTACAGTTATACCTTTGACGGCAGTTCTCTAGCCACTGGTGTTTATTACTATCGGCTGGAGATTACAGGAAAATAAGGAAGATGTATTTAATCAAGTGACGTTCAATTTAGTTCAATTTTGCCCTGTTCAAAAATGAGCAGGGCATGTTTCATGTCCAGACCGAGAATAAATCTTCCTTGGCCAAGGTATAAAAATCTTTTTTGGAAAAATGGTCAACAACTGAACAAGAGTGGAAAAAGCAGGTCAAACATACTGTTAAAATGATTGCCTTGATATTAGCAGGCATAAAATGGCCTCCCGATTTTCTCATAAACGTTGATCTTCGGATTGATAGCACAGTATACCGTTTTCCGTTCCGAACCAGATCGCACCTTCTTCGTCAATGGTAATCGATAATACACTTTTAAGATCAGGGGCACCCATTGGATTGAATTTCTTCCAATCTGCTCCATTGTAGTTGAATACGCCGTTTCCCGTTACTCCAATCCAGACAACGTTATCAGAATCCACGGCAATAGGCATTAAGGTTTCACTATCACCTACTGCACCAATATCTTCAAGGGAATAATGTGTCCATACCGTTCCGTCATAGCAGGATACGCCACTTCCTGCAATCCATATATTGCCATCCGGTCCGATGTCAATGTACAAAGCAATGGGTTGTTGCATACCTGTTTCGCTGCTGAAACGGGTCCAGTGGTCATTATCAAAATGTAGGACAACGTCACCGCCTGCCCATAATGTACCGTTTGAATCCATTGCGAGCGATATTAAATTACAGGACGATAATCCCATATCCCTGGGGGTATAGGCTGTCCAGTTTATCCCGTCAAAACAGGAAACACCGCCGCCGAAGGTTGCAACCCACACATCACCCTCGGATGATACGGCAATGGTGTTTTCCATCCACAGAATAACGTTATATCCCAATCCATCCTCAGTTGTATAGTGTTTCCAGGAGGTGCCATTATAATGAACAATACCCATGCCGCCTTCAATGATGGGGACACACCAAAAATCACCATCCGGTCCGAATGCAATCGCTCCCACAGCATCGCCGGGTAAACCGTCCGACGTTGTGTAAACGATCCACTGATCGCCAGGTTCTGTCGGGCCTGTTGTTTTCTCAGAGCAGGAAAATACAAAAAATCCAAAATAAATGGCCAATACGATTTTAATTATGTTCATGACTAAACTCCTATCAAAGGAAAACCTGACAGAAATATAATATAAAAAGTATGAGGCGTTGTCATAAGGATTCAAAAGTCTTGTCAAAAATTTGTTAAAAATTCAATTCGGATCATCATTTTAAATTAATATAATATGAATTAAACATTTTGTGGTGGTTTCCTGAAATCAGAATTATTCGTATACTTCCTGTGTTCTGGTTTGAAAATACCTGTATCATAAATAATCCCGGGGTCTGATATGAAAAATCTGGTAATATTATTTGTAGTATTTGCTTTCTGTTTTAATGCGTTTGCAAAAGAGAGTGATAAAGATTATTCCGATGCGTTAAAATTGGTCGACGTCTGGCTGGAGGCACAGAAGGACTTTGAACAACTGCCCGGCATAACGGCCATTGTTCTCGAGGATCAGGATGTGCTCTGGTCCGGTGCTTTCGGCTTCGCTAATGCAGAACAAAAAATCGCGGCGGAACCATCCACGCTGTTCAGTATATGTTCCATTTCCAAACTGTTTACCTCCGTCGCTATCATGAAATTATACGATGAAGGCAAACTGCGGCTGGATGACCGGGTGGAAGATGTGTTACCCTCCTACACGTTAGAACAGAAATATCCTGAGAGCGGTCCCATTACTATTCGAAGCCTGCTGACGCATTCATCCGGTCTGCCGAGGGAAGCCGCCTATCCTTACTGGACCGGCCCGGATTTTCCTTTCCCGACACGGGAGCAGATTGACCGCAAGCTGGCCGAACAGGAAACGTTATATCCTGCAGCCACCTATTACCAGTACAGCAATCTTGGGCTTGCGCTCCTGGGTCAGCTTGTCGAAGAGGTATCAGGGGAGCCCTTTGCCGAATATGTACAGAAACATATTCTGATGCCATTAGGCCTGACGGATATCCGGACAAAGCTTCCCGAAGAACTTTATGGAATGCAGCTGGCCGTCGGTTACAGTGCACAGACACGAAAAGGCAACCGGGAAAAGGTCCAATTTTTTCAGGCTAACGGTATCGGACCGGCCGCCGGTTTCTCCTCTAACGTGCAGGATCTGGCCCGGTTTGCCGCCTGGCAGTTCCGGTTGCGCGATACGACCGTGACGGAAATCCTCAGGCCGTCCACGCTGAAAAACATGCAGCGGGTACACTGGACCGATCCGGATTGGGAAACAACGCGGGGATTAGGATTTGGCGTATATAAAGGTTCGAATGGACATACCTGGGTCGGCCACGGCGGATCCTGTCCCGGTTACCGGTCCACGCTGCAACTGGATCTGAAAAACAAACGGGCGTTTTCCGTCATGATCAACGCCAGCGGTACCAGCCCGGGAAAATACGTTAAGGGCATCAGTGCGTTGTTGGATAAAGCTGAGAATAGCGACGAGAAAAAATCAGAAGATAAAACAAAAGAAAAGAAAAACCTGCAGGAGTATACCGGTCATTTCAGCTTATTGCCCTGGTGGCCTGAAACCTACGTATCCGAATGGGGTGAGAAACTGGTCATTTTGCCACTCCCGACCGACAGCCCCGCCGATGCACTGAGTTTTTTCACCCATGTTTCCGCTGATACCTTTCAACGGGTGCGGGATGACGGGGAACCCGGCGAAACGCTCGTATTCGTGCGTGATGAGGACGGCCGGATCATACACTACGTAAACCATGATAATTATTATAAGAAAATTAAACGCTGACCGGCTGATCCTGTCAGCCTGTATCATTTAATATTTCCGGCAGCACTCTGCGGCGGGTGGATGTCCTTTCTGAAGTCAGGGCTTTAACTATTTTGCTCCAGCGTGAGCCTTTTGCGTATATGTTCACCAGGTTGAATCTTCAGGTTTTTTAGGAAAACTTTTTTATAACCGGGCATTCTACATTCAATATCCCAGCTTCCTGCAGGAATGAGTGTTCTAACAAAAATACCCTCACGATTTGAAGAACAACTGCGCAGCGTATCCCTTTTATTGTCTGAAGACCGGAAATGTATTTTTGCGCTATGAACCGGATGATTGTTTTCATCGGCCACTTCGCCGGTTATGATCCCTTTTTGGGAAAAAGTCGGATCATCACTTCCAACAATCTTTATCCGGAAGGGGAGGGCTAAATCAAACGGACCTGCCAAATCTTTTATATCCCATTTCTCAATATTTGTGATCAGGGCTTGTGCAAAATCTTCATTGTTTGTTTCATTCATCATGACCTCAGAGGCTGTCATATGCCCGTTTTCCCAGTGCATTTGAATGGTGATGATACCGTTAAGGTTATGGTCCATATGATGAAAACGCATCGATACATCATGTATATCATCGAAGTTACTTCTCAAATGATTCATTAATAAGGCGGTATAGATAGAATCCTTGTTTTCGGTATCTAAAGCGGACTTTTCCCCTGTTTGAGTGGCACAGGCAATGAAACTTGCAGCCAAACTGAGAATGAGTATGAGTATTGATAGGTTTTTCATACGAAAGTTCCTGTAAATATGGTACTTTTGTGATTATATGTGAAAAGCTATTTATTTTATCTGCTATTTACAATTCAATTCTTTAATCAATGGAGTTCCAGATAAACAGGCTCGGGTATGTTCTGCTTCATAGCCTTTTGGAATTTTGGACTGGTTTTAGCACTATGATTTTTAAGTTAACTTGCCAATTTCAAATACTATTGACTTATAAATGCACCGTTGACTTCAAATACGGCGGTATATTCGTCCGGCCGTTCGGCTGGTACCTCCAGAATCAACGCGTCACTGTTCTGGGTAAAACTGACGGCGTCACCGCCGAGCAGACGAATGGCTGTTATCGTACCGGGCTTATGTTGCGAGTCCTTACCCAGGGTGGGCAGACGAATCGCACCCGGTGCCGGATTGAGGACGAAGATGTACAATTTATCCCCGCGTGTGGTGAAACGCACCTCGTCATGGGGATAGGCGGGACTATCCACGGTTCGTTCATTGAACTGGTCATGGTGTCCCTCGGCCTGCTTGAGGTCGGTTTCGTCGAGCTGCTGACGGGTGATCAGGTCTTCAGGACGGTTGTCACCGGGTGTTTTCCAGGGCCGGCTGCCGTAGATGGCCGGTGCATTGACTTTTACCCATGCCCCGAAAGCGTCATAGATGTGTTTCAGGTCCGGAGGCAGGCTGCCGTCGCTGGTCAGCTCGACATTGAGCAGCAGATTGCCGCCCTTGCTCAGCACATCGGCGAAAATTTCGGCAAGGGTGCGGGCATTATGACGGGCTTTCGAACCGTGATCCTGCTTATAGAACCATGTGCGAACGGTGGTGATCGATTGGAAAGGGCGACCGGGTGGCTCGTTGGGCACCCCGCGTTCGTAGTCCGGAATCCAGCCTTTTTGATCAGATTCGGGCAGTCCGAACGGTTTTCCGGCCAACACGACATTAATCTTACCGTCTTTGTTCAGACTATTATTATAGAACCGTTCACACACCCGGCGGCCGTATTCATTATAGGGGAAATTGTAGCCGTCAAACCAGAGCATGTCCACATCGTACTTTTCAACCAGTTCGATATGACGCAGGACCCAGTTCTGTTTAACACGTTCCAGCCACTCCGGCGTGCGTTTTTCCGGCGGCAGGCCATAGAGATCGGCGGGATCAAGCCCTTCCCACCAGGTGCCTGTGCCGTCTTCCTTCGTCATGTGTCCGTCGTAAGGAATGCCCTTTTTGGGCCCTTCTGTGTCAGCACCAAAGGCGGGTTTCCACCATTCGAGATAGCGGTCATCATGCGAGCTGACGCCGAAGGGCAGACCTGCCTTCTTTGCCGCGGCTGCAAATTCGCCGACCAGGTCCCGTTTAGGGCCGATGTCCACCGAATTCCAGGGGTGGTGGGTGGATTCCCAGCAGTCGAAATGATCGTGATGGTTGGCCATGGCCACGAAGTAGCGGGCACCCAGATCGTCCTTGAAATAAGTGAGCAGGGCGTCGGTATCCAGATTCGGTGTTTTCCAGTCATGAAGCACATCCTTGTAACCCACTTCGGAAGGGTGACCGAAACGCTCGTTGTGGAAGGCGTAGGCATCTTTTCCCCAGTGCTGGTTACCGACATCCTCCATGTACATATGTCGTGCGTACCAGCCTCCGCCGCGCAGCGGATGAGTCTGCGGTCCCCAATGGGTCCAGATGCCGAGTTTGGCGTCGGTGTACCAGGACGGGCATTCATACATGGCGCTGAGCTGTTCCCAGGTCAGCGCTTTTTTCTCTTCCGGCCGGCTGCATGATGATAAAACGATCAGAATCACCAGCAAGATATTCGTGGTTGTTTTATTTCGCATTTAGAGAATTCTCCCTTTATCATAATGTCTTACTTTTATATTATTTTGGATTCAATTTTTCACATACGATCTACTGAGCATAAGAAATTATATAGTATGAATAATGTTTTTTACCATGCTCACTGGGCCTGTGATTTGGGCGGAATTTATGTTTGAGTCCCGATGTTAATCGGGACGAGTTTCCCGGTTACACCGGGACCAGGGTTTTTTGTTACTTTTTGACCAGACAAAAAGTAAATTAATGTTTTTAATCAACCGGGATGGACTCCCGGTGCTGCTTTTCACGCTGCCACCATTTGGGCCCTTCGGCGATGACCTCCCGGTCATAATCGATCAGTGCTTTTTTCATTGCCAGAAATTTTGCCGGTTCGTGCGCAGACAGGTCAGTGGTTTCCCTCGGATCGATTCGCAGATTGTATAATTCGAACTCCATGCGTCGGGAATCAGCGATGATTTTCCATTCACCATCCCGCAGCGCAATCCTGAAGTGATGAAAGTGGTTCCTCCAGTAGAGCGGGCGGGGACGGATAAACGGTTTTTCCTGCAATAAGGGCAGGATGGAAGCGCTGTCAAGCGTTCGGTTCACGGGCAGGGGAATACCGGCGATGTCCAGCAATGTCGGGAATACGTCTGATCCGATAACCGGTTCACCGCAGACGCCGCCCGGCATCGTGCCGAACCTTTTTAAACCGGCCGGCCAGGAAATAATACCCGGAACGCGGATGCCGCCTTCGTGGGTGTGGCGTTTACGTCCGCGCAACCCGCCGGTACTGCCGCGATACCGGCTGCCGCCATAAGGGCCGTCACTCGTGTTAAAGGTACCGTACTCATGCCCGCCTTCCGGTCCGTTGTCGCTGGTGTACCAGATCAGCGTATCATCATAAACGCCGGCCTCTTTCAGGGACTGGACGATCGTACCGACCGCTTCGTCGATCTGCGTGATATTGGCCAGGTACTGACGAAGACTGGCATCAGGGAGCTTGTCGTATTTTGCCGTAAATTCGGGATCACTGTTTACCGGTCCGTGCGGTTCGTGAAGCCAGACCGTGAGGAAAAAGGGCTTGTTCGTCTTGCGGTGATGCCGGAACCATTGGACAATTTGATCGGCGACGATTTGTGCCGAGAATCCCTCCATCTTGCCCATGGCTTTACCGTTGAGAAAAAAATTCAACGGATTTTTGTGATTTGGCCGGGCCACGTTTCCCGTTGCAAACCAGTAATCATAACCGTAGTCATGCATACTCGGTTGATCAGGAGCGCCGCCCAAAGCGAAGCTGTCATAGTCGTCTTCGGTTTCACCAAACTTGCGTTCCGAGAAATGACTCAGGTGCCACTTGCCAAAATGGGCGGTCTGATAGCCGTTTTTACGCAACAATTGAGGTAGGGTGATTTCTTCTTCTGGTAGGTGACAGAAATGATTGGCCGGGATCCAGCGGTATACACCGTTCCGGAAAGGCGTTCGGCCCGTCAGAATGGAGGCGCGTGATGGCGAGCAGACGGAATCTGCGGAATAACAATGGGTGAATTTAATGCCTTCTCCGGCCAGCCGGTCAATATGCGGTGATTGAATGAACTGGTGACCGAAGGAAGCGAGATCACCCCATCCCTGATCATCCGTCAAAATCTGGATAAAATTAGGCTTTTTCTGCTGAGGTTCTGATGCCAATATAGAAGGCATCGCCAGTGTCATTGCCGGCAGGGTTTTAAGAAAGTCGCGTCTTTTGTACATGAGATACTCCTTTATTTACGCTGTAGATCTATTTCTTCGTGCAGGGATTATCCCTGTTCTAAAGTATAATCGTCGCCATTGAGGCTACGCAGAACGGAACGCATCCAGGCATCCAGCTCATTTTTCATCCCTTCCAACCGCTGCAGGTGTCCGGGATCATCGGAAAGATCGGTCGTTTCCATAGGATCATCTGCCAGATTGTACAACTCGAATGTATCGCCGTTGATTCGATGCAGCTTCCAGGGCCAGTCATTCCAGGCCGCATGTCCGGTCGTGGTTTCTTCCGGGAACGGGGGAAATTCATCGACATCCTTGCGCATGCGTGATGGATCATGCGGCAGCGGAGCATTCGCCTGTTGCTTTTCCATGATGGCTTTCAGGATCCGGTCGCTCCAGGTGCCTTGTCCGCCCTGCAATTTATGCCAGAAACCCATCGGCTTGCTGCGCTTGGCTGTTGATCCTGTAATGACAGGGCTTACATCAATCCCATCGAGCGGGTGCGGATTATCGGACTTTATTCCTGCCATAGCCAAAAGGGTGGGGTACATGTCACAGGTGGACACCGGTACCGCTGTTCGCCCTTTGAGCTCCCGCGCGGGCCATTCGATGATCCCTGGAACGCGCAGGCCGCCTTCGTAGATGCTGCCCTTCTTCTCCCGGCCGCCGGAGGTTTCTTCGACCAACCCGCCATTATCACTGCAGTACCAGAGGATCGTGTTATCGGTAATCCCCATATCTTTAATTTCTCTGCGCAGGCGACCGATCTGCTGATCAAGCAGTGTAATCTCCCGGTAATAACCGGTATCCCCCCAGCCCTGGTCATCAGCCATTACAAGGATAATATTCGGTTTATCGGCGCCCTTCTGTCTGGTTGTACAAGATACGAAGGCAGAGGGAAGGCACACTGTAGCACCTGCTGCCAACAGAAAGTCACGTCGGTTCATATTACATTACCCATTTTAAATGACCTGGTGAAATGTCGTTGATAGGCGGGCAAATTTCTCTATATGTTGTACTTAAAAAGAAAGACATCAGTAATTATAATCACTATTTATTTAATATACAATTCACTCCGCAGGCGGATTATCGCATCATCTGCAGCTCCCTGTCTGGCAAGAGCTCATTTCCACAGGCTCCGCAGGAGTTCATCCGGAATACGATGAACCCGGGCGATCGACTTTTGGGTTTCGGTGATATAAAGCCCGTCGTCCCAGATGAAATCGGGATAGCTGATGCGTACCTTCGGATCCTTATGATAAAGGATGGCCACGGGTTCGCCCCACTTGATAACCTTGCCATCCGGCCCGTCGATCTCGGTGCCACCGAGCAGGTAAGCGGGATTGCGATCGTCCCAGGATGTGCCATTATTATTGTGGAACCAGTAGATGTATTTCCCTTTGTGAGGACCTTCCGTTAACTTGCGGACGAAGTTGGCCGCGCGCGGATTATCAACCACCTTGCCTCCGGGACCATACGTCATGAAAGCGGAAGGCGTCCAGCTTCTGCCGTCATCGCGGGAGTAAGCATGACAGGGATGTCCGGCGACAGTGCGATAGGTGCAGAACAGGCTGCCGTCGGACAGGCTGGTCAGATTGACCTCTGACGCAATCGGACCTTCCGGCGATTTCAGGCCGTCTTCACCGTCGGGAAGCGTCTCCCAGGAAAGTTTTGATGGATCGCGTTCCGTATCGATATTGTCGCAGCGCAGAAACCAGCCCTCGCTGAGCGCGATGAAATTTTCCCCAAATTTTCCGACTTTGGTGAATCCCAGATACAGGCTTCCCTTGTGTCGTATGGGTTTGCCGACGCCCCAGAAGAAGCGGATCTCGCCCTTGTAGGGGTTGCGCCGGTCGATCTGTGTTTCACGGACCGGAATGAAATAACGTTGCGCGGACCAGGTTTTACCCCCGTCATCAGAATATTTCAGGGCATATTCACCGAGGGTGTCCACCCGCTTCCTGGCATAGTCGGTTTCGGCGCGCACTTCGCGTATATTTTTCGCATTGTAGGTATAGAATACATAGACGCGTCCGTACGAGGTCAGATAGGGCATGACCCAGGAGGCTTCCGGCCCGTCGGCCGGCTCGATGTCGACCAGCGGTTCCCACGTCTTTCCGCGATCGGCACTGCGGCAGGACACGATATGTTGGCCTATGGTACCCTCATGTCCTTTCCCGGTAGTCATGGTACAGAGCCAGGTCCCGTCGGCCAGCTTCACGACGTACGGTTGATCACAATATCCTTCGGATGGGATTTCGTCTCCGGTGGTGATATCGATGGCGGGAGGCTGCTGGTTCATGGCCTCTGTGATGGGATCCGCTTCCTGTGCATAAGGGATGGTTAGTGCCACCAGGATCATGATGTAAGTTAGATGTTGTCTGATAATGATTCCCTCCTTACTTTGTCAATATTTTGAAGTCGCACACAACCGGAAGATGATCAGATACCGTCGTCACATCGGAAGATTTCAATCCATAGGCATTCAGTTGGTCTGCTGAAAGATAGGGTGTAAAAGAGACGAATGACCGTAATGGTTCTAAAACATAGTCGCTGAAAATCATAACATCCAGGCGGCCCGGACTGAAGGAGCTCGTCTCCGAATACCAGGTAAATGTGAAAGGTGAGGAAGGTATGGTTGGCGCTAAATCGGTAAATGCGCTTCCATCCCAGTCGGGCGAAAAAGATGGCCCAAATTTTTTATTCACGATATCACCGGTTAAAAGCGTTTCTAATTGTTGCGCGTAGCCGACAAGATTCAAATCCCCCAGAATAATGATCGGTGTGTTTTCAGCGAAGGGGAATGGACCTCTACCCCTTTTCAGATCCCTGATGAAAGCCATCAGAGCATCAATTTCATATTGACGTCCTTTATTATCACCACAACAGGGCGTATGGACATTAATGACCAGGAGGTCGATATTGTATTGTGATGGAAGGGCAACTAAAAAGGCACCGTTTCCGCCTTCGATTTCCTTTGAATGTTTAATAGGAAATCGACTTAGTACAATATTCTCAGGACCCTGCTTATCAGAATACCACGTATAGCCGTCATCCAGTGCAGCAAGCGCCATCAGTTTTGTCAGCGTTTCGGAAGCGCTTGCCTTATACATCTCCTGCATGCCGATGATATCGGCGTTCAGGGCTTTGAAGATGCGGGCAAATGTGTTCGCACGTTCCGGATCGAACAGGCCGGTGCGCAGCATATTATAACTGACGACACGGATGCCGGCATCAGGGTGACGGTCCAATGAATAACTCGCCGGGAGAACGCCGTCTGTTTCCGTGCATATATAGGTAACCGGTGGTAATCCCATATCCGGTAATAAATCACCACCGGGCCCATCATGAATGAAGCGTACCTGAATGGTATCCGACCGGAAAAGGTTTACGGTTTTATTTCTGTTTAAAGCGATTTCAAATCGGGTCGAAGTCACCGTCGGAGCCGTCACAAGACCGATATCGGCATGGTTAATTTTATGCAACTTTCCATTTTCATCAAGCATCTTGCCATCGCGTGACCCAAACGCATAAGAAAACTCAACGCCGAGTCCGTTACGTTGAATACCGGTCGCATTGTCGTTATCCATATCAAGCAGAAGCACGATGTCGTTTTTCTCCTGAAGATTAATCTCGGCACCCACTTCAATATTGAAAAACAGAAAATCGGCAGTATGTGCGATCCAGAGTTTCCCGAAATCAATATTTCCGAATACATTATCGTTCAACCGATCCGAATGAACCAAAAGTGATGATGTCCACTCTTCAAATTTCCCATCCATTAAAACAGGCTTCATTTCATCATTTTTAAGCGAAAGCAACGTAAAGATGCCAATGACTAAAACGGGCATGATATAAATGGACGGTCGGTTCTTTTTCATGTTCAGGTTTCCTGAAATGTTCTCCCTATTGTATGCCAATTTAAGCATATGAATGCTGATTTCAAATTATCCGTTTTCTGGAGGGAAGCTCAAAACATATTCCAAAATTGTACAAAATCTGTACACACGTTTCTTAATTACTTTCTTGAATTCACTGCTATCGTATTTACTTAAATATTTTTGATCCTGGCATAATGATTGCTTAGTATACCACTGAATTTAAAGAGTTTATTGTTGAGTCCACTCCGATAAGTGCTAATTTCGGAGTTGTCATCCCGAACTTGTTTCGGGATCCACTGTTTTTATTGAACTTAGAGATGCTGAAATAAATTCAGCATGACACCATCGTGCTTTTCGGAGTGGACTCTATTATTTGTAATGAGCACTATGAGGTCCGTCTAATGTTAAGAATGCTTTATCATAGAATCCGTTCCAGCGGTATCATCTTTCTTTTTTCTTTATCCTTTGTTCATGGTCAGGGGATAATTATCGATCATCATGCGGTTCAGGCTTTTCATGATATCCCTGAAGATTGGCTTGAAAAGGCGAAGGAATTGACGGTTCATTATGGTCATACCTCGCATGGCTCGCAGATTATTGCCGGCCTGAATTACCTGGAGGCATATAAGGATCCTGCAAAGTATTCGTTCGCGATTACGGACAGAAACGCGGATCGCAGCCCTGAACTGCCTGCAAAACAGGATGTGTCCGCACTGCGCATGTGGGAAGAAGGGTTATGGCCGTATACCGCAGACGGGAAATTGGGATACTGGGACGGCGAAGAAGCTCAGGATGGTACGAGGAATGTGTTGAAATCCGGTTTATTCAATGTGTCAGGATGGGCATGGTGCGGGCAGGTGGGAACGGAAGAATGGCCCTATATTCAATCCTATCTGGAGGCGATGGAACAATTTGAACAGGAATTTCCCGATATTACGTTTTTCTACATGACGGGTCACTGTGTCGCACCCGGGCCTCCAAACCATCAGCAGATACAATATGATCGGTTGCAGTCAAACAATGACGGTATCCGGGAATTTTGCAGAGAGAATAACAAAATATTATTTGATTTTGCGGATATTGAAGCATGGGATTTAGATGGTGTGTATCATCCCGAGGAAGACGGCACGTGTGTCTGGGGCGAAGAGTGGATCAGAGAGAATCCGGATATCTATCCTGATCTTCCGGCCTTTTCAAACAGCGGGGGCGGGGCGAGCTGTACAACCTGTGCACACGCGTACGGCCTGACCTGCGTGATAAAAGGCCAGGCTTTCTGGTACATGATGGCACGAATCGCCGGTTGGGACGGGACGACGACGGACATCGATCATGACCTGGATGCAGGCAATAGCGTGCCCGGTGAAATAATATTGGAACAGAACTATCCCAATCCATTCAATCCTTCTACCCGGATTCAATTTACACTTCCCGAATCTGAATTCACGACATTAACCATATACAACATGCTCGGCAAAGCAGTCGCCAATCTCGTGTCAGCCAAACTGCGGCCGGGCGAACACAGTTACCTCTTCGATGGCAGTAATCTGGCAAGCGGTGTCTACTACTATTCACTGAAAACAGATCAGGGCCGTATTCAAACCAGAAAACTTATATTACTCAGATAATATTAAATGATAAACCTGCGTAAAAAATTCGACAGCATAACCTGATCTGCAATATCAATATCTAAATATCTTATAAAAGTGATCAAATCCTGTAAATCCCGTGATCCTGTCTAATTAAAAATGACATCGTACCATTTGATACTTACTTCCTGATTGGAATCATCTTATTTTAAATGCAATCTGACCGGTATCGGAATAGGCGACCGGCCCGGGACGAGGATTGGTTTCATTGCGCCTATTTTTGAAAAAGTCTGTATTGATGATATAAGGAGATCCATCCGGTTTGGTATAGGGTAGCTCCGACGTTTTTGCCAGGCCCAGCAACGCGGTGGTCACTAACGGATGGTCGTTTTGTTCCCACGTATCATCGATGGTTATCTCAAGATACAGGCCGTCGGACTGCTCAATCAGTTTAATGTGCGGATCGAACGCCGCTTGAACGAGCGGATTCTGCTCATATCTGGATGGTTTCGCGCCATTCAGGAAAACATTTCCGGCCATGAATACGGGTAATCCGACCGGATCGTATTCATGCAGACCGCCATTGATAAAAATGTTATTAAAATAACGTTCGTCTCCCCCCGAATTAGGTGCCAATCCGGCAACTTCCGTGGAATGCGGTTTCAGATAAGGCGTTAAACGCGTTTCGCCTGTAGCGACCCAGACCGATCCGTTGATCAGGTTATGAACGTAAGCACCACCCTGCGAATTCACCAGGAAGCTGTTGCCCGATAGGAAAAAATTGTTATCCACCAGAAACGGACCGTGGTTGACTTCGACAAACAAGTCCATGCCCGGCCCGTTGTCATGCAGTACATTCCGCGTGACGCGCGTACCCTGTGTCATCCAATCCAGCCAGATACCCAGGGTTGTACGATAGATATGGTTATCTGAAATTTCCGTATCCACAGCGCCATGGAATTTGATGCCGGCCATTTCCGCACCGGTAAAAAGGCGGCGTATATGAATATCGTGAATGGTATTTCCCTGAACTTGTGAAAAAACCGCGCCCATGCTGCCGACCATACCCGCCTGCTCGCAATGTGAAATATGGTTGTTTCGCACGATATGGTGACCGATATGCTCTTTCGACCAGCCTGAAGCCGCTGCACGTTCAATCGTCTTTACATACCCTTCGGCGGAGTTTTGTGAGGTGTTATCGTACGCATCCCCATACTTGCCAAGGGTAATCCCTGTGCAGACAGAATAGCTGATTTCATTATCTTCGATGATCCAGCCTTTGCTCCAGTTCGTTCCGATGAGACCGATTTGTTCGGCTGTCGGCGGTGCCCAGGGCGTGGCGGCGTGCATCAGTTTAAATCCCCGGATGGTGAGATAGTTGATACCGGTTTGTTCCGGGTAAAAAATACTTTGGCGCACGTTCATCTCGATGAGATTCTCATTGGGATCCCTATCTTTAAACTGTGCCCAGATCGTGGTCATGGTGTCATCAACCGTAGCGAACCATAGACGGATATCCGGATTTTCAGCCTTTTCATGCGCTTTGAACACCAGGCAGAGGGTCTGAATACCACTTGTTTTTTCGATATCTGCAACAAAAGATTCCCAGGATTGCCAGCCATTGGTCGTCGGTATGGAACAGGAGCCGATCAGCGGACCGTCCGTATTATTCAGGCGAATCTCAATGATACCTCCGAGATTATTGCCCGAGCTTGCCCGGAATTCTATCGCGGTGGTACCTTTGCCAAAATCCACCTTCTCATAGCGAACCCAGTCATCCTGATTGATTCTTCCGATGCACTCACCGCCCTCGTCACAGGGGCCGGTTCCAATGCCATATTGATCTTTAAAACGTACGGCCGGAATGCGCCGGGCATTTTCATAAACCGGACGAAACCAGATTATATCCATCAGATGATCTTTTAAACCCGGATCATAATACTTATCCGCCTCCCCGGCAGGCTGCAGCACGTGCTCCAACGTCGCCGCCTCCGTAAGCCAGTGGCCGTTCAGGTAAACCGCGCCGGTGTGATGAGCGCGTTCCAAAGGATTAAACCAGTCACCTTTTATCAGATCCGCATAGGGATTAAAGCTCCCAAAGAATTGATTGGGAATTGTCACCTTCCAGGCATCGTTTTCCACTTTTTTCCAGCCTGTAATTTCTTCTGATCCTTTAATAAACACGTCTTCGCCCGGAGCCGCCCGGTAAACGATTCTCTCGTCGTCGGACAGGCCACCGCGCGGGGGATTGATACTTTCCCTGTAGATGCCTTCATGCACGGTGATCACATCACCGGGTTGTGCCCTCTCTGCGGCCGCGGTAATGGTCCGGAACGGACGGGCTGCCGACCCGTCATTGGCATCATCGCCGGTAACCGCGACATAAATGTCGCTCGTACAGCTGCTCAGGTATACCATGCATACCATCCCTATGATAATACGTGTCGTCATTTCATTACTCCGTCGTTCAAGATTTGATATTTGAATATAGCAAATTTTGTTTAATTATTCTAAAAATGCATAAAGCCTTCTTTTCAGAAGGCTTTTTTATGGCTCCGCCGACAGAACTGAAATACTCAATCCCCGAATGCTCACTCCACAAATCCCCCAATATTGAGGTAACGTTTTACAATATAACTGGCCAAAAACTAACTACACTGATCAATATATCCCGCACACCCGGCACCACTAGGTTACCTGGGATGGTTCTGAATATGCCTCGAGGGTGTACATCTATCAGATCAAAGCAGATAATTGTGTGCAGTCGAGGAGGATGCTGCTTCTCAAGCGACCTTCGCCTAACAGAAGCCATGCCCCATTCACCACGAGTGGGGCATTTTTGGTTTTATAGAAATTTAGTGTTCATCTTGGCAAAAATGGTTCATACTAAATTTGGATAGATTTTTAGTAAATACTCTTCAATATTCAAATAATTTACAAATTTTAGTACTATCTATTAAATCCTGCCATTCAATTTCGTTTATATTAACATTCTTCTGAGATAATATGATATATAATTTTATCGTTGATATAAATGTTCAATGCGAACCATCAAAAAAATGATTTTATTTTCTCCAACAATTTTAAAATCAAGAATTTGTCATGAATACTTCAGACGATAATCAGGAGATCGATAAGTTTTTTGAAAATCGCCCTCACCACTATTACTTCGCGCACAGGGCAGTTCGTCAAGCATGCGCTGCCGACCCTGTTTTGTTTTTTAAATGTATGGGATCTGATTTCCAAAAATCCTGGACAGAAATGACCTGGAATACTATGGAAGAACTGATGGAACAAAAGTGTGAAGATTTATTTTCAGAGGATGTAGATGTTGAAACATTCCGAATAGGAGATTGCCCTACAATACTGTTTATAATGCCGGAACCCATTGCTGTGCCGGAAGTGTTTTTTGTCGCTGTTGTGTTAGATCATTTTCCTGAAGAGGGAGAAAATCCTGAAGAAGTAGACTTTAGGTATTTTACTCTGGAATTTGGATATGAACCATTAATGGGGGGACAACACGCAGTGTTTTGTGAATGGGATGGTGAAACACATTTAAACTTTGGTCCGGGACCGCAACCTGAGATCCCGCTTTTTATTGAAGCTGTTAGAGAGAAAATAAAGACCTAAATAAAAAAAGCCTTCTTTTCAGAAGGCTTTTATTGGCTCCGGCGACAGGACTTGAACCTG
>CAYPHA010000070.1:0-23691 GCA_964410215.1 uncultured Calditrichota bacterium | reverse complement strand
CGGGATGACAACTCCGTAATTAGCGCTTATCGGAGTGGACTCAAGACTTAATGCTGAAGACACTTACCTGCCCCGTTATTCACAGGGGATTTCCCGATCCGCGCATCCTTGCGCTCCATCGGGACCAACCGCATCCAGCGGCCGGGAGACTTAGCCTAAAGACGAATTGCTAACGACTCTGCATGCCCTGTTTACGAACTGAAACGCGGAATGGATTGACATATCATAGTTTCTATCAGTTGACTGAAATCGGTGTGAGGGTAGAAGCTGTTGTTATGAATGAACGCAGCAGCATTAAACCGCCTCAATAGCCACTATCTTTAGATAGTGGTAGAAGTAAATTATTAAAATACATTGTACTTTAGTGCCCAATATTAGGTCATTAACCGTAACCATCCGGGTTCGCGACCAGGTCGGAATGGACTTGATTGCTTACTTCTCCTTATTAGTGCAGGACATTCTACAGTATTTTTTTGTTCCTGTTTTTTCCCTAACTCTTATTTCGGCCTCTTTCCTGTGGGATGGACCGGTTTGAAGAAAGGATGTAATCCGACATGAATGGCGGATTACGGTTTTCGTCAATGCCCGGAATAATGATAAATGCGTGTAGCGGTTTCAGAAAGACTGATCTGAACAAAAAGCGGACGCACAAACGACAATACCCACATTATAAATCCCAAAGACTAAAAATCAAAGACGGAAAACAATCGCCCTTTTTATGGAATCCGGTCTTATCTGGCATCTATATGTCAGAACCTGTTGTTACAGGTCCACGGAGAGTGCAAAACAAGAGGGTAGATTTATGAAATGGTCCTATCACCTTGCCGGATTCTTACAGGATACGCTGATGACCCGCGAAACCGCCGAACGGAAACCGATCGAAACGACCTTTATTACACGGGGTAATCCGCAACTGCTCAGCCAGAAAAAACTGGCCGTGTTTGCCTCCAATGCCACGCCCGATCTGAACTACCTGGAAATCACCGGGGTGTTCAATGCGCTTAAAACACTGCCCATCGCCCTGGCCGGCGGCTGGCATTCCTTCATGGAAAAGGTGCTGTTTACGACTATCGAAAAATCCGACCAGGCTAATTACGTCTATTACCTGGCCCGGGACCTGAACAGTTATCCCTTTAATTATCAGCAGCAGGAGATGATGAGGGCCGGTAAGCTGCTCGTTATCGGCCGGGAGTCGTCACAGCGACGCATCAACCGGCATTCCAGCCGCTGGCGGAATAAACTGATCTTCGAGCAGACCGACGGAGTGCTTTTTCTGTATATCCGTCCGGAAGGACTCCTGCACGGCTGTTTTGAAAAATTATTACTGCACGGGGAACAGGTTTTTGTGCTCGATATACCGGAAAACCAGCGCTTTCTCTGTTCCGATGCAATCCCGGTGAACCGGGAAAATCTGACGGATACGATACTGCTTTAAGAGTATCAGGCCCGCCGGCCGGCAAAGCGGATCAGCAGAAACACGGCTACAAAACCGATAACGATACCAATCAGCGGATGGAACCCGAATCCGGCCGGAATGTATCCAAGAAGGATACTGATGAATGCCACGATCACGGCATAGGGTAATTGCGTACGGACATGGTCTATGTGGTCGGATCCGCTGGCCATGGAGGACATGATGGTCGTGTCGGAAATCGGCGAACAATGATCACCGAATGTCGCCCCGGCGAGTATCGATGCGATGGAACTGAGAAAAATGCTGTTTCGCGTCGCTTCCGAAAGAAGGACATCATCCAGTGGAAGCTGATAGGCCAGGGGAATGACAATCGGTGTAAGAATGGCCATTGTGCCCCAGGATGTACCCGTTGAAAAGGCAATGACACCCGCGATCAGGAAGGACAGCATGGGCAGAAAATGCGGGGAAAGTAATCCGCTTGTTATGGTGATGACATATTCGGCCGTCTGGATATCGGTGCAGATGTTGCCGATCGCCCAGGCCAGCGTAAGGATCAATGCCGCCATGACCATGGCCTTGACGCCCCCGACCCAGGCCAGGAGTGCCTCATTCAGGGTCAGCAGGCGCTGTAACACGGCAAGAATGATGGCCGCGAAGCTCCCCAGAAAAGCCGCCCACATCAGCACATCGAATGAATTAGCCTGACCAATGACCGTACTCACGTAATAGATGAAGCCTTTGCCGGTCATGGGCATACCGGAATCCCGCACGGCCTGTAAACCTGTCAGCCAGAGCCCGGCCAGGGTTGAAAAAATCACTGTCAGAATCGGTATGAGCGCATTGTACCAGCGCAGGGCAATACCCTTCTTCGGATTGAGTTCGTCGGAAGCCAGGTCGGCCAGGGGGATGGCGTCTTTGCGCAGCAGTTCTCCTTTTTCTCTGGCCCGCTTTTCGGCACGGTACATGCTGAACAGATCCCGCTGCAGGTAGGCGATGAAAAAACCAAAGATCAGGGCGAAAATGGGATAGAAGTTATAGGGAATCGTCCGGAAAAAGGTGATGTAGGCGTTGTCATCGATTCCAATCCGGCGGAATGCGTCCGAAATCAGGCTGAGCTGATAACCGATCCAGGTGGAAATGATGGCGATGGTCGCCACCGGTGCCGCCGTAGAATCCACAAGATAGGCCAGTTTCTCCCGGCTGATGCGCAGACGGTCCGTCAGCGGACGCATGGTATTGCCCACGATCAGCGTGTTCGCGTAATCATCGAAAAAGATCAGGATCCCCATGAACCAGGTGGCCAGCTGACCGGTCCGGGGCGATGTCGCATGGCGGGATAGTTTTTGTATGATACCCTGTGTCCCGCCCGATTTGGAAATCACACCGACCATCCCACCGAGGGTAAGGCTGAAAATGAGAATGGCAATCCGTTCCGGTTCAGCCGGTGCCTTTCCGATATACCCGGTTAATGCCTCCAGGAAGCCGTGGAAGGGATTGTAATCAAATATAACCGCAGCACCGAACCAGATTCCCGAAAACAGGGCGATCAGCACCTGCCGCGTCAGCAGGGCCAGCAGGATAGCGATCAGCGGAGGAAGCAGGCTGAGCCATCCCGGAATAACGCGCACTTCATGCTTACTTTCCCCGGAAACGCTGCTGATGATCCATTTTCCGGAGGAGGGAAAGCGGAAAACCGCTTCCATGTGGGTCCGTGTCGAATCAACACGATAGGGCGGTATCTCTGCTTTTGCGGGCGATTCCTGCGAAAAAACCGGCTGCAGGGCCAGGCTGTCTGATGCAGGATCCAGAACAAAACGGAACGAATAGTCGATGCCGGTGAGATAGATTTTTTTCGCGTCCTGCAGTTTAATATCCGGTGATTCCGATGCCATCAGGCCTGCAGATAAAAGCAGAATACTTATATAGAATTTTAATTTCATACTTTCCCCGGAACTGTGTGACGTTTCAGCGGTATCAGTTTAATGTACAAGATAAATCCCATTCCCATTAAAGTAAAGCTGAAAGTGTGTTGCGGTGATCTTACCAAATCAAGCTTCATAACTTGATTTGAAGGTTTGATCCCGTTAAATTAACTCTAATATACTATGGAGAACAAAATGACGCGTTTCCTCACCGTTTTTATAAGCCTTCTTCTTATTGTATCCCCGGTGTCCGCCCAGGAACAAAAGGATGTGCTCAAACGCAAAATCCGCTACGGATTCGATATAGACCGCCGGCCTCCCGTGAATTTCAATATGTATGTCAGTTACTCCGGCAAGGACTGGAATCCCGCTATTTATGTGGGTATCTCGATTCAAAACGATGTACTGCAATTTGCCAGGGGAGAAACGGCATTCACGGCCGGGTACCAGGTAACCGTTGCCGTCCGGTCGAAGGACAACGAACAGACCCTGCTCACCGAAACCTGGACAGAGTCTGTCGAAGAAACCGATTTTGATGTAACGAATTCCCGCAAAGCGTTCCAATACACATCGTATCGTCTTTCCGACATCTATCCCCTGGGAGAGAAGGTCATTGCACCGGGCGATTACGAGTGTCTGCTGGAAGTGCGTGATCAGGTCAGTAAAAAATCGTATCGCAATAAGCGGCCGTTTAACATTGCTGCCGTTCCGGATGATTCCGGACCCGTATTGCCGTCGGAAATTACATTTTTATATGCCGGAAAGAATGCGGACGACCCGTTACCTCTGGTTGCCTCCGCCTCCGTTCTGGAGTTCAACAGGCCTTACCGGGCTTATTTCCGTTTTCCCGTTGCTCCGGAAGACAGCCTGCTGTTGAATATCAGGATCTATCGCGGGGACGGGGAGGAAAATCAGCTTTTTAAGCAGACGTATGAAAAAATCAAACCCGATTCAGGTGACCTCGGTTACAGCTATGCCTTGCCATACCGGGGTCTTTCAGAGGGGCGCTATAAGATCCGCTTCAGCGGCAGCAATAAGCAGGGGACCTTTGACCGGGAAAAGGAATTTTCTGTTGTCTGGTTTGACAAACCGGTCTATCTTTATAAGAGTGACCTGGCGGTCCGTCCCCTGCAGTACCTGCTTTCCGAAGAGGAATATAAAAAAGCGCGCAGCAGGAATTATGACGATCTTACCGATTGGCTTAAATCCTACTGGAAGGCCAAAGATCCTACGGAGAACACGGTGTATAATGAACTGATGTATGAATTCTACAGCCGGGTGGACGAGGCAAACCGTGAGTTCTCAACCCGGTTCAAGGAAGGCTGGGAAACCGACCAGGGTAAAGTGCTTATCCTGTACGGACCGCCGGAGAATGTCGAAAATAAACGTTATGCGGTGAATTCGGTACCCTATATTATCTGGTCCTATAACGATGGAGATGTGACATTTACCTTTACCGATACGGACCAGGATGGTGAATTTAAGCTTCAAAGCACGGAAAGTGGAAAGGAATAATGAGATGGATTTGACCAGAGTGGGTGTCGTCGGAGTCGGGCACCTGGGAAGACTGCACGCCTCCCTCTACCAGGAAGTGGAAGATGCAAAACTTGTCGGTATTTTCGATACGGATAGTGAAAAAGCGCAAAATATTGCCCGGGAACTGAATGTCAGGGCATTTGACAGTGTCGATGCATTGATCGGGGAGGTGGATGGTGTCAATATCGTCACGCCGACGGTCAGTCACCACGAGATCGCCATCAAGGCATTGGAGAATAAAAAACATGTTTTTCTGGAAAAACCGATCACGCGTACCGAGGAACAGGCAGAGACGATTATGCAGACAGCCCGGGAGAATAATTGTGTCTTACAGGTCGGGCATATAGAGCGGTTCAATCCCGCCCTCCTGGCTCTGGAGGACGTGGATATCAAGCCGGTTTTTATCGAGGCGCACCGGTTGGCGACCTTTAATCCACGCGGCACGGATGTAGCCGTCATACTGGACCTGATGATCCATGACCTGGACCTTTTACTGTATCTGGTTAAAAGTAAGCCTGTTCATATAGAGGCCAGCGGGGCTGCCGTCGTTTCCAATACTATCGATATCGCCAATGCCCGTATCGAGTTCGAAAACGGTTGCGTGGCGAATATTACGGCCAGCCGGATTTCAGCTAAGAAGATGCGTAAAATGCGTGTGTTTCAAAAAAATGCCTATATATCGATCGATTTTGCCGAGGGATGTTCTGAAATTTTCTATATCCCAAGCCATGACCAGATGCCGTTCCACGACGGCACACTGGCCTTTTCACTGGGGGAAATGCAGACAGACGGGATCAAACGGGAAATAAAATACAACCGGCTGGAACGGAAGAATGTCAATCCGCTGCGCAATGAACTGATGTCGTTTGTCGATTCCATCCGGAATAATGTCCCGGTTGCCGTGTCGGCCAGGGACGGGCTGGCTGCGCTGGAACTGGCCAATAAAGTCATGAATAAAATCGATGAACATCAGGAGCGGGTCGGAAAAGTCATGAATGAATCACTCCGGTCCTGAGTACGCTCCGGGAGCGAAGGAAGTTTTTTCACCGTAAAACGGAATGAACGGATACGCAAGGGAGGAGCACGACTATGCCAACGGAGAGTGTGGAAAAGTGGACCATCGGCCGCATTAAAGATGCCGTTGTCGGAAATGATAAGCGGGTGCCGGTTATCTCCGGAGAAGAGCGCCGTTATATTAATTTCGACAACGCAGCGAGCACACCGACACTCATTCCGGTAATGGAGACCATCCGCAGTTTCATGGACTGGTATTCCAGTATTCACAGAGGGACGGGATTCAAGTCGCAGTTAAGCACCCATTTCTATGAACAAAGCCGGGAAATGGTGCGAAAATTTTTCAATATCCGCGATGAAGAGCACACGATCATTTTTGGCAAGAACGCCACTGAAGCCATCAATAAACTGGCACGGCGCATGCCGGTGGAAGAGGACAGTGTCATTCTGGTTTCCAAAATGGAACATCATTCCAATGATCTGCCCTGGCGCATGCGCGCCCGTGTGGTTCACATCAATGTGGACCCCCTCGGTAAACTGGATCTGTCCGATTTAAAAGAAAAACTTGATTATTACGGTAAACGGGTCCGCCTGGTCGCCTTAACCGGCGCTTCCAATGTTACGGGATATATTAATCCGATTCATGAGATCGCGGAAATAGTGCATGCCTGTGGTGCCGAAATCATGGTGGATGCCGCCCAGCTTGCACCGCATCGTGCCATCGATATGAAACCGCAGGACGATCCCCGGCATATCGATTATCTGACCTTTTCTGCACACAAGATTTATGCGCCGTTCGGAATGGGCGTGTTGATCGCCAACCGGGAATCCTTCGAGAAAGGGGATCCGGACTACGTGGGCGGGGGAACGGTAAGCATGGTCTCTGTTGACCATGTATTCTGGGCGGATGTACCCGAGAAGGAAGAGGCCGGAACCCCGAATGTGGTCGGGGCCATCGCCCTGGCGAAAGCCCTGCAGGTGGTTCAGGAGATCGGTATGGATGCCATAGCGGAGCACGAGGCACGCCTGACGGCCTATGCCCTGAAACACCTGAAGAAAATTCCCGGTATCGCGTTGTATGGGTCCGTGAAAGAAGAAGAAGCACCGGGCCGACTTGGAGTGATTTCCTTAAATATGGAAAATAAACCGCATGCACTGGTAGCCGCCATGCTGAATTACGAGAGCGGTATCGGCATGCGTAACGGTTGTTTCTGTGCCCACCCCTACCTGAAATGCCTGCTCGGCGTCGATGAGACGGAAAGCATGGAACTGGAAGACCGTATCCTGCATCATGACCGCAGTACCATACCGGGCGCCGTCCGGATGAGTTTCGGTATGTATAATACGGAAGAAGAAGTCGATACGGTTATCGAGGCATTGGGGCGGATCAGCCGTGATGAATATGAAGGCACCTATATTCTCGATAAAGAAGCCGGGGAATACCGCCCTGAAAATGTGCGGTTTGAATTCGAAAAGTATTTTCAGATCTGAGATGTATGGAAACAGAAAAACTCTATTATCGTGACAGCTACCTGAAGCATGTACGGGTGCGTATCCTGGACCGAAAGAAGGATCAGAAGGGAATCTGGCTGCTGCCGGATAAGACCATCGCCTATCCCGGCGGCGGGGGACAGATAGCGGATACGGTGACATTCAATGGTACGAAAGCGCTGGGTGTAAATCCTGAAGGAACTAAAATCTGGTATCTTCTTCCGGAAAATTGCTGTGAACCGGAAGAGGAAGCGGATATGCAAATCGACTGGGATGTGCGCTATTACAATATGCAGCAGCACACGGGCCAGCATCTCTTCTCAGCGGTGATGAAACGGCATGGTTACGATACGGTCTCGGTTCACCTGGGTGAAGCCTATACACTGGTGGAATTTAAGGGAACCGTCCCTGACACGGCATTCCTGGACCGGGTGGAAGCGGAGTGTAATGAAGCCATACGCGCCGGAGCCGCTGTCCGCACCTTCTGGATTACACCGGAAGAGGCGGATGCTTATCCCCTCAGGCGTCCTCCGGGCGACTGGGACAGGCTCAGGCTGGTGCAAATCGAAGGGATCGATTATGTCGCCTGTGGCGGTATCCACGTACGGAATACAACCGGGATCGGCTATATCAAGCTGGCCGATGTGGAAAAAATACGGGGGCATGTGCGCATCAGGGCCTATATCGGCGCCAGAGCCGATGACTATTTCAGGACCCTTCACCGGCTCCACGAAGAACTGAAAAGACTCCTTCATATGGACGCGACAGGCATGGCGGAGCGGATTCAGAATCTGCTGGAAGAACGGAACAGCCTCAAACGTCTCAATGATCTGTATGTCACTTATTACCTGAAAGCCCGCGGTGAGGCATTAATGAACGAAGAGCGCATGGCCAACGGGCTGGTTGTTTACCGCATGGATGAAACGGATGGCCCCTACGCGGAAGAATTAGCCCGGACCCTGGCACATGATATGGACATACCGGCCTTTATTATGTACGAAAACCGTTTCTTTTTCAATGTGCCTGAGAAAAACCGTATCGATCCGAACCGGTTTTTAAAGGAACACCGGGAAACGTTCGGTATCAAAGGCGGTGGTCCCCCGGGTTTCGTGCAGGGTGTATTTATGCCTGAAAAAACAGCTATGCTGATAAAAGCCCTGGAATCCTTATAAGACATGTTAAACCTAATCAATCATTTTGAATATCCGAGGTAACTATGAGCGTAATAAAAGGACTGGTTTTACTGACGCGTTTTGATTTCATCGAGCACACGTACGACCGCCGTAAACTCGTTGAATTTGTTGATAATCTCGATGTGGATGACAAAAACCAGTTAATTCAGCCCATCATCATATCAAAGGATTATCCGGTTACCTTTTTAAAAGTCATAGACGAACAGATGCTGAAAGATTTTTTCAATAATGACGAGAATGAATTTGTGAAGATGGGTAACTGGAATGCGCATAAACTGCTGCCCCGGTATTCGCAGCTCTACATCGATCTGAAAGATCCGGTCGGTTTCCTTAAACAAATGGGTTCTCTGCGGCCGATGCTTATCGGTCCCGGTGAGATGACCGTTTTTGAAGAGGAGAAAACAACCGTTAAAATTCGCATCGATTATGGTTTAACTTATTCCGAAACGGTTCGATTAAGTGAAATGGGACTCCTGGAAGAAGGATGCAGAATGTGCTCCTCTTCACTTCCCGAAATGAAAATCCTCGATCATGACGGGGTATGTGTCGACTATCTGGTAGAATGGAAGGTCAATGTCTGAATTTGCGGTGATAATTGCGGATATTAAAGGTTCAAAGAAGATGGAGGACCGGGAACGCTACGAATGGCAGCTCTTCCTGAAATCGGCGATCGTCCAGATTAACGAAAAATATGCCGAAACGATTGAAGCGCCGTTCATGATTACAAAAGGGGATGAATTCCAGGGGGTTCTTAAAAATCTGACCGTTGTACACCATGTCATGTCCTCCTTTGAACGCCTGCTTTTTCCACTCATTCTGCGATACGGTGTCGGTTTCGGTACGATCCAGAAAATGGGCAGCAATATACCGATCGAAATGGACGGCCCCGCGTTTCACCGTGCTAACGCGGCACTGTCACTGGCGAAGAAGAAAAAACATGTGGTACATTTCAATAGCGGGGACAACCACTTCGACCTCAATATCAACACGATTTTCAGCCTGCTTTATGCCATAAAGAACCGCTGGAGTGAAATCAATTATAAAAGGTACTGGAAGTATAAAGACCTCGGCACCTACGACCGGGTAGCCGAGCAGGAGGGCGTATCGCCCCAGGCTGTCTGGGATTCACTCAGAAATGCCAATGCCATTGATGTCATAAATGCGGAGCAGGCGCTCAATGATATCCTGATTGAGTATGAGCAGCAGCTATTCCCTGTAAATAAAAGTAATCTGCTTTATTGAGTAATAAAAGATTCCCGCCGCTAAAACCAGAATCACCGGTGATACATGGTCTCCCCACAGGTACCAGGACGGTTCTTCTTCCATTGTCATATTTACGAAAAAGAGGGCCAGCAGGTTATTGCCGGCATGCATGATCACCGAGGGGAAGATCGATCTTGTGCGCCAGGAAAGGTAACCGAAGATCACGCCGATGATAAATATCTGGATAGCCCAGTAGGGTACGATATGGATCAGGGCCCAGGTTGCCGCTGATATCAGCACCGCTTTTGTTACGTCCCCTTTTTTCTCCAGGCTGACCTGGATAAAACCCCGGAAGAGAGCCTCTTCAGCGAATCCCGCGGCAATGACCACACCCGAAACGGCCATGATCCAGTCTGCCGTCGTTTCCACCTTGAGCGGTGTCATCATTTCTTCCATCCATTCCGGCAGGGGAATAATCATGTTGATGACGCGATCGAGCTCATCGATGAGTACACTCAGTGCCAGCCCGCCCAGGATGCTCAGAATAATAACCGAAACGGGTATTTTGCGCAGGCGGAAGAGTGACACGGTGTCATAATTGCGCATACGAGCATAGAAATAGGGAATGATAAAAAAGAGTGTACTGCCGAACAGGTAAAAATATCGAATCTCTTTGGAGGGAATACCGCTTCCTGAAGGCTCACTCTGAATGATGGATGCGAATATTTCCGTAAGGATAAACAGGCCGAAGAAAATGCCGAGCAGCAGGAGCAGAGCTTCGACGGGTTCGGGATATTTTTTATCGTTCATGTTACCTCTGTATGTATGTTCATGTGATACAGGAAACAGCCGACGGCGATGGCCAGATTTAAGGATTCACCGAATCCGTAACGCGGAATGATCGCATGGCGGTCGCTGATACCGGATAAAGAGGGATCGAGCCCATGCGCTTCCGAACCGAAGAGCAGAATAGTCGGCCCGCCTGCTTCCAGTTCCGGCAGAGCGGTACCCTGACCGACCACGCCGGCAATAATCTCATAGTTACATTGCTTTTTCAGCCTGACCAGATCCGGCGCGGCGACGTTTTCATAAACGGGCATTCCGGCGATGGTGCCGGCGCTGGCCCGGACCGATTTACCCTGAAACGGATCTGCCGATCCGGGGCTGAGCAGAACGCCCGCGATGCCAAACCATGCAGCGCTTCGGATAATGGTTCCCAGATTGCCCGGGTCATTTATACGATCCAGGCAGATGAGGCGGCTACCGGGATTCATGCCGTCATTCAGGGCTGTATCCGGTTTCTTCATCACCAGGGCAATACCCTGGGGATGCTGTTCATCGGTCAACTTCCGGAAGCCTGCCGCTGTAACGGTCAGGCTCTCTGCGTAACCGGGAACAGGGTAACGTTTCCTGATTTCAGTCATTAACGGTTCCGTTTCCGCTGTCGCCAGAATCGTTTCCACCGCGGCGGGATGCATGCTCAGTGCGCCCCTGACAGCCCGTTCGCCGCTTATGATATAGCGTTGCAGTCGATGGCGGTTCTTGCTGTATTTCAGTCCGGTCAGCTGTTTAAGGCGGTTTCCGGATACGGTTTCAGCCACGTTATTGTTCCGTCAGTAATACATTCTGTTTGGTATAATAGCGCATCAGTTTATCCCGTGTTACCACACCCTGATACATCATGGAAGAGGCTGAATCCACGACGGGTAACAACTCGTAATCATCGATTTCCAGTTTGCGGATGGCCGCCGCCATGGATTCTTCCGGTTCCAGGAAAAACACATTTTCACTCATCACATCCGTTGCCACGAGCAGAGGAGCGACATCCCTGTCAAAAATAATCGGTCGGATATCACGCAGCGTGATGATACCGGTAATACGGTTATCCCGGTTTAGCACGGGGAAGGTATTAAATTCGGATGACAGCAGACGGTCCAGAATTTCATTGAATCCGGTTTCCTCCCGAACTGTCGGGGCGTCTTTCATGATCAGTCCGTGTATATTTGTTTCTTCCAGGATCCGGACGTTCCGGCCGCCGGAGACACGGTTTGAAAACAGGGACACTTTCATCGTGTAAATCGATTCCGGTTCAATCCACCGTGCCACCAGTGTGGAGGTAACGGTTCCCAGCATGAGCGGGAGGATGATATGATAGTCTCCGGTGATTTCAAAAATAATCAGCAGGGCTGACAGCGGTGCATGAATGGTTCCCGCCACGATAACGCCCATTCCGACCAGAGCATAGGCGCCCGGTGAGGCAACAAAGTCGGGAAACAACCGGCCGGCGACACTCCCGTAAAGGGCTCCGAACATCGCTCCTATAAAAAGCGAGGGTGTGAACAAACCGCCGGTCCCTCCGGATCCCAGTGTAAAGGACGTAGCCAGCATCTTTGCGATGACCAGGATTGCCAGCATCTGTATTCCCGTGTGCCCGGTAAGCGCGGTATGGGTGGCAGAATCATCAAACCCGTACAGTTCCGGCAAACCGAACGCGAGGATGCCGGTCAGCAGGCCTCCGATGGCCGGTTTGAGATAATCAGCTGTCTTCAGCTGCTCCTCAAAAAAGTCCTCGATACGGTACAGCATGCGTATAAAAAAAACAGAAAGAATACCACCGGCAAGGCCCATAAAGAGATAGATAGGAAATTCAGCCGGACTGTTCAGGGAATACTCGGGTATGGCAAACAACGGACTGGATCCGACCAGGCTGTGTGAAATGGCGGTTGCAATCACCGCGGAGATGACGATGGGTGTAAATACGGTCAGGCTGAATTCGGCGAGGATGACCTCGACCGCGAAAACGACACCCGCGATAGGCGCATTGAAAACGGCTGCCAGCCCGGCAGCGGAGCCACAGCCGACCAGGATTTTCAGGCGTCGCTGCGATACCCGGAACAGTTGTCCGATCACGGAACCGATAGCGGCACCGATCTGGACGATAGGCCCTTCTTTACCGGCTGATCCACCGGACCCGATGGTTGTACCCGAATTGATCGAGGTCAGAAAGGCCACGCGTTTCCGGATCAAACCGCCCTTGTTGGCCACCGTATCCATCACTCCCGGGATGCCATGTCCTTTCACTTCCGGTGAAAAATGGTAGGTGAGAAGTCCGACGGCCAAACCGCCAATGGCAGGGTAAAGGATACGGAAATAATCGGCGATTTCGGGCCCGAAAAAAACATGAGCGCCATTTTCATACAACAGAAAGCGCACAAAATCGACAATCAGGTTCAGCAGGTAGGCACCCAGTCCGGTAAATATTCCGACGAGCGATGCCAGGAAAAGTAAATAAAAATCGCGGGGGGCATTCAGCCTGTAAAGCGATTTAAGAAATTTTATCTGCCAGATGCGCCAGCGTCTGTTCCACTCCATCATGATTCGGATAGGGATTCCATTTTTTCTTTTAAAAATTCCGTGATACCATCAAAGGCAATGTTCACTTGTTCGCCTTTGTCCATAGATTTAACCGAAAACACCTGTTCCTCAAGCTCGTTTTCACCCAGCACCAGGACGAAACGGGCCTTCTGACGGTTTGCCTCCCGGAATTGTGCTTTAATGCTGCGGTTCAGGAAGTCCTGCTCGGCTCTGAAACCGTTGTCGCGGAATTTCTGTGTCCAGTACAGGCCCTGCTTACGGGCCTTATCACCCAGCGTTACAAGAAAAATATCCAGGCGTCTTTCCCGGGCGATATCGATTCCGGCTGCTTCCAGGACCATCAGAATACGCTCGATGCCGGCGGCAAATCCCACGGCAGGCGTGGGGGCGCCACCGAGCTCCTCGGCAAGCAGGTCGTACCTGCCACCACCGCACACCGCATTCTGTGAACCCAGGTTGTCACTGACGATCTCAAAAACGGTGCGTGTGTAATAATCCAGACCGCGTACAAGAAACGGATCCCGTTTGTAAGGAA
Organism: uncultured Calditrichota bacterium; assembly: GCA_964410215.1. Lineage (GTDB taxonomy): Bacteria > Calditrichota > Calditrichia > Calditrichales > CAYPHA01 > CAYPHA01. The sequence continues at coordinate 10,008 of CAYPHA010000070.1, read as the reverse complement.
TTGCCAGCAGATCCAGTTGTTCTCTGACCGTTTCGAAATGTGTATGGCATGCATCACAAAGATGGTCGGAAATGGCGGGTGCCTCCCTGTTCAGCGCACGGCAGGTTTCCCGTTTGCAGTCCAGGATACGCATTGGATTCTCATCGAAACGCCGCCGGCAGTCTTCACAATACTCCTGCAGCCTTGGACGGATGTAATCCTGGAGGGTCTCCCTGTATGCGCTGCGGCAGACCGGATCCCCCACACTGTTAAGATATAATGTAACATCCGTCAGTCCGAGAGACCGGAATAGGGCCATGGAAAGGGCGATAATTTCGATATCGGCAGAAGGATCGGCTGAACCAAGGCATTCGGCACCGAACTGGTGAAACTGGCGAAGCCGCCCGGCCTGGGGGTTTTCCTGACGGAACAGGGGGGCGAAGTAATATACCTTATTTAAAGGCGACTGGGCATATAGTTTATTCTCAAGATAGGCCCGTATGATCGGGGCGGTCATCTCCGGTTTAAGGGTCAGCTGCTTTTTGCCGCGGTCATAAAATGTATACATTTCTTTTGAAACGATGTCGGTCAGCTGGCCGATGCCCCGTGCAAACAGTTCCGTCAGTTCAAAAACCGGGGTACGCACTTCTTCATAATTATAGGTTTCCATTATGGAATGGACGGTCTGTTCGAGAGCTCTCCACCGCCCGGATTGTCCCGGAAGAATATCCTGGGTGCCTTTAATCCGTCTGATCTGTTTCAAGCGTTATACCTCTTCTGATTTGCACAAATTTATAAGTTACAAAATAATGGGCTGAAATAAAATATACAAATAGCGTTAAAATGTGCGGCTTTTAAGGTGAAAGTTCAGAATATAAGGTTGTGTGGACCGTATATTGACCGTGTGAATTTCGTTCTCGCATTCCGGGTGCCGGAGTTCAAAGCGATAACTGCCGGCGGGCACCGCGGCGTTGAAGAGCGGCGTATTACCGATCTGTACGCCATTGACCAGCACGCGGGCACCCATTGGCAGGCTGAGAATGGAAACCCGGGCGGAATCTCTTGCAATTTCGAAGCCGACATGCATACGGACCGTGTCTCCGGGCAGGATACGGGCAAATCCGAGGAAAATACCGTCGAATTCCGGGTGACTAACCTCCACCCGGTGTGCACCCTGGAGGAGCGGGCCAACCAGGGGAGAAGCCGCGTTTGTGGTGAAGCGGCTTTTTTGGTCAATGCGGTAAGCCAGTTCCGCATCCGGTAAAAAGAGGCGTAGATAACCCAGTTCGGAATCCCTGAACTGCAAACCTGTCAGCACGCTCAGGTAGATGACAAGAAGAAAGACGGCGTACTGGAGTACACGCCAGCCCCGGCTGAATCCTTTAACGTAAATGGCTGCTTTCAGGCTGTCATCGCTAGGCGTCTGTGTGTTCTTATCCAGTTTTCGCAGGAAACGGGCGATAACTTCCTTTTTACGGCTGCGCAATTGCCATGAAACGCATTTTTCAAGGTCATAGATAAATTCGGTTGCATTTTTGTAACGCCGTTCACGGTCGTTGCGCAGTGCTTTTCGAATGACGCGGCGCAAGCGGTAAGGGATGTCGGGATTAATGCGTTCAGCCGCCGTGAAACGGTTGGAAGTTATTTTTGCCAGGATCTCCGTATGGTTTTCTCCGGCAAATGGTTTGATACCGGTCAGCAGTTCATATAAAAGCGTTCCGAGCGCATACAGATCGCTCTGGGGTGTCAGAGGTTCGCCACTGGCCTGTTCCGGTGACATATAGGCGGGGGTGCCGACAATCAGGCCGGTCATGGTCAGCCGTGTTGATGTTTCGTCCCTGGCAACGCCAAAATCGATCAGCTTGACATCGCCTTCATACGATATGAGTATATTACCGGGTTTGATGTCACGGTGTATAATATTCTGGGCGTGGGTATATTCCAGCCCCCTGGCAATTTCCATTATCAGCAGGGCGGCGATATCCGGGGGGACGGGCGCGAGGTAGTCGACGATCGTCCGCAGGTCTTCACCATCCACGTATTCCATAACGAGGTAGTACGATCGTTCATGGTAAAGAAAATCGTAAATAGCAAGGAGGTTTTCATGTCCGAAACCGGCGCTTAACAGGGCTTCCTGTTTAAAACGGGCGATAATTTCCCTGTTCGGGTCTTTCAGCTTCTTAACAACGACCGTGCGTTTTAAGGCCGGTTGTATGGCTTTATAAATCTCAGCCATACCTCCTTCGGCAATTTTGTTAAGAACCTTGTAACTGCCGATGACTTCATTTTCCTGGAGACGGGTCATGCCTCTGGCCATTTCAGATTATCTGTTTACCAGCAACGGAACAGGCGTGTACGAAGAAGGGACGATGTGAAAAATATAAATCAACGGTTCAGTCAATATCGAAAAAGTAATTTTCCTCTTCTTCAATCAGCGAAAGGGCTTCCGCGCTGCTTTTTGAACTGATCAGTTGTTGTCTCAATTCTTCGTTGCTCATAAGCCGGGAAATACGGCTCAATAATTTGATATGTAGCCCGGGATTGTTTTCCGGCCCGACAAGCAGAAAAATGATTTTGACTTTTTTCTTGTCAATGGCCTCAAAGTCAATCCCTTTTGTCTGGATGCCCATAGCCGCTGCGAAGTTGGGACAGGAGCTGTGTTTGCAGTGGGGGATGGCGATCCCGTTGCCCACACCGGTGGTCATGATTTTCTCGCGCTCAAGAACGGCCTGAAATGCTGCATCGGTATCACTGATTTCTTCACCGAGCACATCGACCAATTCCTTTATTCCATCATTTCTTGTTGTGGAAGTAAGCGGGATTTGTATATGGTTTTCATTTAGGATATCCGTTAACCGCATAGTTCCTCCGTGTGACATCTTTCATTTAATTTAGTTAAATATGACATTCATGCCAAGAGTTTTATTAATCGTTTGACATAAAATATGCAAATGTCTAAATTCGTTGATATTTTTGGAGGAATTATGAAGTTACATGAACACCTGCCCCATACACATATTGTTGTTGATTTAAAAGGTGATTCCAAGTTTCAGATTATCGAAGAATTACTTGATAGATTGCATGAGAATAAGAAAATCCTGAATCGTGAAATGGCCCTCGAAGACGTACTTGCCCGTGAAAGCTATCTCAGTACAGGGCTGGAGAACGGGCTGGCCATTCCCCATGCCAAAACGGACGGGGTATCTGAACTGATCGCTTCTTTTGGGATAAAAAAAGAGGGCATCGATTTCGAATCGCTTGACGGGAAACCTGCGAAGCTTATTTTCCTGGTGCTTTCTCCGCGCGACACATCGGGGCCGCATATTCAGGCGCTGGCTATTATCGCCAGGACCCTCAAAGACCGGCAGATCAGAGAACGCATTTTAAAGGCCGAAAGCCCTGAAGAAGTCGCGGATTTAATACAAAAAGAATTTGAGAAGAGCTGATACCATGGAATTCCAGAAGCAGCTGGAGACCTATCTTCAGCGCATTGCGTCCGAGATCCGGGACATACAAGGTTATCAGAAAGTGGACATGTTCTATGATCCGATTCACTATGTCCTGAATCTTACCAGCAAAAAAATTCGTCCCCTTTTGGTCGTATTGTCAGCCGGAGCAACCGGTGGCAGGACGGATGGGGCTTACTACCCGGCCGCAGCCGTCGAATTACTTCATAATTTCACGCTCGTCCATGATGATATTATGGACAATGACACAACCCGGCGGGGCATGCCGACAGTCCATGTCAAATGGGATCTGAATACGGCTATTCTGACCGGCGACGGGTTGATGGGCTTTTCTTTCCAGAAACTGCTTCAGTCTCCGACGGGCGACATAAAACGCATGGTTTCCCGTCTGACAGAGGCGATGATCATTATATGCGAAGGCCAGGGATTGGATAAGATGTTCGAAAGCATGGATCAGGTAACGGCGGACGCTTATCTGGATATGATCGACAGGAAAACGGCTGCCCTTATTGAATTGTCCTGTGAACTGGGAGCCCTCGTAGCCGAAGCGGAGGAAACGAAGGTGACGGTACTCCGGGAATTTGGACACGCCCTTGGAATGGGATTTCAGATCCAGGATGATGTCCTCGATGTCACGGCTGATGAGGGAAGTCTCGGTAAAAAAGTCGGCAGCGATTTTGCCCTGCAGAAAAAAACCATCCTGTCCATCCGCCTGCGTGAAAAACTGGGGGATGCCGACTTTTTTAAACTGGATCTGGATGCGTACCGTGATGCGCTGCAGCAAACCGGGGTGCTGGAAGACGTTACAGCGATGTATGATGATTATTTTGAACAGGCTTTCAAACGTCTGGAGAAGCTTCCGGATAATCGCGAAACCGGACTCCTGCGCGATCTGACAACCTATTTAAAAGACCGTTCATGGTAAAAATTCTGATTCCACTTTCTTTGTTTGTACTCGTTTCCTGTATCACACCGGCTCAACGCTTCACTTCCGAAAGAGCGAAACGTTCACCTGATTCTCCGCAAATCAGCACGCTTCTTGTTGATGAGGCCAACAACTGGCTGGGCTGTCCTTACCGCTATGGGGGTAATGACCGGGATGGGATAGACTGTTCCGGGCTCGTAAAGCGCATCTATCACAATGTTTTTAACTACGTCCTGCCTCGTACCACAAACGATCAGTTCGCCGCGGGTACTTTTGTCCGCAAAACATGGATTAAAGCCGGCGACCTGCTTTTCTTCAAAAATGTCAGGGGTCCGGGTGTCGATCATGTGGGCATCTACCTCGGTAGCGGCGAATTTGTACATGCGTCGACCGGGAACGGGGTCATTATCTCCCGTTTGGATGAACCCTATTATCAGAGACGCTATGCCGGTGCCCGGAGATATGTCAATCAGGACCGCCTTTAACCGTCAGCATCGGCCGGAGGCTCCGAAAGCGGATCCAGCATCTCCGCAAGGGTGTAAATGATCATTCTGGCCTTCTCCGGCAGACGGGTCACCCGTTCGGTGAGCCGGCGTTCTGCTGTATACGCTTCATTTTCCCGCTCTCGCACCGTCAGGGAATCCGTGTGCTCATAAAAGAAAGATTCTCCGACAAGGATCCATTCAATAGTGGTTTTTCCGAGACGTGCCAGCTCCACCAGCACCCCGGGAGGCGGAATTCGATCCCGCAGGTACCGGGAAACAGCCGGCTGGCTGACTGAGAGTACTTCTGCCAGTTGCTGCTGTGTCAGTTTTTGCTTCTTCCTGATCAGATTAATACGATGGGCAACGGCAACCGGAACAAGTATTCTGTTTGAAATGCTGTTCTTCATATTGTATATTCCGTTTGTAATTAATTATGCTGAACGTAATATATTACTTAAAAAGGTACGATGCAAGAACATGAGCTGTACGCCCTCTGGAACCATCTTGCCAGGCTGCAACGGACGATAGAAATCGGTTCGCATACCCTGCGTGTGATTCAGGCCGGTGAATTGAACCTGAAACGGGGACCGGATTTTCGTTCGGCACGGTTCGCGCTCGACGGGATTGTCTACCAGGGCAATGTGGAATTTCACGTGCGCAGAAAGGACTGGTATCTTCACGGCCACGATCTGGACAGGGCTTTCTCGGATGTTCTCATTCATCTGGTCGGGGAAGGAAATACAGAGAAACAGGAACCTGTCAGTAACCGTTACGCGCCACAGCCTATTCCAACCTATGTACTGCCCCTGCCCGAAGAAAACAGGCAGCTCATGCAAACCGTATGTCCCCTGCCGTCATCGGCTGTCAGCAGGCACATGCAGATGTTCGGCGAGCTGGCCATGCAGCGCTTTGTATTGAAGACGCAGCGTGTGGCGCATGCCCTGCAACAGGAACGTGTGCCGGTCCTCCTTTACCGTCTTCTCCTGCGCGCGCTCGGTTATCAGGGAAATGAAGACGCGTTCGAGCGGCTGGCCGCTGCCATTCCCCCGCAGGTTGCTGATCATTTCAGCCATGATCCGTTTAAGCTTTATGCCCTGTTCAGCGGTCAGGCGGGGTTTTTACCGGAACAGCCTGCGGATGGCTGGACGGCGGCCCTCCGCAGGGAGTATGCGCTTCATGCACATCTCATTGACCGTCAACCCTTATCCGTCCGGGATTGGCGTTTTGCCGGTGTGCGGCCACAGAATCATCCTCATTTCCGGCTGGCCGGATGGGTCGCGCTGGTTTCGCGGTATGGAATATTCGGCTTTACCGACCATCTCAGCAGTTATTTTGAAGGGCGGAAACCGTATGACGCGGTTCTGACTGCTTTAAATGAAAGCTTCATGCTGCCGGTGAGCGGCTACTGGCGGACACATGGCAGCCTGGGAAAGCCCTGTACCCGGAACCGTCATTATTTCGGCCCTTCCAGGATCATGGAGATGCTGATAAATGTGATCCTGCCTCTTCAGGCCGCCCGGGCACTTCAAAAGGGAAGCGAAGGGTATTATGACTATATTCGCGATTTTTATCTCCGGCTTCCCGGAACGGGCATCTATAGTGGATTCAAACATTTTTATCCATGGCTGGAAGATATGAACCCTGCAAACGCCGGGCAGTATCTGAACCAGGCCCTGCGGTTTCTGAAGGAACAATACTGTGATCTGAATGGCTGTGCCGTCTGTCCGCTCCATCATCAGGAGCCGGGAAGTCGCACTGAAAAAGATTGACATAAAATATATAAATCTTTATACTGATTTATCCGCTTTCGAGGACCGGCCGGAAAAGGTGGTCGGACAAACGAAACGTAATATCATATTAACGAAATCTTAGTCATAGAAGCAGGGCACATCATGGAATTTGAATGGTTTGATCTGATAATGATCCGCAATTTTATCTACGCCATACTTGGCGTCATAGTCGGCATGATATCGTCTGTCGGAACCTATAAACTGGTAAATAAATCGACCCGTTTTGACATTCCCAACGAACTGGAGAAAGGCAATCTTGCGGTCGGTGTGGTTGTCGGCGGCATTTTTATCATGATTGGTTTAATTGTCGGTTTAATCATCGGAATGAGCCTGAATTAATGCGGTATATACTGACATTGATAGCCATGGCCTTCGTATTGGTGGTCATATACAGTCAAAAAGAGAAGCCTGTGGCTGAAACGGTGCCATTGTCACCGGATTCCCTGACGAACTTAATCGAAAAGCGTATTGCTGAAAAAAAACGTCTCGACATGGTCCGGCAGGAATTGTTTACCGGCCACCGCGGGCGTGCCATAGAGCGCTATAAACCGATTATTAAAAAATATGCCAAACATTATGGATTTGACTGGCGTCTTATCGTAGCCCAGATCGTGCAGGAGTCCGGCTTCAGGGAAAAAGCACGCAGCCGTGTCGGTGCCCATGGTTTAATGCAGATAATGCCCCGGACCGCCCGTGAAATAAGCCGTGAACTGGATATCGAATATATCATGAAGAGTCCCAGGGAAAACATTACCGCCGGTATATATCACCTGAGAAAACAATACCGGCACTTTCCTGACGCGGCATATAAAGACCGTATGCAACTGGCACTGGCCAGTTACAATGCCGGTGCCGGCCGTGTATTCGATGCACAGGATATCGCCATGTATTATAAGTATTCCCCGAATAAATGGGAAAAGGTCTATCCCTATCTGAGGCGCTTAAAAAAATCCGACTGGGAACTGCATCTGCTTGTCTGGCCGGCCGGCAGGCCGCGATTCGGATATTTTTACGGTTCCGCGGAGACGATCAACTATGCCAACAATATCTGGTCGCTTTACCTTGCATATCAGAAAATTTTATAAATAAACCATTCCGGTGATTGATGGCCGGCAGTAATTTTATTCTTATCACAGCCCCGGCTTATTCATGCAAAAATATGAACAAAACCAATATGTTAGCTTATTTTTTTTGGGATCCGGCCGAATCTGATACATATTATCGTTCACCAGGCAGGCATGAAAAACGAAACGTGTCCATGGAGAAATTACCATGTTGATCAGAAGTGTTTATATTGCGTATTTCTTTGTATGTGCTTTTTACAGCGGAGCCCCGGCCCAACAGGAACAGAAAGCACGTGTCAGCTTTATCATCGGTGAGGCAAACCTGATGCGATCCGGTCAGACCGGCTGGGAAAACATCGGGCTCGATATGAGTATCTATAAGGGAGACCGTATCAAGACCTCCCTGAATGCACGCGTAGAAATCCGGATGCCGGATGAGACGGTTATTTCCATCAATGAAAATACAATTTTTGACGTTAAGGAAATCCGGCTTGCCGAGGATGAAGAAGATGAAATGAGTTTCACCCTCTGGGCCGGCAATGTTTGGGCGAAATTTAAAAAAGTGGTCAGCAGCCGGCAGGTCCGGCACATCGACAGCCCGAGTGCCGTCGTCGCCGTCAGGGGAACGACGTTTGAAATGGAGGTCGATGAAGCCCTGTCTACCCGTGTCCGTGTGGAAGAGGGGCAGGTATCAGTAACGTCGAAGGATGTTCCGGGAGAAGTCCTGGTCGGCAGTAATGAAGAGACGCTGGTTGAAAAAGGAAAAGCCCCGACACCGCCCCGTTCCCTGAGGGGAGATCGCGGGAGCGGAAATGCCGGCGACCTCGTGTTCGATGTGGAAAACCCACAACTGCAATACGTTGATCCGGCTGTACTGACAGCTGGTATTCCCCTGAGGGGGCGGGTGGTTCCCGGGGCACAGGTGCTCGCAGAAGATATTCCGCTCGTCGTTACACCCGGCGGGCAGTTCCGTGGTATGGTCCGGGTACAGGAGGGATTGAACCGGATCCGCCTGACGGCCAGAATGGGTGACCGGACCATCAATAAACAGTTGCGGGTTTATGTGAATACCAAACGACCGGAAATCCGACTGTCGAAACCACTTACAGCGGGATTTCAGAATCGCCGTGATTACAGTTTGAGTGGTGCCGTATTCGATCTGACGCCCCAGGATAACATAAAAGTATATATGAATGATGAAGCCATAACGGAAGTGACCGGCCGCGGCAGCTTCAACCGGACCATCATTCTTCAGGAGGGTGAAAATATTATCAAGCTCTCAGCGGTTGATTTTTCGGGAAATCGTACGGAAATGGCCGAACGCATTTTTCTGGATACGGTCAAACCGATCATCACCGTTACAGAGCCTGCATCCCCGTCGCATACCCGTTTTGAGCCGCCGCCCCCGCCGGATCGAACAACCAACCTTGCGACAGAACGCTTTGAACAGATCATCCGGGGTGTGGTTCTGGATCCGGAACCGTCATCAGGATTGAAACGCATAACCGTTAACGGAAAAGAGATCAGACCGAATTCGGACGGCAGTTTTGAAACGCGTATCATCCTGAAACGGAATGAAAACAGGCTGCGCTTTTCGGCAGAAGATGTTGCGGGAAACACAGCCGTCGATAACAGCCGTATGATTATTGTAAAATAACGGGCGCCAGGTGCCATGTATCGCGTTATAACACTTTTATTGCTCAGTGTGGTTTACAGCCTGGGGCAGAATCCTCTCAACCTGACGGGGCGCGCTTCCCTGCGGACAACACATGTTGGTTATGATGAAGTTTCCAAGATCAAACCGGATTCGATTCCGGATGCAGCATACGGCAAAACGACCTTAATACCCGGACTTCAGCAAAACCTCAATCTTGCATTATTTGCGCGCACAGAGGAACTTGATCTGACCTTGCTGGGTGATATCCGCAATAATGAATGGAACCGCATGGCATTTTCCGATCTGAAAACAATAAACCGCTTATCGCTCAGTGCGCGTTTTGGAGAAAACGAGATTGTACTGGGAGATTTTTTTAAAACCGGTTCCGAGCTGTTTGTTCAAAGCCGCGAAATTCGCGGAGGGAAAGCGGCTTTTCATTTTGAAGACCTGTGGACAGGCGGCTCTTATATCGATGTGAGCGCGCTGGGAGGAATTGTCCAGAAAGCCTTTGCGCCTGGAAGCAGGCTGTTGCACCTATATAAATCGTTCGAAACCAGCGGTCAGTACCGCAGATATTTTTTCTCGTCACAGATAACGGCGGGTCAGCGGTGATCCTCTTCCTAGGGGTACTGCTCCTCTTT
>CAYPHA010000069.1:0-23901 GCA_964410215.1 uncultured Calditrichota bacterium | reverse complement strand
ATGATGCCGGCGGGTGATTACTTCATATTCATCCATCATCCAGGCCATGGTCTGCGGATTGGTATAGACATCGGGTGCGGGAATATCTTTATCCGTGCCAATGTATTCGGCAACGGCGCGCACATAGGCCCTGGAAACGTTCTCGAGCTCCCGTTCCGACATGCGCCGCGGGTCACATTCCACACCGCCCTTTCCGCCGCCAAGCGGCAGATCGACGACGGCCGTTTTCCATGTCATCCATGATGCCAGCGCCCGGATCGTGTCAACGGTTTCTTCCGGATGAAATCGTATCCCGCCCTTGGCCGGACCCCGGGCAAAATTATACTGGATACGGTAGGCATGGAAGATTTCCACTTTACCGCTGTCCATTTTTACAGGTATGGTGAAGGTGAATTCACGCTGCGGCCATTTTAACAGGTTGATCGTTGCCTCGTCAAGACTCAGTAAACGGGCAGCTTCGATGGTTTGATTTTGTGCGACATGAAAGGAATTATACGATTTCATAATTATTCTTCTCCGCTCTTCTTTTGAGAATCCTTGTCATCCTCAAAGGGATCGAGGATGATACGGTACCAGCAACTCTTGCACATCAGCGTACGGTCGACACTGAGGAGCACCTGCTCCCAGAGCGATAATTCGGCGCCGCAATGGGGACAAACCTTCAGGGTCTCTCCCCTGACACGGCCTTCGGATTTTGGTTTGTTGTCATCCAATGTTTTACTCCGGTTTCAAAATAATTCCCTGGTTCTGCTGACCGTTCATCTTGATGATGATGGGCGCGTCGAAGGTAAGATGACGGGTGTATTCATGCGTTTCAACCGGCTTCTGACCGATCAGCCAGTCCCAGTCAATAAAACCTTCATTTCTTTTGGTATCGATCGTGAAATAACCGATCATGAAGGAGGTCAGATTCTGGAAGAAATGCGAACCTTGTGAGGGATCCACGGCAAAATCCTTGAAACTGCTTTCGATAATGGCTTTTGCTCCAGAAATCTGATCCCATTTCACCGGAATCCCCAGCCAGGGATCGGCTGATCCCCAGCGACCGACACCAATCAGAAGGTAAGGACGGTTCGCATTGACCAGCTTCGTATTGAGTGTATTGATTTCCGCGGCGATGGACCGGCTTTTGGAACGGTCAAACCGGTGATAATCCACAAAAACGATGTCATAAACGTTTTCGATAATACCGTTACCGAGCACATGAGCGCTTTGACAGATGAGTTCTTCAGGCGCATGTTCTTCAATTTTCAAAATTTCGACTTCACGGTTCAATACCAGCGGACGCATCTGCAGCAAACCAAATTCTTTCGGCTCACCGGATTTTACGGACATTTTTACGGCAAATTCTATTTCAACCGGTGTTCCCATTCCCCAGCTTCCCATTTCCAGAAGAAGCTGCAGAATTTGAGGCAGGGGAAAGAGCTTGTGTTTAAGAACCGGTGCGAACGTCACTAAACGCGGTCCCTGCCGTGACAATCCGTCATAAATGGCGTGGTTTTCCTGGGAATAGGTCGATCCGACGAAATACAAACTGCCATCCTTTTCAGCTTCTGACAGACTGAACTGGTGGACCAGAACATCATACGTTTTAAATTCACTGTCATCCCGGGCCTGCATGTCCAGGGCGTAAAATTGAAGCTGATTGGAATTTAGCGCATCTTCAACAGAATTAAATTGCGGCAGGTGGTTCGGATATTTCGGACAGAACCGTACCGTGTTGCCGCCGTCTACGACCGTCTTACCCAATCCCAGGGCTACCGAAACGATGCCGTCGTTGGATTTCTGGGGAGGTACCGGATAGAAATTATAGGATTTGGCCACACCGGAGAAATCGGGGTAAAACCGGTGGTTATGCGTGCTGCCGATCATTTTCTGGATAATGACTGCCATTTTTTCCTCTTCCAGCCGGTAAGAGGTCACCTTGATATAATCTTTGGCGCTCTGATAGAAAGTGGAGGCATAAACACGTTTGATCGCATCCAGCAGTTCGCTCAGACGAATCAGCGGATTTTCATGTTTGTTCGGTATCATGTATGTCTGGTATACACCGGCAAAAGGATGATACTGGGAGTCCTCCAGCAGGCTGGACGAACGCACCGCAAGGGGCTCCCGGATCAAGTCCAGGAAAGCAGCCAGGTCGGCGAGTATTTCCTCCGGAAAGTGTTTCGTTTCCAGAAACCGGTGTGTGATGTCGACATCATCCTTCGCGTTCAAAGCGAAGCTGCGCAGGTCATTTTCATTCAGGAACGCGTCGAAAACATCGGTCCCCAGTACACATCCGGTCGGTATGGATATCAGCACATCTTCGAACCGGTTTTGCAGTTGGTAATTATTGATCAGCGTATTCAGAAAACTGAGGCCGCGGGCTTTCCCGCCCAGGGAGCCGCCTCCGATACGGGCGAATCCGCTCTGGGTATCGAAGGTATCTTTTTTAAAGTCCGTAATGATACCGCGCTGCCGCATCCGACGATATTCTTTCAGGGATGAAACCAGGTCCTTACGCAGCTCTTCATCGGATGCGTAGTCTGTGACCTTGCGCGGCCTGAGTTTATGAGCCAGCCAGAATTCCGTACGCGCCTTCAGCCAGTTGGAGAAATGATTGCGTTCGGCATGAAAACGAACGCTTTCATCAGGCACTTTTTTTATCTGTTCTTCCAGCGAAATCAGGTCCGAGGCACGTCCGACCTCATTTCCGTTTTCCAGCCGGAATATGAAATCACCGAAACCGAACCGCTGTATGGTAAATTGACGCAGCTCCTGGAGCAGGGTGGGGGAATCCTTGAGTACAAATGAAGCCCCGGTCTCCTGGGCCGGCTTTTCCTTGGCAGCGTTATTTGATTGAAGCAGAATCGGGATGTCGGCATGGCCTTTCCGGACATTCCGGGCAAACTGAATGCCGGCGTCGGGATCCTGAACACCATTATGGGAAAAATCGATATCGGAAATAATACCCAGGATGTATTCTTCATATTTATCATAATAGTCCCAGGCTTCTTCATAGGTTGAGCAGAGCAGGATTTTGGGACGCGCCCGCATGCGCAGGTATTTATGCGACAGGTTAATCCCTTCCGAAATCAGTCGCTGCGATTGCTTGAGAATCTCCGTGTACAATAACGGAAGGAAGGAGGAATAGAATCGTACATTGTCCTCGATTAAAATGATAGACTGCACACCGACGATGCGTGTGTCATGATCCACGTTCAGCCGGTCTTCCAGGTGCTTGATAATGGCGATCAGGATCCGGAAATCGCCGGTCCAGATGAAAATGCGGTCGAAGACCGATGTGTCACAGTAAGATACCAGTTCCATCAGTTCCCGGTTGTCGTAGGTTAGGAGAACGACGGGAATATTCAGGTCGGATTCACGAACCAGCTCCGCCAGCTTCGTCGCCTGCATGTCCTCGATGTGCTGCGTGGTGATGATCAGGTCGAAACGGTTTTCTTCCCTGGCCAGGGCGATCGCTTCCGAGCCGCCGGAAACACGGGTGATTTCCGGGGAGTGGCTGAGGTTCAGCCCCTGGTATTCATTACGGATTAATTCGTAGAGACGGCCGTCTTCCTCAAACACATACAGGTCATAAAGACTGGACACCAGCAAAACGTTACGTATACGGAAACGCATCAGATTCTGAAATCCCTGAAAACGCGTTCCATATCCGTGCTCAACCCACAACGGATCGACGTGTTTGTCGGAAAAGGCGACCGTATTTTTCATAAGAAAGTAGTCATTTAAATACGTTACATTCGAACCCTCCCCCTTCCCCTCCCTGATGTATCAGGGAGGGGAGCGAGGGGTGGGTTATGAAAATATACAATTTCTGCAGCTAACTCCAAATAAAAAGCCCGGAATAACCGGGCTTCTTCTGGATATAAATGCATGACTCAGGAATGCCGGATTTAAACAACACCCTGGTCCAGCATGGCATCGGCGACTTTGAGGAATCCACCGATGTTGGCTCCGTTTACGTAATTTCCGGGCGTATTGAACCGCTCGGCCACATCAACACAGGTCCTGTGTATGGATTTCATAATATGATGCAGACGGTTATCCACTTCTTCACGGGTCCAGGGCATGCGCATGCTGTTCTGGGTCATCTCCAGTCCGGAAACAGCCACTCCGCCGGCGTTGGCTGCTTTCCCGGGCCCGTACAGGATCCCCTTGTCCAGGAACAGATTCACGCCATCGATGGTTGTCGGCATATTCGCTCCTTCGCTGACGACATAAATGCCATTCCTGAGCAGGTTTTCAGCATCTTTCTTGTTGATTTCATTCTGGGTCGCGCTGGGAAAGGCACAGGAGGCTTTGTGGTCCCAGAGCGGGTTATGATCCAGGTTGCTTTCCGACAGATCGGTGTAAACAGCATTTTTGTATTTCTCGGCATATTCCCGGATGCGACCGCGCCGTATATTCTTTAATTCCATGACAAATTGCAGTTTTTCACGGTCAATGCCTTCTTCATCATAAATATAACCACTGGAATCCGACAGGGTTACGGGTTTACCGCCGAAGTCCAGTATTTTTTCACAGGTAAACTGGGCGACGTTTCCGCTTCCGGAAACCAGGCATATCCTGTTTTCCAGCGTTTCTTTCCGGGTGGTGAGCATCTCGGCTGCGAAATAGACCGCGCCATAGCCGGTCGCTTCCGGTCGTATCAGGGAACCGCCCCAGTGGAGACCTTTGCCGGTCAGCACACCGGTGAATTCGTTGCGCAGACGCTTATACTGCCCGAACAGGAAACCGATCTCGCGTCCGCCGACGCCGATATCGCCGGCAGGTACATCGGTATCGGGACCGATATGGCGGAATAATTCGGTCATGAAACTCTGACAGAAACGCATTACTTCGTTGTCACTTTTACCTTTCGGATCGAAATCGGAACCGCCCTTACCACCGCCCATGGGCAGGGTGGTCAGGCTGTTCTTAAACACCTGTTCAAAGGCCAGAAATTTCAGTATGCCGAGGTTTACGGAAGGGTGAAAACGCAGTCCGCCTTTATAGGGACCGATGGCGCTGTTCATCTCGATACGGAAACCGCGGTTGACCTGCACTTCACCCTGGTCGTCCGTCCATGGAACCCGGAAAAGGATGACCCGTTCCGGCTCGATGACGCGCTCCAGTATCCTGGCTGAGCGGTATTCCGGATGACGCTCGAGGGCAAGGATCAGTGACTCGGCGACCTCCTCCACAGCCTGGTGAAATTCGGGTTCAGACGGGTTTTTTGATTTTACCTGGGCCATCAATTCGGCGACATAAGGATTCATTCGGACCTCCATGATTGGTGATTGATCAAATGGCTAGATTGTGAATGCTCTCACGATTTTATAAGGACAATACATCAATCATAAACATAGATAATAGGCATCCACAAAAAAATAACAGATATTGTGAAAATCATGTGGTAAATATTGCTACAAAGCAGATGGCAACGCCTGAATCCTGAACCCTTTATGTCCTGACCGCTTCAATCACCTTCATCATCCGCTGGTAATGTGAACCTTTCCAGTATATCTTGCCACAGGCCCTGCATTGAAAAAAAGTGTCAAAATCCCGCTTCGTTCCTTCTTCCAACCGGTCCAGGACGTCTGCTTTTTCCACCGGAGCGACGATGCCGTTGCAGGCCATGCAGCGGGAAAAAGGCGCAATCTGACGCTGAAGATCGAAACGATCCACCACTTCCCGTACCTGTTTCAAGATGTGGGTGTTCCGTACCCAGTATCCGTGTGTAACGGTGTTATATTTCAGGATGCCCCGGTCCCGGGTAAGGATGATGCGATGTTCCTTCACGGAAAGGTCAACGATCTGCCGGTCCTCAAAGTCGTTCCGGTAAAGGGTGTCAAATCCAAGCATGCGCAGGTAGCGGGCCAGGCGTCCCAGGTTGGTGTCTGCGATAAAACGGGGATCCCGCAGCGGCCGGGGTCTGAGGCGGGTCACCGGCTCGATGTCCATCGCTTCGAAGACGGGATAGACGGCGATGTCATCACCGGATTTGACGCGGTAATCGAAACCAACCGAACGGCCGTTTACAAGGATGATGTCGATTTCCGTATGGGGAACGCCGATCGCTTCGATAAGGTCTTTAACGGCCGGATTGCCGGTAAAGGGATAGGCAAGGCGTTTGAACCGCCGCGACGGTTCCAGAAAATCATTCAGTTCCGCATAAAAGCGGATCCGGACAGATTTTTTCTGAGTCATGATTCAGTCAAAACATTCAAATAATGATCAAAAAATAATTCGTAACAAAACTGCAGGAAAAGTCGCCCATAACAAAGAAAGCAGTGAACCAATCAGAAAATATTCAGCGAATTCTTTATTTTCCAATTCCCGGAATCGGGCGAGGGATTTCAATGCAATTATAATGGCTATCGCGGCAGTTTTATCAAATAAAACAAGAAAATAGAAAAAAGTTCTTTCCAGGATCCCGATTAAACGACCACGCTCATATTCAACGTCGTCCGGTTTTTGAGGATCATTCCTGATTTTTGGTGTAACTTCTATAGACTTTAACGTCAATCGTATTAAAATAGTACTTTCTTTCAATGTAAAAAGGTAGCCGCAAATAACAAGCATAATTTTGATAATAGAATTTGAATCTGAAGTGTTTCCAATTTCCGGAAGAATATTTGCGATCCGTACCCAGGTGACATTAATAATATTAAAGGATTCAGGAAATAATGACTGCATAATATAAATACTTTTTGGGATTATTATTATGCCCGTTAGTATATGGAGGGCATACAGGGTCCGTCATTACTTCATGCCTGCCGGGATGACCTTAGTGTCGAGTATTATGGATAATCCAAGCAGGACAAAGGAAATTGATGCAATCCATACATCATTGATCAGCAAATAGAATAATAAACCGGTTAGGACGCGAAGAAGTATAATTTTCGACAATTTTTTATCGGATTTATCATCCAGAACTATAGCTATCGGATAAAACATAAGTCATCCTAAGAGATAGATTAATACAAAAATAATACTATTCCACATCATGACTTAATTCCAGATTCGCATTGATTTTTGTTTCTATAATTTTATAGGATTCGTTTACTAATTTAAAATAGGGGTCATTGAGGTTTTGCGATATAGCCGGTTGAGTCAATCCCAGAAATTTTGCGATCTGCTTTTGTCCCATATTCTGTCTCTGATAGTACAAAATCTTTTTACGTTTGTATTTCCACCGCGACGTTGTTGTATTAATCCATTCCAGCAAGAGTCCCAAATCCGTGTTTAATACCGGATCTGCTGAAATAAATTGATACTGCTGTCCTCTTTTTCTAGCCAGATCAATTGCTTCTCGTGCAAAATGGAAAGCCGGGCCATCCATACCTATTGATTTTTCCTGATTTATATCCGTTTCAATTTGACCTGCTCCAATTCCAAAACGCAGGTTGGTATCTTCCATTTGAATCTCAATAGCCGTCGTCAGATCGAGCAGCCTGGAAGCGTTCTTTACTACGACCTGAAATTCATCCCCTAGTGTCAGTGTTAAAGGAGATCGTATGACTTCATTATAAGCTTCCTGAACGTTTTGCAGCACATGATTAAATTTTTTCTGAAATATGTTACGTTCCTTAATCTTTTTCGAATTAACAATATCTCCAATAATTACAAGATAGTTCATTATATCTATTTCCATATTTTTGTGTAAAAATAAGAAAATAACTTATAATTGTCAAAAATAAGAAAATAGCTAATATTTTAAAAAAATAAGTAAATATTTTATATCTGCTTCTATATTATTCCTTTCGATTATCTGTACGCCTTAATAACCCTTCTATTTCCTCTTTATCTATTTCAACCGGTTCGACTTTTTCGGCGATCAGATTGGCTTCGCCGGGAAGGCGTGACTGCACTTTGCCTGTAATGAGGAACGGCCCGTGCGAGCGGATCAGGTGGCCGTACTTTTCATATACCGCAGGGAAAAGCACTACTTCACAAAGTCCGGAGCGATCTTCCAGGGTGAGGAACTTCATGAACCGGTTTCCGGCGGTGTCGACCCGCCGGGATGTAACCAGCCAGCCGCAGAAGCGTATCACCTTTTCCTGGTAGTCCTCCAGCTGCGTGGAGGGTATCAATCCGTCCTGTGAAACCTGCCCCTCGAACAGGGCCAGGGGATGGTCGGTTACGGCGAAATCCAGCATCTCCATTTCGTTGATAATTTTCTGGTATCTGTTGAAGGGTTCCAGGTTCGTATCGCCGGCGAGGTAGTTGCTTAATGCCGGTTTTTTGTCGTTCTTAAAATAGAGTTTGTTGAGAAGCAGCAACTGCGGCGCGCCGGGATGGAGCGATTCCAGGGCTCCGGCCTTGATCAGGTGCTGCACCTCCTTTTCACCGGCCCGGCTGCGCTGGATGAAATCATAGAGGTCGCGGAACGGATACTGCCGGCGTTCTTTCAGTATGTTGCGAAGGGTGCGTTCGCTCAGTTCAAAAACCGGGCGCAGGCCGCAGCGGATGGCCCCGTTCTCACAGCGGAAACCGGCTTCCGAGGCATTGACATCCGGCGGTAACAGGGGAATCCCCATGCGCCGGCATTCTTCGATATAGGCCATCTTGGAGTAGAATCCGCCGTGGTTGTTCAACACGGCGCACATGTATTCCGCCGGAAAATAATATTTCAGGAAAGCGGTCTGGTAGGCGATGGTGCCGTATGTGGCCGAATGGGCTTTGTTGAAACCGTAGCCCACGAACTGGGCCAGGAACTGCCAGACGGTCTCCGTCTGTTCTTCCGAAAGCCCTTTTTTCATCGCCCCTTCCGTGAACGCACGATGGATGGACATGAATTCCTTTTTCTTGCGTGACTTGGTCATGGCCCGGCGCAGGATATCCGCCTGGCTTAAACTGAGGTCCGCCACGAAATGAGCCACCTGCAGCACCTGTTCCTGGTATATAATGACGCCGTACGTATCTTTCAGGGCCGGTTCAAGGGTGGGGTGCAGGTAGGCGGGCTGCTCCAGGCCGGCCCGCCGTCTGATATAGACATCTTTCATACCGCTTCCCGAGGCGCCCGGGCGAATGACGGCGACGGCGGTGATGACATCATCCACGTTATCGATGACCATTTTTTTCAGCAAACCGCGCATGGCCGGGCTTTCCAGTTGAAAGCAGCCCATTGTATTGCCGGAGCGGATATAGGCGGTGACGGCCGGATCGTCTTCAGGAATGGTGCGCAGATCCAGCGGGGAAAGGGTTGCACTGTTGCGGAAAAAGAAATCCGGCGCTTTGCCCGATGCCGCCGCGTCATCGTCGGGCTGGTGGGCCGGATTGTCACGCACGTCCCGGATGCAGTCGGTAATGATGCTCAGGGAACGCACGCCGAGCAGGTCCATTTTTACCAGCCCCAGCTGCTCGATGGAATACATGTCGTAATGGGAAATGATGATACCCTTGCCGCCTTCTTCCAAAGGCGTGTGCAGGGTGATCCGGTCCGGTGCGATGATGACGCCTCCCGGATGGATGGACAGGTGGCGCGGAAAATCAGCGATTCGTTGGGCCAGTCCCATGATTTCGCGGTACAGGGAGAGGTTATGGCGCAGTTCCCGCAGTTCGGGAAGGGTGTTGATCGTTTCTTCAATCTGGTCGATGTGACGGTGCGGCAGGTATTTGGTGATCTTGCTGATTTCGTCCTCGGGCAGTCCGTGGGTTTTGGCGATGTCACGGATGGCCGAACGGTTCTGAAAGGTGTTAAACGTGCAGATCATGGCGGTGCGGTCTTTGCCGAAGCGGTTGTAAACGTATTCAAGCACATGGTCACGGCTTTTCCAGCAGATGTCCAGGTCGATGTCCGGCGGATCGGTCCGTTCGGGATTGAGGAAACGTTCAAAATAAAGGTTATGGCGGATCGGGTCGACCTGGGTGATTTCCAGGACATAGGATACGAGACTGTCCGCTGCCGAACCGCGTCCCACGCAGGGAATATGCCGGCCGTGACAGTAATCCACGATATCCTTGACGATCAGGAAATATTCGGCAAATCCCAGGTTGTGAATGGTCTGCAACTCATATTGCAGCCGGTTGACGACGTCCCGGGTAAGGGGTTGATACCGTTTTGTGGCGCCTTCGAAACTCTTTTTCCACAGGTAGGAAAAAGCCGTTTCCTTTTCGGGCAGTTCGATCGACGGGAATACCGCTTTGCCTAACCGGAACTCAAAATGACACATTTCGGCGATGTGCAGGGTGTTGCCGAGTGCCGTTGCGAAGGATTTAAACAGTTCCTGCATCATCCCGGCCGGTTTGAAATACTGTTCGGAACTTCCGGCTGTGTCAACCTTGTCCAGAACCGTATTGGCATCGATGGCATGCATGGTCCGGCGTAATGACCAGTCGCGGATGGCAATGAAATGAACATCGTTCGTGGCAACCAGGGGGATCTTGTATTCGGCGGACAGGTCGCGCAGCCGCAGGTTGACAATGGCCTGTTCCGGGGTAAAATGCTGGAGCTCCAGAAAAAAGTCCCCGTTGAAGATCTTTCGCAGCGTCTGTATTTCCCGGATGGCTTCATCGAGACGGCGTTTTGCCAGCAGGTGATACACGTTTCCTTTATGCCCCCCGGAAAGGGCAATGAGCCCTTCATGGTGGCGCATCAGATCCTTCATATTGATCGTAAAGCGCAGATGCCCGCCGTTCAGGTGCCCGCGGGAAAGCAGTTCACACAGGTTGGCGTACCCGGTGTCATTCTTCACCAGAAGCACCAGTTTGAATCCGTCCGACAGGGTCACTTCCGCTCCGGTAACCGGTTTGATATCGTATTCCCGGGCTTTCCGGTAGAATTCGACTGCTCCGTACAGCGCGTTATGGTCGGTCAGCGCCAGTGCTTTCATGCGATTCCGGTGGGCGGCCAGCACCAGTTCTTCCGGTGAGGGAATGCCGTCCAGCAGGCTGTAATAACTGTGTGTATGCAGATGAACGAAACCGCTCATGAATTCTCCATTAGTACAAACGTACACCAATAATAATGGAATATTTGCTGATTGTCAAGAGGGAATTAAACCTCTGCGATCTGCGTCCTGTATTCTATCTCCTGATATTTTGTATTTTTTTATTTTTTACTTTTTATTTGTAACTTATATAATCCATTTGCGTATCACACATATTATACCCGGATTATTGCAATGAATACGACATTTCCCCAGGTTGCCGTTGGCGCGGTCGTGATAAAAGATAACAAGGTGTTGTTGGTCAAACGAAAAAACCCTCCGGCTCAGGGTGTGTGGGCGCTGCCGGGCGGCAGGGTGCATGCCGGCGAGTCGCTGGAGGAAGCGGTCGAAAGGGAAATTCGCGAAGAAACCGGAATACATGTACAGGTGGGCTCTGTTGTCCACGTATTTGATGTTATCGAGCGGAATGAAGATGATCTGTCGGTTCATTATGTGATTATCGACTACCGGGCTGAATATGTGTCCGGTGATCTCAGGGCAGGGGATGATGCCCTGGAAGCATGCTGGGTATCGAAAGATGAAATCGGTGAGCGGGCGGTTAATGATTCGACACGTCTGCTGTTGAAACAGAAGTTTGGTTTTCGCTGAGAGGAACTAATTGTATCCTTGGGAGCGTATATCACTCTAAATAGTTAATGTGACCTGTAAATAAAAACGTCAGAAGAATTTTGGAGGAAAAATGAAAAGGTATGTGTTCGTTACTGTACTGATCGTGTTGGCGGCATCCGTCCTGTGGCAGTGCGGCCCTGGTAAGAGCCAGGTCCCGCTTATTCCAATGGAAGATTTTTTCCGTAATCCGGAAAAAACCTCGTACCAGTTGTCACCTGACGGAGAGTACCTTGCTTTCCTGCAGCCGTGGGAAAACCGCATGAATGTGCATATTAAGAAAATCGGTGAAGAAGGGGCGACACGCATAACAGAAGCGACCGAACGGGATATCCGTGCTTATTTCTGGGCGAATAACAACCGGATTGCTTATGTGCTTGATAAAGGCGGTGATGAAAATTTCCGTCTCTATGCTGTTGATATCGATGGGTCGAATCTGAAAGACCTGACACCGTTCGATGAGGTACGTGTCGGGATCATCGACGATCTGGAAGAAATAGAGGATGAGATGATCATCCAGATGAACAAGCGTGATAAACGTATTTTCGATGCGTATCGTATCAATATTAATACCGGTGAAATGAAAATGGTCGGCGAAAACCCGGGAAATATTACCGGATGGATGACGGATCACGACGGTAAAATCAGGATTGCGCAGGCAACGGACGGCGTAAATGTAAGCCTGCTGTACCGGGACAATGAGAATCAGAAATTCAAAACCGTTAAAACCCTGAATTTCAAGCAAAGCCTGAGTCCCATGTTCTTTACCTTTGATAATGAAAAGGTCTATGCCCTCTCCAACCTGAACCGCGATAAAAAAGCGGTTATCCTTTACAATATAAAAAATGACGAGGAAGAGGAAGTGATTTTCGAGCATCCCGAAGTGGATGTGATGAATCTGAGTTATTCGAAGAAAAGGAAAGTCCTGACAGCCATCCGTTATTATACCGATAAAAATCATTACCACTTCCTGGATGAGAAACGTAAGCAACTGCAGGAGGAGCTGGAGAAAAAACTGCCCGGATACGAAGTACGCGTAGCCAGCATGAGTAAAGATGAAACCAAAGTGTTGGTGCGGACCTTCAGTGACAAATCGATGGGTGCCTATTACTTCTATAACCGTGAAACCGCTGATTTCAGAAAACTGATTGATGTCAGTCCCTGGCTCAATGAAGAGCATTTGGCGGATATGAAGCCGGTCGAATATACAGCGCGCGACGGGCTGACCATTCACGGTTATCTGACCCTGCCAAAAGGGAAAGAAGCTGAAAATCTACCTGTCGTTATCAATCCGCATGGCGGTCCCTGGGCGCGGGATTACTGGGGATTCAACCCGGAAGTGCAGTTCATGGCCAACCGCGGCTATGCCGTTTTGCAGATGAATTTCCGCGGATCAACCGGGTATGGACGTGAATTCTGGGAAATCAGTTTCAAGGAGTGGGGCAAATCCATGCAGGATGACATCTCCGACGGTGTAAACTGGCTTATCGAACAGGGTATTGCTGATCCGGAGCGCGTCGGAATCTACGGCGGTTCCTACGGCGGCTATGCCGTACTGGCCGGACTGGCCTTTACCCCCGAGCTGTATGCCTGTGGTATCGATTATGTCGGTGTCTCCAACATCTTCACACTGCTTGAATCCATACCGCCTTACTGGGAGCCGATGCGTGACATGCTGTACGAGCAGGTCGGCCATCCGGAAGAGGACAAGGAATACCTGGAAGCCGTTTCCCCCTACTTTCATGCCGACAAGATTGAAGATCCTCTGCTGATTGCGCAGGGAGCCAATGATCCGCGTGTGAAGAAGGAACAGTCCGATATCATCGTCGAAGCACTGAAAGAGCGTGGCATCGATGTGGAATACATCGTGAAGGATAATGAAGGTCACGGCTTCGGCAATGAGGAAAACCGTTTCGACTTCTATCGGGCCATGGAAACATTCCTGGCGAAACACCTTGGCGGCCGCGTCGAACAGGCGCAGAAATAATTTCGTTATGTAAAGCCCGGGTTTTTTTATTACCAACCCACCCCGATCCCCTCCCTGCAGGCAGGGAGGGGCAGGGGGAGGGTTATCCCACCCCCCACACAAAAAAATCCAAGGGGATGACAGGGTTGTTTTCCTCCCCAAAAAATCCTATTATATCCCATCATCATCAATCAAAGGGAAATAACCCATGAGCGAGATCAAAGACCGCACAGTACTGATCACGGGCGGAGCCAGCGGCATCGGCCGGCTGATGGCTGTTGAAATGGCCGGGCTCGGAGGACGCATTGTTATCTGGGATATCGATGAAACAAAGATGCAGTCTGCAAAAAAAGAGATCGGGACTGCCGGAGGATCTGTTTTTGCCTTTGTATGCGACCTGTCTGACAAGGCGGCTATCCAGCGTACGGCGGAACAAGTGAAATCTGAAGTCGGTGATGTGGATATCCTGATAAATAATGCCGGGGTCGTGAGCGGAAAGCGCTTCATGGCCTGCACCGACGAACAGATTGAACAAACCATTGCCATTAATATGATGGCGCATTTCTGGACTATACGGGCCTTCCTGCCGGCGATGCTTGAAAAAGACAGGGGACATATCGTTACCATCTCTTCTGCAGGGGGTACAACCGGTGTAGCCAGCCTGTCCAATTACAGTGCCAGCAAGTTTGCCGTGTTCGGACTCGATGAATCGCTGCGGGCTGAATTCAAAAAAGATAAACGCCGTATTAAAACGACCATTGTCTGTCCGTACTATATCAACACGGGCATGTTTGATGGGGTAAAAACCCGTTTCCCCTTTATTTTGCCCATATTGAAAGAAAAAAAAGTGGCACACCGTATTGTCCGGGCAATCAGAAAAAATAAACCCCGCCTGCTGATGCCCTGGATTGTATATACCGTACCCCTGTTACGCATATTACCCGTAAGCTGGTTTGACGCCATTTCAAATTTTCTGGGTATAAACAGCACAATGGATGAATTCACCGGAAGGCAGGTGTCATGAGGCGTGTTAATCTTGGCATTATCGGAACGGGTATCGCCGCGGAAAACCTGCATTGGCCTGCATTAGAAAACCTGACGGACCGTTTCCGCATTACCGTGGTTTGTAATCATACCGAACCAAAGGCGAAAACATTTTCCGAACGTGTGGGAGGGGTTCCTTATGTCCTGGACTACAGGGAAGTGCTGTCGCGGGATGACGTGGATGCGGTCAGCATCATTCTGCCCATCGAATGGAATTACAAGGTTACCCGCGCTGCCCTGGAGGCGGGAAAGCATGTCATGGTCGAGAAGCCTCTGGCTGTCAATATGGCCGAAGCGGCGGAAATGATGAAGCTGGATCAACAATATCCCCTTGTCAAAATGGTAGCTGAAAACTTCCGTTATATAAAACTGCGAGAGAAACTGCTGACATATCTTGATGACGGTAAAATCGGCGAACCGCGCATCGTTACCTGGGATATTTACCATCATGTCAATCCGGAAGAAAACCGTTATGCACAGACGAAATGGCGTATCAATCATCAGTATGCCGGTGGGTTTATTACGGATGGCGGCGTGCACAACATGGCCCTGCTGCGCGACGTGTTCGGCGATATAACCGACGGCCATGCCTGGACCGACAGCCTGAATCCGTCCGTCGGGAAAATGGACAGCTTCAGTTTCCGCTTTAAAACGGAGAAGGGGATAAAGGGTTCTTTCAACCTGTTTGTTTCCACAAACGGTATCGACGAAAACCGCCTGAGTGTGCTGGGTACGGAAGGCAGTCTTTCTGTAAAAGATAATGTAATCCGATTATTCAGAAAGGGCGATTCCACCGTAATGGATACGCTCGAATACGACGGCGGATATGTGGCTGAATATGAAGATTTTTATCGTGCCATAACGGAGAACACGCCTGTACGGGCCACGTTTGCCGAATCCTACCGGGACCTCGAGGTGCTGCTGGACGCCATCGGCAACGCGAAATAAGAACCCAGAGCTCAGAACTCAGGGGTGGCAAGTCTAACAACCCTCCCCCTGCCCCTCCCTGCAGGCAGGGAGGGGTGTCCCGGTTCCCGGGACGGGGTGGGTTGGTTTTCTTCCCCACATAGAGATCCCGGATCTTCGCTCACTGCGTTCACTCCGTCCGGGATGACATTTTGAGCTCTGAGCTCTGTACTCTGAGCTCTTTCCAATCCTGCCACTCATTTTGATTTTGTCTGTACCCCTTCAGATTGTATATTTGTCCTCTCATTTAATAGAATTCATTAACGAAGAAAGCAGGGGAATGGATAAAAAAGAAGTAATGCTCGGTATCGATATCGGCGGAACGAATACGGTATTTGGATTTGTGGAAAAAACGGGTACGGTTCTGACGGAAGCCACACTGCCAACACTACCTGAAAACGGGGCGGAAAATTTTTTTAAACGGGTCTTCGAATCCGCGGAAAAGCAATTCAAACCCTATTCCGAAACCTACCGGGTCTGCGGCATCGGCATCGGTGCGCCCAATGCGAACTATTACAGCGGGAAGATGGAAAATCCGCCCAATCTGGGATGGGGGATAGTTGACGTCGTTGACATGGTTAATGCGCATTTTTCCCTGCCGGTAGTAATAACCAATGACGCCAATGCTTCCGCTCTCGGTGAAATGTATTTTGGTGCTGCCAGAGGGATGAGCGATTTCATCGTCATTACACTCGGTACCGGTCTGGGCAGCGGTATTGTCATTAACGGTCAGCTTGTTTACGGATCCGACGGTTTTGCCGGAGAGCTGGGTCATACCTGTATTATCCCTGAAGGCAGAACCTGTGCATGCGGTAATCAGGGCTGCCTGGAAACCTACGTTTCGGCACCCGGCATCAAGCGGACGGTTTTTGAAATTCTGGCAAAGCGCATTGAACCTTCCGGTTTGCGGGATGTGCCGTTCAGCAAGATGACTTCCAAAATGATCGCGGAAGCAGCGCGGAACGGAGATTCCATTGCCGGTGAAGCGTTTGAGTTTACGGGGCGATTACTGGGTATCAGCATGGCGAATTTCGTCGCCTTCAGCGTTCCCGAAGCGTTTATCCTCTTCGGCGGGCTGGCCGCGTCAGGGGATCTGATCTTCGAACCGACCAGGCGTCATATGGAAAAACATCTGCTCTATAATTACAAAAACAAGATTAAACTATTACCTTCAGGATTAACCAATAACAATTCAGCGGTTCTCGGTGCGGCAGCTCTGGCCTGGAGTGAATTCGGAAAGGAACAGTAAATGGAAGACCATTATATAAGCATCGCGTTTCAGGGAGAGAAGGGGGCGTACAGTGAAGATGCAATAGAGAGGCTGTATCCGGATAAACCGGCAGAGCGTGTGCCATTCCGGACATCCTACGATGTTGTGGAGGCGTTGAAAAAGGGGAAGGTCGACTATGGTCTGCTGCCTATCGATAATTCCATAATCGGTAATATCACGCACACCTATGATCTTCTTCTGGAAAATAAACTGACCATCGTTAAAGAGGTGATTATACCCATTCACCATTCCATGATGGCCAATAAAGGCGTTCAATTGAAGGATATCAAGTACATATATTCCCATCCGGCTGCCATATCACAATGCGAAGTATTTTTGCGAAAATTCAATAAAGCCGAAATTATCCCCACCTACGATACGGCCGGAAGCGCTAAAACGATTGCTCAAAAAAAACTGACCGATACAGCGGCTATTGCCAGCGAAAGCTCTGCAGGATTGTATGATCTGGACATACTTCAAAAAAACATTGAAGACTATCCCCATAACCAGACACGCTTTATCATGGTTTCCGTTGATCCGATTCAAATTGAACACGAACGGTATCTGCCCTACAAAATTTCAGCCGTATTCGATACCCTGGATCAGCCGGGTATGCTGTTTAAATGCCTGGAAATCCTCGAAAAATATGAAATCAATATGACCCTGCTGACCTCGCGTCCCCATAAAACCGAACCATGGAAATATCACTTCTTTGTTGATATGGATGGCCATGCCGACGATGAAAATATTTCGACAGCCTTTGATGAGATCCGCGCTCTGACGGGTTTTATGCATGTTTTTGGCTCTTATCCCAAATATGCGCCGGGTGAGGAGTTTATTCCCGGTACGAAGCAAACCGGTAAAGGCAGGAAAAAAGACGGTCCGCTTTACAGCCGTGAGCGCAAACCGGAACCGACCCTGATTTCCGTTGGCGATGTGATGATTGGTGAAGGCCATTTTACACTCATTGCCGGCCCGTGCAGTGTCGAAGGACGTCACCAGATGATGGCTTCTGCCAAAATCGTTTCAGATCATGGCGCCCAGTTGCTGCGTGGAGGGGCGTTCAAACCGCGTACCAGCCCATATAGTTTTCAGGGGCTGGGTGAAGAAGGCCTGCGTCTTCTGAAAGAGGCCGGAGATGAGTATCATTTGCCGATTGTCACTGAGGTCATCTCTGCCGAAGATGTCGCCCTTGTAGCCGAATATGCCGACATCCTGCAGATCGGTGCGCGCAATATGCAGAATTTTGCCCTGCTGATGGAGGTGGGTAAAACCAATAAACCGATCCTGCTGAAACGGGGGATGATGGCGACCGTTAAGGAACTGCTGCTTTCCGCGGAATACATCCTGGCGAAGGGTAATCCCAATGTCATTCTCTGTGAGCGTGGTATACGGACGTTTGAAACCGCTACACGCAATACGCTTGATATCAGCGCTATACCACTGCTGAAACAAAGAACCCATCTCCCGGTATTTGTGGATCCCAGCCATGCAACCGGTATTGCATCGCTCATTGAACCGGTTTCCAAAGCGGCTGTTGCCGTTGGTGCGGATGGTATCATGATAGAGGTGCACTTCAATCCGTCCACCGCGTTAAGCGATGCCGACCAGGCCCTCGATGAACGGCAATTTAAAAGCCTGACGAAGACGTTGAAGGAATGGGTGAAATTTTAGGAAGCAGGAAACAGGTTACGGACGTGTTTCGCGCCAGTACAATAAAACCGTTATGCCCTGGGATCTCATGTCTTGAGAACGAGATCCCGGATCTCCGTTCCCTCTGGTCACTTCGTCCGGGATGACAATCTACATAAATCCTGAATCCTGCCACCTGAGCTCTGCCAACTTTTTTAAAGCAATCCAAACTGCCGGCGGTTGTCGACGATATCGGCATCTTCTTTTAATGACTCATACCACTCGACAAACACGCGATTCTTCTTTTCATTTAACAGGCGGGTACGAATACTGCCTTTCTGGTTTTCGAATGCGCTGGAGTCGAAATCGGTCTTCTCGAGCAGGTGCTGATAGTAAAAGCCACGGTCGGTTTCGATCAGGCCCGAACGTTCCCCGGTTTCCATGGCAAAGGCATTGGCTGAGAATGAGGCGAAGCGACCAACACCTGTAAGGCTCTGATCGATAGTAAAAAGGCCGGATTTTTTGTAGGTGACATAATCGCCGGTGTCTGCCTCGGCGATCTTCTCAAAAGGTGTACCTGCTTCCACTTCATCAGACAGCGTAAGAGCGTATTCCCGGGCTTTCTGTTTGGCGCGATCCAGACGGATACGGCTTTCTATGGCGGCACGGACGTCTTCCAGCGGACGGTATCCTTCTTTCTGGATATCACTGAGCATGACCACCGCGTATCCTGCATCCGTGCTGAAGACGTCAGATACATCACCAGGTTGTGACGAAAAAGCGAAATTAAGCACACCGGAATTACGGCCGAAACCGGGGACAAAACCGATGCTTTCCTGAACCATACCGCTTTTCCGGATTTCCAGACCTTCACGCTGCGCCGCTTCTTCAAAACCATCCAGCTTGGCATCCTCGGCAAAATAACGCGCCTTACTGTTCTCTTCTTCGACGGTCGAAGGACCGGCCACGATTTTCAGCAGAATATGGCTGGCCTTTACTTTTTCTTCACCGTTTTCCGTCTTTTTATCTTCCACTTTGATCAGGTGATAGCCGAAACTCGATTTGACAGGTCCGACAATGTCGCCTTCTTCAGCGGAGAAAGCGGCATCAGAAAAAGCCGGGACCATACTACCGCGGTCAAAGAAACCGAGATCACCGCGATTGTTTTTAACAGAAGGATCTTCCGAGTATTCAAAGGCCAGGTCATTGAAGTCTTCACCATTGGCAAGCCGTTCACGGATCCGTTCGAAATCAGACATCACCACCTGTGTGTCCTGAGCGGTCGGTGTCAGGGGAAAAAGCACGTAGGATAAATTACGGCTTTCCTGCTGACGGTAGTCTTCCTTATGCTTTTTGTAAAAAGAGCGCACGTCGGAATTACTGATCTCAGAATCGTTGTCGATGAAGGTGTTCGGTAAAATAGAAAGATATTCCACATTGGCTTTTAGATTATTCTTTTTGAATTCATCCAGGACTTCCTCTTCGGAAACACGAATCGTGTTCGTTATGATATTCTGCAGCTTTGTAAAAGGTAACGATTCACGATACATTTCTTCGATACGCAGCCAGGGGATATTGGGATCCGAAAGCGCTGCCCGGTATTTATTCATGTCAAATTGCTCATTGGTCTGAAAGGATGGATGCGTTTTGAAGTCTTCCAGCGGGTAATTGACGATCTGATAAACAATCTCGGAGTCGGTGACGGCAATACCCAGCTTTTCCATCTCTTCCGTAAAGAGGGTACGCTGAATAAACTGTTCCCAGACGGATTGCCGCAACTGCCGGAGGGCATTTTCATCCAGCTCCTGACCGGAGCGGGCCCGGGCGTTTTCAAAGGCCATCTGGTACTGTTCGGAAAATTGATCATAGGTCAGTTTTTTGTCGTTCACGCTGCCTACAACCGTATTGCCGGTGGGACCGAATCCACCCATTCCCCATTCAAATACCATTAACCCGATAAACGAGACGGCAACGATGATGATGAAAAGCTTGCTGAACTGACGCAATTTGGTCATCATGATGAAAATATCTCCTTAAAATATCAGTGTTCTTATGATGTAAAAGAGCTTACAAATTTATAATTTTGGATTATGAATAGCAATTTTATTTAACAAGAGCTCAGAGCTGTGCGATCTTCTTTTCCAATTGCTTCATTTTTTATTATTCACTATTTTGCCACATGCATACATTGGAATACTATGCCGTAAAGCTATTGTTCCTGTTCTCGAACAGTCTGTCACTTCGTTCAGGAAAGCGGGTGGCCCTTTTGCTGTATTTTGTAATTGCAAAAGTAGTGCGATACCGCAGGCATGTGGTTCTGGACAACCTGAAACGGGTTTACGGTGACAGCCTGCCCATGGATAAAAAAGCGCTGTTGCGGAACATTTACAGAAATTTCGCATTTCTCTGGATGGAATACCTGCAGGTCAACTACGGCAAGCGGGAGGAAATGACACGCAGATGCCGTTTTCACAATATGGAATTGGTCGATAAGGCGCTGGAGGAAGGAAAAGGATTAATACTCGTAACCGGTCACATGGGAAATTTTGAATGGTTTGCCTATGTCATGGCCATGATGGGTTATTCCATAAGCGGTGTCGCGAAACGTCAAAGCAATCCCCGGGTAAATGAACTGATTTATAATACCCGGAGGGAATTCGGTACAAACGTCATTTATACCAAATCGGCGATGAAGGAGGGACAGGACGTTCTTCAGGCGAATGAAATCCTCGGCCTTGTTGCGGATCAGGATGCTAAAAAAAGAGGTATTGTTGTCGATTTTCTCGGCATACCGTCTTCAACGGCTGTAGGACCGGCGATATTTCACCTGCGTTCAGGTGCGCCGATCCTGTTCTGCGCTTCGGTGCGACGCGATTATGCCGATTTTGATGTCTATTTTGAACCACCATTCGAGCATGTGGAAGGCCCGGTTACAGAAGAAAAGATCCGAAAGATTACCGGTTTACATGTACAAGCCCTGGAACGCTGGGTGCGCGCTAATCCGGAGCAATGGTTCTGGACGCACCGGCGCTGGAAAACCCGTCCGGAAGATGTATTAGGGAAGGAAGACCGGCACATACAATGAAATATGCAAAGATCGACCCTGAATCACCTGATCCTGCCGTTATCGCGGAAGCAGCCCGTGTCATGAATAAAGGCGGCGTCATTGTTTATCCGACTGACACGATCTACGGTTTGGGAGTGGACGTTTTAAATGAAAAAGCGGTGGATAAACTATACCTGCTCAAGCAGAGGGATATGAAACGTCCGGTTTCGCTGATGGTGGAAAACCTGGATCAGATCGAAGCCCTGATGGGTATTCTTCCCCTAAAACTGCAGGATATACTGGAGAAACTACTCCCGGGAAAGGTAACGGTTTTACTGGAAAACACTTTGAAAAACAGGATCCCGGTTTTCAAGTATTTCTATGAACATGATATCCCGCTTGAGAAAATCGGTTTCCGGATACCGGACAGAACAATCTGCAATGAACTCAATAAGGCCCTTGGTCATCCCATTTCGACGACCAGCGCCAATATTTCCGGTAAAAAAGCAGGTCCGACGGTCAAAGAAGTCGTCGCTGCTTTCGGCGATAAGCTCGATATGATCCTGGACGCGGGAAAATTGCATTCAACAAAAGCATCGACGATCATCGATTTTACCAAAAAACCGTACCTGCTGGTCCGTGAAGAAGCGATAAGCCTGAGCAAACTGAAACGGCTGTTCCCGGATGCAGAATTCCGCAGGAAAAAGCAGCATTTTATCATTACCTTTGTCTGCTCCGGTAATATCTGCCGCTCACCCATGGGTGAAGCGATTCTGAAAAAGAAACTGAGCCGCACAAAATACAAAGATGTCATTAAAGTACGTTCGGCCGGTACGCTCGAACTGGCGCCGACACGGGCCCACTACCTGGCCATGATCGTATCGGAAGAAAATGAAATCGATCTGGACCATCATACGTCCACACATATTTCCCGGAAGATTGTGGAAGAATCGAATATCATCTTTTCCATGGCCCTCAACCATTATGATTATCTCCGGGAGCATTTTCCACAATATAAAGATAAAATTGTACTGCTCAAGCAGTGGCAGAATGAAAACAGGCTTTTTGTCCCATCGATAGCGGATCCGATCGGTCATGAAAAAGAATTTTTCAGGAATACGTTTAACGAGATCCATTCTGAAATTAACCGGGTCATGCCGTTTATCTTCCGCGAAGTGCGTAAGTTCATGAAATATAATGACCTTGCCGGCGATCTCTCCTGAACGGTATAAAACGAATTATTTTTTATTTTTTTTACTTTTTATTTTTTATTAATTATTATTTCCGGAACCTGGACTGAGTACCTAAACTATCTGGCAGGCAGCATTATGAAAATCAGCGGTTTTTCTTTTGTTCGTAACGGCGATAAGCTCTATTACCCGGTGGTCGAAGCCATCCGGTCCATCCTCCCGATCTGTGACGAATATGTTATCGCTGTCGGCAAAGGCGATGAAGATGACCGGACCCGCGAACACATTGCCGCGATCGGAGATCCGAAACTACGGATCATCGATACGATCTGGGAAGAACAGTTCTTCAAAAAAGGGGTGATCAATGCCATGCAGACCGATATTGCCCAGCAGGCCTGCAGCGGTGACTGGCTGTTCTACCTGCAGGCGGATGAGGTCGTGCATGAAAAATATCTGCCGGTAATTGAAACGCGCTGCCGGGAATTGCTCGGGAATAAAAAAGTGGAAGGACTGCTGTTTCGTTATAAACATTTCTGGGGCGATTATGAACATTACCATGACGGTCATGGCTGGTATCCCAATGAGATACGCATCATTCGCAATCTGCCCTCGATACATTCCTGGCAGAGCGCCCAGTCATTTCGTCATTTCGATCCCTATGATAACCCGCGTCAGGAAGAGGGTACATCCAAACTGACTGTTGCACGTGTCGATGCCGAAATTTATCATTACGGATGGGTCAGGCCCCCGCACCTGATGCAGAATAAGCGGCGTGCCCTCGACTCCGTCCATTGGGGACGTAAGAAAGCGGAAGATTTTTATGAGAAGGCCCCGAAATATTTTGATTATGGTCCGCTGAACCGGCTGGCGACTTTCAGGGAAACACATCCACAGGTCATGCGGGAACGGATCGCGGCAATGGACTGGAAAGACAAGCTGCAATACGATGGAAAACCCAATCCATACCGCAAGCCCCATAAACATGAACGTTTGAAATACCGTATGCTCTCGTTTGCCGAAAATTGTCTTCCCGGTGGCCGGCAGCTCGGCGGATTTAAGAATTATAATTTGATGAAGGATGTATAAAAGTTTCTGTGTCTTTATTTGAAACATAATATAATATCAATACTACCCCACCCTTTACTCCCCTCCCTTATGCATAAGGGAGGGGAAGGGGGAGGGTTATGGAAAAAATCATGCCGCAAAAAGTACTTTTAATCCCGGATCAGCCCGGTTGGGCC
>CAYPHA010000068.1:19723-24701 GCA_964410215.1 uncultured Calditrichota bacterium | reverse complement strand
TTATGGATGTGATCAACCGGGGCCTGAAAGTGATGGATATAACCGCGATCACGCTGGCGATGGATAACCGATTACCGATAATGGTTTTTAATTTTGATAAAACCGGAAATCTTAAAAAACTGTTAACCGGAGAATCAACAGGCACAATCGTACAGGGGTAAGTTATGGATGTAAAAGAGCTGCAGAAAGATGCCAGACGTCGTATGGATGGCGCCATCGAAAATTTCCACGGTGAATTGAATAAGATCCGCACAGGCAGAGCCACACCGGCCCTGCTGGATACCGTTCGTGTCGAATATTACGGACAGAAGGTGCCCCTGAACCAGGTGGCTACCGTTTCCGCACCCGAACCGCGCATGATCGTCGTACAGCCCTGGGAAAAGAATATGCTCGGTCCGATCGAAAAAGAAATCCAGAAAGCCGATCTCGGCCTGAATCCCGGAAACGACGGCACCCTGATCCGCGTAC
The DNA here is from genome assembly GCA_964410215.1 of uncultured Calditrichota bacterium. GTDB lineage: Bacteria > Calditrichota > Calditrichia > Calditrichales > CAYPHA01 > CAYPHA01. Next base: position 24,233 of record CAYPHA010000068.1, on the reverse strand, counting down.
CCATCCCTCAGTTGAGCGAAGAACGCCGCAAGGACCTGGTCAAGCTGGTCCATAAATTTGCCGAAGAAGCCCGTATCGCTGTTCGTAACGTGCGCAGGGATGTCAACGATACCCTGAAAAAGATGGAAAAAAACCATGAAATCTCCGAGGATGAGCTGAGTGTGGCCCTGGAAGAAATCCAGAACCTGACCGATGACCATACGAAGCAGATCGATGAGATTATGAAGAATAAAGAAGATGATGTTATGGAGGTGTAGGGAGCAAAAGAAGACGATTCCTGAACAACCAACCTTTTTTTTAAATACCGGCCTTTTTCTATTTTTATTGTCTAAAATCACGTAATTGTGCTTCCGGACACTGTAAATTGTATTGATATTTCGTTAAATAATTTTTAACATTAATTCAGCAGATGATTGCAATAATTTTATGAACTATAATGTTTATATATTCATGGAAAGTGAGCAATACCGAGACTTTCTATGCAAGAGCTAAAACTTGACTCAAAACACGCTGACAAAAAGAAAGAGATTATCATTGTCGAAGTGAGCGGATATGTAGATCAGTCGAATAGTCATGAACTGCAGAAACTCTTTGATGATATTCTGGAAAGCAGTGTCTATAAAGTCATTGTCGATTTCTCGGATCTTTTTTACATGAGCTCGGCCGGCTGGGGCATATTTGTAGGCGAAGTGAAGCGTTTTCGTGATCATGGTGGTGATATCCGTCTTGCAGCTATGCGACCGGATATCTATGATGTTTACCAAATGCTGGAGTTTTATCACATTCTGGATGATTTTAACACCGTGTTGGAAGCGGCCCATTCATTTGATGAAAATCTAACCCATCTGGACCTTATGGAGGAGGACAAAAACGATATGGATAACGTTATTAAAAATGCACAGATCCCTGAAAAGGCGGATGAAGTAGTTGAAATCGATTCCGAAAAACAGGAAGACGCTGCGTATGAAGAAGACAGGGTTGCTGAAACACCGCCGGATGCGACCACCGATATGGAAGCGATTAATGAACCTGAAATTGACCTGGTACCTCAGAAAATGGAGCATACCATTAAACTGTCTCAACTGCCCCTTCAGGCAAAAATCAGACGTGTTGTTGCCGACAATCCCATGCTTGGTTTGATTGGAATCCGGCATGCGTTAAGCAATGAACATTTTGGTCATGTTAAAATTGGCTGGTTCCGTCTTTGGCTTTTACTGAGGGAATTAGAACTTGATTCAAAAGCCAAACGTTACCGTTACTATCGTTCATGTTAAGTAAAAGGACTGTAACATATGAATCGTACATCATTCATTAACAAGATAGTATTACTTGCAGCTGTCATCTGTCTCCTGTTACCTGGCACCTCTGTTTCACAGGTGACTTCTCCCTATCCTTTCAGGCCCGGCGACGGCGTGCAGATCAATACATTCCCGGACACCACTTCGTTTTTGCACCGTACGTTTGCCATCGACGATCAGGGTTATATTGAATTGCCCCTGGAGGGTAAAGTCAAAGTATCGCAAATGACAACGGAGGATCTACAGACGTTCATCCGCGAAAAATTCAAGGCCTATCTGCGTACCCCCAATGTGTCGATCAAGCCCATGATCCGTGTCACCATGCTCGGTGGATTCAACAATCCGGGATTGTATTATGTAGATGTAAACAGTTCCCTCTGGGAAGTGATTCGTATGGGAGGGGGAACGAGCACCGAAGACGGTATTTATGAAATGAAATGGGAACGCGATAAGGATGAACAAAAAGATATAACGTCTTATTTTGAAAGCGGTATCTCCCTGCGACAGATGGGCTTCCGTTCCGGTGATCAGCTCTATACACCCGTGGAGGGCGGTCGTACATTTTTGGAAACATTCGGTGAATTTATGCCGATTGTTACGCTGGGTTTGACCATTACAACGCTTTATATAACCTATCAGAGGGATGTATACCTGATACAACAGACTCGCCGTTAAACTTATCTGAAATTATTTTCTCTTCCAGTGGCATCGTAAAAGAATGATGTCATTGGCTTATGGTTGTGTCCCTGTTCACGCATTTCATAAACAAATCCCTTCGTTTTTTCCGGATTTGCCATAACGGATTACATTCGCGGCTTTCCTCATTAAAAGGATGCTGCTTTTAAAACCTCATTCCATACATGCCCTGTACCGGTTCTCAGACGCTTTTTCCGTGAAAGCTAAAAAAACGTTTCATTTATGATATACATCATATTTTTTTTACAAGGATTTTCTAAATTTACATCGCAAAAGAAGATGTTTTAATATATGCCCGGATTTAACATGTTGCCGTGTCATCGCTTAAACCAAAAATAATTATGGATATCCCCGTGGAGTCTATAAAATTAAAATGTTGCAGTGGTTTATTATACCCTTGTAATTGACGGGGCGGAGCCGTCCGTGCTGAAAAGAAAAGAAATTCGGATGGCAAACGGAAGTTCTTTCGCTCTGCATCATATTTTCTTATTTTTATAGATGTAGATATTAACCGCATAGTCATAAAATTTAGAAAGATACATCATGGAAATTGATCTGAATAATATGGAATCAAAAATAGGGAAACCACCGTCCATTAATGTTAAAAAATATTTCCACTATTTGTTAAAGAAAAAATACGTGATTAGCGGAATTGCTGTTGTTTTCGCCGCTATTATCGGGATTATTATTCCTCATTACATTCAATTATACCGGGAATACACTACATCAGCCATCATCCGTTTCGATGACCCGAGACTGAGTCGTGGCATTGCGGCGGTTACCGATTTTTCCGCCGGTATGGAAACCACGAGTAAAGTTTCCATTCTTACCACCAATTCCTTCCTTGAACAGGTGGTGGATTCCTTATATCTTAATTTCATTCTAAAAACGCCGCAGGTACGCCGAACCGAATTGTTCAAAAAAATTGTAATTTCCCTCGAACCTGTTTATGGAACCTATACACTGAGCCGGTCGGATGATGAGGATCATACCTATGTTCTTGAATTTGAAGATTTTGAAACAGAAAAAAATCAATTACTCCATACGTTCAACGTGCAATCAAATTCTGTCAGCCAATTCACCGGAAACGGCATAACCTTCATATTTAATAATTCCGTCCTGAAGCGATATGAGGGGGTGGAGTTTGTCGTTGTTACCCAGCTTGCTGCCGCAAACGCTTTGAGAGAAAAGGATCTATCATATAGTCTGGATCGAACGCGAACACTGCTGACAATCAGTTATTCCAACAAGGATCCGAAGTTTTCGAGTCTAGTGACGAACAGGATTGCGGATCTTTTTATAAAAAAATTATTGGATTTTAAACGTTTTCAGACCAAATCCATTTTGAAGTCTTTAGAGGAGCAATTAAAAGCAGCCGGAGCAGAACTTGCTGAATCTGAAAATATTTTACGTGAATTCCGTTCTGAAAATCCCAGAGTTTATATTACGGATGCCCGTCAATCGGTTATTGCTGGTATCGTGGATAGTGAGACAAGGCTTCAAACATACCAGACCCAATTAAATCAACTGGAACAAATGGAACAAAATCTCTTGTCCCAACAATCGGATGATGCTGCGCATTACAGTTATCAGGAAGTAGTTTCTTTTCTGGCGGCAAGGAACGTTCCCGGCGCGGATATGTTTTCCGATCGCTACCAGCAATTATTAACGGAATATCAAGCCCTGATCAATCAATCGTATGCGGAAAATCATCCTCTGGTTGTTAATAATCTGGCTCAGATCGAAGAATTACAGAAAGAAATAAAAGCGAGACTGGCCCAATATAGGTCTCAATTGACTTCAGAACTTTCCGTGGAACGAAACAATATCAGGACAGAACAAAGAGCGTTGCGAAATCTACCCGGAAACGAGTTGAAGTTAGCCGCGCTCATGAGAAACCGCCAAATCAAAGAAAATATACTTACCAGTATAATGGTTCGTTATAACGAAGCGAAAGTGACAGACGCCGCTACCATTCCGGATGCCTATATTGTTGACTATGCCAAACAGCCTTTAGCGGGGAAAAAGGGCTTTATATGGTATTTTATATTCTGGATATTGGGCGGTTTTGTAGGTTTCGCTGTGGCTGTAATATTTCTTGTTATTTATGCTATCGTCAATAACAAGATTTGGACATCAAAGGAAGTGGAGGAAAAACTTTCCCTCAATGTTTTAGCCATGATTCCCCTGATCCGGAATAATAAAAATGGTGAGGAATTTATTAACAACGATACCATCGATCCTAAACTGATCACGGGCGATTATGCTCCTACGCCGGCGGGTGAAGCATTCAGAAGATTGAGGACACTGCTTTATCTGGGTGCGGATGACAAAAAATCCATAGCGATCTCCAGCCTGTTTCCTAATGAGGGTAAATCACTGATTTCCGCCAATCTGGCCGTTGCTTTCGCCCAGCAGAAGAAAAAAACATTGCTTATTGACGGAGATATGCGAAGAGGTGTCATACACAGTACCTTTGCCAGGCCTAAAACGCCGGGGCTTTCCGATATGCTGAT
>CAYPHA010000068.1:13684-19713 GCA_964410215.1 uncultured Calditrichota bacterium | reverse complement strand
AAAAGAACCTACGGACGAGCAATACATTGCCAAAGTAATCCAGGATACACACATTCCCAACTTGTTCTTAATGACCTGTGGAAGCCCATTGCCCAACCCTTCCGAAATACTTGGATCAAAGCGCATGGAGCAATTATTTAGTGATCTGGAAAGTAAATTTGATCGTATTGTAGTAGACACGCCTCCTTTTGGGTTAAGTCCTGATTTATTCGTTATTAATTCCTATGTCCGTAATATCGCTTTAGTGATCATGTCAGAAAAAACCCGTTTATCGGAATTTTCAAAAGCATTAAAAGATTTTGAGAAAATTAGAAATGATATTACAGGTATAATCATCAACGGTTCGAATGAAGTAGCCCGACGCAGTTTTTACGATTACAGTTACTACAGCTACTAATTCAAGTTTAAATTCATAAATTATTTCTAAAATCAGGTATTACATCACAATTTTATCAAAATAATTTAATATACTATACATGATATGAATACTTTACTCTTGAAAAAAAGGAATCCATACATGGCGGACAAGGTTGTCTCAACGCCAAGCTATATAAATGATGATGACTGGCTTAATCCTGATCAGTTTTCAAAGAACATGAAAAGAGAGATCTCACGGAGTTACCGCAGCGGCCATCCCCTGTCGTATATTATTTTTGATTTAACCGAGTATACAGCACTTAAAGTCAACAGTTTTAGCAATAAAAAAGTTAAATTCAATCACTTCATGAAACTTCTCCTGGAAGTCATCGATGAAAACACCCGGGCTATTGACCTGAAATGCTGGAAAACGGTGGATCAGATAGAAATTTTACTGGTGGACACCTCTATTCAAAATGCAAAAATATATATTAAAAAGATACGCGACCGGATCCTGCAGCTTCTGCAGACAGAAAAAATCCAGGGCTTTCAGGAATTTCTTGATACGATACAAATCCATGATTATCCACTGAATCAGCTTACCGGAAAAAATGAAATAGGCGTCAATTCCAGGCTTCAACACAAACTGATCAAGAGCAATGGCCGGTCCAATCATGCCGTCAAGCCTAATAAACCGGTTCTTAATCTAGAAGATACTAAAATTATCACAAATCTGCGGATTACAAACGGCGGGGCTATCAGTCTGGAAAACAGGTCGGACTGGAACAACATGCCACTTAATAAGGTGGGCTCCGTTGTGTTTCGTTTTATAAAACGTATTGTAGATATTTTTGGTTCGCTTTTTGGTATTCTGGTATTCCTACCCATTATGATTACTATTGTCATCAGTATTAAGCTCACTTCAAAAGGGCCGGCATTGTTTAAACAAAAACGGGTCGGGTATATGGGGAAAGAGTTTACCTTTCTTAAATTCCGTTCCATGCGAACGGATATGGATGATTCGATTCATAAAGAGTATGTAAAAAAACTCATCGAAGGTAAGCATCAGGAGATCAATAAAGGAACCGATGAAAAGCCGGTCTATAAAATTGTCGATGATCCGCGTATTACTAAAATCGGGCGTATTTTACGCAAGAGCAGCCTGGATGAGCTTCCCCAGTTTTTTAACGTTCTGGCCGGCCAGATGAGCCTGGTGGGTCCGCGTCCGCCGATCCCTTACGAAATTGAAAATTATAAAAACTGGCACCTGAAAAGGGTGCTGGAGGTTAAACCCGGCATCACAGGTATGTGGCAGGTGTATGGCCGCAGTCAGACTACCTTCGATGACATGGTTCGATACGACTTGCAGTATGTCAATAATCAATCGGTGTGGCTGGATATTAAACTCCTATTTATGACATTTATAACGATTTTCCAGACCGAAGGCGCAATGTAACTGCATTATACTTCTTTTTATGGCATGTCCTCATTCTGATTCCTATGCATTTTTCAATCATTAAACCTATTCTTTTAAATTTATTGGAATATTGGTCGATAAACTAAATTACGGGAAGACGTAAGAATGAATGTTAGGAAACGTTGGGGCTGATTGTATAGAAATTTAACCTGAACGCTACCGCTAACAAATGCATACTTACAAAAAAAATAATAAAGCGGCTATCAAAAAGGAATATAGCCGGTAACATGTTTAAGGAGAAATCATGATTAACGTCGGCGTTGTTGGTATCGGATACTGGGGGCCCAATATTATTCGTAATTTTTACAGCCATCCGGAAACCCATGTCAAAATGTGTTGCGATCTCAAAGATGAGCGCTTGCAATTTGTTGAAAAAACATATCCTGCCATTGAAACAACCAATGAATACAAAGACGTCCTGAAAAATACCGAAATTGACCTGATTGCTATCTGCACCCCGGTATTTACCCATTATGAACTGGCCAGGGAAGCCTTGAAGGCGGGGAAACATGTCCTTATCGAAAAACCGATGACCTCCACCAGTGCCCAGGCAGAAGAACTGATCAATCTGGCAGAACAGAAAAACCGGAAGATTTTTGTCGATCACACGTTTTTATTTACCGGCTCGGTTAAAAAAATTAAGGAAGTCATCGGATCGGGAGAAATAGGAGATCTGCTCTATTTTGATTCGGTCCGGGTCAACCTGGGATTATTTCAGCATGATGTTAACGTTATCTGGGACCTGGCACCCCATGATATTTCGATCATGGATTATTGTCTTGCCCAGAAACCGGAATGTGTAATCGCTACCGGTTCGGATCATTTCCACAGCGGGATGGAAGATGTCGCCTATCTGACCGTTTATTATCCCAATAATCTGATAGGGCATATTCATACGAACTGGCTGTCGCCCGTTAAAGTACGTCAGACCCTGATTGCCGGATCAAAGAAAATGATTGTCTGGGACGATATCCAGCCAAGTGAAAAAGTAAGGATTTATGACAAGGGCGTCGATGTGATTAATGGTGTCGATCAGGTTTATAACATGCTGATTCAGTACCGGACCGGTGACATGTATTGTCCGAAAATTGACGGAACCGAAGCATTGAAAGCGGAAGTAGCGCATATAGCCGATTGTCTTTTGAACGGCACAGAGCCGGTCAGTAACGGCCAGGCGGGTTTGATGGTCGTTAAAATTCTGGAAGCCTCCGATCAGTCCATAAAGAACCGGGGTAAGGAGATAAAAATATGAAATACCTTAGCATCGCGGATGATGTTAAACTGGGTAAGAACGTCAAGATTTTTAATTTTGTCAACCTGTATGGTTGTGAGATTGGAGATAATACCAAGCTGGGTACGTTTGTAGAGGTACAGAAAGGTGCAAAAATAGGCAAAAATTGCAAGATCTCCAGTCACACCTTTATCTGCGAGGGTGTGACGATCGAGGATGAAGTGTTTGTTGGGCATAACGTCACCTTTATCAATGATCTGTACCCCAAAGCGACTTCAGAGGGGGGCGAACTCCAGACAGAGGATGACTGGGTCTGTATTCCCACCCTGGTAAAAAAAGGCGCATCGATTGGCAGCAGTGCCACGTTGTTAGCCGGAATTACCATCGGAGAAAAGGCCATTGTCGGTGCCGGTGCCGTGGTTACGAAAGACGTCCCGGCCAACACAATCGTTGCCGGCGTACCCGCCCGGGTCATGAAAAAAGCCTGAGTTATTACTATATCCATCAATTCAAATAGTTTGTATTTTGTATTTTTTATTAGTTATTATGGTTAATCATGTGTGGAATAGCCGGCATATTTAACATAGACCGTGATCAACCGGTCGTTTTTTCGCAACTGAAAAAAATGGTATCGGCGATTTATCACCGGGGACCAGATGAATGCGGCTTCCTGATCGATGGCCCTTTCGGCATGGGTATGTCCCGTTTGAGTATTATCGACATTGCCTCGGGTAGTCAGCCCGTCCATAATGAGGATCAATCGATCTGGGTCGTTTTCAATGGCGAGATCTTCAATTATATCGAACTCAGAAGGGATATTCTCGAACCGAAGGGACACACGTTTTATACGAATTCCGATACCGAGGCGATCGTTCATCTCTATGAGGAATTCGGGCTTGATTTTGTCCAGCATCTGAACGGTCAGTTCGGCATCGCCATCTGGGACCGCAAAAAGAAACGCGTCGTGCTGGCCCGCGACCGGGTGGGTATCCGCCCGCTCTTTTATGCCCGTCAGAACGGCACCCTCTGGTTTGCTTCCGAGATCAAATCCATCTTTGCCGAAAGCACGATCACCCCACGCATTAGTAAAGAAGGCATCGCCCAGGTGTTTACCTATTGGGTCAACCTGCCGCCGGCAACCACCTTCGAAGATATCGAAGAACTACCGCCCGGCCACCTCATGATCTGTGATGAAAACCGGTTTGATATCAAACAGTATTGGTCGCAGACGTTTCCTTCTGTTGGGGCGTATGGCCATACGCCCCAACACAATACGCCCCAACGGAATACGCCCCTACCGGAAATGGCCGAACAATTGCGTGCGCATATCGATGATGCCATCAAACTGCGTCTGCGGGCCGATGTGCCGGTGGCTGCTTATCTGAGCGGCGGCATCGATTCTTCCATAATCAGTTCCCAGGTCAAACGACACCACAACAACAAACTGATCACCTTTTCCGTGGCCTTTAAGGATGCCGCCTATGATGAGCGGCAATATCAGAATGAGATGGTACGGCACATCGGTACGAATCATTTCATGAAGGAAGTCAGTGCGCGTGATATCGCCGAGAATTTTATCGATGTGGTATGGCTGGCTGAGAAACCGATGATACGCACGGCGCCGGCACCCTTACTGGCCCTTTCAAAGTTGGTTCGGGATAATAATATCAAGGTTGTCCTCACCGGCGAAGGCGCTGATGAAATGTTCGGTGGATATAATATTTTCCGTGAGAACAAAGTACGCCGTTTCTGGGCAAAAAACCCGGATTCAAAGTGGCGTCCGCTTTTGCTCGGAAGGCTCTATCCATACATCCTTAAGTCGGAACATGCCGTTAATCCCTTCTGGCAGGCATTTTTTAAAAATCATCTGACGGAAGTGGATTCACCGCTCTATTCACACCTGATCCGCTGGGATAATACGTCAAAGGTGAAGCTGTTGATGAATCCGGAGCTGCGTCAATTGTTTGATGATGATCCGGCTTATTCCGGGGCGCTGAAATATATCGGGTCAGATATAAAAAAATGGCATCCGCTCAATCAGGCCCAATACCTGGAAGCGCACCTCTTCATGAGCGGCTATCTGTTGTCCTCCCAGGGTGACCGGATGATGATGGGCAACTCGGTGGAGGGACGTTTTCCTTTCCTGGATCACCGGGTCATCGAGTTTGCCAGCCGGATTCCGCCGGAATACAAACTACGCGGACTGAATGAGAAATTTATTTTGAAAGAAACCTTTAAGCATATTCTCCCGCCTTCGATCACAAACCGTCCCAAACAGCCTTACCGGGCGCCGATCGCGGAAACCTTCCTGAATCATGACACACCGGAATTGATCCGGGAGATTTTAACGGAAGAAAAACTTGCACAATATGGCTACTTCAATCCAAAGGGAGTCGGCCAGCTGACCCGTAAGATGAAAGCGGCCGGAGCAAATACAGGCGCCAAGGACGATATGGCACTGGCCGCTGTCGTGAGCCTGCAATTGCTGCATTATCATTTTGTGGAACATTTTCGTGCGCACCGTTTCAAGCTGGCCGAGAAGCAGACGTTTGTGGATTTGAATAAAGAAAATTAATACAAAGTAAAAAATACAAAATACAAAATAATTGAAGAGAAGGCGGGCTGGTTCAGGCGGGGTGAACGGGATTGTGGTAATGAGTGGAAAGGAACATACATGTCGGATGTGAAAGCGGCATTGCGCGAATATATCGTAGAATATTTTTTGCTTGGGGATACGGAAACGCAGTTTACCGATGAAGATTCGTTCATTGAAAAGGGGATCATCGATTCCACCGGTATTCTTGAAGTGATTGCATTCCTTGAGGAGAACTATGGCGTTATCGTGGAAGACAATGAAATTTTACCAGAGAACCTGGATTCACTTGAGAATATTGCCAGGTTCGTAGATAGAAAGAAAGAATAGTGTGGATAGTATCAGGTGGCCGGTAAATCCATACCCGATCG
>CAYPHA010000068.1:0-13674 GCA_964410215.1 uncultured Calditrichota bacterium | reverse complement strand
CGAGTGCGGACGGCTCTCGACCTGTTGCCGCAGGTCGGATGCCGGCTACGCTGACCCCAGTTGGAAAAGGATCTGCAGAAATGATAGGATTTTATCTCACCATTTTTAAAGACAGGCTACATACGGATGATATAGAATTGATGATCAGTGATTCCGGTGCGATGGAAAGTGCTGAAATAGTACAAAAAAATCGATTGATCCTTTTTAATGATAAAAAAGCACAGCATTATTCATCCGGGGATTATACCTTTTATTCGATCGGTACCTTCATTTATAAAAAATCCTGGGGAATCGAAGCTGTTAAAAAACTGGATGCGGATATTAATAATGGGATGCCACTTGCAGAGATATTCTCAGAAAGTTCAGGGCAATTTGCTCTGCTGATTTTTAATAAAGGCACTGTACATCTTATTACCGATAAGTTGGGCAGTTTTCCGGTTTTCAAATTCGAATCGGATAAAAAAATATGTATTTCCAATATCTTCAGGTATGTGTGTAAGGTTAATGACCTGAGCTTGAACCATCAGGCCGTCGCTGAATATTTAAGTATCGATTATGTTTTTGGAAACAGCCTCTTCCATGAAGTGGATCTTCTGAAAGAATGTTCCATATACAGCTTTAACCATGCCTTTTCTTCAAGCACCTATCATAACTATTTAGACACGGTACAATTTGATACCTATAAAAACATCGACGAGGTCTCGGAATTATCCATTCAGGTGTTAACAGATGCTTTGTCTGTTTTCGCGGATGATAAAAAATTGTTTTGTGATCTGACAGGAGGATTTGATACCCGAACCATTTCAGTACTGATGCATCGATTGGGTATATCTTTCAGTTGTGGCATATGTGGTGAACAAAATGTTAATGAAACTCAAATTGCCCGCGATGTGGCTGATCGTCTGGGATACACGTTCAATTCGGATATCAAAATTGATACTGAACCGGGTTTCAATACCTGTTTAGACCATCATTATAAAATTTCCGGTGGTGTGCCGATTCTATATCATTCCACAGAACTGATAAATTATTATTCCCACATCGCACAACATTTTGACTTACATCTTGGCGGATTTGCCGGCTCTCAGTTAATAGATAACTGGCTGCCCCGGTTATCATTAATTTCAAAGACAATGAATACACCGGGATTACTGTTTAAAAGCTTTTTATTCGCTGATTTGTTTAAGGATAATGTTCTCAGCCCGGAATATTATTATGACCACGTAACAAATAAATTACATAAAATCTATGAAAAAGTTGGAAGTGACCGGTATGATTATGTGTCCAATTATCTTACGTTAACCACATTCTCAAAATATTATCATGGTTATTTAATAGGTACACACAACACCATTTTACCGGTTTATGTGCCTTTTCTGGAAGCCGGTTTTGTAAAGTTAATGATGGAGACCTCTTCAAAAATTAAACAAAATCGCCGGGTACAACGCGTTATTCTGAGCAGACTTAATCCCGATGTCAGCAGGATAATGACCACACATGGTTACAGTGCCGGCGTCGAAAAGGTTAATCTTAAAAAGTTTGTTAAAGTCTCTGTAAAAGACCTTCAACGAAGGTTGATCTACAGTAATAGCTTATTAAGAAATAATCTGTTAGGCCCGGATTCCTATTTTTCAAAGAGAAAAAATAATGTACGATTAGCCGAGTTACAAAGAAATTACTGGCTGGATCGTATACAGGAAACATGGTCAGATACCCATCAGGTGTTTAACATCATTGATGAGGCTAAATTGAAAAGATATCTGGACAGGGATACCTATCCGTCTAAAACAAAAGCAAAAATTATTTATCTTGACAAGCTCATGAATGAATTTAGCCCCCGGATTGTAAGATGAAACCCTGAACATTTTCTGGCATGCATGAATGCAAAAAACGTGAAAGGAAAATGAATGAAAGTCCCATTCCTCGATCTGAAAGCACAGTATCAGCAAATTAAAGACGAAGTTAATCCGGCTATCCAGAATATCATGGAGAATACCGCTTTTGTCCTCGGGAAGGCCGTATTTGATTTTGAGGATGCTTTTGCTAAGAAGCATGATGTGAAACACTGCATCGGGACCAGTGCCGGGACGGATGCCAATCATTTGGCCTTATGGGCATTGGACATTGGCCCCGGCGATGAGGTGATCATGCCGGCCAATACATTTATCGCCACGGCCTGGGGCGCGACGCTATGTGGCGCCACACCGGTATTCGTCGATTGTCACCCGCAAAGCTATAACCTGCACCCGGATCTTGTAGAGCGTGCGGTCACCGCACGCACCAAAGCCATCGTCGCCGTGCATCTCTATGGCCAGCCGGCGGATATGGATCCGCTACGGAAGATTGCCGGTAAACACGGGATTCATCTCGTGGAGGATGCCGCCCAGGCCCACACGGCACAGTATAAGGGCAAACCGGTAGGCGGCCTCAGCAAAGCGGCCTCATTCAGTTTTTATCCTGGTAAAAACCTCGGCGCTTATGGCGAAGCCGGGGCGGTAACCACCAATGATCCTGATCTGGCTAACCGTTTTAAAATGCTGCGCGATCACGGTGCCGTGGAAAAATACAGTCACGAATCCTACGGTCATAACTACCGGATGGAGGGATTCCAGGGAGCGGTTCTCGGCGTCAAGCTGAAATATATTGATGAATGGACCCAGAAAAGAAGGCAGGCCGCCGCTGCGTACCGGCAGCATCTGGAAGGGATAGGGGAAATCGTCATTCCCGAAGAGATGCCGTATGCGAAACATGTCTACCATTTATATGTCATCCAGGTTAAGGACGGGATCGAAAAACGCGACAGGTTAAGGGATTATCTGGGAGAACAGGGCATTGCCAGTGGACTGCATTATCCCATTCCTCTGCACCTGCAAAAATGTTTTAATCATCTTGGCTACAAAAAAGGCCAATTTCCTGTATCGGAGACACTGGCATCGACAGGATTGTCTTTACCGATGTTTCCTGAATTGACGGATGATCAGATCGGTTACGTGGCGGAGCAGATCAGGGCGTTTTTCAGCTGAGGGGGGATGCAAAATGGTTCAGAAGTAGTGACTGTTTTTGAATAGCTGAATGGAAGGTCTTTTTTACACCAGGATAAATCCTGGTGATGGTACAACGAAGAAATGGAACAATATCATTGTACGATCACCAGCTTTCAAGCTGGTGAAAGTGGTTTTGGCAATAATGCAGTTACCATAGAACGGATACCAGCGCTTGCGAAGAAAAATATTTGAAGGAACCATGGTTCTCGGAACCAGCCAGGTTCTGAGCAGGGGATTATCCTTCCTTCGGAATGTGATCATTGCCCGCCTGATCAGTCCGGCGGATTTTGGTATTGCGGCGACGTTCGTTGTCACGGTCACATTGTTCGAGCTGGCCAGTAATTTCGGTCTCCAGTTCTTTATCATCCAGGATCCCGATGGCGAAAATGAAGACTTACAAAACTCCTGTCACTTTGTTCAGCTGATGCGGGGAGCGATTAATGCGTTCATCATTTTCCTGCTTGCCTGGCCCATTTCGAATCTTTTTCATATACCCGAGGCCAAATGGGCATTCCAGCTTTTAGCGGTCATTCCTCTGATTCATGGTCTGAATCATCTCGATATGTTCCGTTTTCAGAGGCATGTCCGGTTCATGCCGAAGGCCATTGTCGAAACGGTTTCCGAGGTCATTGTACTGCTGGCAGCCTGGCCCCTGGGGATCTATTTTGGTGATTATTCTGCGCTGTTATGGCTGCTGATCGCCAAAAGTATCATCTTTATGATCACGACACATCTGGTGGCGAACCGGCGTTACGGGCTTTCAGTCAATGTTGTGAATCTAAAGCGAATTATTTCATTCGGCTGGCCGCTGATTATCAACGGAATGTTACTGTTCGGCACACAGCAGGGTGACCGTTTGATTATTGGTTCTAACTATGATATGACAAGTCTGGGATTATTCTCCGTGGCATTTACCCTAACGAGTACATCGGCCGTGATGGTTGCCAATATCAACCGGTCGCTGTTACTGCCCCTGTTCTCGGCCGTCCAGAACGAAAAAGACCGATTCCTGGAAAGATATAAATATAGTATTCAGCTTATCGGGTTTATCAGCTTCGTGATATTAGTGCTCTTCATATTGTATGGCGAATGGTTGATTCATTTGATCTATGGCGAAAAATATGCCGGCGCAACCGTTTTTATCCTCTGGCTGGCATCCATGCATGCCATCAGCATCATGCGGTCTGCTCCTACACAGGCCTCGATTGCCGTCAAAGATACGAAAAATGCGATGTATGCGAATATAAGCAGGACCGTGGCCCTTCCGGTGGCTCTGTTTATTGCGTTATTCAGATATGATTTAGTCTGGATTCCTTTTATCGGCTTTATAGGCGAAGTTCTTGCCTATCTGACATCCATACTGCGATTAAAATACAAACAGGGGATAGCGATCAGCCACAGTACGAAGCCCTTTTTTAAACTGGGGCCTGTTGCGGTTGGTGCAGCCGTAATAACTTCTTTCGGATTGGTGGGTACGGATTTTGTTTCCTTAACGTTAACAGCCATTGGATTTCTGCTGCTCATGCTTCTGGTGGTTTTTCTGACCTTTGACGATTCCAAGAGGCCGCGGGAACGATATACCTATGTTTATACGACGCTTTCAGCCTATCTGAGAAACCGGAACGGGTTGAAACTTCATTCCATTGCAGGTAAACACATAGAGAAATGAAGTTAGAAATACGAAATCCGCTTGAAACGGAAGCGTGGGATAATATAATCGCCAATTCCTTTCGAAGCACAGAAATAATGCCGGTTAAGTTCCGTACATGTTGTCTCTAAAAAAGGATTAATCCAATCCGTCGCTAAAAATGATCGGAAACAGTTGTTATGAAAATATGTATGCTTGCCTATACCTTCTATGATTACGATAACCGGGTCAAACGATACGCGGAATACCTGGTGGAAAACGGACACGAGGTTGATGTCATATCCCTGAAAATACCAACACAGAACGCGTTTGATACCGTTAAGGGCGTTTCGGTGTACCGGATTCAGACAAGGATTGTGAATGAAAAATCCAAATATGATTACCTCTTCCGCACGCTCACATTTTTAGCGCGATCCTTTTTCTTTTTAAGCTTCCGGCATCTGCGCAGGCGCTACGATATCATTCATGTTCACAATCCGCCTGATTATGCGATCGCCGCGGCTTTGATCGTTAAGCTGACCGGGGGCAAACTTATTCTGGATGTTCATGATATCGTTCCCGAGTTTTTTATGAGTAAATTTGATAAAACATACGATAGCACCGTGATAAAGGCCCTCTTGCTGATCGAACGGTTTGCGATACATCTGTCTGACTATTTAATATTCTCCAATCATTTATGGGAAGAGAAAGTGACCAAAAGATGCAATTCCCGTGTAAAATCGGTTACCATATTAAATTACCCCCAGCCGGATATCTTTAGAAGGGTTGACAGCCGTCCGAATGAACAAGACGCTTTCAATTTAGTGTACCCCGGCAGTCTGAATACACACCAGGGTCTGGATGTCGCTGTCCGGGCCATGTCACTAATTAAAGAAGAAGAGCCACCTGTTTTTATCTATCTGTATGCGGATGGTCCGGAGCGGGAAAACCTGGAGCGGTTAACGATAGAGCTGGGACTGGAGAAACGAATATTCTTTAAAGAAATGGTTACGATAGAAGAATTACCAAAATTAATGCGCCATATGCATGCGGGTATCGTCCCAAAACAAAAAAATTCATTTGGTAACGAAGCGTTCAGCACGAAAATCCTGGAATTTATGTCCATGGGCTTACCTGTAATCGTTTCCGATACGAAAATCGACCAATATTATTTTACCGACAAACAGGTCCGGTTTTTCAACTCCGGTGATCCGGCTTCGCTGGCTCAGGCTGTCTCTGAAGTAAAAAACAATCCGGCATTGCGGAAATCAATGATAGAAGAAAGTCAAAAGTATATCGCGCAGAACAACTGGCATGTCAGGCAGGCTGATTACCGGGCCGTTGTGCAGGCCTTGTCGGGAAACCGATCCTTTTCGTGAGAACATAAGGCATGCGTACCGATCGTTTTTTAACTGTACAGGTTTATGCGCCGCTGGCCAGACTGCTGCGCGTCAACAAACGGATGACTATACCCGTATTGATGTATCACAGCATTTCCGAAAACCGGTCCGGGGATGTACATCCTTATTACGAGCAGCATACCACACCGGAAATGTTTGAAAAACAGATGCGCTTTCTATATGAACATAATTACAAGGTCATATCGTTAGAAGATATTTATAACGTTGCTCATGAGAATCCCGATGTAAACAGTAAGTATGTCGTCATAACCTTTGACGATGGTTATAAGGACGTTTTTCATTCCGCTTTCCCGGTTATGAAAAAGTATGATTTCACGGCGACCGTCTTCCTGGCCCTGGATTATGTGGGAAAAACATTAAACGACAAGGATTGCTTAAACTGGTCGGAGATCAAACAGCTAAATAAAGAGGGCATTCAATTCGGTTCGCATACGCTCAGTCATGCCAAATTAATCGAACTGGACGATGATGAGCTCCGGCGTGAACTGGAGGAATCCAAACAGATTCTTGAAAGCCGACTGAAAAAACCGGTATACGCCTTTGCCTATCCTTATGCCTTTCCTGAAGAAAATAAAACGTTTACAACCACATTGTACAATCTGCTGCGAGATCTCGGTTACCGCGTCTGCGTTACGACCATCATTGGCAATACCGTTCCGGAAAAGCAGGATTTTTTTCTCAGGCGACTGCCGGTCAACCGTTTTGATGATCTCATATTTTTTGAACATAAATTAGCCGGTTATTATGACTGGATACATCCATTTCAATATCTTGTTAAACGAATGAAGCATTTTATTTAGAAAATGCTGATGCATATCATGACACATGAGGGGAGACCATAGGATTGAATTACAGCCGTTCACATTTACCCGATTTTATCATCATAGGCGCCGCGAAATCAGGCACATCGAGTTTATTTCATTATCTTGACAATCATGACCATATATTCATTCCGGAAGTAAAGGAAGTCGAGTATTTCTGCAAGGATGAAAATTATACAAAAGGTCTGGACTGGTATAAAGCGCATTTCCATCCTGCCGGGGAAAACCAGGTTTGCGGGGATGCTTCGACGACGTACTCCCGCTGGCCCCACACAGCTGATGTACCCAAACGCATTCATGATTTAATCCCCGGGGTTAAACTGATCTATATATTGCGCCATCCGGTCGAACGCACCTATTCGCATTACCTGCATCATATGCGTCAGGGGATAACCATGAGTTTCGAGCAGGCCCTCCGGAAGGATGCTATTTATGTTGACTGCAGCCGGTATATGATGCAGATTGACCGCTATCTGCGTTTTTTTCCGAAGGAACAACTGCTGGTGGTCTTTTTGCATGATTTAAAGAGTAATCCGGACGGCACCCTGGCCCGTATCCAGGATTTTATCGGCGTTCCGCAGGTCAATTTAGTAAAGGATGGCGAAATTGTGGCGAATAAATCAAGTGCGGACTTTTTCATTCGCGCAAAGACGACGAAACGTATTCTGGAACTGCCCGGCGGGATGCTGTTGAAGAAACTCTTACCGTCCGATGTAAAGGATAAAGCCTTCAGCCTGATTAAGCGGTCCAAAATCGGTGCATCGCTCCAGGAGTCATATAAACCGCAGAAAATGCTGCCCGAAACCCGTGTGAGCTTATTGGAACGGTTCCGTGAAGATACAGAACGGCTGGAAAAATTTTTGGGCATTGATTTGAAAGAGTGGTACGGGTAATATAAAGGTGCAAGGAAGCAGGAAGCAGGAAGCAGGAAGCAGGAGACAGGAAGCAGGTGGCAGGATCTGAGTTCCCCCCTATCAGGGGGGCTGGGGGGGTGTGGAGAAGGTGCAAGGCGCAAGGATCAAGGAAGCAGGAAGCAGGAAGCAGAATGGAGATAGAAAAGAGCACAGATGTTAATCATTAATGTCATACTGGTTCACATTGCGAGTGTGGCGCTGTTGTTATATATTTTCAAGCGTCATGGCATCGGGGAAACGTTACCCTATTACATTTTTCTGATGATATTTTTCCCTTCCTCTGTGCAGCTGGATTTTTTCGGGATGTTTGATTTTACGGTACAGCGGGTTGTAACTATTACCATGCTCATACTGGCATTGATGTCACTGAAACAGTCTTCACCCGTTTCACGGATTGAGCTGAAATACCTGATCCTGGCCTTAATCATTTGGAGTTTTCTGTCAAATGTTTATTCCATCGTACCGGTTGTCAGCATTAAACGCATGATGGCCTATGTTTTTGAATATTTCACACTCTTTTTTATTCTGAGCAAGTATGTCACGAGTACCACTATTATCCGGAAAATTTTTATTTCCATTCAAATAGCTATATTCCTCGCGTGCATTCTGGGTTTAATAGAATATCTGAACGGCTGGTCACTGAACAGTTTATTTCCCAGGGAAACGGGCCGGTTCAGTTACCTGGATCGCGCGGTTGTTGCCCGTCAGGGCCGGCTGAAATCTATTTTCCCCCATCCTATCCTGTTCGGCAGCGCCATTGCCATGACCCTGCCGATCACATTCCATTTTATGGCCAATGCAAAAAAACGCATAGTCCAGGTTTTACTGTGGCTCGGTGTTGCACTGATGCTTTTTAGTCTCTATAAAACAACAAGCCGGGGTCCCTGGATGGCCTCCGGTATCGCCATCGTGATGCTTTTTGTGATGTATCCTTCCACCCGAAAATTTATTCTGACACTTGGTATTACAGCCGTATTGGTTTTGTTCATTCGACCGGGTATATGGATATCCCTGTCCAATATCGTCATGGCCACATTCGATCCGACAACGCCCCTGGGATCGTCCTATGAATACCGCTATGCCCTGGTCGAAGTTGTCAGGAACGCATTGCATGAAAGTCCGCTACGCACCCTCATGGGATATGGACAGGATGCCTTTTTTTATCTGGGGCTGGAGGCCGAATTCGACGGCCGGATATACCAGTTTTTAAGTATGGATAGCGCCTGGGCGAAAATCCTGTTTGAATTGGGCTATGTCGGTTTTTTTATTTCGGTGATTATCTTCGTCAGAGCCCTTTTACAGACATTTTTAAGTTATTATAAATATTTCAATACGGAATGGCATCAGCAGTTCTCGATCTATGCCATCATGATGGTTGTATTTTATTTCATGATGACGAATGTGGCCATATACGGATGGGGACCGAACGGATACCTCTTATGGATAGCCATCGCACTATCGTTTACCCATGCCCATTTAATCGACACGGCTACAGTCATCCGGGACTACTCAAAAAAACGTCAGACGAAAGTAACGGCTGCATCATGAAAATGATCATTGTCACGCCAACCAGGAATGAAGGCGCGTATATTGAAGAAACACTGGTATCCATGTCACAACAGACGATTAAGCCGTACTTATGGGTCATTGTGGATGACGGCAGCACGGACAATACGAAAGAAGTGATCGGGAAATATAGCGACCGCATGCCGTTCATACGGTGTATCACCGGCGAAGATCGCGGGTTCAGGGCGCCGGCCACGGGGGTGATCCATGCCTTTTACAGGGGATATGAGACCGTAAAAAATGAAGACTATGATATCATTGCCAAGTTTGACGCCGATCTTAAATTTCCACCGGATACCCTGGAACAAATTGTAAACGCTTTTGAAGACGATCCGAAACTGGGTATAACGGGCGGTGCACGGTATGATTATCATCCCGGGCGGGACCGATTTGTTAAAGTCATCGTGCCTCCGAACTTCGTCGGAGGGCCGACCAAATTTTACCGGAGAACCTGTTTCAAAGATATTAACGGCCTCATAAACCGGGCCGGTTGGGACGGCGTGGATAGCGTAAGAGCGAATATGAAGGGGTGGCGGACCCGCGAGCTTCAATCCCTTACCATTCATCATCTGAAACCGACCGGCTCGGCGGATGGAAGGGGTTTGAAAAAAGCCAATTTAAAATATGGCGACGTGAGCTATTATATGGGAGGCCATTTCTGGTATTTCATATTAAGGGTCATTGGCAGGTCAGTCGAGAACAGAAACATAGCAACCGGTATCTACATGCTTCAGGGGTACCTGAATGCGCTGTTTAAAAAGGAGCCACGGGAAGATAAGGCTTTCCGGACATTCATGAAAAAACAGCAGCGGGAAAATATGAAATTCTGGTTGACAAACCGGATAAGAATTAAATAATGCCGGAATCGCAATGAACACAGTGATAGATCTATCCATATGTATCGTAAACTGGAACGGTCTGGAATTCATTACGCAATGCCTGGACTCGATCAGGGCGTACAGCGAAACCTTACAAATTGAGGTCATTGTTGTCGATAACCATTCATCGGACAACAGCGTCGCGATACTTGAGCGGGACTATCCGGAGGTTCGCCTCATTAAAAACCGTGACAATCGTGGATTCGGCCGTGCCAGCAATCAGGCCATTCACGACAGCAGGGGGCCGTATATATTATTGTTAAATCCGGATATCAGGCTGATGGAACCCTGCTTAACAGATATGATCAGGCTGATCGAGGAGACGGAGGACGCCGGGTGTGTTTCGTGCCGGCTTGTCAATCCGGACGGCCGGTTACAGGAAAATTTCTTTTATTCGTTTCCCAACGCCTGGAACGAATTTTTCAGCGAGGGCTTATTTCTGAATAAGATTGTCCGAAATCATAAAGATAGCCAGCCTACAATTCCGGTAACCCGGCTGCACTGGGCTACCGGTGCCTGTCTGCTGTTTAAAAGCGGGCTGCTGAAAAAACTGGAAGGATTCGATGAACAGTTTTTCATGTACAGTGAAGATGTCGATCTGTGCTATCGCGTGCATGCGGCAGGATACCATGTTTACGGGCTGAATACACATAAAATGTATCACCATCTGGGTGCAACCAGTGCCAAGAACGATAATAAACATTTTTCCGTCATTATGCAGAAAGAATCACGGATGCGATTCATAAGGAAGCACTTTGGCACCGTTCATGCAGCGATTTACAGAAGCCTCTGGCTGGTTGCCGGTGTGTTGCGGGCATTCATTGCACTTGTGCTGTATCCTTTTGCCCTGTTCAAGGGGAAGCAAAAGACGGTGACGGTAAGCAGAATCTGGCATAAGCATGTAAACATTATATCATGGGCGCTGTTTCAGGAGAAATGGATGTATCCGCTATATGAACAGGAATCGCGCTGAATGCCGCAGGTAAAAGGAGACGTTCCGATATGAAACCGAGCTACCTGACTACATTCTTATACTTTCTGCCCAATGTGGGCAAAAGTTATACAAAAAAAATATACTGGTTTATCCGGTGGAAACTCAACCAGATTTTGCACATGAAACAGGGCCTGTTTGTCGAATTCAGGCACCACTTCCGCTATTCCCGTAAGCCACCGTATTACTGTTCGGTGGGCAGCCGGACGATCTTCGAGGAATTTTGCGTGGTGAGTGCGAAGCAGGGAACGATTGAAATAGGTGAAAACTGCTGGTTCGGACTGCGGGCCATCATCATGGGACCGGCCAGGATCGGTGACAATGTCTCGACGGGACCGAACATTGCCATCGTCGGACCGCGGCATGCTGTCAGAGGGTATGAACATGATGAATCGGCCTGTACCGTGATCGGAAATAATGCCTGGATCAGTACCGGATCGATCATACATTTTGGCGTGCACATCGGAGAAAATGCCATCATCGCACCGGGATCTGTGGTGACCAGGGATGTGCCGGCCAATGCCTTATATGGCGGAAATCCGGCCAGGGATTTATCGATGATGATAAAAGCTCTTCAAAAAAAACAGTAACTCAGGCTTGATGAAATCACTTAATACAGGAAATAATTGTCATGAGAATACTCGCAGGTGTATATCCCGTCTTACTCTTAGTTTTCGTATCGTGTTTTTCGGCAGACCGGTATGTCGACAAAAATGCCTCCGGATCCAATAACGGCGCATCCTGGACGGATGCCTGGGAATCGTTTGATGATATTGACTGGGGTGATCTGAATCCGGGTGACACGCTTTTTATCAGCGGCGGAACCGAATCCGTTACCTATGATGACATGCTGGAGATCCGGGCTTCCGGTGAAGAGGGGAATCCCATCGTGGTCACCATCGGTCAGCAGCCGCCTCATAATGGTAAGGTAATCATAGAAGATCCCAACGATCCGGCAGGCCTGGTCATCAATAATGAATCCTGGGTGACCGTGTCCGGTCGTGTGGGCTCAGGCAGTGATCAGAACATTGTCATCCGGAGACACGGAAACGACGAAATCCGGCTGCGCTCTATTACCGGTGTGGTTATCGAATACCTGGAGGTGGGGCCCAACATGAACGATGATGCCATCCTGGTTGAAGAATACATCACCTCCGGGAATGTGATCCGTCATTGTGATATTCACGATTTCTATGATTACGGCATACTGGTAGGGCGACCCAATGGTGATGCCGATGCCGGCATCATACACGATAAACATCTGATTATAGAGCACAATGAAATATATAACATGGGCCACGACGCGATACATGCCGCGGCTTATGCAGGCGGCATGACCATCCGTCACAACCATATCCATACCCAGCCTGAGGGTGATAATATCAATTACAGCGATGTTTATGTAGATGGCATGCACCTGAGGGGTTTTTACCACCTGACAGTGGAATCGAACGAAATACACGATTTATGGGCCAGTGACGGAATGAATGCCTACATTTACCTGGAATGTGATGTTTCCCAGCAGTCCAATGAAGATGCCCATGATATGTATATCTATAATAATGTTATCTATGAAACCAATCATACTTCTGCCGCACGGCAGAACAGCCGGGGTATTCAGTTCAATCCCAGGGCCTGCCGGTCGGTGCACAATATCGAAATATCCAACAATACTATTGTCGATACGCGGGTCTGGGGATTGATGACCAGCTGGTTCCAGATTCCCACTGAGAATATTTCCAATGTCCGAATCATCAATAATCTTATTTATAACAATGATCAGCGGTCCGGCGGGACGAGCGACCGGATATCCTTCACCCTCCAGGACCTGCACCCTTCGGTTACGACCGGGAGTGTCGGGGATACACCGGTGCCGGATATCGTCTGGGATTATAACCTGGTGGATGCGCTGAATGCCCGGGCAACCTGCCGGTACGGAACCGGCGATCCGTCCCCGCTTATTGACTATGCGGCGTTCTTCAACGCATCCGGCTGCGACCGGCATGGCGTCCATTCGGATCCGTCCTTTGTACAGTACAGCGTGAACGGCGTAAACCAGGCGGCTCAACTGCAATTGAGCGAAGACGATCGCGCGGCTTCGAATCGCGGTACGGAAAGCGACCGCTTTAACGACGATTTTATGGGTACGATACGGCCGCTGGGATCCGGCTGGGATATCGGCGCCTTCGAAGGCGCTTCGAATCGAATATTCCCGGACGAACCGCCGAACCTGCGAATACATAAGTAGAAGAAGGGGCAGAGGGAAGAAGGCACAAAGGCACAAAGGCACAAAGGCACAAAGGCACAAAGGCACAAAGGCACAGAGGCACAGAGTAGAAGAAGGGACAGAGGGACAAAGGCACAAAGGCACAAAGGCACAGAGGCACAAAGTAATTGAAGAAGACGGAGATT
>CAYPHA010000067.1:0-26831 GCA_964410215.1 uncultured Calditrichota bacterium | reverse complement strand
GAAACGGATCAGCGTTTAATATGGTTTCTCATTAATAATAGAATAAATCTTCGTGTAACTTCGTGGCTGCTTCGTGTTTCTTCGTGTAACTAGAGTTGCTTAATAGTACAATTCCTCAACCGGGCCCGCGCCTACCCGCAGTATCTCCGGCTCGGTCGACGTGAAATCCACAATCGTCGACGGCTGATTGAACGTCACCCCGGCATCGAGAATCAAATCAATATCAAACTTGTATTGCTCATAAATTTCCTGGGGATCGGTATAATAACCATCCTCTCCCAGCGGGACACTGGTACTGAGAAGCGGACGCCCCAGTTGGTTTGCCAGTTCGATCGCTACGATTGAATCCGGAATGCGTATTCCGACCGTTTTTCGCTTCTGGAGCAGGGTTTTGGGAACCTGTCGGGTCGCAGGCAATACAAAGGTGTAGGATCCGGGTGTCACCCGCCGCATAATTTTATAGGCGTAGTCGGGCACAATGGCCCAGTTGGCAATGTCTTTGAGATCCGGACAGATAAAGCTCAACAGCTTGTGATTGGAGGTTTTTTTGATGCGGAAAATCCGGTCCATGGATTTTTTGTTGAAGAGATCAACGCCCAAACCGTAAATCGTATCCGTCGGGTAAACGATGACACCACCGTCTTTCAGTACATCAACCGTGTGCTGAATGAGTCGCTGCTGTGGATTCTCAACATATATTTTGCGCATCTCTGCCGGCATTTCCACCATCCTGTTTTGGAAAAAACATAAATACAAACATTTTTCTTAAATTGCAAGTAATCTACTTTAACACGGATTTTAATTTACACCTTTGCTTTTGACTATAAATAAACTGCATGTTATCTTTAGTGGTAGTATCGAAAACCATTTATGCAGAAAGATATTATGGGCAATTTTACTATAGAGTCATCAATAAAAGAAATAACGGTATCGTTCGACGAAATAAACATAGAATCACAGAATCTCCTCCAGGCAATGCAGTACCCGGAAGGGGCGGCGCCACCTGAAATAATAGACCAGGTTGATAACCTTCTGAAGCAGGCGGCGCAACATGCGGAGACAGCCAGCGGATATTGCCTGCTTGTTCCAGATGAAATCAATGACACGACCCATACGATTCTGATGGGAGGGCAGATTTTCAAAGTCGGTAAAACAGTAACCCGCTATTTTAAAAAGGTGGAACAGATTGCCGTTATGGTTGCGACGCTGGGGCCATTGTTCGATGCATGGTTGCATGCTTTTTTCACGGAAGGCGATCCTTTGTCCGGCTATATTGTCGACGCGATCGGTTCGGAAGCCGTGGAGAGCCTCGTCAATTATACGTTTGATCACCTGCAGAATAACCTGCCGGACGAAAGCTGGGCACTGACCAATATATTCAGTCCGGGTTACTGCGGCTGGGAAGTGCAGGAACAGAAACATCTTTTTTCACTGCTGCCGGATCAGTTCTGCGGGATTCGTCTGACCGACTCCTTCCTGATGCAGCCGATCAAGTCCATCAGCGGTATGATGGGGATGGGACCCGGTGTAAAGAAGGTGGATTACCCCTGCTCGCTCTGCTCTATGACCGATTGTTATAAACGTCGAACCGCAGCAAAGGTGATGTAGCATGAAACCCGATATCGAAAATTTCATTAAAACCATCAGAGGGGGTAAAGGATATCGTATTCCGAATGTGGAACTGGGTATCCATCCGTCGATTAAAGAACGCCTGCTGGGAAGACCGGTGAATACCCTGGCAGATGACGCAGCCTTCTGGGAAAAGGCCGGATACGATTATATCAAACTACAACCCGTCGCCAATTTTGATCCGTCGGGGAAAAAAACAGCCCAGGCGGCACAGCCCGAAGGCGGCGATGTCTCTTTTCAATGGGCATCCGAAAGTAAGGGCATCATCGGTTCTATGGATGATTTTGAGCAGTTTCAATTCCCGGAGAAAACGGATTTTGATTATTCCCGTTTCGAGCAGGTAAAGGCATTGCTGCCGGGGGGCATGGGTGTGATCGGGCAGTATGGTGACATCTTCACCATGACCTGGGAGATGATGGGCTTTGAAACCTTCTCGCTGGCCCTGTTTGACAATCCCGGACTGATAACGGCATTAAACGATAAAATCGGCGACCTGGTGTACAGTATGTTTGAATATTTTGCACAGTCAGACGCCGTCGATGTCATCTGGTACAGTGATGATATCGCCTACCAAGGCGGTCTGCTGATGTCACCGGATGTACTCCATCGATACTTTTTCCCCTGGCTGAAAAAAATCGGTGAGCTGGCAAAAGCGCATGGCAAGCCATTTTTGTACCACAGTGATGGTATCCTCTATGATGTAATGGAGGATATCATCGATTGTCATGTGGATGCCCTCCATCCCATCGAACCCCAGGCGATGGAGCTGGCGGAAGTGAAGGAACGTTTCGGTGACCGTCTCTGCCTGATGGGCCATGTCGATGTGGATTTACTCTGCCGCGGGACGACGGAAGAAGTACGTGAACAGGTACGCAAAAATATTGAAGTTGCCGGCTATAACGGGGGGTACTGTGTCGGATCGGGGAACAGTATACCACATTATGTCAACTACGAGAATTATCTGGCTATGCTGGAAGCAGCCAGGGAGTTTGGAAAGGTTTAAGAAAAAAGAAAAAAGAAAATAGAAAAAAGAAAAATGAATGGAGAATGGCCGGTCACTTCGATACACCCCGGTATAACCAGAATACGCAGTGACCGGCTACATATTGTTAATTCCTAATTCCCAATTCTTAATTTATCCCTGTCAACAGGCTAATAGCCTGGTTGCTACTTCATGATTATCATCTTCATCACTTTGTTAAATTCAACGGCGCTGATCCGGTAGAAATACACGCCGCTCGACATCCGGCCCGCATCAAACTGCGCCACATGGTATCCAGCCGGCTTGGATGCGTTCACGAGGGTGGCAACTCGCTGTCCGAGCACATTGTACACTTCAAGAACCACATCCGATGTCTTTGGCAGCGCATAGCGGATGTTGGTGACCGGATTGAACGGATTCGGATAATTCTGATGCATATCGAATGTCACCGGAATCCCCGAATAGAGATCATCTTCGATAGCCGTTATCCGATCGACCACGACTTTCAAGGTATCCATAGCGCTTGCCAGGCTGTCATCCGAAACGGTCAGGTGCAGGTCAACGGTCCCGGTAAATCCGGGTGCGCTGAGCCTCAGCGAACGATTGCCGGCATCATAGGTTGCAACCAGCGAGTCGTTTGTCGTGTCGAAAGACCAGTTTAAGGTCGCATCCGGATGGTCAACATCCTCCACAAATTCATCCAGCAGCATGACATACGATGTATCATTATAGAACACAATGGAGTCGGGCAGTTCGTGCAGAACCGGTGCGTCGTTTACGGATGCCACGTCAATGAAAAAGTGTGTGGTATCCGAAAGCTCGCCATCCGATACGGCCACTCCAAGCGTGTCCCGGCCGAACCAGTCCGCCGGCGCCCTGAACCGGAACATATCGTTAACATACTTCACTTCAATAACGTTGCTGCGTATGACATCAAATACCAGAAGGCTGTCCGGATGATCGGCATCTTCCGCGAAGGCCCGCCAGTTTACGGGATCATAGTGCAGGGAATCATCTTCAGAAAAACGCAGTGACGGCAGGTCGGCCGTGAACGCCGGCGCATCATTTACCGGAACAATTGTAAACTGCAGGTCGATGCTGTCCCTCAGGCCGCCCGGATCGGAAACCATAAACTGAATGACTTCACTTCCAAACCAGTTTTCACCAGGGGGTGTAATGGTAGCTACGCGGTTTTCATCAATCGAGACAGACAGGCTTTCGTTGCCGTCATAAATCCAGACGAGCTCCGCATCGGCATTATCGACATCTTCGACAACGTCATCGAGTGCTAAAGGTCCAAAATGCTCACCTTCCTGGATGGAAAGAAGGGTAAATTCTTCGATAACCGGAGCATCATTCACATTAAGAACGGTGAACACTGCTGTATCGGTGTCGGTTAGACCGCCCGGATCGGTGGCCATAAATACAAGCGATTCACTGCCGAACCAGTTCGAATCCGGTATAACAATCGTGGCAACCCTGTTGGAATCGATTGAGAGGGAAAGGTCCGTATTGTCTATCAGGGACCAGCTCATTTCGTCTGCGTTATTATCAACGTCGGAAACCATATCATCGAGGTTAATCTGCGCAAAAAGAGTGCCTTCATCGATTTCCTGGTCCATGATGCCGCTCACGACCGGCGGATCGTTGACAGCATCAACGGTAAACACGGCGGTATCGCTGTCGCTTAAACCGCCCGCATCCGTGGCTGTGAAGATAATCGTATCGCTTCCGTACCATTCGACATCCGGTATGGTGATAGTAGCGATATCGTTTTCATCTATCATTACCGAGAGTTGACTTTCCCCGTCCGTACTCCAGGTTAGTTCAGTTACCTCATTGTCCACATCGGTTACAGACAACTTCAGGTCGATGGGTTCAAAGCTTTCACCTTCATTGATGGACTGATCCGCGATGCCGCTTACAACCGGAGCATCATTGACCGGTGTAACCCGGAACAGGGCGGTATCGCTGTCGGATAAACCCTCCGGATCGGCGGCTGTAAAAGTAATAATCTCCGTGCCGTTCCAGTCTTCATCTAGCGCCGTAATGGTGGCCACCCTGTTTTCATCAATGGAGACGGTAAGATTGGCTTCGCCGCTGGCCGACCAGTTCATCTCATCGATGGCGTTGTCGACATCCTCTACAAAATCGTCGAGATTGATGGTCGCAAAAGCATTACCTTCGGCCACGGTTTCTCCGGGTACATTTCCTACAACCGGGGCATCATTAATATTTGTCACGGTGAATACCACTTCATCGGAATCAGAAAGCTCCCCGGGATCTGTGGCCGTGAACGTAATCGCTTCACTGCCCAGCCAGTCTTCTGATGGAACGGTTACGCTAACCACGCCGTTTTCATCGATATCAATCGTCAGTTCGGTATTGCCGCTGTAGCCCCAGGAGAGTTCACTATGATCATTATCCACATCCGTTGTGTATTCTTTTAAATCAATGGTAGCGAAGGAACTTCCCTCATCGATGGTCTGATCTTCGATTCCACTCATAACCGGCGCATCATTCACGGGCGTTACGGTGAAGTGGGCCGTATCGCTGCCGGATAATCCTCCCGGATCCGCAGCGGTAAACGTGATAATCTCCGTACCGTTCCAGTTCTCATCCATCGGAGTGATGGTGGCCGTATTGTTTTCACCAATGGATACGGTCAGATTGGTTTCTCCGCTGGTCGTCCAGGTTATCTGATCGTCGGTGTTGTCGATATCCGTGACAAAATCACCGAGGTTGATGGTGGCAAAGGGCGTCCCTTCAGCCACGGTTTCACCGGGGACGTTGCCGACCACCGGAGCGTCGTTAATATTGGTAACGGTAAAGACCATTTCATCCGAACCGGACAGTTCACCGGGATCGGTGGCGGTAAAAGTGATGGTCTCGCTGCCGAACCAGTCTGCATCGGGGACCGTAATAGTTGCCACCCCGTTTTCGTTAATGTCAACCGTCAGTTCGGTATTGCCGCTGTAACCCCAGGAGAGTTCGGCATCGTCATTGTCCACGTCGGTCGTGAACTGGCTGAGATCGACGGTCGAAAACGTACTGCCCTCATCAATGGTCTGGTCTTCGATGCCGCTCATAACCGGGGCGTCATTGACGGGTGTAACCGTGAAATGGGCGGTATCGCTGTCGGATAATCCACCCGGATCCGTCGCGGTAAAAGTCAGTATTTCCGTACCGTTCCAGTCTTCATCCAGCGGTGTGACGGTAGCAATGTTGTTTGCATCGATGGATACGGACAGGTTGGTTCCACCGCTGCTACCCCAGGTCATCTGATCGACGGTGTTATCCATATCGGTGACGAAATCATCGAGGCTGATGGTGGCAAAGGGGGTCCCTTCAGCCACGGTTTCACCGGGGACGTTGCCGACCACCGGAGCGTCGTTAATATTGGTAACGGTAAAGACCACTTCATCCGAACCGGATAGCTCTCCCGGATCGGTCGCCGTAAATGTGATCGCTTCACTGCCGAACCAGTCCGCATCCGGTATACCAATCGTAGCGATATCGTCACCGGATATAGTCACCGTCAATTCCGTATTGCCGCTATAGCTCCATTCCATTTCTTCAACCGAATTGTCCACATCGCTGACAAAATTATTCAGATTTATCGATAGAAAGCTGTCACCTTCATCGATGGTCTGGTCCTCGATGCCGCTGACAACCGGCGCGTCATTAACCGGCGTAACCGTAAAAATGGCCGTGTCACTGTCTGCCAGATTGCCCGGGTCGGTTGCCGTAAATGTAAGAATTTCCGTACCGCTCCAATCCTCATCGGGTACCGTGACGGTTGCTATCCTGTTATCGTCAATGGTGACGGACAGGTTGGTCTCACCGCTCACGGTCCAGGTCATTTCGGCAATGGCATTGTCGATATCCGTGACATAATCATCCAGATTGATGGTTACGAATGTTCCCCCTTCTGCGATGGTTTCACCCGGTACATTACTCACAACCGGGGCATCATTGATGTTTGTTACTGTAAATACAGCGGCATCACCGGCAGATTCTCCCTGCGCATCTTCCACCGTAAACGTAATGGTTTCCGAACCATACCAATCTGTATTTGGTATGGAAATAGTTGCGATATTACCGGCATCGATATCGACGGCGAGTTCGAGATTGCCGTTGTAAGACCACTGCAGCTCTTCGCTGGAAGTTTCTTCATCGCTGCCATAGCCGTTCAAATCGATAGTGGAAAATGTTTCCCCTTCTTCGATGGTTTGTCCGGGTATGTCTGTAATTACCGGTGTGTCGTTTACAGCGGTTACATCGAGGGAATAATCCTGTGTATCGGCTGCATCGTTCAAATCCGCCACGCGGACGGTGATGGAATGGGTCCCCGCATCGTCATCTGTAAGTGGTGTTCCGCTTATTTCACCGGTGGACGGATCAATGGATAAGAAGTCAGGAGCCGTGACCAGGCTGAACGTCAATTCCTCTCCCGCGTCGGGATCATCGGCGGTGACCTGGTATGTATACGCCTGATCTTCCGTAGCATCGGTGAAGGGAGTTGACGTGATCCCGGGAGCCGTATTCACATATTCGTATGGGCCGATATCCACTGTAGCCACATCGTCGCGGTCACCGTCAAAGGGACGCGGGGTGCCTTCATAGTCAAAAGCCGGCGCATCTGTATTGTCACCGCCGTCGACAAGGGATGACGTCGCTTCAAAATGAAAATCACTATTTGCCGGATCTGTAAATTCCGGATCTGTGCTGATATTTCCTTCACCGGAAAAACCATCCTCGATATTCGAATACGTCAGCGAAAGTGAGCCGCTGACCTGGGGATCCGTATCCGCAGAATTACCCCGGATCACATTATTTTTCAGGATAGCGGAACTTCCTGAGAATATGGCAGCAACGCCGCCGCCTTTCCCGTTTTGGGAGCGGTTATTGTAGATCAGGTTATTATAGATTTCGGCCGTTGTATTGGCGTACAAACCGATACCGCCACCGGCTATGCCATCTGCCGTGTTGCCCATAATGAAATTATTCTGGATCCTGGGTTTACTTGTTTCACTGGAGGCGGAGCCGCGAACGCCGATCCCACCGGCTACCTGGGCAGCGCTGTTATCACGTATAATATTATATTCAATAAGCGGCTGGTTTTCGCCGAAGCAGAAAATCCCTCCGCCACCGGTGGTCGCCCTGTTTTTCCAGATCAGGTTATGAGTGATCTCGGTATTGGATACCGTATCACCGACAAAGATGCCGCCGCCATTGGTTCCGTATTCACCGACCCACGGCCCTGAAAAATCAGCGTCACCGTACTCAATACGGCAATACGAAATGCGGTGATCACCGGAGTGCGACATTAATTTAATCCCACCCCATTCCGTTGCACTGCCGGTTGCCGTATTCAGTGTAAAGAGAACAGAATCTGTTTCCGTACCCTCGGCCAGAAGCGTTCCGTATACCAGCATGCGGATGTCATCATGGAAGAGGACGGTGACACCGGGCTCGATGGTCAGGGTCACACCTGTTTCGATCTCGAGGGAATCGTTTTCCAGGTCAATGATCCACACACCGTCACCTGTTCCATTATTGCGTGTAAATGTGGTATTCGTGCTGATTGTGCTTTCAGTCCATGTATCCGCATAGGCCGACTGAAGCAGAAAGAGTAAACTGATGAATGTTTTTGTAATGGTTTGGATTTTCATTATACCCTCCATGATATAATAAATGACTTATTAATACTTCGCTGCAGAATAAAAGCTAAAGATTGCCGGAACCTGTATTGTAACATGAATATGGTACAAATTTGTGCATATCTCCATCGTGACCTATATCATTATAAAGAAGAGAAAAAATAAAATATACCGGTTGAATCTTGACATTATTGTATAACCGATCGGAGTATATATAGGGATACCGTTCCCGCGCAGGGCTCCTATTGACTTTTAGCGAATTGGCTTTAAATTATTGAGCTCTTTTTATATGATTACTTGAACAGGGGAACAGGGGTGAATAACGAGGCATTCAAAGAATTCCTTCCAAATTTAGATGAGCTCAAAGATCATCCTGAATTGCCCAGGCACATTGCCATCATTATGGATGGTAACGGCCGGTGGGCCAAGAAACGCGGACTCCCCCGGACAGCCGGACACCATGAGGGGGTTGAATCGGTTGAGGAAGTCGTTGAAGGATGCGCCGAACTCGGTGTAGAAGCATTAACTATCTACGCATTTTCGGAAGAAAACTGGCAGCGTCCTGCCTGGGAAGTAAATGCCCTGATGCAGCTGCTCGTATCTACAATCAATCGTAAAATCAAACGTCTTGCAAAAAACAACGTGGTTATTCGTGCTATAGGCCGGCTCGATAAGCTGCCTGATGTAACACGAAAAAGTGTCCGATCGGCAGTCGAAAAAACCAGGAACAATACCGGTCTGATTCTCAATGTGGCACTCAGTTATGGCGGGCGGCAGGAAATAGTGGACGCGGTAAAACGCCTTGCCAGGAAGGTTTCAAATGGTACGCTCAATCCGGATGATATCGACTGCCGGACCCTGGCCGGTTCACTGGATACAGCCGGTCAGCAGGATCCGGATCTTGTTATACGCACCGGAGGGGAATTTCGTGTCAGCAATTTCATGTTATGGCAAATCGCTTATTCTGAAATATATGTTACACAAACCGCCTGGCCCGATTTCAGAAAGCAACATCTGATGCATGCTATCTGGAATTTTTTGAACAGGGAACGTCGTTTTGGTATGATCAGCGAACAGGTTCAGGCGGACACCGTTTTAGAAAATGTCTGAAGATCGGCCTATCCAGAAAAATATTGAGCAAATCAGGCACTACACGCTTACGTTCAGAATCTTTTTTAAAGCATTCTGGAAAACCATCCTGACCTGGGTGCTCATTGTAACGTTTGTAATTGTTGCCTTTTATTACAATGTAGATAAAACGGTAATCGGTGGTGCCGTGGTGATTTTCGGTATCATCTCACAGGCTTTTATCGGTCTGATCAATATTATCGGCCTGGTGCCTGTTGTCGGCCCCTTCGTGGCAAAAATTCTGGCCCTTCCTTTTTTCTGGCTCATCAATGCCCTCGGTTACTTCGTCTCCATTGTCGCCATAAAAAGAGGATATACCAAAGAAGTGGTCAACTATCGTATCCTGACCGTCGTGCTTCTCACGGGTATCGTTATCGGATTTATTATCGGTAAACTGGTTTAAATGCATCCATGAGTCAGTACCAATCCACGATTAATGACATATACGATCTCCAGCGGTTTGCAATCAAACTGGGGCTCGACAACATAACGGCCCTCTCAGAGCGGCTGGGTGATCCGCACCTGCATTATCCGGTCATTCACGTGGCCGGTACCAACGGAAAGGGTTCAACCTGTTTTTTCATGCAGCATACCCTGCGTGCCATGCGTCTGAACGTGGGTTTGTTTACCAGCCCCCACCTGGTTGATTTCCGTGAACGGATCCGGATAAATGACGAAATGATTTCCGAATCGTTTATCATTGATTTCTGGTCGCGTATCCGGGAATATGTACTGGAAAGACAAGCAACGTTTTTCGACGTATCTGCCGCGATGGCTTTCGATTATTTCAGCAGGAAGAAAGTGGATGTGGCCATCATCGAAACAGGCCTGGGAGGAAGGCTGGATTCAACCAATATCGTCCGACCCGATACCGTTGTTATCACGCCGGTTCATTTCGATCATGAAAAACAGCTCGGGCGCAACTTGTCTGCCATTGCCGCCGAAAAAGCCGGTATCTTTAAGGATAACGCCGATGTCTTTACCGCGAAACAACACCGGAATGTACATGCAACACTGGAAAGACACCTTAAGGAGGGCAGCCGCCTGTTTAAGGCAGAGGAATTGTATGATATTACTGTCCAGCATGCCGGACTGGACGGCAGCCGCTTCTCGCTGAAAGATGCGCTTCATTCGGATTTCCTGGAATCCATACAATGCAAACAGGCCGGCGATTTCCAGCTCAGGAACCTGGGTTTAGGCTATCTGGCTGCGCGTCATTTCCTTACTAAAAGGGATATCCTGTTTGATAAGGTCGCCTTCCGGGAACGGATGGCGTCTGCCTTCTGGCCGGGCAGACTGCAGTCTGTTTCTTTAAGTCCGCGCATCGTTTTTGATGTGAGTCACAATTATCAGGGTATCAAGCGGTCTGTCAGTTTCTACAAATCGAAAGGACCCGTAAAATCCGGAAGGGATACCTTGTTGATCGGCTTGGTGAAGGATAAGGATTACAGGCGTATCGCCCGGTTTCTTAAAGGGCGCTTCAACAGGATTGTGATCACGGAGCCGGATACGCATCGCCGTCTGGAGGGCGGACATTTGCTCGAGGCGTTCAAAAAGCTGAAACAAGAGGCTGTTTTTATTAAAGATTTGTCTGAAGCATACGAATTTACTAAAAACGAACTGAAAAAAAACGATTCATTGCTGGTCCTCGGCAGTCACTACTTAATCGGTGCATATTTATCAGAATCAAATTGACATATTATCCGTGAGAGGCTATATTACAGTACTTATCGATCAATAATCCAATTTTACCTGTCTCTCAAGTTTTACCATGTTCAAAATACCATCATTATAAAATACAGTATCCAAATAAGAGGATGTTTTCATGCTAGATATCGAAGAGTTGAAAAAGAAAAAGATAACGGAGTTGAATAAAATTGCTGAGGAAATGAATATCGGCCCTTTATCCGGATTAAAGAAATCAGAACTGATTTTCCGGATTCTCGAAGAACAAACGGCCCAGGAAGGGTTGATTTTTTCGAAAGGTGTGCTGGAAATTCTTCCGGATGGTTACGGATTCCTCCGTTCACAGAATTACAGTTATCTGCCGGGGCCGGATGATATTTATATCTCTCCCTCCCAGATCAAGCGCTTTGGGCTGCGTACCGGTGATACCGTCAGTGGTCAGATCCGCCCGCCCAAGGATAATGAACGCTTTTTCGCCCTCCTGCGGGTGGAAGCCGTTAATTTTGAAAGTCCGGATAAAGCCAGGGACCGCAATCTGTTCGATACCCTGACGCCCCTCTATCCGGAAGAGCGTATAGAAATCGAGACGGTACGTAACGATTATTCAACACGAATTTTAAACCTGCTTACGCCAATCGGGAAAGGTCAGCGCGGCCTGATTGTCGCACAGCCCCGAACGGGTAAAACCATTCTGCTGCAAAAAATCGCCAACGCCGTTTCGCATAATCAGCCGGAAGTCGAACTGATGGTTCTGCTCATCGATGAGCGTCCGGAAGAAGTAACCGATATGGAGCGTTCGGTGGATGCGGAAGTGATCAGTTCCACGTTTGATGAGCCGGCCGAACGCCATGTCCAGGTTGCGGATATGGTTCTTGAAAAAGCGAAAAGGCTGGTAGAGTACAAAAAAGATGTCGTAATTCTACTCGATAGTATTACACGCCTGGCCCGGGCTCACAACACCGTGGTTCCGCACAGTGGTAAAATTCTCTCCGGTGGTGTCGATTCCAACGCCCTTCAGAAACCAAAGCGCTTTTTCGGCTCCGCACGGAACGTCGAAGAAGGGGGCAGTCTTACCATTATCGCAACCGCTCTCATCGATACCGGTTCCAGGATGGATGAGGTTATATTCGAAGAATTTAAAGGTACCGGCAACATGGAACTCGTTCTGGATCGCCGCCTGTCCGATCGCCGTATCTTCCCGTCACTGGATATCAACAAGTCCGGTACGCGTAAAGAAGAACTGTTATTGAGCCGGGAAGAATTATCGAGAATCTGGATCCTGCGTAAGCTCCTTAATGAGATGAATATCATCGAAGGTATGGAATTCCTGCTCGATAAGATGAGAGAAACCAAGAACAACAAGGATTTCCTGCGTTCCATGAGCTCCTGACCAGCATTCTGATGGCGTGATACAAAGGTTTTCAAACTGCGTGAATCGGCGCATGAATTAAAGCTTGATTTAGTGTCTGACAGTTCTTATATTATCAGACTTTTTGAAATGATGAGGAGATTGTGATGAAAAAGGAAATACATCCGGATTATAAAATAGGAACCGTCAGCTGTGCATGCGGCAATAAATTCGAGATCCGCTCGGTGGTCGGGGACATGAAAGTTGAAATCTGTTCGGCCTGTCATCCTTTTTTTACAGGTAAACAGAAGCTGGTTGACTCTGCCGGGCGTGTTGAGAAATTTATGAAAAAGTATAATCGTAAATAGCTGCCCCAGGCGGGCAAAATAAGAATATGAAAACGGAATGATCTGGTGCGCCATGTCATTCCGTTTTTTTTTGATAAAAGGAGAAAAGGGTTTGGCTGGTAATCAGACAGAAGAAAAAATAATGCCCGTTGGCGGCCAGGCTGTCATCGAAGGCGTGATGATGCGTTCCCCTAAAAGAATTGCCACAGCGATACGCAGGGCGAGCGGACGAATAGAGGTGATGATACAGGAGTACGTATCCCTTGTACAGCGGAAGAAATATCTGAACATTCCGATTATCCGCGGTGCCGTTACCCTGATTGAAGTAATGATCCTTGGTATTAAAACGCTGCAATGGTCGGCTGACAAGGCCATGGAGGATCTCGAAGAGCAGGAGATTAAGGAAGGCAAACGTAAGGCGAAGAAAAAGAAGAAAAAAGGCATGTCTACAGCCGGTGCCGTTTTTTCCATTTCACTGGCCCTGGTTATCGGCATCGCCTTGTTTTTCGTCCTGCCCCTGTACCTGACATCCACCGTGTTTAATATTGAAAAACAGGCTTTGATGTTCAACTTCGTTGCCGGCGGTTTCCGGATCGTTTTCTTTCTGCTTTATGTCTGGGGTATCTCATTCATGGATGATGTCAAACGCCTTTTTCAATATCATGGCTCGGAGCATAAAACCATTTTTGCTTTCGAAGATAAAATTGTCCTTTCTCCGCAGAATATACAGAAGTATACAACCTATCATCCGCGCTGCGGCACCAGTTTTCTGATGATCGTTATGCTGGTGAGTCTGCTGTTTTTCGCCTTGCTCGATACCGTGGTCATGATGGTCTATGGGGATATAAACTTTGTAATCCGTATTATAACGCATCTCCCCCTTATCCCGGTGGTCGGCGGTATCAGCTACGAAGCTTTGAAAGCATCTTCGCGCCATACACATAATCCGCTGGTGCGCCTCCTGATTGCACCGGGCCTGGGTTTACAGCGCATCACCACGAGCCAGCCTGATGATCAGCAGGTGGAAGTGGCCATCGCCGCCCTGGAAGCGGCACTCGGTGAAGATTATAAAGAAGAACTTACGGCTAAGCCGGTAATTCAGTCGGAAATACTTCCGGTAACCGGCTAGGAGTTTGAACGATGAAAGAGAAAATCCTGCATTTAAAAGAACGGCTGGAGGCGCTTAATGAAGCCCTGGCTGATCCGGCGATTCATGCGGACCAGAAAAAATACAGGGATACGGCCCGGGAACACAGTGAAATATCCAAAATCCTGGAGGTCGGGGAAACTTATCTGAAAGTGTTAAACGATTATGAGGGTAACAAGTCGCTGCTGAAAGAAGAAAGCGACCACGAACTTCTTGAGTTGGCGGAAGCGGAAATGGAAGATCTGGAAGAACAGAAAGAGCACATTGAGGAAAAGCTCAAGCTGTTGCTGGTCCCGAAAGATCCGAATGATCATAAAACCGCTATCATGGAAATCCGTGCCGGTACCGGTGGCGATGAAGCGGCGATTTTTGCCGGCGATCTCTATCGCATGTATACCCGTTTTTGTGAGGATAGGAAGTATAAAACGGATGTAATGAGTTCCAGCCCTTCGGAACGGGGCGGTTTCAAGGAAATTATTTTTTCGGTTGAAGGGGAAAATGCCTACGGTACGCTGAAATTCGAAAGCGGGGTTCACCGCGTACAGCGCGTCCCTGAAACGGAAACACAGGGACGGGTTCATACATCCGCCGTATCTGTTGCGGTTTTACCGGAAGCGGAGGAAGTGGATATCGCTATCGATCCCAATGACCTGCGCATCGATGTGTACCGTTCCAGTGGTCCCGGTGGTCAGAGCGTTAACACCACGGATTCAGCCGTTCGTATCACCCATGTACCCACCGGTCTGGTCGTGAGCTGCCAGGATGAGAAATCACAGCTTAAGAACAAGAATAAGGCGATGAAAGTGCTTCGTACACGCCTGCATGATATAGCGATCAGGGAGCAGAATTCGGAAATTGCCGAACAACGGAAAATGATGGTCGGGTCGGGTGACCGCAGTGCTAAAATCCGTACCTATAATTTCCCACAGGGACGGGTTACCGATCATCGTATCAATCTGACGCTGTATAAACTGGATCGTCTCATGGAAGGTGATATCGAAGAGTTAATAGACGCTCTCAAGCTTGCCGACCGCTCTGAACGTCTGGAAAGTGCGGCTGTCTAACCTCTTTCTTTATAAGCGGATGCGTTGATGTCATAGCGTTTCAGCATCTTATGCAGACCGACACGGCTGATTCCCAGCCGGATTGCCGATTTCTGAATATTCCCGTTCAGGTCTTCCAGGGCATCCATGATCATTCTTTTTTCCAGTTCCTCCACGGCACGTTTTAGGTCTGTGTGCATGGGGAAAGCATAACCCGGATCCTTTTTCGTATGGACGAAGCGGGGTGACAGCAGGTCCATCGTGAGCGGAGCCTGGTTGTCCACAAGCGTTACCATGCGTTCAATTTCGTTTTCAAGTTCCCGGACATTTCCCGGATATTCCGCATTTACCAGCACATTTATCACATCATCATCCACACCCTTAACCAGTTTTCCAATGCGTCTGGCGTATTTCTGGACAAAATGATAAATCAGTTCAGGGATGTCCTCCTTGCGTTTCGACAGCGAGGGCAGTGTTATGGGAAACACATTCAGACGGTAATACAGGTCCTCGCGGAAACGGCCTTCCCGGACATCTTTATACAAATCCCGGTTGGTGGCAGCGATTACCCGCACATCCACCTTGAATGTCCGGGTTCCGCCGACCGGTTTGATTTCTCCTTCCTGGAGGACCCGCAGCAGGCCCAACTGCAACGCCGGTGTGGTGTCGCCGATTTCATCCAGGAATACGCTTCCCTGATCGGCCAGTTCAAAAAGACCTTTTTTATCTTTCACGGCACCGGTAAAGGCGCCTTTGACGTGTCCGAACAGTTCACTCTGAAGCAGGGTATCGGGAACCGCGGCACAGTTCTGCACAACAAACATATTGTCTTTGCGGGAACTGTTGAAATGGATCATTTTTGCCAGCATTTCCTTGCCGGTGCCGGTCTCGCCGAGGATCAGTACCGTCGTTGGCGTATCGACCACTTTACGGACCAGTTTGAAAACATTCAGCATCACCGGGCTGTGACCGATCAGGTTGCCCAGGTCCAGCTGTTTTTCCACCTGGCGATGCAGCTCAATATTTTCATTCTGGAGAAGCTTGTTAGCCTCTACCAGCTTGTTCTGCAGATTTTTATTTTCCTGAAGAATCTGGAACCGTTCAGCAGCACGTTGAACGATCAGACGCAGCTCGTCCGGTTCGAATGGTTTTGAGATATACTGGTATATCTGTGCTTTGTTTACGGCATTTATTGACGCCTCGATGTCGGCATATCCTGTGATCATGATGCGTATGGAATCGGGCCTTATTTCCAGGGCTTTGCTCAAAAAAGTCACGCCATCCATCCCGGGCATTCTCTGGTCGGCCAGAATCACGGCAACGTCATGCTCTTTCAGCAGATCGAGCGCTTCGGCCGCCCTGTTCGACGTATGCACTTCGTAATCTCTGCGAAATATCCGGCGTAATGTGTTAAGAATTTCAGTCTGATCGTCCACAATCAGAATGCTGGTTTTATTCATGTGTTCTCCGCGTTTCATGATGCAACGGGAATGTCAGTGTAAAGCGGGTTCCCTTACCCGGGGTACTATCAACATCTATTTCAGCATTATGTTTTTTCAGAATAGAGTACGAAATACTCAGTCCCAGCCCGGTACCCTTATCCACATCCTTTGTTGTAAAAAAAGGATCGAATATTTTCGGAATGACCTCATTTGGAATGCCTTTGCCGCTGTCTTCGATGTGCACTTTAAGGACAGTCTCGCCGGTTTCTGTTGTAATTCTTATTGTGCCTTTGTCTTCGATTGCCTGTATGGCGTTAGATATCAGGTTGACGAATACCTGATTCAACTGCCCCGGATTGCAGTAAAGGAGCGGATCCGCTTTAAAATCGGTAAGCACCTCTATTCGTTCCGGTATCTGATGTTTCAGTATTTTCAGGCTGCTTTCAATGCCGGGCACGATGTGGGCGTCTTTCCATTCGGCCTGGTCCAGCCTGGAAAAACTGCGCAGATTCTGAACGATTTCCTTAACCGTGCGGCTGCCGTTACTGCTGTCGTCAATAATGGATCGAAAGTCTGCAAGCAGTTCATGAAGCTGATTTCGCAGGGAGCCGTTTACGGAATCCGGCAGGGTGGTTAAAATGTCGTCCAGTTCTTCGATATCATCCTTCAATACTTTCATATTCGCGTAAATAAAGCTGATCGGGTTGTTTAATTCATGCGAGATTCCGGCGACCAACTGGCCGAGAGAGGCCATTTTCTCCGAATGAATCAATTGTGCTTCCTTGTTCTGCAACTCATTAAACAGCCGGGTTAACTCGATATTTTTTTCATCCAGGGCTTTGTTGGTTTCTTCGAGCTGTTCCACATACTGCTTGCGGATCTTGGATTCCGTGAGCTGCTGAATAAGATCGGCTGTTTCCTTGATATACAAATTGTTTTCATACGCTACGGCTGTCTGGTTGGCAATGGTGGCAATCTGCTGAAGGTCATTGATGTTAAGCGGGTTATCAGCATTCAGCATATGGATTCCCAGTACGCCGAAAAGGGTTTCCTTACGTTTGACGGGTATCAGGATATTCAGATTTAATTTTTCGGTAAATGTTCGAAAGTAAGAGGAATGGGCACGGATGCGGACCATTTTTTCATGCATGAGCGTCTTTTTCTCTTCACCGGAGAGGTTAAATAAAAAAGGCCGGCCTTTTGTTTCTTTCCTGCCGCTGATGGCCGGTTCCAATACATTACTGTTATTAATGAGAAAGATGGTATTATTAATATAATCATGTGCGGATACGGTCTGTTCGATTTGCCTGAACAGGGCCTCATTTTCATGGATATTTATCATCTCATCACTCAGGTTCTGCAAGATTTTTCTGAACCGGGTACGTTTTTGACGAAGACGCCGCTGGTATTCAGAAAAAAGAATGGAAATAAAGGCACCGAAAATGGAAAGCCCGTTAAGAATCATAAGTGATAAAAAAATCTCCGCACTGCCCAGAAACACGAGGATTGTTAAGGCCAGGATGAACCAGACAGATAATTGAAGGGATACACTAAAAGCGGTCCAGAGATAACGCCTTAACCCGAGGGAAAGGTAAGCGGCAATGATAAAAACAAGGAGCAGGCCTAATCCCAGGTTCCACCAGAATTCCCTTTGACTGGCCTGGTACCTCAATTTGTGCATGCCAAAATAAACCGTACGTAAGACCTGACCGTATTCATAAAATGTATACGATTTACCGGGTTCAAGCCCCGTCCTTGTAATCACCTGGCCGGAGGGGAATACAATTTCTGCATCAATCTGTCTGTAGGACCCGGTACCAAAATGGATGATCGGATCCGAGGAAGAAAGGTATCCTTTGTTAACGCCGACTTCCCTGTAACCGATCAGCGTTCGGAGCGAGTCCGCTCCGTTGAAAAACGATACCTTTGTACCTACCGCATCCCGGTTTGTATTGACACCGATGATGCGCATTTTCAGAAAACGTCTGTCGTTTGTCGGATTCAGATATATCTGGCTGTATTGGTCTTTATTGGAAACGAGGATGTCCAGGTCACCGTCATTGTCAAAATCAGCGACGGCAGATCCGGTACTGTAGGCGTCGATATTTGCTTCATCATACTGGGTAATAAAATTACCTTTACCATCATTGAGATATAACCGGTTTCGGCCTTTTCCGGCGATAAAGCAGTCTACCCAGCCATCGTGGTTGAAGTCTTCCAGGAGAACACCAAAGGCGCTGTTACCATAGTGATAAAAGGGGTGGGATGTTTCTACTGTAAACGAGGCCACGCCATCTGCTGAGTTGTTTCTGTAGAA
Source organism: uncultured Calditrichota bacterium (assembly GCA_964410215.1). GTDB lineage: Bacteria > Calditrichota > Calditrichia > Calditrichales > CAYPHA01 > CAYPHA01. Next base: position 8,099 of record CAYPHA010000067.1, on the reverse strand, counting down.
ATGAATGATACTGTCGCGGGTGGCAACGATGATATCGAGGTCACCGTCATTGTCAATATCAGCTGTACCGGCGCTGTTGCTGGAGAAGGGGCGATTCAGGGTCGGCAGATCCAAATCCGCCATGGTGAACAGACCCTCTCCGTTATTGAGCAGGAAATAATCGTGATGGAACCAGTTGCATACATAGATATCCTGATCTCCGTCGCTGTCAAAATCTGCACTGCAGGCCCCCTGGCTTTTTGCTGTATCGATAAAACTGGTGGTCCAGATACGCTCGCTGAAAAAACCGTTTTTGAGGTTAACCAGTAAGCGGTTGCTGAAATGTTCATCCGTAATATAAAGATCGAGATGCCCGTCGTTATCGACATCGCTCCACAAGCCCTGATTGATATCGAGTAAACCGGCTGCTGTAAGTTTGGATGTCGCGTCGGTAAAATTCAGGTTACCGTTGTTTCGAAACAGGCGATGGGTTTTACCCCAGCCGCTCAAAAAGACATCGGGCAGACCGTCATTATCATAGTCGGCCGTGGAAACACCCAGTTCAAGGTTGGTTTTACCATGTGACATGAGATAACCACCGAGTCCGGACTGGATTGTCCGGTCAATGAAAGGAATGATGCCACCATTATTGATCAGCATACGGTTGAGATTACGGAAACTGACCAGGTAAATGTCCGCATAACCGTCCCGGTTAAAATCCCTGAATGTCACACCGTATCCGTCATTAATATCGGGAATGATGCCGGTAATGCGGTTGGAACGCAGCATCGTAAAAGGATACGTATCCGGCTGTGCGGTGAGTCCGGCTGCATGAAATAAATGCAGGGCAAGTATGAGAAGAGCAGCATGTATTTTCATAATTTTTCTGTTGCATTAATAGTGTTAACCGAATTTACACTAAAAGCTTCCACAATCCAATTCCAGGATGTATTTTATTATGATCATTAAAACTGTAATATTTCTCCTGTCAGGCTATAAAAGGCAGATTCAAAATTAAGCTTTTTATTAAAAATTTCGATAATATATCAAAATGAAATTGTTTTTAATAGTAACAAGCACAATATGAAAGTCGTTATCGGTATTCGAAACATTATTACTATCCTGATTCTGTCATCTGTTTCAATCAATCATGTTGCATCTGAGCCATACGGGGTGACGCCGGGAAACGCATTGTCATTCGAACGGATCTCGATTGATGAAGGGCTCTCACAGGTCAGTATTTACACTATTTTGCAGGATCATCGGGGTTTTTTGTGGTTTGGCAGCATGGATGGACTGAACCGGTTTGATGGTTATAGGTTTACCGTATTCAGAGATAATCCATTTCAACCGGGAACACTTTCCAATAACCGAATCCGTGCACTGGCCCAGGACAGCTCGAAATGCATCTGGATAGGAACGGATGACGGCCTAAATTGTTTTAATAGGGCAGGTAACCGGTTTATAGCATATAAACATTCCCCGGATGATTCGTTATCACTCAGTGATAATTATATACAAAGCCTTTTCGTCGCTGACGCTCAGACCATCTGGGTGGGAACGTCCGACGGTCTGAACCGGCTATCCCTGAAAGATACAACGTTTATAAGATATACAAAGGAGCAGGGCAGAGGGCTCCCTGATAATAGTATCGTGTCCATATACAGAGACCGTGGTGATACGCTCTGGATAGGAACGGATCAGGGTGTATGTTATTATAACAAACGTACGGATGATTTCTCCCCTGTCTATGTTCCCATATTAAAAGACCGGAAAATAACCGCCATTTTTCAGGATAATCACGGGCTGTTGTGGTTCGGAACCGTCAACGGGCTGATCTCTTACAATCCTGTGGATGATGCGTTCATCCGCTTTCGACATAATCCTTCTAACCTTCACAGTTTGCCGGATAATCATGTGAATGCCATTTACCAGGATTCAAATAGTCGTTTATGGATCGGAACGAATGACGGATTGTGCCGCTTTGATAAAGAGAAATCACGGTTTGATGTATACCGGTATCGCGCCACAAATCTTACCACACTGAGCAGTGATCATATTCTTTCCATTCATGAAGATCGGAGCGGTATTCTCTGGATCGGCACATATACGGGCGGTATTAATAAGCTCGATGTCCGTAAGCAGGTGTTTATCTCCTTCAAACCCGGCAATTCAAGAGATAATACGATCAGCCATGAGCTGGTTTATACTTTCGAAAGCATGGACAGTACCGTATTATGGATAGGAACGGATAATGGACTGAACCGCTTTGACCGAAAAAAAGGTATATTTAATCATTTTCTGGTAAATGAGCCGGTAAGTGAACAGAGCCGGATAAGGGCGATTCTGCTCGACGGAAAACATCTGTGGATTGGTTCCTATGCGGGGCTCTCCAGAATGCATACAGATACGTATTCCCATGAAACATACGGTGATATTTTTACGCGTGCCGATCCGTTTGAAGGAAATATCATATTGGGTCTCCTGAAAGATCAGGAAGGGCACATTTGGGCAGCAACAGATGGAAATGGAGCCTACCGTATTAATCCGGAATCCGGAGACTACGATCATTTTTCCACCAGGCCGGGATCAAGGGTTACGATATCCGCGGATAAGATACGTGCCATAATGGAGGATCGGAGCGGTGATATCTGGATTGGAACCTATGGCGGCGGATTGAATAAAATCGATCTGAAGAACAATACAAATATTGTATATCAAACAGATCCATCCAATCAGAAGAGTATCAGTTCTAACTTTGTCTATTCCATTTATGAGGATACACAGGGTACCATCTGGTGCGGGACATTCGGAGGCGGTTTGAACCGGCTCCACCGTCAGAGCGGAATGTTCACGCATTATAAAGAAATCCATGGTCTGCCGAATAATGTCGTTTATGGAATTCTCGAGGATGAAGGGCATAATTTGTGGATAAGTACAAATAAGGGACTGTCAAAATTTAATTATATAACCGGTATGCCGGCTGGTTCTTCTGTTCATGATGCGTTTAACAATTATAATGTGCTGGACGGACTGCCGGGGAGTGAGTTCAATTTCGGGGCATATCATGAGACAGAAGCCGGGGAATTCCTTTTCGGCGGGGTTGATGGTTTTACGCTTTTCAAGCCCGGCGATGTTGTTCTCAATCCGCATCCGCCGCCCATTGTTGTTACGGATTTCAAAGTTCAGAACAGGCCTGTAGACACGTTTAGTCAGTTATTGAATAATCCCTGGTTATCAGAAGATGAACGTATCGAATTGAGTTATACGCATCACTCGCTTTCCTTTGAATTTGCTGCGCTCGATTTCAGTAATCCCACAAAAAACCAGTATGCCTATATGCTGGAAGGCCTGGAAGACACCTGGACAAATTGTGATGCCAACCATCGTTTTGCCAGTTATACGCACCTCCAGGGAGGTAAGTACGTATTTCGGGTCAAAGCATCGAATTCTGACGGTATCTGGAATGAACAGGGTATTGCAGTAACCATCTATGTCGCACCGCCGTTTTGGGAGAGGCTCTGGTTCCGGGGGATGGTTGCCCTGCTGATTTTGACCATTACATTTTCGGTATATAAGATTCGCATGCACGGTTTTAAGCAGCGTAATGTTCAATTGCAGGGTATCAATGTTGCACTGAACAGGGAAATTCAGGAACGGCAGCGGGCAGAGGAATCTCTGATTGTCAGTGAAGAAAAATACAGGACACTCACCGAGAATCTGAATGCGGGAATATACAGAAGTACCCCGGACGAAGAGGGACGCTTTATCGAGGTCAATCCGGCACTTGTAAAGATATTCGGATACCGCAGTAAATCGGACCTGATGGGTATAAATGTAAAGAAGTTGTATGTATATCCGGAGGAAAGGCAGCGTTTCAATAATAAAATTGCGCGTGATGGTTATGTTAAAAATGAAGAGCTGCTCTTGCAGCAGAAAAATGGAAAACATGTTTACTGTTCCATAACAGCAGTAGCCGTGACGAATGCCAATGGGAAAATCGTCTCGTATGACGGACTTGTCCAGGATATCACTGAACAGAAAATGGTCCAGCAAGCCTTACGCGAAAGCGAAGAAAAATACAGGACCTTTGTTGAGAGGGCGCAGGATGGCATATTAATTTTACAAAATATGAGAGTAAAATTTCTCAACTCACGTCTGGCTGACATGGTAGGATATAAACCTGAGGAAATTCTGAATACAATTTTTATCAGGTATTTAAAACCGGAAGAAATTCCGGTACTGAAACAACGCTATAAAGACCGTGTTGAAGGAAAGGATGTTGAATCAACTTATGAAACGGTATTAGTTAACAGGGATGAAGAAGAAGTTATTGTGGAAGTCAATGCCGGCCTCATACAGTATCAGGGTGAGATGGCAGATCTTGTTTTTATACGCGATATTTCTGAGCGGAAACACCTGGAAGAACAGGTCCGACAAACACAGAAACTGGAGGCCATCGGGCAACTGGCCGGTGGTGTGGCGCATGATTTTAACAATATTCTCACGGTGATAAACGGTCATGCGGAGCTGGCTCTGTTAAGGATTGGCGAAAATGATTCCGTCAGGAGGGATCTGGAGGAAATTGTAAGAAGCGGGGAAAGGGCCAGCGATCTCATCCGTCAATTACTGGCATTCAGCCGCAAACAGATGATTGAACCGAAAATTATAAATATTAATGATCTCATCAGGGATCTTGAAAAAATGCTGCGGCGTCTGATTGGTGAAAATATTCAGATGGATACCTTGCTGGCAGCGGGAATACCATTGATCAAAGCGGATCCCAGTCAGTTGGAACAGATTCTGATGAACCTTGTCATTAATGCCCGTGATGCCATAAATGAAAACCAGGATCCTGAATCTGACAAGCGCATTATAATAGAAACCGAGTCGATATATTTTGATGAAAGTTATATTCATACACACAGGGACAGTAAAATCGGACCGCATGTGGTGATTAAAATCAGCGATACCGGTATCGGTATGGATGAAAAGATACGGAACAAGATTTTTGATCCGTTTTTCACAACAAAAGAAATGGGCCGGGGTACCGGATTAGGTCTTACGACCGTTTTCGGCATTATCAAGCAGAATGATGGCAGTATTTACGTGTACAGTGAGCCCCGTCAGGGTACGGTCTTTAAAATTTACTGGCCTGTATCGAATGTGGAAAAGGCATATCAGTCGGCCAAAATAAAACACTCCATAATTAAAACCGGCAATGAAAAGCTTCTGCTCGTCGAGGATGACCCGAAAGTACGTTCGTTTGCAAAATCGGCATTGGAATCCTTCGGATATACGATTATTGAGGCCGGGAACGGGTTGGAAGCCTTGAATATATTATCGGAAAACGCCCGGCTATGCGATCTCATTATTTCGGATGTCGTAATGCCCGAACTGGGCGGTAAAGAATTATCCAGGAAGGTCAGGGAAGATTATCCCGAAATGAATATTCTGCTTACATCCGGCTATAGCGATACGCACACATTACAGAACGAGTCATTCGATCCGCTGACCCATTTTATACATAAACCCTATTCCATCCAGGATCTGGCTCAAAAAGTGCGGGATATTCTCGATAATGTCACAACGGCATGAAATGGTGCTTCAAAATCTTGCCAATGATATACGCAGAGTTTATATTTGATCACTCATTGTAAATAAAGGAGTTGTATGCAGGAAGACACATACTGGTCGAATATATTCAAAAAGAAAGAAAAACAGCAAGATTCGATTTATGCCTTTCTCAGGCGAACGCCTATTTTCCAGGATTTGAGTGGAAAGGAATTGAAGGCTGTTGAACGCATCCTTCACAGGCGAACGTACAAGGAAGACGAGGTTGTCTTCAGCGAAAATGAGCATGGTGTCGGGATGTATATTATTGAATCGGGGCAGATACAGATTCTCCTGGGAAAAGACAAGAAAGTACTTGCCGTGCTGTCTACAGGCGACTTTTTTGGTGAAATGGCCGTCATACTGGAAGGATTGCGGACGGCGAGTGCGGTTGCAAAATCACCTTCCACCCTCCTCGGCTTTTTCAGGCCGGATCTGTTCAATCTGATGGAAACCCATCCTAAAATTGGCAACAAAATTCTATTCCGCCTGGCACAGATGGTTTCAGAACGGCTTCGGATTTCTTCCATAGAAAACAAGGAGCTCAAACAGAAACTCAATCGCCTGGAAAAGGAATTGGCCGGTACCGGAGAGGTATCATAGATGGACCACACGCTGAGCAGATTCCTGAAAATTGTCATTGTATCCGTCCTGCTTGCTGTCACTATCTGGTTCATGTTCAAGATACGATCAACAATGACCCTGCTGATTATTTCCCTCCTGTTTTCGTATATCCTTGATCCGGTGGCCAGTTACCTTGAATACCGCGGACTCAGCCGGTTGCAGGCTACGGTCATCATTTTTTTATTCATTGCAACCTTGTTTTTCGGTATCTTTTATTTTTTGATACCGCCGCTTATTAATGAATTGTCCAATATTCAGAGTTCTATCAACTCAGGAACCGCAACGGCATTTATCGGAAAGGTCGAGGATATTCTGCAGAAATACCTGCCCATGTTCGGAGAGGGCAGTATCGACCTGAAGTCGCGTTTGTCCGAATTGATCTCAACCCTGTCTACTTCTATTTTTACAATATTGCTGGATATGGTTTCCGTTGTGACCACATTGATAATCATTCCATTTGCCGTCTTTTTTTTCCTGAAAGACGGCCCGGCCATGAAACGGGCATTTGTAAGTCTGATCCCGAACCGCTATTTTGAAATGACATTGAACATGTTGTTCAAAATTGATACACAACTGGGAGGCTTTCTGAGGGGCCAGTTTTTTGATGCAACGATTGTCGGGCTGCTGGCTATTGTGGCCATGTGGTCCCTGGATGTGAAATATTATATCATGGTGGGCATTTTTGCCGGCCTAACAAACATGATCCCCTATGTCGGGCCGTTCAGCGGGGCGGTTGCCGCTGTGTTTGTCGTCCTGATGAGCGGTGGGAGCGGAAACCAGGTTCTGATGGTTATCGTAGCCTTCCTGATCATACAGCTTATGGATAATGTACTGATTCAGCCCCTTGTGGTGGCACGGAGTGTGAATCTCCATCCGCTTGTAATTATTTTTGCTGTCATTATTGGTGGACAGTTTTTCGGAATCCTGGGGATGCTCCTGGCTGTACCGGCTGCCGGTATCCTGAAGGTGATCGCACAGGAACTCTATAACAGTTACCAGAAATACCGGCCTGTCAATCAATCTTAGCCTGAGGAAAAGATGCACTGGACTGAAGAATTTTTTGACGAATATTATCTGAAATCCATTGATTCGCTCACAGGTGATGAACAAACACGCAAAGAAGTGGATTTTATAATCTCGCAAACCGGGATTCGAAAAGACCAGCAGATACTCGATTTTGCCTGCGGACACGGCAGGCATGTGATAGAATTTGCGCGGCGGGGTTATAAGAAATTGACCGGTCTCGATCTGAGCACGCTTTACCTGGATATGGCCAGGAACAAAGCGGCTGAATTGGCCGTGGCGCCGATTTTTGTACAGGAAAATATGCGTAAATTCAGGGAAGCCGACGCTTATGACCTGATTTTCAGCCTGTTTTCTTCCATGTTTTATTTTGGCGATAAAAAAAATCTGAAAATTTTGAATCGGATTTATCAGGCACTGCATCGGGAAGGTTTTTTTGTAATCGATTATTACAATCCGGGGGCATTTTTAAAAAAAGGAAAAGAAAAAGACTGGTTCATTACCTCTGACCAGCATATTGTTCTGGAGCAGTACCATCATAATGCGTTGTCCGGAATGATTACCGCAGAACGCATCATCATAACGCCGGAAGGAAAACGTATCAAACGCATGTTCCATACCAGGGATTATAGTGTCGCCGAATTATGTTTCCATCTGGAAGAAATTGGTTTTGAGATTATCAATGTTTTCGGATCATTCGATGCGGATCCGTTTACCCTTGATTCTCCCCGGCAAATTTATATCCTGAAAAAACCGGTGTAACATTATGGATAATGGCAACCAGAAAAAAAAACTGTTTGAATTCCTCCCCATACTCGGCTTCCTGATCGTATATTTCCTTGCGCAATCCTTCAGCTGGA
>CAYPHA010000066.1:0-26888 GCA_964410215.1 uncultured Calditrichota bacterium | reverse complement strand
TATGGGTTACGCACTAGGTTTACAATATGAGTATTGTTTTGCTAATAATTTTTCAGTTAATTCCGGTTTAATGTTTTCTAAAGAAGGTAGTTTGCTAAAAGATAAGATTACAAAGCCTTCAGTTTTATCTGAAGGTGCTAATGTTGCTGATGTTTTTATTGAAGACCTTTATGCTGTAACAGGATACTTAAAGATGCCTTTATTATTTGGTTATTCTTTTAAGATGTTCAATGATAATGTTTCAAAATTAATTATCGGGGGTTCATTAATGTATGCTATAAAGGATTTTTCATATTCTAATAACTTACGTTTTGCTTTTTTGTATCGTGTGGGTGAAACAGAGTACGATTTCGAATATCTTTCAACAGGGGCAGAGTCATTCTTTTTTAAAAATCATTTTAATTACTCTATTGACATTGGTTTTTCGCAAAACTATAGAAAACTCTTTCTGGAACTGACAGTAAATTACCACCTGGATGAGTTTGGTTATGTCGAATATATATCTGAAATAAAGAAAAATCTACTTTCGGGTAGATGTGCTATTGGTTATCAATTATAACTTTTGGAGATTGTTCTTATGAAAACTTTAGTCAAGTCTCAAATTATGCTCAACTATAACTAATATGGAGATCATATTATGAAAAGGATATGCTTGTGGATGACCATAATTATATTGACCATCACTCTGTTGAACATAAAAACACTACTCGCAGCAGAAAAATACTTTTTTATCAAAGCCGGGGAAAATACATCTGAATTTCGGAATATTGAAGGTAAAAAAGGGAATGGCAATTTATTTGGTGTTGGGCTTGGTTTTGAAGCTGAAGAACATCCTCTGATTGATGGCTTTGTAAGTATCGAGTTAACCTATATTCAGAAAAAAGGTGTTTTAGAAAATATTTCAAGGCCACCTAATCAATACTCACGAGAATCAGTTGTATTTAGAAATTACAACATATCACATGGATACATTCAACTTCCATTTAAAGTTGGCTATTTTTGCCGATTCATTAATGATGGAAAAGTAAAAGTATTTCTAGGTCCCTCACTTGATATAGCAATTAAGAATAAAACAACGGTTGAATGGCTGGGGCAAGTTGACCTGGAACGTGATGAAAACGGGAATTATCCGGATTATCCATACGACTATGAATTAAACGAAATGGAGCGGCCATTTATATTTGTCAATACACAGCTATCTTATCATTTTGGAGCTCTTTTGGAATGGCGGCATATACGTTTTGAGCTTTGTTACTCAAGAGCTGTTAAAAATACTAATGTTGTAATAAGATTAAAAGCTTTTGATAAAGTAGATACCACTTCAATGTCATTGGGGTATCGCTTCTAATTATCTAATTAAATGTTGTTATTAAAACCTTTATTTCCCGAATTTGGAGGATTAAAATGCGTGGCGTAATAAATGTTCTGTTTCAGATGGAATTGGACTGAAAATTTATCCCATTTATTTCACCTAAAAGTCCGATTCACGCTGAACCAATACAAGACTATTATTAAAGAGAAAAGCCAAAAGAATATAAAATGGATTACGATGCATGGTCCAAAACATTCGCAATTTACCTGGACATAGCCCAAGAGAACAGGCTTGTGTGGTATCGAATGGTCCATGATTCTTTTGGATGTGATAGGCAATCTACTTGATAACCATGCAGAGCTCTGCATGGAATAAGGTTAGAAATGCTAGTTATCAATAGTTTCCAGCAAATTTAAAGGAGAAATATTTATGTGTAAAGAAACAATCTATACACTGGTTGTCATTTTTACATTATCACTTCTTAAACCTTTATTTTCAGAAAATAATTGGCTCGTTAAGGCTGGTTTTAATTATTCTGCATTTAGAGATAATGATGATGAGTTGATTGGTAATTACTCATTGGGGATCTCTAGAAATATAGATTTTACAGAAAAGTTATCATTGTTACCGGACTTTCTGATATCAAGCCAAGGGGGTATGTTACGCAATAAGCCTGTCTGGACTGATAATTATGAGCTGGCTTTAAATAGTTATAGTTATAGGGTAGCTATACAATTAATTGAATTTGGATTAATGATAAATTATCAGATTCTGGACAAGTCTTTAGAACTTTCACTCAATATAGGACCTTCATGGCGGATAGGTTTGCACGATGAAAGTCACAAGTTTAACAGAAAATTAATATATGATGACACTAACCCAACGCTACGTGACGAGTTTGAGAATTACAATTTTAAATATATTTCAGGGGATCCTTCGTTTATTAATTCTAGTGGTTGGTCAGTTAATTTAGGTCTTATGTGTAGTTTTAAGAGAATATGCTTTGAAACACGGTACTCGTTTGCTTTGCATGATATAGGTGCATTTTCTTCACTTGAGAAAGTCGGGAAAAAAAGTCATACACTCCATTTTTTGATAGGTGTACTACTATGATAATAAATAATGTTGAATTTAAAAAATCCCGAGCCATGTTTAATGACTCGGGTCATGATCCCTGACAAACAGAAAAGCAATGATGCCTTCCTATATGTCCGGTCGCAAAGGAGAATATAGGGCATCTTTATAATAAATCAAAATCATATCATTTTAGGAGGTGTAAAGATGTACAAACCTATTTATATTGTTGTTCTTTTCTTTATTTTTAATACAGTATTATATTCACAAGCACCCGTACCTGCATCTAACAGGCTTGTTAATTGGAAAAATGTGGGGAATCTGCCAAATAATACAATAGGAGCGGATAATGTTTTTGATGTAACTGACTATGGTGCGATACCAGATAATGGTTTAGATGATTTCGCAGCTTGCTCATTGGCTATCAATGATGCAAAAAATGCAGGCGGTGTTTCAATTATCTACTTTCCTGAAGGAATATTTAATATTAATCAAACGATTGAGCTGCTTTTCGGCGAACCAATCGGGTTTGAGGGTAATATCATATTTCAGGGTGAGGGATCAGATAAAACATTTTTATACTTTAATTTGCCTGGGAATGCTTATCCATGTTTTAATTTTGAAGGATTAAGGGGGGGGCATTTATTAATGCAGATCAAAACGTTCAAAAAGGAACTAGATTTATTAGCGCTCCCGGCCTTAACAGCCATGTAAATGATTTAGACTGGATTCACTTTAATCAATTTGAATCTGATAGCACAACCGATTCAGATAATGTGTTAGGGCAAATTACTCAAATTGAAAATGCAAGTTCTGGCCTAATAAAAGATGAGGCTTCGAAATTTTATTCTAAGGATAATGATTTAAGAATATATAATATATATCCCTTAGTAAATATTGGTATAGAAAATCTAACGGTTAAAAGATTGGATACAGGGCATGCACATAATGGGTCAAACGTAATCTATAATTTAGCTGTTAATTGCTGGATTAAAGGGGTAAAGTTTAATTATACCTGTGAACACCATATTCAAATTAAATACTCGTCACACATCGAAATCAGTGGTTGTTTTTTTGATAATGCAAGGTATAAAGGAAATCATGGTTACGGATATGGAATCGATTTAGCAAAAAGTTCTACGAACTGTTTAGTCGAAAACAATATTTTTAAAAGGTTACGTCATTCTATGGTAGTACAAGATGACGCAAATGCGAATGTATTTGGATATAATTATTCGCGAGAACAGGAATGGGAATGTGACGGGGGGTGCCCTGATGATTATGGAGCTGATTTTTTAGTTCATGGTGATTACGCCTACGGTAATTTGTTTGAAGGTAATGTTGGTAGAAGGTTTTGGTTAGATGCAGCACATGGATGGAATGGACCTTATAACACATTTTTAAGAAACAGATCTACTACAAGTTCTCAGGAATGGATAATGGTATGGAATGCCCATAAAACGAATATTATTGGAAATTATAATGTGATAGGAGTAACAAAGGATCAAAGTGGCATAGGAGGTTTTCTTTTAGCTTTAGTTCAAGAATGGGATATTAGAGAATCAAACGACGTCACAGATATTTATTTCCATACATATCCAGATCAATATCCGTGGACCGGCTGGTCAAATACTAACCATGCAGAATGGTATGCTGTTCATGACGATGGATTTTATTCAACATGGTATTTAAACCGATCATTTCTAAATGATATTTCTTATTATTATGATTCAAAGCCTTCATTTTTAAGTGGTTATTCCTGGCCAGCAAGTTATCCCAATGTAAATCTTGATTATAATGAGTATATAGAGGTTCCTTATATAGAAATTCCAGCCGAAGATAGATATTATAATAGTACTGTTAAGACATACTTACCCTATCCAACCACTTCTGTTATTACCAGCGGAACACTTCAAAATGATGAAAATTGGAGTGGTATTATAAATATTACAGGATCAGTCACTGTCCCCAGTGGAATTACCCTTACTATATTGCCCGGGACGGAGGTAAGATTTCATGGCTATAAGTCAATTTACGTACACGGCGGGACATTAATCGCGGATGGTGCCACTTTTACGGCAAACGATCCTTCACAGATTTGGAACAAATTGGAATTTAAAACATCCAGCACGTCCAGTCTTGAAAATTGCACGATATCTTCCGGGAACATCGCATTATTTATATGGAATGTTGACATCCATGTAAAAAAGTGTACCATAAGTAACAGTAATCTCGGTGTTTATATCTATGGGTCTACGGCTAATACAACGATTGAAGAATGCGCCATTCAGGATAACGATTTTGCCATGTACCTGTACTACGGAGATCCAATAATAAAGAACAACAAATTTAACTCTGTCGGCGAATCATATTCTGTAAAACTATATAAATGCCAGGGGACATTTACAAACAACACCTTTAAAAGCAGAGATGGTGATGGTGTCTATATTCTGGGCAGCACGTCGATTCCCAATTTTGAAGGTGAAACAAACGGAACGGGAAATTATTTCACGGACTGCGCTGATACCTATTTGGAAATTGCCGGGGGTAATCCGGAATTGGGCTTCAATACCTCTGGTAGGTATGGCTATAATTTATTTGAAGATGGTTTTTTTGGCCTGGGTGGGGATGGGCATGCTGTTAATAATCAATCGGGAAATACAATTTATGCACAACAAAATTGGTGGTCATCTATGGAATCTCAAGGTGGCTATCCATCAGGTAGTTACTTTTTCTTTGGTAGTACTCCTATTTACGTCCCTGTTTGTGATAAACCCAATCAGGTTGGCGCTCTCTGGAAGGGTGGCTCAGAAACCGACTATACCGGGAATGTGGTACCTTCTGGTCTGTACTTTGTTAATCTACGTACAAATTCTGGATGCAAAACACTCAAGATATCATTAATAAAATAAACGGGTCAGCTTATATATAGCACTAGTACTTAAAGACCATGGACTAAAGACAATAAGGTATGTAATATGAAAAACGACACATTAAACACATTCTCTATCGGTATCGGTGACCGGTTTTCACACCAGGCCGTGGCCCAGTTAAAAGCGGTACAGAAAGCGGCGGATCACGGGGTGCACATCACACCGGTCTGGAATAAATCATTCCGGGAGCATCAGATTATCGGCAGCAAGCCGGAAACCACCCGGGAAATGGCCGACCGGGCGGTACAGGAACTGGACTGGGCCCATGCCTATTTCCTCGATGCGGATCATATCAATCTGAGCAATGTTGATCTGTTTATGGATAGCAGTGATTTTTTTACGATCGACGTGGCGGACTATATCGGTCAGTCCTCTGCTCCGGAAGATGTCCGCCGGTTTGTGGAGACATTCAAAGGCTATACCGGAAAAATGGAACTGCCCGGTACCGGTAAAAAATTGTCTGTCACGGAGGATGTCATCAGGAATGTGGCAGAGAAATACCTGTTTGCCGTTCGGCAGGCGGGAAAAATCTATCGTCATATCCGGAAGCATAAAGGCGGGGGCACGTTCATTGCAGAAGTATCGATGGATGAGACGGATACGCCGCAGAGCCCGGTTGAGCTGTTCTTCATCCTCGCTGCGCTGGCTGAAGAAAAGATCCCGGTCCAGACCATTGCCCCCAAATTCAGCGGGCGTTTCAACAAGGGGGTAGACTATGTCGGCGATGTGGCGGCCTTTCGGGATGAATTCGAACAGGATGTAGCCGTTCTGAAGGTGGCGATCGATGCATTTAATCTACCCGTCAATCTTAAATTAAGCGTCCATTCCGGCAGTGATAAGTTCTCCATTTATCCGGCGATGCGGGAAGTCATGCAGCGTCATGATGCCGGCATTCATATCAAAACGGCCGGGACGACCTGGCTGGAAGAGGTGATCGGCCTGGCAGAGGCAGGCGGAAGCGGCCTGGAACTGGCCAAAGAGATTTATATTCAGGCCTTTGACAAAGCCGGTGCGCTGTGTGCACCCTACGCCAGCGTGATCGACATTGACCGGTCGCAACTGCCGCGGAAAGAAGACGTCGCCGCCTGGTCCGCATCGGAATACACCGCCGCCCTGCGCCATGATCAGCAAAATCCCGGCTATAACATGCATTTCCGCCAGTTGCTTCACGTGGGATACAAGGTGGCGGCGGAAATGGGCGAACGCTTCCTCGCCGAATTGCGAAAAAATGAAGTGGTCATTGAAAAAAATGTCACGGAAAATATCTACGAACGTCATATTAAACCATTATTTTTATCAACCTGATGTGTATCTGGCCGACATGAACACGATTATCACGGTTGTGAACTCTTTTTGAATAACAAGTAAACGGGAGGTCTTTTTGGAAAAAAATAGAATTTTTTCATTGTTTAACTTAAACGGTAAAGTCGCCGTTATTACGGGGGGTGCGGGCGTCCTCGGGAGTGAAATCGCCTGCGGACTGGCCGAAGCCGGATGCCGGGTGGCCATTCTGGACAAAAATACTAATCTGGACGATGCCGTCCGGCGACGTCTGGACACCAGCGGATCAGCATATACGGTGCATGCATGTGATGTACTGGACAAGCAATCGCTGCAGAAAAACCTGGATGATATTTTAGACCATTCGGGTAAAATAGATTTTCTTCTCAACGGCGCCGGAGGGAATCATCCCAAAGCGACCACATCCGAAGAAATGACGTTTTTCGATATCCCGGAGGATGCCTTCGACTGGGTGCTGAAGCTGAATCTTTCCGGCACGGTTTTGACCAGTCAGGTATTTGGCCGTTATTTTGCCGAACAGAAAAAGGGCTGTATTTTAAATATTTCATCCATGAACGCTTTCCGGCCGCTGACACGGATTCCGGCCTATTCGGCGGCCAAAGCGGCGGTCAGTAATTTTACCCAATGGCTGGCCGTGCATATGGCACAGGAATATGCCCCGCAGATTCGTGTCAACGCCATCGCGCCGGGATTCTTCCGGACCAACCAGAACCGTTTTCTGCTGACCGATGAAAATACCGGTGAACTGACACCCCGCGGCCGGTCCATTATGGAACACACACCCCTGGCACGGTTTGGTGCGCCTGAAGATCTTAACGGGACTGCAATCTGGCTGCTTTCTCCGGCTGCGGCATTTGTAACGGGCATTGTCGTACCCGTGGATGGCGGTTTCTCGGCGTACAGCGGCATTTAGTAAAATGATACATTAATCTATTGATCATTGATTCAGAGGATACAACATGAAATATGATATTGGAATTATTGGCCTCGGCGTGATGGGCCGTAACATCGTTCTTAATATGGAACGGAATGGGTACAGCGTAGCGGCGTATGACATCGATCCGTCAAGAAATGAGGAGGCCAAGGGTCTGTTTTCGGGTAAGCAAATCAGGCTTGCCGGTTCCATAGCTGATCTGGCCGGTCTGTTGAAATCACCGCGCACGATGATGCTGATGGTCCCGGCGGGCAAGGCGGTCGATGCGGCCATTGCGGATATCAAACCTTTTTTATCGAAAGGGGATCTGCTCATCGACGGCGGTAACAGTCACTTTCCCGACACCGCCCGGCGATGGAATGCGCTGAAAAGTGACGGAATACTATTTATCGGGACAGGTATCAGCGGCGGAGAAGAGGGTGCGTTATGGGGACCTTCGATCATGCCCGGCGGGGATGAAGAGGCATGGCCTCTGGTAAAAAATCTATTTCAGACAATCGCGGCAAAAACGGAGGATGGCCTACCCTGCTGTGAATGGATCGGCGAGGGCGGGGCAGGCCATTTTGTAAAAATGATACATAACGGTATCGAATACGGCGATATGCAGATGATCTGCGAAGCGTATGCTGTCATGAAACATGGACTGGGTATGCGGGCGGATGAAATGCAAACCGTATTTGCCGGGTGGAACAAGGGTGAACTGGACAGTTACCTCATTGAGATTACGGGTCATATTTTGGGAAAAACGGATGATCGGACCGGTAAACCCATGGTCGATGTCATTCTTGATACGGCCGGGCAGAAAGGAACGGGTAAATGGACGAGTCAGTCCGCACTGGATCTGGGTTGTCCGGCGCCGACCATTGCCGAGGCGGTTTTTGCAAGGGCGATGAGTGCGATTAAGGAAGAGCGGGTGGCGGCGTCGCAACGCCTGAAAGGACCGGACAGTGGTATCGATGTGGACAGGGCGGCATTCATTGAAAAAATCCGGCAGGCGCTCTATGCCTCTAAAATTTGCTCCTATGCCCAGGGTTTCCATCTGCTGAGGTTAGCGGCGGAGGAATATGAATGGAAATTGAATTATGGACAGATTGCCACAATCTGGCGCAGCGGATGCATTATTCGTGCCCAGTTCCTGGGACGTATCAAGGGCGCATTCGATAAGGATCCGGATTTGCGCAATCTGCTCCTGGACGACTATTTTATGGATGTCATATACTCCGCTCAGGAGGCCTGGCGCCAGGTTATCGCCAGGGCTGTGGAGCACGGGATTCCGGTACCGGCTTTCAGCAGCGCTCTGGCCTATTATGACGGCTACCGGAGTGAACGGCTGCCCGCGAATCTGCTGCAGGCGCAGCGGGATTATTTTGGTGCGCACACGTATGAGCGCATCGATGAAGCGCGCGGTAGGTTTTTCCATACGGCATGGTATTGATGTCAATAACTATTTCAAAACGAGTCAAACATAAAATGTGATGTAATTCTATGAGTATATTTTTAAAGGAAGAATCGGTTGGTGACGGCTTGTCGACCGAAGAAATTAAAAATGGGCTTCATGATGCCTTTGAAAAGATCGGCCCGCGTAAAAAGGTGCTGATCATTCCTCCCGATTATACACGTTATCATTCCTTTGCGGGTGAAATAACACATATGACGTGGACCTATTTCGGAGATCGTGTGAAGGATATTCTTCCCGCACTCGGTACCCATTCGCCCATGACAGAAAACCAAATTGACCATATGTTCGGCGATATTCCGAAGTCCCTTTTTCGTAACCACGACTGGCGGAATGATGTCGTCACACTGGGTGAGGTCCCTTCTTCCTATGTCAAAGACATTTCGGAGGGGCGCGTTGATTTTTCCTGGCCCGCGCAGGTGAACAAAAGGCTTGTGGAAGGGGGATACGATCTCATTCTTTCAATAGGGCAGGTCGTTCCGCATGAAGTGATCGGTATGGCAAACTACAATAAAAATATCTTTGTCGGTACCGGCGGAGCGGAGGGAATCAACAAAAGTCATTTTCTCGGTGCGCTATATGGTATGGAGCGCATTATGGGCCGGGCATTGAATCCGGTTCGATCCGTACTGAATTATGCGTCGGATCATTTTGCCGGTCATTTACCGATCGTCTATGTGCATACAGTCGTCGCCAAAAATTCGGAAGGACGCCTCTGTGTAAAAGGATTGTATGTCGGGGATGGCCTGGATTGTTTTACCAGGGCTGCGGACCTGTCCCTCCGTGTCAATGTCAGTCTGGTCGAAAAACCGCTGGACAAAGTGGTGGTTTATCTGGATCCGGACGAGTTCAAGAGCACCTGGCTTGGCAATAAGAGCATCTACCGCACCCGTATGGCCCTGGCGGACGGCGGCGAATTGATCATTCTGGCTCCCGGATTACGGGAATTCGGGGAGGATACCGCGATTGACGCCCTTATCAGGAAATATGGTTACAGGACGACCCCTGAGATTTTACAATTTACGAAGGACAATGCGGACCTGAAAGAGAACCTGAGTGCTGCGGCGCACCTGATTCATGGCTCCTCCGAAAACCGGTTTACAATTACGTATTGTCCGGGGAAACTGACGGAGGAAGAGATCAGATCCGTTAACTTCAATTATGGTGATTTACAAACAATGATGAAAATGTATCATCCTGAACGGTTAGAGGATGGTTTCAACAGAATCTCGAACGGTGAGGATATTTTTTTCGTATCCAATCCGGCGCTCGGACTATGGGCGGAAAAGCAACATTTTATTAAGGAGGCATAACATGATCAGCAAATCAGGCAGGAATATCGGAAGACGGGAATTTGTAAAAACATCGACCATGGCAGGAGCCGGCGTTCTGATGATGCCCCACCTGGTTCATTCCCAGGAGAAAGCGGTTAAAAAGAGGTATGCCATCGTGGGCATGGGTGTGCGATCCTACATGTACTCGGAGGCTGTTCTGGAGAAGTACCCGCAATATGCCGAACTGGTAGGATTTTGTGATGTAAATCAGGGCCGTCTGGAACTGGCTCAAAGGGAAGCCAGGACGATTAATGGACAGACGATCCCGCTCTTTAAAACGGAAGAATTCGATGACATGGTCGCGAAAACAAAACCGGATATCATTATCGTAACAACGGTGGATGGTTTTCATCATCAATACATTATCCGTGGTATGGAGCTGGGCTGCGATGTCATTACGGAGAAACCGATGACCATCGATGATGAAAAATGCCAGGCCATCGTGGATACGCAGAAAAAAACCGGAAAAACATGCACGGTTACGTTCAACTACCGCTATTCACCACCGCGCACGCAGGTGAAAGAATTACTGATGAATGGTGAAATCGGTGACTTGCTCTCGTTAGATTTTCACTGGATGCTGAATACCTATCACGGTGCGGACTATTTTCGCCGCTGGCACAGCCAGAAAAAGTTCTCAGGCGGTTTGATGGTGCATAAAGCAACCCATCACTTTGACCTGGTCAACTGGTGGCTGTCGGCGATACCGGTTTCCGTGTTTACTGCCGGTAAACGTGAATTTTATACACCTGAGATGGCAAAGCGTTTCGGACTGAACAGCCACCATGAACGTTGCCTGATCTGTCCGGAAAAAGGTCAGTGCAGCTTTCGGATGGAGCTGGACAAAAGTGCATGGTTGAAAAAACTCTATCTGGATAATGAAAAATACGATGGCTACTACCGTGATAAATGCGTCTTTCGTCCGGAAATCGATATTGAAGACAACATGAACGTCATCGTTCACTATGATAATAATGTTTATATGACCTATTCCCTGAATGCGTTCAACTCCTGGGAAGGCTACCGTATCATCTTCAATGGTACCAAGGGCCGCATCGAGCATGAAATCCAGGAGACGATTTATGTCAGCGGCACAGACACGGAACAGGGTGGATTGAAAAGCGGGGGTGTTACGACCCGGGTTATTCCTCTGCGCGGGCCGGCAAAAGAGTATGAACCATGGTCGGGAGAAGGCGGTCACGGCGGGGGCGACAAGATCCTTCTGGATGATTTGTTCCTGCCGGAGAAGCGGGAAGATACATACAGGCGGGCGGCCGATTTCCGGTCCGGGGCTTATTCCATACTTACGGGAGTCGCTGCGAACCGGTCCATGGAAACGGGAAAAGCCGTCGCTATAAATGATCTGGTCAGGGGTATCGGTTATCCGGAGTATACGGCTATGCCCGGTAAGAAACAATCCCTGCCCATGCCCTGAGCATCCGTGGCATTGGGCGTTTAGAGGTATTTGTTCTGAACATACATGTAACAAATTATTTATACAGGAGAATCAATGAGTCAACTTGTAATAAAAAATGAGAAATATGCTTTGGATTTTCTTTCCGTCGGTGCCCTGGTGCATCGTCTCGATCCCGGAACGGTGCCGTTCAGAAAAGCACGGGCTGTGGATATTCATGTTTCCGGTGGTGAATACAATGTTGCCGCAAACCTTGCTGATTGTTTTGGTTTGCATACCGGTATAGCCTCGGCCATGGTGCGGTATGGGATCGGTGAAATGGTTCAAAACCGTGTCCGGGAAATGGGTGTGCGGCCTTTTTACAAATATTTCGATCATGACGGCGTTCGGGGACCCAATATCGCCACCGTATACAGTGACCGGGGATACAGTGTTCGTCCGCCTGTCGTTTTTTATAACCGGTGCAATGAGGCCGCAGCGCTTTTGAAACCGGGAGATTTTGACTGGGACGGCATTTTCAAAAAAGGTGTGCGATGGTTCCATTCCGGCGGTATTTTTGCCGCCCTTTCGGAAACGACATCGGACGTGATTATCGAAGGGATGAAAGCGGCGCATAAGGCCGGTGCCGTCAATTCATTCGATCTGAATTACCGGGGCAAGTTATGGGCGCCCATCGGGGGGCTTGATAAAGCACAACATGTATTGCGTAAGATCGCAGAGCACGTTGATGTACTGATTGGTAATGAGGAAGATCTGCAGACCGGATTAGGCATCAAAGGCCCGGAAGTTACGGCGAAATCGAAATTCGATACAACCGTTTTCTTTCAGATGATTGAACGGGTCATCAGGGAATTTCCAAACATTAAGATGGTTGCGACCACCCTGCGCGAAGTGGAATCGGCGAACAAGCATCAATGGGGCGCGGTTTTGTGGTATGACGGCGAAAAATTCGAAACACCAAAAACGGAGCTTACCGTTCTGGATCGTATCGGTGGCGGTGACGGGTTTGCGACGGGATTGATTTACGGCCTGCTCGACGGACGCAATCCGCAGGAAGCGCTGAAACTGGGCTGGGCCCATGGGGCCTTGCTGACGACCTTTCCCGGTGATACCACTATGGCCCGTCTCCCGGAAGTGGAGGCATTTGTAAAAGGCGGTTCTGCCCGGGTGCAAAGATAACTATCCGAAAATTTTCATATCATGCTGTTATTTTCCAGGCCCTGCTCAGACCGGCAGGGCCTCCTTTTTCGGCATCCGTTTTAATCCTGTACGTGCAGTCAACAGGTATAATTTAACTATTTCATATTTCTTCTTGCTTTTCTCTCTATTCCTGTGTAATAAATCACAAGGTGTTTTATTTTTTCTTTATATTATTATTGAGTAATAATTCTTTTTATTCTTCTTTTCCAACGGGGAGATCTTAAATGCCTATCCACAATGACCGGAAAATTGCTGTCGTCGGCCTTGGTGCCCTTTTTCCGGATGCCGAGAATATCGATCAGTTCTGGCAAAATATCACTTCGAAAAAAGTATCCATAAAACCACTTCCGGATGATATACTCGAAAGTGATATATACTACAGGCCCGAACTGTTCACAGCGATGAACAAGCAGGAAAAAACCATCACGCGTGTTGCTGCCCGAATAGAAAACCTGTCATTTGATACGGTGCGCCGCTATAAAATTCCTCCTTCGGTGGCCGAACATATGGATGAAAACCAGCACGCGGCACTCGAGACCGCTTCTCAGGCACTGCAAATGAACACGTTGGGTACTGTTGCAAAAGATCGCGTTGGTGTTATTTTTGGTAACGGTATGGTGGGTACCCAGTATGGCGATGCGTTGGTACGGGTCCAGTTTCAATTGATAGAACATTATCTCCGCGGTCATGAGTCCTTCCGGAAATTATCTCAAAATGAACAGGAAAATATAATTGAATATGTCCGGTCTCATGCGCTTAAAGGGAGCCTGCCCATTTCAGAGGACAGTGCCCCCGGTATTTTACCGAATATTATTGCGGCCCGTATCTCCAATGTTTTCGACTTCCACGGGCCCAGTTTTACCGTGGATGCCGCCTGTGCCTCCGTGCTCGCTGCTATCATTAAAGGTATCCAGGCATTATACCTGAATGAACTAGATGCGGTGATATGCGGTGGTGCGGATATGCCGCTCAAACAGCTCGGGTTTATTTTCTTTTCAGCCATCAATGCCCTGTCGCCCGATGGATCTTTCCCGTTTGATAAACGGGCCAATGGATTCGTCATGGGGCAGGGGGCCGGATCGGTCGTTCTGAAAAGACTGGAGGATGCCGTCCGCGATAAAGATACTATTCTTGCCGTTGTAACCGGATATGGTGAGGCCAGCGACGGAAAAGGTAAATATATCGCGGCTCCCAATGCCGAGTGGCAGGCGAAAGCCATCGAAAAGGCCTGTCTGATGGCCGGCTATTCCGTTGACACGATCCAGCTCATTGAGGCCCATGGTACCGCCACCGTCGTAGGCGATGTGGTTGAAGTGGAAGGGCTTAAAAAAGCTTTCGCTAACCTTGGAAGTACACGTAAAAATTATTGCGGTTTGACATCTGTGAAGTCCAACATCGGCCATCTGAAATCGGCAGCGGGTATTGCGGGATTCATCAAAGCAGCTCTGGCATTACACCATAAGAAATTACCACCGACCGCGAGTTTTCAGGAGATCAATCCCAAGCTGCAGATTGATGACAGCCCGTTTTACATCGTAAATGAGTTAGCTGACTGGCAGGCACCGGAAGGGCACCCGCGCCGGGCCAATGTCAGTTCTTTCGGTTTCGGCGGCGCCGATTACCACATTGCTCTGGAGGAATACGATGAAGCTTATCATAAGAAAACAATGATAAGCGGATTCAGGGAAACCAATGCAAAATCATTACCGGACATACCGGATACGCCCGAATTTAACATGGTTGGACAGGAAATCTTTATCTGTGCGGCCAGGGACCGCGAGGAACTGCACCATAAAGTAACTTCCTTTATTGAAAATACACGTGAGAACGCACCGGTATCCTTTCAGAGACAGGTAAGATTATTTCACTATAACCAGGATGCCGCCAGCCCGGTGCGTCTGGCTATTCTGGCCTCTTCTGCAGAGGAGCTGGAGTCGAAGTATGAAACATTGCGCCGGGAAGAAAATCCAGCGAAAATATCAATGTTGCAGGTAAAAGGCATTTATTTTAAAGAATCAGAACCGCTTGGCCGTGAAAAAATCGCCATTATGTTTCCCGGGCAGGCTTCGCAATACCTGCATATGTTCCGCAATATTTATGATCGTTTCGAAACGGTCCGTTCCCTGTATGAACAGGCTGACGCCCGGTGGATTGACCGGCATGGTTTTTCCGTGACCGCATTGATTTTTCCGGAAACGGAGGATGAGAAAGCAGCACTGGAAACGCTGAAGGAGACCCGCAATGCCCATCCGGCGATTTTTATGTCATCCATTGCCCTTTTCGAATTATTCAAAGGGCTCGGTCTGGATGCCAAATATATGACCGGTCACAGCCTGGGTGAGATTACGGCCCTGGCAGCAGCGGGAAAAATAAGTATGGATGATGCGTTGACACTGGTTGACCGGAGAGGGTATTCCTTCCATGACGCGGGCCTTGAGGATACAGGAAAGATGATCAGTATCCTCGGCGACATGAAAACGACACAGGAACAGATTGACAGAAGCGGTGTGCCGGTAACGATTGCCAATATAAATAGTCCCAGACAGACGATTGTCGCCGGTAAATCTAAAGATATCGACAATTTTAAAAGCTATCTTGACAAGAACCGGATAAGCAGCAAAGTATTATTCGTATCCCATGCGTTCCATTCCGCTGTTGTCGATCCCGTGGCGGATCAGTTTTATAATGAAATTAAAAGCCTGCCGTTTCAGCGGTCTGATGTGCGGGTAATGATGAATCACAGTGGGAATTTTTATCCCAATACGGCAAAGGATCTGAAAAATATGCCGCGGCTGCTTAAGGATCAGATTCTTAAACCCGTTAACTTCGTTCAGTCGATCCGGAAACTTTACGAAGAGGGTGTTCGCTTATTTGTCGAAATGGGCCCCGGTCTGATACTCAGTAATTTATGCAAGGATATTCTGGATGATAAAGATGATATTACCATTTTAACATCTAATTTTAAAAATAAGGATGACGTTGAAAGTCTGCAGAAATGTTATGCCGGACTGTTTAGTGAAGGTGTCCCATTGAAGCCCTTACCCTCAGTACCTGGTATGAAGCATTCAGCCGCTGATGAAAAACAGACGCTTCGATCAGAAGAGACACGAGAGGATCAAACGTACTTTGCCGTCAGACATTCAGATGAAAAACCCGTAACCGGTCATATACCTATCGTATTCAGCGGTGTTTCGGTGGGATTACCCGGTTCCCATAAGGAAAGCTTCAGGGACGACAATTTTGAACAGATATTCCGCGGACATAATTTTATTGAACGGATGACTGATGCAGAGAAGAAGCGGATGGTTGACCTGCAGATCACCAAGCTTGTCAAGGATGAGCGCGGTCCATCGTTTAAGCTTCTGGAATCCCTGGATGATGTCATCCAGCTGGCCGGTAAAATCGGTCGCATCGATATGCTCAATGATTACCGCATCGATGAAAAAGATCTTGAAATCATGAGCAGCTCTATTTCACTCGGCGTGGCTGCCGGGTACGAAGCGCTAAAAGATGCCCATATCCCACTTGTACAGGAATAT
Source organism: uncultured Calditrichota bacterium (assembly GCA_964410215.1). Taxonomy (GTDB): domain Bacteria; phylum Calditrichota; class Calditrichia; order Calditrichales; family CAYPHA01; genus CAYPHA01. Next base: position 10,390 of record CAYPHA010000066.1, on the reverse strand, counting down.
ATTCAAACATCAACCGGTAAACGGTTGCCTCAGAAACTGACGCTTCCCGAATATATGCAGGAAGAAACAGGGGTTATTTTTGCCAATGGTTTTCCAATGATTGATCCCGTCATCGAGGAAGTATCCCGTTATATCAGTTTTTATTACGGCAGTAAGACCCGCAGGGATCTGATGGAATTTTATGAAAAACTGCTTGAACGGATCAAAGATAATGATACACGAAAACTTTTGACGGATTGGTATACACTCCATTACAGCCGGTTCACGGAAAATCCGGGTGTGGACGATGTGTATCAGTTCAACTATAATTTCATGATGCAGATCTCTGCGCAGGCTAATAACCGTCTGGCCAGCCTCATAAAGGCAAAGGGCCCAAATTTCCAGATGAATGCCGCCTGTTCATCCACTTCGAACGCCATTACGATTGCCGAAGATTTTATACGGTCGGGGAGAGTGAAACGCATGATCATTGTCGGTGCGGATGATCCAACCTGTCCGACTAACTTTCCATGGCTTGGTGCCGGATTCCTGTGTACCGGTGCGGCGACCAATGAGGGCGATCTGTACAAGGCGGCTGTGCCTTTTGACCTGCGACGGAATGGTATGATTATCAGTGCCGGTGCCGTCGGTGTGGTCCTGGAAACCAAAGCCGAGATCGAAAAACGAGGCATCAACGAAGTGTGCGAACTGCTCGGGACACATTCGTTTAACACGGCTTCGCATCCTTCACAGATTGATACCGCACAATTTTCGAAGGAAATGAAAAAGTTTATCGGAAGAATGGAACAGTGGTATGATTTAACACATAATGATCTGCCATCAGAACTACTCTATATTTCACATGAGACCTATACACCGGCACGTGGCGGGTGTTCCCAGACCGAAGCAGAAGCACTGAAAATGACCTTTGGAGAAAAATACACGGATATTGTTATAGGGAATACGAAAGGTATGACCGGTCATGCCATGGGCGCTGCCCTCGAGGATGCGGTAACAGCGAAAGCTCTTCAACTTGGTAAAATTCCGCCTGTTGTCAATCATCATGAATCAGACCCGATGCTGGCCGGCTTAAATCTGTCCAGGGGCGGGAGTCATGACCGGGCGTATGCACTGAAAATGTCAGCAGGTTTTGGATCACAGGGTAATTTTTCTTTACTGAAAAAAACAACCTCGGGTGAAAATCGTATCGGCGATCCTGTGCGCTATGAAGCCTGGCTCAAGTCGATTGCCGGATCCGGCTCGGATGGGCGGACCGCTATGGCAGGCAGACTGTTTGTCCTTAAGGATCCGAATCTGAAAACCTCATCCGAGTCCGATGCCAAACAGCAAAAAGGAGTCCAGCTGCCGCCCATTGAAAAGAAACATACCGTTTCCCCTGCACAAAGTGTCGCCTCTGAAACGTCAACGAAACAGGTCTCAATTGCTGCAGAAATCATTAATCTGATCGCTTCGGTAAGTTCATATCCTGAAGAGATGCTGGAAACCGATATGGAAATTGAAGCGGATCTTGGTTTGTCAGACGAGGTTCAGCAGAATATAAGAAGTGCCTTAGAAGATCGATTTAACATTGACTCTGCCCGCTTGAACTGGCGCGGCGATGTAAACTTGGGAAACCTTATTGAACAAGTCAAAAACATGCTGGCTAAAACCAATATGCCGGAAACGGTTCAATCGCCGTCGCAGAAAGTTGCCACCGATCCGGGGATGGTTGCTGATAAAGAAGCCATTCGGGCGGAGACGGTTAAAGTGTTTTCCGAAGTGACCAAATACCCGGAAGATATGCTGGAAATGGATATGGAGATGGAAGCGGACCTGGGTATCGATACGGTTAAACAGGCCACAATACTTTCCATCCTGGGTGAAAAATACATGATGGAACGGGACGACAGCCTCCAGCTTTCCAATTATCCCACCATCGGTCATATTGTCGACCTGGTCTATGAAAAGAGTAACACCTATTCAGGAGAAATGCCGGAAGACCATCAACAGGCTGAGGTTGCTGAAGAGGAGACTCCCGTTGTTATGGAAGAAGAATTCATTCCTGAAACCAGTGACTTAACACGACAGGTTGTCATCCTCGAAGAATCGAAACGGGGCAAGAAGAAATATCCTGTGCGGAACCGGCTAATCTGGTTAGTTGCCGATGATGAAACCATTCTTCGTCCGCTTAAGCAAAAGCTGCAGGCCAAAAAAGCGAAAGTCCGGACCCTTGTCCTGCCTGAGAATCCGACTGAATTTGATCCGGAGGAATTTTTATCAAAATCAGGTGAAAAGGAATCACCCGATGTGATTATCGATGTAACACATTGCGGTACACCCGTTGATTTTGCAACCCAGACTAAGGAATCCATCGAACACATTTTGCAAAGAAGCGGTGAATACCGTTTCCGTTTTTACAAGGCCCTGGCGGAGCAAAACAGAAAACCGGGCCGGATACTGTGCGTAACGTCTGTCGATGGTTACCTGGGATACCATGATAAAGCGTCCCGCGTGACCGATCCTTCTTTCGGTGCCCTGATTGGTTTCTATAAAGCGTTACGTAAGGAGTGGGCCGATTCGCACGTTTCCATTCTGGATGTAGAGCCTGATCTGATTAACAAAGATGAAAACCTGTTTTCAGAAACCGTAATCACAGAAATGGAGTATGATGCGCCCGGTTTTGAAGCGGCGGTAAAGGACGGTCATCGCAGAATCGCGAAGATTACAGAGAAAAAACTGCAACGGGATCAAACGCTGCGCTTTACAGAATCGGATACCATTCTTATTACAGGTGGCGGTACGGGTCTGGGAAGCCGGGTATTCAAGGCCATGGCGCGGCGATATCCGTCCCGGTTCATCGTGGTGGATATCGTTAATATACCTGATGAGATCGAAGAGTACGTCAGGCTCGATGAAGCGGGGCTGGAAAAGCTGCGCAGGAATTTACGTGAAGATCTGAAGAAGACCCGTCAGAAAGTAACGCCGGTCATGGTAAATCGTGAATTTGAGGCGATAACCAGGGCTGTTGACGTTTACAATACGCTCACGGAAGTGAAAAGCATGGGGCGGCATGTGACTTATATAGCCTGTGATGTTAGGGACTATGAAGGTTTACAGAACAAGATGGCAGAAGCCCGCAGGGAGATGGGTGCGGTTACGGCGGTTATTCATGCCGCCGGGCTGGAAAAAAGCCATTTTATGGATCGTAAAAGTGCAGAAGAGTTCCGGGACGTTTTCTCGGTTAAAGCGACCGGCGCTTCGCATATCATGCTTATCTGCAAGGATGATCCCTTGAAACTGGTGGTTGCTTTTTCATCGATCTCCGGACGTTTCGGTAATGCGGCACAACTCGATTACAGTGCGGCAAACAGCTTCCTGAATTATTGGATAAAAATGCTTCAGACGAACGATCCCGGTCTGCATGCGCTGTCCCTGATATGGTCAGGCTGGAAGGATGTCGGCATGGCCTGGAGGAATCCCTTTGTGCGGGAAACATCTGAAGAAATCGGTTTAAATTTCATTGAAATATTTCAGGGTCTGTCTGCCTTTTTCAATGAGATTGAGCACCGATCCGGAGACACGGAGGTACTTCTGCACAGGGGACTTGACGGCTTTCTGGAACCCCAGCTCTCCGTAACACCAATCAGTGATTTCCCGTTAATCGATCGTATCACGCCAATGGATGGCAATATTAACCGGGCTTACCGGATGCTGTCCGTTCGTCGTGATGCCATGCTGGACCAGCATCGTCTGGGAAAAGTACCGATTATGCCCGCCGTTGGTTATTCGGAGCTGGCTGCAGAGTATTATGCGCTGCATGAAGGTAAAAAAGAGCATTATGTATTGCGTAATATAACCTTTTCCAATGCATTTAAACTGTTTCATGAAGAGCCACGGGAACTTTTTATTGAAGGTCATAAGCAATCGGAAGACGGTTCCTGGGAAATCGAAATTAAATCGGTATTCCGGTTACCCAAAACGAATGCGGTACAAACCATTCTGCATTCCCGGTCGCGTGTTTCTTCCGCGTTGAAGGATTACAGTGATATGGATCCTGCAAACTGGCATATAGATCAACGGAATCCGGTTGAACTTTCTGCCGAAGAATCACTGCTTCTTATCAAGGATTCGGGGGTGGATCAACGGATCATTCTGGGACCCTTGTTTAATGATGTGCTGCGTGACTCCGAATCCAAAGAGCCGGTTCTTATCTACCCGAAAAGTACCATTTATCCGACCTATTTCCCGAAAGAACAGTTGAGCAATCCGAAATATCCGTTACAAAAGATGCTGGTTAATCCCTGTTTTCTGGATTCCATATATCAGGCCTGTGCTGCACATCTACTCGTCAACAAAAAACGGGTATATCTGCCCTGGGAAGTCGGTGAACTCGGTATCATCCATGTGCCGCGCGGGGACGGGCTGTATCGAAGCTATACCAATGTAGCAGAGGATAATGAAGAAATCGTTTCCTTCAATGTCGCTATGACCGATGGAGACGGCAGGATCTGCTATTATGGTCGTAATGTACAATTCCGTAGAATTAATTTGTAAGCTGACAGGAGTATTGTTTAGACAGGATCACAGGATTTACAAATTTTATTTGAAAGAATATACTTTCTTAATTATATAATTATCCTAATTCAGATATACCTTTATCTGGTAAATCCTGTGATCCTGTCCTAATGAAATCGCGTCAGTATGTACTTTTATGAATGAAGCAAGCTCAAAATATGTCGATCAGATTGCGACGGAAAAGCTGATTTCAGAGAAACTGAAACATGCGCATCATCGAACGCTGGCCGGTCGGCATTATAGTGATACCCGTCTGGATATGCCGGATGAAAAGCGTCTTCATGATGTCATGTTCAGCGAAGGGGAAAATAATGGCGGCAGAAAGCTGTCATTTCCTTCTTTGATAGAGACAGGGTATCCGGAAAATGATCGCGTTATCGTAAATGTATATCGTGCTGAAAACGAAGCGGGATCATTAATTTTTGTACATGGGCTGTATGAAGATAATGTGGATATCTACAGCTTCTTCATCAGACAGCTTAATGAAAAAGGCTTGAGTGTCTATCTGATTAAGCTCCCCTTCCACTATGACAGAACACCGTCAGGGAGTGCCTTCAGTGGTGAATATTTCTGGAGCGGGGACGTAAATCGCAGTGCGCTGGGATTCAAACAGGCGGTATATGACCTGTACCGGCTGTATGGCCTTCTGCGGGATTGTAATAAAAAGCCGGTTACGGTTGCCGGCTTCAGTATGGGGGGCGGCGTGGCTCTGATTGTATCAGCGCTGGTTGGATTGGATGGTGTTTTTGCCATTAATCCTGTTTGTAACTTTGCCCGCCTGGTCTGGACGAGCCCACTGTTTGCTACGATCAAGGAGGATCTCGAAAAGCAGGGTTTTGACGAGGCATATATTGCAAAACAGTATCATGATTTTGACCCCCTCAATGCGCTGAATGTGAAAACGGCGCCGGAACATATCGTCATCGGTCGGGCGCTGTATGACCAGATAAACCATCCGGAGAATTATGACTTACTGCTCAGAAAATGGAAAATCAAACAGGTCATTGCTTACAAGGCCGGCCATTTGAACATACTGCGGGTTCCCAAACTGGCTGCGGATGTCTATCACCTGTTTGAAACGGTAAAGGCAAAATGAACTACTGCGATTATCTTTTTAGCATTCCTGCGGGCTGTGAAAATAACCGGCTTCTGATCGATTCCCAAACAGACCGGTCGTATTCATACAGGGATTTACAACTTCGTGTAAAACGCTTTGCAGGTCATTTGCTGGCCAGGGGATTGCGCCCCGGGGATACCATCGCAACCCATCTTTATAACAGTGCGGAATCCGTCATCGCTCATCTGGCCATTCAATATATGGGAGGCATCTCATGCCTGCTCGATCCGCTCATCACAGTGAACGGCTTGAAGTATTATCTCAGCGATTCAAAGAGTACTGGTTTGATCACGCATTGCGGGATAGAAGATCTGGATGGTTTTTTTCCTGGTACTGATACTATCATAACGGATGATGAAATTTTGCGAATAACCGAAACCGAACCGGAGAGAGTGGCGGATGTCAATCCTTTTTCCTACGATGAAGATCAACTTGCGGCGATCTTTTATACCTCCGGTACAACCAGTCAGCCGAAAGGGGTGATGCTGACGCCGGCAAATTTTGAATCCCATTTCCAGATTTTTAACAGGTGTTGCTACCGGTATGAGCCGACCGATGTATTACTGTGTTTTGTACCGTTTTCGCACGGTTATGGCTCGAAATCCCTGTTTATTCCCTGTATGAAAGCGGGCGCGTCGATGGTAATTATGCGTTCTTTTCATCCGCTGCGGGTGGCGGAGCTTGTACGACGTTTCAAAATTACGCATATTTTTGGAGTTCCATCGCATTTCCAGCAGCTTCTGAGAAAGGAAGAACTGGTAGTCGCTATGCGCCTTCTTAAAGCGGCTTTTTCGGCTGCTGCATTGTTAAAACCGGAAACGGCGCGTGAATGGAAAGAACGAACCGGCATCTTTCTGGATGAGGGATATGGATTAATCGAAACCTGTACCGGTGTGATTTTCCGGATGGGAAAAATTCCTGATCGTCTCGGGCACATCGGATCGTATCCCGACGAACTGATCGATGTGGAGATTCTCGATGAACGGAATACGATTTTACCATGTGGAGAACGTGGTGAAATTGCGGTAAAAGGGGCCAGTGTCATGAGGGGCTATCTGAATAAAAAAGAAGAAACCGACCGGGTGCTTCACGATGGCTGGTTCCGCACGGGGGACATGGGATATAAAACCGTTGAAAACGACGTTATAATGACCGGACGCATCAAGGATGTTATCAATATTGCGGGTATCAAGGTGGCACCTTTTGAGATTGAAGCCGTATTAAATGCACATCCGAAAGTATATGAATCTGCCGTTATTGGGGTCGATGATGAAATGTATGGTGAGGTGGCTAAAGCTTTTATTATACCGGTAAAGGAGCGCATCCCGGAGGAACGGGAATTGAAACTTTTCTTACAGGAACATCTTATCAATTTTCAGGTACCTAAAGAAATTAGAGTGCTTGAAGAATTTCCCCGGAATAATATGGGCAAAATAGATAAGAAAGCCTTAGCTTTGTTGTAACAGCAGAATGGAAATGAGGACAATTCGTGTCAACAGATCGATTTTTCTTTCCGCAAGGGAAGCAGCGCTTTTTAAGCCGCGGCTGTGAAATCCGGTCTACAGGTGTCTGGTTCCCGGAACGGATAGTAACAAATCATGATATAATACAGGCGAACGGGCTGAAAGTCGCCGATGCGGCCGTGAAAAAATCGCTTGGTTTTGAAAAGCGCCGCGTGGTTGATGACGGACTGGTCGATTCCGATGTCCTGGCCCGGGCGGCGGCAGTGTGCCTGGAAAAGGCGGGCGTGGCCACGGATGACGTCAGCAAGATTATTGTCACCAAATTTATCGGCGACCGTATTCTGCCGATGACGGCTTCGATTGTTCAACGTAAACTGAATGCTCAGACAGCCATGCATGCCTTCGATCTGGAGGGAGGTATTAACGCGTTCCTGCAGGCATTTGATCTGGCCGCACGCTACATTGGAACCACGGATACAACGGATCAGCATATTCTGATCGTTTCCGGAGGAATCCATCATCTTCCGGTGAGCAAGTCCAATCCGCGCCTGGCGTTTATGTTCGGTGACGGGGCGGCTGCAGTACTGCTGTCGGTTTGCGAAGATACACATCTTATGGCATCCTACAGCTATACAAATCATCATTACTATGATGCTGCCGGTACGGTACGCCTTCGAATGGATGAGTGGTTTTCAGACACGATTTATGAAAAGCATGATTTCAGTCTGCTCTACAATCTTTATCGCATGCATAACTGGAAGGATTCCATCGATTTTTACCTGCAGGCTGCTGAAGTGATACGTGACCGGCTTTTGGAAGAAAGCGGTCTGAACATGTCCCGTATTGATTACGTTCTGGTAACAGAAAACAATATTAAAATACGCAACCTTACGCTGGAACGACTGGGTGTTCCTGCTGAAAAAAACCTTTCTGTTGTGAAGGAATACGGAAATACCATGTCCGCCATGCTGCCGGTTCTGATTGAAAAAGGCTTTCGGGAAGAACGTTTTAAGCCGGGCATGCATGTCATGCTGATTTCTCATGGAGAGGGAGCGAGCGGCGGCGGGCTCATCTACAAAATATAATCGGAATATCGAACCAGGAGACTATATATGGAACCGATGTCACAGGGTGAGATCTATGACAGGGCAAGGAAAATTATTACCGACTATCTGCGTCTGGATCCGGATGAACTGCAACCGGATTCTCATATCGTCGATGATATGGGGGCCGATTCCCTTGCCCTGGTGGAACTGGGATTTCAGATCTCGGAAACATTTGGTGTTCCGATTGTGGACACCAGTGATGAGAAACTTATTTTCAAAAATCTGGTAGCCTATATTATAGAACATATGGATAAAGAAACCTGAAACTGCGGAAGCGGGGGATAGCATGCTTTCAAAACTGACCTATCCGGATGCCAGGCCACTGGATACAGAGCGCTTTGCCCGGGTGCTGTCGACGAGTGTTTGTTTACCGGAACGTGTGGTAACGAATAAAGATATCATTAAAAAACATGATTTGATCGCTACGGACCGGGCTGTTCAGTTTGCCGTCGGCATTAAGGAACGACGCTATGCCGATCCGGAAACAGATGTGTCGGAGTTACTGACCAAAGCAGCGAAAGAATGCATTGAAAAAGCAGATATACAGCCCGATCAGCTGGATCGTATCATTTACACGAAATTACTGGGAGATACCTTTGTACCCGCGACCAGTATTAAAGTGATGGGAAAACTTGGGTTAAGAAAGGGAATCCCGGCATTTGATATTCTGGCTGCCTGCAGTGGATTCATGCATCTCTTGGATATGGCAATACGTTATATCGCTTCGGGTGATGATTACGTACTTATTCTCGGCGGTGATATCACCAGCCGTCTGGCCGATACAAAGAATAAGAAGGATACACGGACGATCTTTCTTCAGGGTGATGCCATTGTCGGTATGCTGCTCGGTAAAAGCGATATCCAGCATTTTATTGCGTCTTATCTTTATACCGATAACACCTATTTTGAATATTCCTACATACCGTTCGGGACGGAAGTTTTAAATAATTCCCGTGAATTTAACGACGAAATTTTCAATATGCAGATGCCGGACGGTATGGTTGTGCATCAATCGGTCATCGATTCCAGTCAGATTGTCGCACAGAAACTCCTGGAGCAGTCCGGTATGACGATGGATGAGATCGATGTTTTTATAACCAGCGATCAGACAACACGGACATGGGAGGCCCAGTTGAAAAAACTGAAGGTACCGAAGAAAAAAAGTACGAGTTGCTTCCACAAATATGGCAATACGGTGGCCGCATTGAGCCCCATTAATCTGCATGAGATGATTGAATCGGGACGATTGAAACGGGGCATGAAGGTCATGCTTCTCGCGCACGGCGCTGGTGCCAGCGGTGGAGGTTTTATTTTTAGATATTAATTCTACTTTGGTCTTCACAATTGTGTCTCATATTTATAAAAAGAATGATGAAATAGTTCGCATCATATCAGCGCGAAAAGCAGCAAAAAACGAAAGCATACATTATAAATCAAGGTTTACAAAATGAGAAAAGAATATGATTTTTCAAAATCAATAAAGAATCCATATTCACGTAAATTAAAAAGTCAGATTACAATACGAATCGAAGATGAAACGATTAAATATTTCAAAGAACTCGCATCTGAAACAGATATACCATATCAAAAACTGATTAATATGTATCTACGAGATTGCGCTCGGAAGGAATTAAAACCATCCATTTCTTGGAAGACTCCTCGCACATAACGGCTTGAGCTCAGCCGCGCGAGCCCGAAAGGCCATGTACGGAAAGCGAAGTCCAGCGGCTACTCGCGTCGGCTGCGGCGAAGGGTTATACAGGCATTGAAGTTACACCGGAGACTTTTTTGTTTGCTGAAGTTTCTTATTTAATTCGGTAGCTTTTTCTCGGTAGAATCTTATCTGTTCTTCTTTAGACATTTTTTTGACTTCGTTGTAAATCCTGTCTCTTATATTTCGAGTTAATTCAATCGTCTTTACTGCCATATTTGGTCACCTCTCTTGGTGAATAGATATCTATGAATTTATATCTATTTTCTAAATTTACTGAATTAAACATTCTAATTTTATCATAATGAACAATATGCTTAAAGTTCCAACTTACTAATAAATCAACTTCAAATACGGATGCAAATGCGATGTGTCTCGCATCATCTAGCCTGATTAATTCACAAAATCATTAAAAAAACAGGATTTATTAAAAATTGTC
>CAYPHA010000065.1:0-27158 GCA_964410215.1 uncultured Calditrichota bacterium | reverse complement strand
GAGCATAGTCCTTTTTTTCTACCCCTAAAAAACTCACTCCAATATAGTAAGCTTTCTCAGGGGGAGTCTATACGAGGTCTTTTGTCCAGATGATGCTAAAATACTATTTTCATTTCAGTGCTAATTATTTTTGTCATTTCATCCGTTTAAAAGTAAAAGCGGGAAATTTCGGGAAAAGTGATAACAGGTTTTCAAAAGATTCTCATTGCATAAGAGTTTAAAATGAAATACCTTTATTGATATATAAGCGGTCAAAGCTGGGTAAGTGATCGTAGGGTTTTACGGTATGCCTTTTTTCCAACTACAGTTATATTGTTTTTTTGATTGTTACACCGACTGCGTTTCATTCTGACTAGAACCTGTTTTCTTTATATATTTTTGTGTTATCTGAAATTATAACATCGACTCTTTTCACGATCAGGGAGGAAGTCAGAATGTATACCCTTTTCCAACGTGCATTACGCACATTGAAAATCCATTTCTGCATTGTATTATTCATCGTTCCTGTGCTGCTCATCGCCCAGGAGGAATATGATTCCCGGCAGATCCTTCAACCACCTTCCGAAGATTACTATGATTTCGGCAAACGCGTGATCAGGGATGGTGAAACCATCATGGTCGGTGCGCCTATTTACGGCGACGGCTATGGCCGGGTCGAGGTTTATCAGTTCAAAGACGGACGTGTGACACACCAGCAGACGCTCTCTCCTGAAGGACCACACAACAACCAGCAGTTTGGCGAAATTATAGCACTGGATGGCCCGGTTGCCGTAATCGGACAAGAACGTTTCCGCGAAGTCCTTGTTTACCATTTTGACGGGTATGCATGGCAACACGAGCATACGCTTTCGGTAGAGGGTGAATATGGATTTGGCTATTCGGTTGATATCTCCGGAGACCGTATCATCGTTGGCGCCCGGGCTAATGATTGCCCCGGTAATAAAGCCTTTATCTATAAATATAACGGCACGGCCTGGGAACTGGAGACGATTCTCGAACCCGAAGAGCTGCAGGAAGGAGACGATTTCCGTTTCGGCTGGACGGTCCTGATGGACAGAAACAGGGCAGCCGTTACCGCGCCCACGGAAAGTCATGGCGGAGATTGCCGCGGAACGATCCATACGTATGAATATAACGGTTCTTCCTGGCAGGAAACAGACCTGATCTGGATATGCGACTTCGATATGTGGGGGTATGATTACGGGTATACTGTGGTCCTGGAAGAAGACCTGCTGGCTATCGGGAATACATACTATAATAACCACCAAGGTGCCATTGAGGTGTTGCGCCGAATGGATAACCAATGGGTTCATGAAGAACGGATCGTAGCGGAAGATCCTTCCGAGTGGGGCATGCTTGGATATTATATCAGTATCGGGAATGATATAATTATTGCCAGTGAAGGTGGTGAGGCTTCCGATCCCAGGGTTATGCTGTTCAAATATGAGCGCAATCACTGGCAGCAAAAGTATGTATTCATGGATAACAGCCTTGAGTCGTATGGTTACTCTGTCTGCCTGGATGAGCATGTGCTGCTGATCGGCGCCCCCAATGCAAGCTATGGTGGTTTCAATTACACAGGCGTGGTGGATATTTATGAACTGATCGCCCAGCCTTATAGCATCAGAATTTCCGACGGTACGGCGACCAACCGCGTGAAGATCAACTGGTCGGCAAGCTCGGATATGGCGGAGAGTTATAAAATATATCGCGACGGCGAAGAAATTGCCACCACGCTGCCGGGAGCCCGCAGTTATAACGACTACGATGCCGTTCCCGGTATGGTTTATGATTATTCCGTTACGGCTTATTGTAAACAATGGGGAGAAACGTTACCGCAAAACGATTATGGCTGGCGACTACCGGAAGGCCGTGTCGACGGCTCGGTTCAGACCCGCTACGGTGCCGGTGTTCCCCGGGTCGAATTGAAGGTGGAACCGGTTGATCAATTGGAATCAGTTCTGAATTTTAATGAAGAGACCGACTATACCCTGGTTCGTGATTTTGAGGGCTTCCCGGATACCGCTTTGACCGTTTCCTTCTGGCTGAAGTCTTCGGACATCGGTCATGATGGCGCGCTCGTTTCCTTCTGCTCGCCGGATAACGACAACGAATTTCTGCTTTATAACCACCGGAACCTGCAGGTCTATTTGGCCGGTGAGGTTTCGGCGCCGACCGGTATATCAGTCGCCGATGGCCAATGGCACCATATTGCGGTGACCTGGCGCCAGGAGGACGGTGCTGTTTCCCTGTATACAGATGGCCAGCCGTCCTGGCAGGGAACACTGGCTGCCGGCGATACCCTTTCTTCCGCCGGCTATCTGGTCCTGGGACAGGATCAGGACAAACCGGGCGGGGGATTCCAGACCGATCAGGCTTTTATCGGTATGCTGGATGATTTTCGTCTGTGGAAAACAGCCCTTTCTCAGGAAAAAATTACGGCTGATATGTCGGAAACACTGACAGGTAAAGAAAAGAACCTGACCGGTTACTGGAGCTTTGATGATGCCGGCCGGGGACCGGAAGATATCATCCCCGACCTGGCGGCAGGCGGCGGTCACCACATGCAGATGATGGGTACGGAATTAAGTACCGTCGATGATGCTCCGGTGGCCTACCGAACCTGGACGGACCCGTATGGTGATTTCTCGATTACGAATCTGTATTATGAAAATTCACGCGAATTCAGCATTACGCCGTCAAAACCGCGTCATGGCTTCGATCCCTCGGAACGGCGCCGTACCCTGGATATGAACAATCCGACTATGACGGCGGTCAGTTTTACCGACACCACTTCCTTCACCATTGCCGGACTGGTGGTGCAGCGCTTCGGCGGCAGTACCTGCTATGTCCAGGGTGTGGAGATCTGGCTGAATGGTACCTTTATGGGCGTCAAAACCGATGCCAATGGTGCATTCATCATATCGGTCGAAGAAGCGGGCCTGTACCGCATCCGGCCGAAATTTCGTGAGCACACCTTCGAACCGGCCGAAATGCTGCTGGATGTCAATGATGATATTTTCGACCTGGAATTCATCGATACCTCAATGAACACGCTTTCCGGCTTCGTCCAGGCCAGTTGCCAGACCTATATCGGTCAGGCCGATCTGCGCATCGTCAATGAAAACAATCCGGCGGCGGCTATTGATACCACCATCACCACCGATGCCGGTACCGGCTATTTTGAGATCGTCCTGCCGGCGCGGACCTATCTGACAGAACTTACCTCTTTTACAGCGGAGGATCCCCTGCTGGTTCCGCGGCCGGACGATGTGGTCGAATTCTTCGGCATCCGGCCGGTGGATCTCACGGACAGCAGCCGGTACGAGAAATTCACCTTCCGCAAAGCACCGGTTGTGGAGATCAGCGGCTGGCCGGAAATCGGCTGTGCACCCTTCGAGGTGCCCATACTGGAAATGGGTGTCATCTATCCGTTGAGGATCGAGGTATACGAGGAATTCGGCGGCGAACGCTGCCTTGTCGATACCGGTAAAGTCACCATTTATGATGATGTGGGGACAGGAGATCAGGATCCGGTGGTCCTCGATCTGGAAGATGGCGTCGCGTTTTATGATCTGACGGTGGGGGAGCCGAACATCCTGAGCGGAGGCCTCCATCCCTATCAGAAGCTGTTCCAGGTGGAAGCCGATGTGGCCGGCATGAAATCATCGACGGAATCCTGGGTGCTGGTCACCGGCCACCGTCCGCGCGAACAGACCTTCGCCACGGTTTCGCCGGACCTGCCCTTCATGATCCTGCGTGATCCTCCCGGTGATGCCAGTTACTGCTATGTTGAGGAGGAAAGTGAACTAAGGCAGACACTGTCTTTCACCCATAAGACAAGTTTAGGCGTAAATACATGGATGCAGACGAAACTTGGCTGTAAGATGAATCTGGGGTGGATAGCCGAAACGGTTGTTGAAGTATGGGGCTCCTTCAGAAACGCGATGGAAATGACCGTTGAGGAGATCAATCAGTATGAATATGCGTTGTCGTTTAAAAGCAGCCAGACATTTACGACCTCTGACCAATCCATCATTACGGGAGAAGGAGGCGACGTCTTCATGGGGGCGGCACTGAATCTGATCTATGCCCTGACCGATGTCATCGAATACGATGCCGACAGCTGCAAGGTGGATAAGTATGTGACGGTCGTGGTCGGGTCGGAAGGATTCGCCACGAACTTCATCTACACGGAAAACCATATCCGCAACGTCCTCATCCCGCAATTGGAGCAGCTTCGGGATATCTATGAGATAGCCGGGAGTGATTCGGCAAAGATTTATGCCAATCAGATCGATGTCTGGACGCAAACCCTGGAACTGAACCGGGATCTGAAGGAAAAAGCGGTGAAGCTGGAGAACCGCTCTTTCAGCGCCGGGGCCAAGTATGAATACAGCAATGAAATATCGGTATCCAGCCAGTCACGCGTCGAATTCAACCTGGAAATCGACCGGAGTGTTGCCATTGAAGCCGGCGCGGAAATCGGCGGATCCGGTGTGTCCGGCGGGGTTGAGATCCGCATGGGAATGGGCATGGGCCTGGCACAGGCTATTGATATCACGCAGACCAACACCACGGGGTACGTGTTCGATGACGACGATGTGGGTGATTTTTTCAGTGTCGACATCAAAAAGGATCCGGCCTACGGAACACCGGTATTCGATCTGGTGGCCGGACGCAGCAGTTGTCCCTGGGAGCAGGGCAGCCAGCCGCGGGACGGCGTCGCACTGGGCATCGATTCGCATGTCAAGAATTATGTACCGGCGGATGAAGCCGCGAATTTCATCCTGTCGCTGGGAAATACCAGTCAGAGCGATGAAAGCAGGGAATACCATTTACGTTTTGTCCATGGCAGCAATCCGGACGGAGCCATCGTCAAAGTGTCCGGCGTGCCGCTGGGAAACGCACTTTCCTATTTCATTCCGGCCGGGGAACAGTTCACGGCTTCGATGACGGTGGAACGGGGGCCGCTTGCCAACGACTATGCCAATCTGCAACTGATGATGTATCCGCCATGCGAGTATGAATTCTGGCGTAACGGTGCCAATCTGATGATATCGGACACGGTAACCTTTTCCGTTCATTTCGAAAGCCCTGAAAGCCAGATCAGCCTGATTCTGCCGGAGGACAACTGGGTGATCAATCAGACCCATAACGATTCCCTGCAGATTCTGATCGGGGATTATAACCTGAATAATCCGCACATGGAAAACATCAAGTTTCAGTACCGCAGAGCAGGCGAAGGCTGGACCACGGCCTACTGGGTTCTCAGAAAGGACATTGATCCGGAGTACACCACTTTCTTCTGGGATGTATCGGACCTGCCCGACGGCAATTATGAGCTGCGCGCCGTGAACGACTGCGGTTCCCAGGGTGTGAACTACTCGCCGGTGGCAGCGGGGATTATTGACCGGCGTGCCCTGATCGTGATGGATACCCCGCAACCGGCCGATGGCATTCTGAACCTCGGTGAAAATATAGCGATCCGTTTTTCCGGTGATATCGACTGCGGAAGGGTCGATCCGGAAAAAAATGTCAGGCTTACGGATCAGTCAGGCAATGATATTGCGTTTGAACTGGCCTGTTACCGGAATGAGCTGGTGATCATTCCGGAAGAACCACTCAGTACATTCGAAAACCAGATGCTCACGGCGCGGGTCAGCGACATCCGCGGTGAAAGCGGCAACGTGCTGCGTTCCCCTGTATCCTGGTCATTCCGGGTCAGTATCAATCCCGTTTACTGGAGTGTATCCAATGTTTCGAAGATGATGTATCAGAATATGCCCGCGCAGTTTGAACGGGCACTGAAAAATGCAGGAAGTACGGATGAAAGTTTCTCCATAACACGGTTTCCTTCCTGGCTGACGCCGGATCCGCAGCAGGGAAGCATTCCTCCGGGTGGTGAGCAGGTGATTGTGTTCACACTTGATACGCAACTGAATGTGGGTGCATACAGCGATACGGTTTTCGTGGATACGGATGAAGGCCTGGAATTCCTACTGGTGCGGCTAAATGTGCTTAAAACACCGCCGGCCTGGAGTGTAAATCCGGCACAGTTTGCGAATAACATGAATATTACCGGCCGGCTGGTTCTGCCGGACGGCATTTCAGAGGATGAATTTGATATGGTCAGCGCCTTTGTGGATGGCGAATGCCGCGGCTATGCGCAGGTCAGTCATATCGGGGAGGGCGACCAATATCTGGTGTATCTGACCGTGTATAGTAACCTGTCTCAGGGCGAGGCGATCGGTTTCCGGATCTGGGATGCTTCGGAGGGAAGGGAGTATGAACGGGATTCCGGTGACTTTATTTTTCAGAGTGACGGCACACTGGGGTCTGTGGATAATCCTGTGATCATCGAAGCGGATGGCTGGGTGCATGCGGTCGATATGCAAAGCGGCTGGAACTGGTTTTCGGTAAATGTAAAGCCGGAACAACCGGAATTTAGCCATCTGCTGCAGGATCTGACGCCATCGGAGGGCGATGTGATAAAAGGCCAGTATGCATACGTGCAATATGACCGTAATATCGGCTGGGTAGGTTCTCTTTACAGGCTGGAGACGGGGAGAAGTTACCGCATGTTTGCCTCGGAGGAGCAGCGCCTGCGTTGTGTAGGCGGCCCGGTGATTCTAAACAAAGAAGCGATACCCGTTAATAAGGGCTGGACATGGATCGGTTTCCCGGCTCAGCGCATTATGGATGTGAACGAAGCCCTCGATGATTTTGCGGCTTATCCCGGAGACCGTATCAAGAGTCAAACAGCGTACGCGGAGTACGCGGCCGCAAGCGGCGCCTGGGAGGGCAGTCTGACGAACCTGGTTCCCGGCGAGGGATATATGATCAAGTCGGCCGCCGGCGGGCAGCTCAACCTGCCGGTCCTGGAAAAAGCGGATGCGGAAGCTTTAACCGGGATGTTCGCCGAAGCAGCCGGGCCGGACTGGGAGCTGGATGCGGGCCGATATGAATATACCATGAGTCTGACGGGCAGCGTCATCTTTGACCGGTCGCCAATGAATGACACGTCCGTTGTCGTGGGAGCATTCAGCGGGGATGAATGCCGGGGACTCGGCCGTCTCCAGCATGTGGCTGCGCTGGATCGCTGCATGACCTTCATGATGGTTTACAGCGACCAGTCGGAAGGGGATACGCTGCAGTTCCGGGTCTATGATCCGGCGGTCGGGGATGTCCGGGAGGTGACCGAGACGGTCGTTTTCTCCAACGATGCCATCAGGGGCACGGTCGCGGAGCCGGCTGTTCTGACGGCGGAGGGCATCGGTGACGAGCTTGTACCGTATTCCTATTATTTGAATCAGAATTATCCCAATCCGTTCAATCCGGAAACGGTCATCGCCTATGGTATTCCGGAAGCAGGAAAGGTCACCCTGGAGGTGTATACCGTCCTGGGACAGAAGGTGGCCACGCTGGTCAATGAACCCCGGGATGCCGGCCGTTATGAAGTGCGTTTCAACGCGCAGGAGCATTTCCTGGCCAATGGTCTGTATTTTTACAGGTTGAAATCAGGTGATTTCCATGCAGCGCGGAAGTTTTTGGTAATTAAATAAGAAAAAGAAAATGGTTTTCGGGAACCACAGCTTTTCATAGAGTGCTTCTGTTGCCCAGGTTTCGCGGGTGATTTTATATTTGAGATGCAATTCTTTTTCCAACGGCATCGTTCTTTGCCAGTTTTTTCTGAAATATTTTCCATCTTAATTTTTTAAGGATTCCACCGGCCAAGTTTCTTATGGTTATCGGAAAAAAATAAGTGTGGCTTCAAGTGTTCGGTGTCGAATTGGTATAGTAAATGATGAAATGGATCAATGAAAAATAGACCAGAAAATCATTCCTTGAAGCAGGGTTGCATTGACACAGATTTAACCTCATAGGATGTAATCATTATTGGTGGTGGAATTATAGTGTGACGCTATCATTGAGTGAACAAAAAGATAACGATCTACAGCAGTTTTCATTACAAACGATTTGGCAAGGTCGTTCCATTCCGTGATAGCTTATTACGACGATGCTCGGAAGCCCGCTACAATAGAAAAAGTGGTTGATACATACGTGCTACGAAAATTAAACCGGCCAAATACATGAGTAAACCCCAGAAACCAAATCCCAAAAATATTAGCTGGCATTCTTATTAAGTGTGGAGAGTATTTTATCAGATGTGCGCTCTCATCTGCCGAAAATACGGATAAAATGCAAATACTTACTTTGATTGTCTGCTGATATGGTTAGTGGAATGAGTAAAAATGTGGAATAAAAGGATTGAATAAAGGAAAATAAAACCATAAATATGTCATTGAACTGATAAAATTTTTATAAAATTTGTCAATATGGAATGTTCTACTTGTTTGCTGGTGATCAACAGGCATCATTTTTTCGGTCATTTTATGCGGAAAATAACAGTTAACAGCGGAGGAAAAACATGAGATTGAAAGAGATTACTGCCGAAAGCCTCGAATACATGGTCCCTGACCGGATTTTCTGGAGAGGAGAGGATCTGTACAGCGAAGGAGCCGTACTGAATGTAAGTATTTCAGAAAACCTCATAACGGCTGAAGTTGAAGGAAACCGGCTTTACGCAGTACAAGCCGCAATCATGGCAAACGATCTCATCTTCTCATGTTCCTGCCCCTATGAGGGCTTATGCAAACACAGCGTAGCTCTGGGACTGTGGATAGCAGATAATAAAAGCAACTTGTCAGACTTGATAAAAAGACAGGAAAAAAAGTCCGCCAAACCGGATGTCACTGATCTGGTGGGGAAGGCGACCCGGGCACAGAAGGATGCGTTTCTGATAGAAGCCCTGAATGAATCTCCCACGCTCCTGACACGTTTTGAAGTTATGATCAAGGGAACACTCAACCTGGAAGATGATCTCGATACCGATCGTCTGGCGGATGACATGAGAGCACACCTTCAGACGTTCAATTTAGAGGATTACAGCCGTTTTTATGACAGTGCCCCGGAGTATTACGGATACAAGGAGGAATGGGAGGTACTAAGGGATGGGGCTGAGTCTGAGTTAAACGACTTACTCGACCAGTATAAGTTCAAAGCTCTGGAGTTACTTGAAATTCGTGATGTGATCGGCGCATTCAAATATGTACTGGCTCTGTATGAGGCCCTTAACACGGCAGATTTTACACAGGTGAATGATCCGGCCTGCATTTTCGAAGAAGGGTTAGATATGGAAGGGGAGACATACCTGGACCAATTGCTGGAAGAGTTCGTTTCCGGTTTCGCAGAAATCACCTTTGAAGAGGATGTGTATGTTCATTTGATGGATCTGTTTTTCCATAGATATACTGCCGGAGTCCCTGATCAGGTTTACCGGATGGCTGATTTTAGCGGATTATTTTTGAATTGTATAGTCAGCGAAAAAACCGCCGGGCATATGCAGCGATTATTACTTAACACAGAAGATTTAAGGGAAGAAGAGTATTGCGAAATACTACTGGCTGTGTATGAAAAGCAAAATGAAACAGACAAATGGCTGGAAACCGCCGAAAATTATTATCGGCAGAATCCGGCGGTTACTGAATCGCTATTGAACCACTTTGTTCACCAGAAAACAAAATTAGTTGAGCTTGCCAAAAACATAGCATTTAAATTCAATAACGAATTTATACCGTTTTTCTATAAGAATCTCGAAAAAGAAGATGATCCCGGGCTGTATAGAAAAATACTGGCCGAGCACACGAGAATGCAGAAAACTGTTGTACTCTACCGGGAGTATAAGCATGCGTATGGTATTGACGCAGCAAAGCGGTTTATCGACGGTCTTGAGGGAAAGTGGGATATGGAACGATTTCATATTCAGCTTCTGAAAGAAGAAAAAGCCTATGAAAAAATGCTGATACTGGCCGAAAAGAACTCAAAACAAGAACCAGCGATAGCCCGGCTTCGGCCTCTTGTTGATGTGTATCCTGACCAGGTTTACAAAATTATCTCTGCGCATACGGAAACGTATTTAACCAATAATACGGGGAGAAATTATTACCGGCAGGCCGTTGAGTGGCTGAAGTTATTAAAACAGATAAAAGACAAAACAGTAAGCGAAAAAACGTCGACCTTTATCCATCACCTGATGGGAAAATACAGCAACCGTTCGGCTCTTAAGGATGAACTTCGAAAGGCCGGGCTGGTCTGAAGAAAGGTAAATTACCAGCCGACTATACGGTTGAAGGGTTGATGATTGGATAATTAGGGGATTACGGTTAGGACATCGTCTGCCCCTGTTATTTTTGAATCAAATTAATTTCCGCGAGTTCTTGTCCTATTTGGTGAATACCAAGCAGTATCTTATCCCTTTGAGAATCAGATGGTATCTTGCGGCCCTGAACATACTGAGACAACAGTGTAGGATTCATGCCGATCCGTTCAGCCAGGAATTTTGAGTTTATTACCCTGTAATACCTGAAAAACTGTTTGAAATCAATCTCGAACCTGATATTGTCTCGCTTTATCATCACTTCTTCTTCCTCAAAATAGAGGCTTACGGCCTCGAAGGCATTTTCTAGCAGCTCAGTTATGTTCCTTCCAGTCGTGTATATTGGATAGTCTGCTGCGTATGCGGAAAACCCCGTATCGGTTTTTTCCAGCACCATTACTATTTTCATTTTTAAGGGTTTCATACGTGCTCGTTATTTTAATTGTGCGTCTTCCTTAATCCTGGTTTCTAATCCTTTACCCAGCTCCCGGGAGCCATGATTTGGAAAAACGATAACTCCAGGCTTGCTGTCATGTTTCAATTTTACATGCGAACCACTTTGAGAAACAGGATACCATCCGTCTCGTTTTAAGCATCGAAGTAGTTCCGAACATTTCATAAGCAGTTCAATTAGGTATCAAGGTAAATAATAATTTACCTTTTCGCAAATTTGGATGTTTATTCTATAAGGTGAATCCCATTGCCGGGACAATACATTTAAAGTATTAAGGCGCGGACATTTTATTTGTCTTTAAGGGAAAAATAATTGAAATTAGTCTGACGTAACTTTTTTAGGTGATTGATCAACAAAGTCCTTCACATTTCTTGCAAATCGCAATGTTCTATCCTCAAGATCATACTTTTTATGTGTTTTATCTTCCATATACTTATGATTGTTAGAAACTGTATTTTCCATACTATGTTTTTTGATTTGTGAATTGTAGATTGGAGTTTATTTAGGATTTCGTGCTTCGGATTTAGGATTTATCCCGGTTCACCGGGATTGTGCGCCTCCCATCGCGGTACGCTGCGCTACCGGGACTTCGTCGTGCCCGCAATGGCGGCCCGCCTCAGGAATCGAACTGGGGACACACGGATTTTCAGATCATCAAAAGTCAATATTATAAGTTGAGCAAAAACAGCTTTTTATACTGATAATATTTGACTTACATGGCTTTTTAGACATCTGAAATGATTACCTATGATTACCTGAAATGTTACTGATTTGTTACTACTTGCTCACACTTGTCCAAAATAGATATTTGAAATAAAAGGAAATTTATATACAGAGACAGGTCTACAATTTTTTCCAAAAACTGAGTTTATTCAGTTGGTTCATGATAGGAAATCGAATAGAGCGATTAAAGGTTTTTCCTGTTGGGATCAATTTGTGGCTATGCTATTTTGTCAATTGGGTAAAGCACAAAGCTTACGCGAGATATGTTACGGTCTGGCTACTTTTCAAGGTAAAATTAAGCATCTTGGTTTAAAGAAAGCACCCAGCCGTTCTACCTTATCCTACGCCAATGAGCATCGTCCGTGGCAGCTTTATGAGCGTCTGTTTTATATACTTCTTGAACGATGCCGTCAGGCCTTCAATGGCCCCGGAAAATTTCGTTTTAAGAACAAGTTATACAGTTTTGACGCCAGTTTGGTCGCGCTTTGTCTGACAATGTTTGATTGGGCAAAATATCGACAGGCCAAAGGAGCCTTAAAACTACATCTGCTTTTGGATCATGATGGTTACCTCCCTCAATATGTTTATGTTTCGGAAGGAAAACTTCATGAAATCAACGTTCTAAAGCGTTTATCTTTTGATGCCGGGATGATTGTCGTTATGGACCGTGGACTCGTTGACTATGAACTCTTTGGAAACTGGACCAGGAACGGTATCTTCTTTGTGACCCGCTTAAAAAAGAATGCCTCCTATCGGGTCATAAAGAAACGTACTCTACCACAAAATCGTCCTATCCTTTGTAGGCACTTCCTTTAATGCGGTGATGATACAGACCCGTCTGGCCACCGGACAGGTTTGGACAGCATTAATCTCTATGCTGATTCTCAAGTATCTTAAGATGAAAGCAAAAGTCAAATGGTCGCTTTCGAATCTCGTGGCTATGTTACGCTTTAACCTGCTGACATATAAAGATTTATGGGACTGGATAAATCAGCCCTTTTTTATTAAACCCCGTCAGACCATTGGTGAACAACAAAGCCTGGTTCCATGATATTCTGGACAGCAGCGATTCTGAATATATTATCATTAAATTCGATGCTATCCGATGATGAACTTTGTTTCATAATTTTCATTAACATTTTTATGAAGCAACGACTCCATTTCGTCAACAAAAAAGTGAGTCAATATAAAAAAAATAACTGTTTTTCATACATTAATTGATGATAATTGATATTCTTATTCATAAATTGAGAACGCGAATGGCTGTTATACCCGCATATGCAGGGCAGAGGATTATATCAATAATGTTGTTTTTTAAGGTGGCATATCATAAGGTGTACTATAATAATTCATATAATAATAGTTCTTGGGTTACTCCCGGGTAGAATTCATTGCTGGAGAATATTATGAAAGGGTATGAAAATAGCGGTATCACAGAAACAATACAGGAGAATAGTCCGTTGTTCAGGCATGCCTGAGCCGGCATCCTATTACATAATAGAGAGTAAGAATGAACTTGAAATCACAAGACTTGTATAAAAAGGATAAATGGATTCAGCAAAATGAAAAAGGAAACTTCTTATCAGGATTTAAGAGAATGCATAGCGAAACTTGAAAAGGAAATCCGTCAATTCAAAGAAATTCGGGAACGTGAAAATCATATAAAACAGGTATTGCTGGCAATCCGGAATGTTAACCAACCGATTTCGTGCGATGCATCACTAAAGGTATTGATAGAACATACATGTGAAAATCTGACCAGCACGATGGGATATTATAATGCCTGGATCGTGTTGTTCAACCGGACAGGCGAATTGGTTATGAGCACGTCCTCTGGATTCGGAGAGAATTTCAGGCAGGTCCAGCAAAGGATGAAAAACGGAAAACTCACAGAATGCATGCAAAATGCATTACAGAGTGAACGTCTTGTAATTATTGAAAACCCCGCGGTGGAATGTCCTGATTGCCCCTTGCGCGTCGGTTATGAGGGGTGCGCAGGAATGGCGTTCCGGTTATCATACGGGCAGGATGTTTACGGTGTTCTTGCAGTTTCCATACCAAAAGCATTTGCTATGGATATGGAGGAACAGGAATTGTTCATCAACCTGGCTTCCGACCTGGCACATACAATCCATAAGTATGAACAGGAGAGAGCGCTGCGCAGGGCGAATGAAATCATTCTGCGCA
This sequence comes from uncultured Calditrichota bacterium, assembly GCA_964410215.1. Taxonomy (GTDB): domain Bacteria; phylum Calditrichota; class Calditrichia; order Calditrichales; family CAYPHA01; genus CAYPHA01. The sequence continues at coordinate 13,575 of CAYPHA010000065.1, read as the reverse complement.
GTCCGGTGGTCGCATTTGTATGGAAAAATGAAGAAGGGTGGCCGGTGGAATTTGTTTCGGAGAATGTGTTAAAAACCTTTGGTTGGTCCTCAAATGATTTTCTGTCCGGCGCTATTCTCTATACCGACCTGATCCATGAGGATGATCTTGAGCGCGTAGTGAAAGAGGTGAAAGATGCCAGTTCCGATCCGGAGATAACCTCATTTGAGCATGATCCTTACCGGATTGTGCGGAAAGACGGAGAAATCCGCTGGCTAAATGATATTACATTTATCCGACGCACTGCTGATGGCACTGTAAATGCGTATGAGGGCATTCTTCTTGATATTACAAGACGGCAGCAGATAGAGGAAGAGCTGAGGTCCAGTCAGGAGCAATTTTCTCTTGCTGTTGATGGTAGTAATGACGGAATATGGGACTGGGATCTGCGCGACAACAGCCTGTTTCTTTCAGCCCGGTGGAAAGAGATTCTTGGCTATTCGGCTGAAGAGCTTCCCAATGTTTTTGCTTCGTTTGAAAATAACATTCATGTGGATGACAAAACAGCAGTAATGGATTATGTTAAACGCTATCTGAAGGGAGAGGTGAATAATTATGATATAGAATTCCGCATGCTTCATAAAAATGGCGAATTCAGGTGGATCAGGGCCCGGGGGCAGGCATACAGGGATGAGTCCGGAATGCCTGTCAGAATGGCAGGCTCCCATTCTGATATAACGGATTATAAAAGGGCTGTCGGTGAAGTGGAGGAGATGAAGCATGAACTGGAATATATTTTTAATAATTCCTATGTGGGTATCATGCTTTTGCGCGGAGGCCGTAAAATGGCCCGATGCAACCAGCGGCTGGCGGAAATACTCGGATATGAAAGGCCGGAAGAATTGACGGGTATCAACATGCGCGAGCTTCACCTCAGCGAGGAGCGTTTTATCGCTTTTGGAAAGGAACATTACGCCAGACTTGTTGAGGGAGAAAAATTTCAGGTTGAATATCAGCTTCGCAGAAAAGACGGCTTTCCGGTCTGGTGTATTCTTTCGGGAAAAGCCCTGGACCGTACTGATCTGGACAAGGGCGTCATTTGGGTTATAGATGATTTGGAGCAGAGAAAAAAAGCTGAACAGGAATTACTGGAGACCAACAGAGAGCTGGAAAAAGCCACGGCTCTGGCCAATGATATGGCGGTGCAGGCTGAGATGGCAAATATGGCGAAAAGCGCTTTCCTGGCTAACATGAGTCATGAAATCCGTACACCGATGAACGGCGTAATCGGAATGACCGGATTACTATTAGACACCGAGCTCGATGGTGACCAGCGGCGGTATGCTGAAATTATCCGCACCAGCGGGGAATCTCTGCTAAGCCTTATCGATGATATCCTGGATTTCTCTAAAATTGAAGCGCAGAAACTTGAGCTGGAATCCCTGGATTTTAATCTGGAAACGCTTCTGGAAGATTTTTCGGTAACCATGGCCATTAAAGCCCACGAAAAATCACTTGAACTGGTCTGTTTCATGAATCCTAATGTACCGGTGTTACTGACCGGGGATCCGGGTCGATTACGTCAGATTCTGACAAACCTCACCGGAAATGCCATAAAATTTACCAGCGAGGGTGAAGTTGTAATCCGGGTTTCACTGGAATCCGAAACAGATGAAGATGTATTGGTTCATTTCACGGTGCAGGATACGGGGATTGGCATTCCGGAAGAAAGCAAGGATGAGCTGTTCCATCAGTTCACTCAGGTTGATTCCTCCACCACGCGCAAATATGGCGGCACCGGACTGGGACTCGCAATTTCCAAGCAGCTGGCTGAAATGATGGGTGGCAGGATAGGTGTATACAGCGAGCCCGGTAAGGGTTCGGAATTCTGGTTTACAGCCCGTCTTAAAAAACAAAAAGTGAATCAAAAGTCCAAATTATTGGAACCCAAAGACCTTGCCGGTGTAAAGATCCTTATTGTAGATGATAATGCCACAAATCGTGAAATTTTGTCCCGGAGGATGAATGAATGGGATATGAGGGTGGAGGAAGCGGAAAACGCTCCGGAGTCATTTCGTATGCTTCAACAGGCTGCGAAAACTAAAGATCCTTTTTCAATAGCTGTGATCGATAAGCAAATGCCGGGTATGGATGGAGAAATGCTTGGCAAAAAAATCAGATATGAAAAACAGATGGAAAGCCTAAAACTTGTTCTCTTAACATCACTCGGATCCCGCGGTGATGCCAGACATTTTTCGGAAGTCGGTTTTGATGCTTATCTGACAAAGCCGGTTAGGCATCTTGAGCTGAAAGCAGTATTAGCTCAGGTAATGGCGGAAGAGGGTGATCAAAGCCGGAAATCACGCACGATAACAACACGGCATACGATCCGGGAATCCGCCAATATCTTTGCGGAACTCAAAGTCCGTATTCTTCTTGCGGAAGATAATATTATAAACCAGCAGGTGGCGCTGGGGATACTTAAAAAACTTGGATCGCGTGCTGATGTTGTCGCCAATGGACGGGAAGCAATAAAGGCCCTTGAAAAAATTCCATATGACATTGTACTGATGGATGTGCAGATGCCGGAAATGGACGGTTTGCAGGCAACACGGATCATACGTGATCCCGGCTCTCACGTGATTAATCATAATGTGCCGATTGTTGCGATGACTGCTCACGCTATGATGGGAGACAAAAAGATGTGTCTCGATGCGGGAATGAATGATTATATACCAAAACCGGTCAATCCCGCCAGACTAAAAAATGCATTGAAGAAATGGCTCCTGGATAACCGGAACAATTCTGCTTTTCAAAAAAGTGAAATTGATAATGACACAGACCAAAGTGCCTTTGCTGCAAAGGTTTGGAATATGGATGAAATGAAGCAAAGGTTAATGAACGACGAAGATCTGGTTAAAATGATACTTGCAGGTTTTCTGGAAGATATTCCCACACAGGTTACACTTTTACTCCGGTATATCCGTGAAAGTGATCTTCAACTAGCGGAGCGACAGGCGCACAGCATTAAAGGTGCTGCAGCAAACGTCGGGGGTGAGTGCCTGAAAGAAATTGCATTTAAAATGGAAAAAGCCGGTAAATCCGGCGATTTGAAGTTCCTGAAAAAATCGATTAAAGAGCTTGAATCAGAATTCCAGCGGCTCAAAGGTGAGTTAACGGAGTATCTTAGAAAAAACAATTAAGGGGAATTATTTTAATGAAAACATTGATTGCTGAAGATGATTTCACAAGTCGTCTTGTTTTACAGGAAATACTAAAAGTATACGGTCCCACACATACTGTAGTTAATGGCAGGGAGGCACTTGAAGCCGTAGATCTTTCCTTAAAAATGAATCAACCTTATGACCTGATTTGTCTGGATATCATGATGCCTGAACTCGATGGTCAGGAGACGTTAATAAAGATACGCGAACTCGAAGAAAGGTGGAAAGCAAAGCGGGCGAGAATAATAATGACGACCGGCCATGCCGATGAACAGAACGTAAGCAAGGCAATTCAGGGACAATGTGATGATTTTATGGTTAAACCCGTACTTAAAGCAAAAATGCTCCATCGTCTTAGAAAATTGAATTTAATAACATGACAGGTGAAAAGATGTCTCTAACAATTCTTGTAGCGGAAGATGACCTGACCTCGCGGAATATGCTTGTAGCTGTCCTAAAAAAAGATGGCCACACAGTAGTCCAGGCAAATGACGGTATGCAGGCATGGCAGGTGATGAAAAGAAGTGAAGCGCCTCCCATGGCAATCCTGGACTGGATGATGCCGGAGATGGATGGCCTGGATCTTGTCCGGAAAATCAGGGGTCTTGAATACGATAAAAGACCTTATTTGATAATGCTGACCACTAAAGCGGAAAAATCCGATATTGCGGCGTGCCTTGAAGAAGGGGCTGATGATTATCTGACCAAGCCTTTCAATCTTGGGGAGCTCCGTGCCCGGATTAATGTCGGTATACGGATGATAAATCTGCAACATCGCCTGTCGGAACGGATAAACGAACTCCAGAACGCCTTGGAGCAAATAAAGACCCTTCGCAGGATCCTGCCGATCTGTTCATTCTGTAAGAAAATACGTGATGATCAGGGTTACTGGGACCAGGTTGAAGAATACCTCAAACGCGATTCCGGAACAGAAGTTACCCATGGGGTATGCCCGGATTGCATCAAAAAGTATTTTCCTGAGTTTTCAAGCCAGAAGCCGAAATAATAAAAGAGCCCGGTCCCCGGAGTCGTTTTTTTATTCATCGAATATGGGCTATATTTATTTGGTTTATTTTCTTACTGAACTATCATGTTTTTATATTTTTTTTAACCTATGTACTCAAATTCCGGAAGAACCTTCTTAGACTCACGCTGGAATTTAGTGCTTGGTAAATGGGATTTATCCCGGGAATCCAATAGATTAGAATCGGATCAATAAACCACTATTAGCAAATATCAGAATTCCAAAAGGCTGTGAAGCAGAACAAGAAGATGCACATCAATCGCTATTACGCGTATAACAGAGTTGCTATCTCCAATGTATTAAAATTTAGACTTTTCTCAGTTTATGTTGAAGGGATTCTGTGCAACCATTAAATTTCATGATAAAAATGGATGAATGAGGACAAAAACATTTTTTTATATATATAGGAAGATCAGAACGTATTTAATTGCCGGAATTGATAAAATATTTAGCATAAAAAGAAATGTTGTATTAACGGCCAGAGAACATAAAATGAGAGACTCGGGAATGGTAAAAACGAAATCCGATGCATTTAAAAAAATAGTTCTGGTGTTGCCAGTTTTATTCTTATTTGTACACGAGCTTGGTAATGGGCCTGTTTCAGCGCAACCAGCCGATGATAATGTACAGTGGATCGAACAATGGTCGCAAGCCAGGAGACTATTGGATGAACGCTATGCGGCAAGGGGATTCACGCCTTTTTTTAGTTCTGTCATTAAGGCTGGAGATGCACCGCAGAAAATATCCGTTAATATTGAGGGATTGGATACGCTTTATCTGATCATTTCTGTCGGATTCGATGATTACGAACGCGATCACGGTGTATGGGGCGAGGCGGCATTAATAGATAAAAATGGAACAAAAACGCATCTGGGTGATATCCAGCCCATACGAATAAAAACAGGGTGGGGTGACCTTTATACCAATGAAAATTATACGCACAAATCCCTTACTATTGCAGGTTTAGAATTCGAATATGGTTTGCTGGCTCATGCCCATAGTGAGTTGGTTTATGCAGTGGATAGAAAGTATGTGCGATTTGATGCCTGGATAGGTGTTGAACAGGAAGCGGGTGAGAAGGGAGATGTTAATTTTAAAGTGCTCGGTCATTCTGAAGAAAAATATTGGAAACAATTTAAAAATAAATATCCATCAGGCCCGGGGAATGCACACATTGATATAAGCCAAAATGAACGCGATCTCTGGCTTTACAATGCCCATTCGGTCTATTTGGAAAAGGAATTAATTCAACGGGTGATTCAGGCGATAAATAGGGATGTTCCGGTACTACAAAAAAAATTCGATTTATTACTCAGGGAAAAACCGGCTGTACATGATGCCCGTTGGTTACAATTATATGCCCGGGCATGCCGCTTAAGGGCTGCTGTTAAACAAATAGACGAGATGAAACTGGAAAGTCTAAAATTAGCCATTTTAGATCTGACACATAACTTTCCCGGGCAGTATAAAAACGGCCCCGGATTTCTTTTAGAATTGGATACATTAAGTAAGATCAAATCTGATCTAACAGCAAAAATCGTTGGTACAGATTACAACGATACGGGGGAGATTACGGCAATATTTTCGAAATATTATACGCTTAAACAAAAAGCGCTGCGTCAGAATCCACTCTTGTTGGAACACCCTATCCTGTTCACAGTCCGCCGGCAATTCAAGAAAGATCATCACAATACGGCAACAATTTTTCAAACTAACGAAGTGAACACAGCCAGTTTTGAAGGAGGTGGAGCGTTAAAGACCATCGATTTTTCAAAGGACCGGAAAATTACAACGTTGCTTAAAACGGCCGAAGGAATTATTCGTGATCCTGAAGTACATTATAATGGGAATAAAATCATTTTTTCTATGCGTAAAAATATTTCTGAAGACTATGACATTTACGAAATCGACTCGGATGGAACCAATCTAAAACAACTGACCTCGTTACCCGGTGTCGCCGATATTGATCCGGTATATCTGCCGGATAACAGCATTGTTTTTTCTTCCACCCGCGAACCAAAATACTGTATGTGTAATATTCATATCATGGCGAATCTGTTTCGTATGGAAAGCGACGGCGCCAATATTTATCAGATTGGGAAAAGCACTTTATTCGAAGGCCACAGTTCCATCCTGCCGGACGGACGCATTTTGTATGATAGATGGGAATATGTAGATCGTAATTTCGGCGACGCCCAGGGATTGTGGACTGTGAATGCAGACGGTACGAATCATGCTATTTATTGGGGGAATAACACAAATTCACCGGGAGGGGTGATAGACGCTCGTATCATTCCCGGTACCGATAAAGTCATCGCCGTTCTGGGATCTTGTCATGACAGACCCTGGGGCGCATTAGGAATTATTGACCGCCGTTTAGGACTGGACGGTAAAGAACCAATTGTTAAAACCTGGCCGGAAAACGCAATAAATCTTGTGGGTATTGGTGATTTTGATACCTTTATTCAGGTTCAACCCAAGTACGAAGATCCCTTCCCTCTGAATGAAAAATATTTCCTATGTTCCCGGATGACCGGTGATGCGGAACAAATGGGAATCTATCTTATCGATGTATTCGGAAATGAAGTCCGGTTGCACAGTGAAGCACCCGGTTGCTATGATCCAATGCCCCTGGCACCACACCCCCGCGAAATGATTTCACCCAAGAGACGAATTTTTACGAATGATACAGGGACATTTTATGTGTTAAATGTCTACAATGGAACACACATGGCCGGAGTGGAAAAAGGAGCGGTAAAATACCTGCGAATAGTAGAATCACCGGAAAAACGATTTTGGACGGAACCGGCCTGGGGAGGGCAGGGTGTTCACCGGCCGGCATTGAACTGGCATAGTTTCGAGAACAAACGGATAATAGGAACGGTTCCTGTTGAAGCGGATGGATCAGCTCATTTCAAAGTTCCTTCTGAAAAATTCATATATTTTCAACTGCTGGATGAAAATGGCATGATGATCCAGTCTATGCGGAGCGGAACCATTATTCAGCCCGGCGAAACACAGGGCTGTATAGGCTGCCATGATAACCGTCGTACAGCCCCTCCGGTGCACGCAGAAATGCCCATGGCCTTACAACGGGAACCCAGCGAACCCCGGGATTGGTACGGCAAACAGCGAAATTTCAGCTACACAAAAGAAGTTCAGCCGGTATTTAATAAGCACTGCGTATCCTGCCATGATTTTAATAAAGATGCCGGTAAAAAATTGGTTTTAGCTGCGGATAAAAATATGTTTTTTAATGCCTCCTACATTGAACTGTGGATGAAACAATACATCAACTGTATAGGCGCTGGTCCACATAATATTCAACCGGCGTATTCGTGGGGTGCTTCCAATAGTAAACTGGTTCGGGTTATTCAATCCGGACATTATAACGTGAATTTAACGAAAGAAGAAATGGATCGTATTGTAACCTGGATTGATCTCAATGGTGTTTATTATCCGGAATATGCCAGCGTTTATCCAAATAACCTGGCCGGCCGCTCACCTCTCAATGATGGCCAGGTAAAACGTTTAGGGGAACTTACCGGTATCGATTTTAAAGCGTTAGCCGGTCATCGGCGCACGATGGGTCCACAAATCAGTTTTGACCGTCCCGAGCTAAGTCCCTGTTTAGAAAGATTATCCCAAAATGCAGGATCCGAATACCAGGAAGCATTGCAGATTATAAATGATGGCAGGATCATGCTGCATAAAAATCCCCGGGTCGACATGCCCGGATATATAATGTGTACAACAGATCAGAACAGGCAGAAAAAATATGATGATCTAAGAAAATTGGAACACCTTAACCGGGTTTCCATTCAAAAAGGTGAAAAAAAATATGACACAAATTAAAATCTATCTTTCATTCATTTTATGGGCAAGTCTTTTATTTGGATTCCTTCCCAATGAGGAAATTACGTATTCATCGCCTGAACATTTAGTAGCTAATCAAAAGGGGAATCTTGTTTTTGTATGCGAATCGACAGCCAGGCGCATTGCCATTGTTGATATCAACAAAAAAGATATACAATCCCATATAAACTTACCGGCAGCGCCCAATGGCATAACATTAGCCCATAATGATTCTCTACTCATTGTTGCAGCAGGTTCCAATGATGGAAAGGTGTTTTTTATCCGCACGGCGAATGGTTTGATTGAATCAACTGTTCCGGTTGGTCATACACCCTGCTCACCAGTGATCACACCGGATGGTTCAAAATTATTTATTCTGAATCGTTACAGTAACGCCGCATCAGTTATTGATATTAAATCGAAACGGGTGATTGCTCACATTGATGTTGCCCGCGAACCATGTGCTGCCGATCTCACGCCTGATGGGACTCTGCTTGTTATTGCTCATCATTTACCTGCCGAATCAGCGTTGAACGGCTACGCTGCTGCAAACGTAACACTATTGGATGCAACATTGAACAAAGTCATAAAGGAATTACCTCTTCCTAATGGTTCAACCGGCGTACAGGATATTTGTGTTTCTCCGGATGGAAGATATGTGTATACAACCCATGTACTCGCCAGGTATAATGTTCCTACGAACCAGATCGAGCGCGGCTGGATCAATACAAACGCGCTAAGCATTATCGACATCAAAAAACGTAAATTACTCAATACGGTTTTGCTGGATGATCTTGACCGGGGCGCAGCTAATCCCTGGGGTGTTGCCTGTTCTGAAGATGGAAGCCTGCTTTGTGTCTCTCATGCCGGAACACATGAACTGAGCATCATTGACAGGATAGCCTTACATGAAAAAGTAGAAAAAGTTCATAATGGAGAATGGGTAAGCGACGCGTGTAAAAATGCTAAAGATATCCCAAACGATTTAACCTTTCTGGCAGATATTCGAAAACGGTTGCCCTTAAACGGGAATGGTCCAAGAGGAATTATCTTTTCAGGTGACAACGTTATTGCAACAGAGTATTTCTCTGCCAGTTTAGCGATACATCATTTAAAATCCACGGATTCACAATTGAATGATACGGTTCAATTGGCTGAAGAATCCATATCGGAAGTACGGCATGGTGAGTTATTGTTTCACGATGCAAGCTGGTGTTTACAGGGTTGGCAAAGTTGTGCCAGCTGTCACCCGGGTGCCGGAAGAGTGGATGCTCTCAACTGGGATTTATTAAATGACGGCATCGGCAATCCTAAGAACTCCAAAAGTCTGCTTTTCTCACATCAAACGCCGCCTGTTATGATCTCAGGTGTGCGCGATCGGGCAGAGACTGCAGTCCGGGCCGGAATAAAATACATCTTGTTCACAGAAGCTGATGAACATTCAGCTAAAGCTGTTGACCGCTATATAAAATCTCTTAAACCATTAAAAAGCCCATTGCTTCATCAAGGCAGCTTATCGGAATCAGCGCAAAAGGGCAAAATTGTTTTTCTAAAGGCAGGCTGTGCTGATTGTCATAAGGGCCCCTATTTTACCGATCTGAAAAAATATAATGTTGGTACAGGAACGGGGAGAGAACGAGACCAGGAATTTGACACGCCGACATTGATTGAAATATGGCGCACCGGGCCATACCTTTACGATGGCAGAGCCGGAACAATCAGGGAAGTTCTGGGCAAATACAATTCCACGGACCTGCACGGTAGCACCTCCCGGTTAAGTCAACAGGAAATTGATGACCTGGCAGAATACATATTATCACTTTGATGATGAAAAAATCTCTCCAGTTGCAATAAATGTAAATAACTGTATATAGTTCAAAATAAAGTACAACGCATCTTTAGGAGCAAATAATGACCAAAGAAATAGAAACGGCTAACGTTATTAACCTAAAAATGGTAAACCTATCCCACGGTGAGCGGGATGAAATGGAAAAAATTGGAATCATTTCAGGAAACGGAACCGTAAACTCTTACAACTTTCCAAGTATACATAATAAAAGACCTCCTATCACAAAAAAGGCAATTCATGCTCCAGATATTATAAACGAGGCATTTAATTACAGTCGTCCCTCTTCATTCTCAAGAGCCTTGACATTCACCATTGGAAATGTCAGGGTACTGCTTATATCAGGAACAGCCAGCGTCGATGAACATGGTAAAACAATTCATGTCTGCGATTTCCGGGCACAATCCTGGAGAACCTTCCGTAATATTTCAGAGCTTTTAAAGGCTGAACAGATGTCCTGGCACGATGTTGTCCGTACATCTTGTTATCTAAGAGATATTGATCGTGATTATAAAGATTTCAATGAAATACGGACGGCATTTTATACCTGGTTAGGCCTTGATCCATTACCGGCTAGTACCGGTATTCAGGCAGGAATATGCAGAGCAGATCTTTTAGTGGAGATCGAAGCAATTGCTGTAAGTGTTCGTGAAGAATCCTAGAAATTCAGTTGCTTTATTGTCATAAGAATCACAATGTCGATTATTCTAATCCGGATCGATTAACCATAACAGCAGTCTGAATGATAAATTTACCAATTGCCAGATATAAAAAATGGGCTGTTCAGACGTTCATCTTCGCAGGACTGGAAACACACACGAATAAATCCCAAGCACCAAATCCCAAATCCTCCCGATCATAACGGTCACCCTCCAGATTCCTGATCGGGACTAAATCTTCCATGATTTAGCAGCGCATTAATCACCAAAGCCTTAGCTGGCATTTTTAATGATTGTTGTAAATATCTTAATCAGCTGTGTAGATTCATCTATTAACTGATTCTTTAATTCATCATTTTTGGGATTAGGTAGACTTAACGCAAGCCAGTAGCGGGATTCCTTTGCCTACTTTCGGCAAATTTTTAATCGCATGATAAAGTCCTTTCGGCTTAACGTTTCGTCCGCTTCGATATAATTAGCACCAACCGATCCTGCAGATCGAATTAATTGCCTTCCAATTTAATAACTCGTTTTCTTTCCAGGCAATTTGTTAACATAGTCCTTTACCGCTTTGGCAAACATGAAAGTTCTTTTCTCAAGATCATATTTGGAAGAATCTGCATTCATATTATTATGAGTGTAATAACATCGGAATTCCATAAAAGTATTAAAGTATGCTTGGAAAGATTAGTTTTTAAGTATTTTCTTCAACTACCCCGGTATTCTGCGTTTTAAAAAAGGAAGGGTGTAGGGAGGTAATCCCATTTTAGTTAAGGCATCTTTTACCATGATCCTAAGCGTTGGAATAGTTGAAAATTGAACGGAATTCTCAGAATAGAAGTTTATACATTCTTCATCCAGATCTGAATTACATTGTATTCGTAGAAGTACTTTTCCTTTGATATAAAATTGAAGATTTTTCTCAGAATCCTTGCCACTTAAATAGAGCGAATTTCCACAAACAAAAATATTATCGGTAATCTCGGGTTCAGCATTTTTAAATTCTATATTTAGATCAATTTTTTTCTTCGGATCCAATTTTTCTATGTGACGTTCCCACGAGAATTCTGGAATATACTCCTCAATTAATTCAAGTGAATCAATAAAACTTTTATATTTTTCTTTTTCCATTAGAACGCTCTGTAATTAATCTAACTGGCAAGTCGATATGGATTTGGACTATCCAAATTCATCTCAGACGTTTGTTCCAGGAGATTTTTATCCGCTAAATGGTAATAGATAGAGTCCCAGCAAATAGAGTCCAAATATTGATTTACAATATTTTGAATTTTCGATTGAATGTTGCCAACTGTATCTGGTTCGAATTGTGACTTTACATTTTCAAATAACTCAAGCAAATTTTCCGGATTATTTTTTACCAATAGTAATAAATTGTTAATTGAAGGATCCGGAATAGCCCCTTTTTCATACCTGTGATACGTAATATAACTGACACCTAAAATCCTGCTAAAATCCCGAAGGCTCAATTTAAAATTTTCCCGTAACTTGATGATTTCTTCTGTTAATAAAAGCCCATGCTTCTTTTTATAGGCGTCATATACTCCTTTCAATATGTCATCGTTTTTATCAGGAGTAGAGATGTATTCACCACAGTTTTCACAAACCAGGACCTCATAAGAAAATGGTATATTTTCACCCTTAACTTCAAATACATCAGAGATTTTAGTAGCAGAAATATGTTTATCTGTTTGGCAGGTTGAGCAAAAGTTATTTTCAGACATATAATTTCCCTCGAATACGTTTTCATCATCATGAAATGAAAGGCATTTTGCCGATGGCCTGCCCATTTTGCCTGGATACATTTTTAATTTTATATAAATGGTTCTCCCGAATTTGTATATTTTAAATTTCCAAACGGGTCCAGGATATTGCTTGGGATTGTAGTCATCATCGGGACCTGATACATAATGAGAACTATTAATTTCTTCCAGAACAACTTGATTTGCATCTTTTCCAACTAAATTGTTTTTAGCTAAAAACTTAAAATATTCTGGACGCGGTTCGAAATTTACTTTGGGTCTGCATAGGGCTCTAAATTCTTCTAAAAATTCTTCAATTTCAGATCTTGATGCATTTTTAGGAGACAATTATTTACCTCTAACGCACCAAGACTTATTTTGTTACTATATGATAACAAAAATACTCGATGCAAAACATAAAAACAATAGGTTTTTAACTTTTTTTAATGTGGGGACACACACGAATAAATCCCAAGCACCAAATCCCAAATCCTCCCGATCATAACGGTCACCCTCCAGATTCCTGATCGGGACTAAATCTTCCATGATTTAGCAGCGCATTAATCACCAAAGCCTTAGCTGGCATTTTTAATGATTGTTGTAAATATTTTAATTAACTGTGAAGACTCGTCTAATAACTGATTCTTTAATTCATCATTTTTCGGATTAGGTAGACTTAACGCAAGCCAGTAGCGGGATTCCTTTGCCTCCTTTCGGCAAATTTTTAATCGCATGATAAAGTCTTTTCGGCTTAACGCTTCGTCCGCTTCGATATAATTAGCACCAACCGATCCCGCAGATCGAATTAATTGCCTTCCAATTTCATAACTCGTTGTCTTTCCAGGCAATTTGTTAACATAGTCCTTTACCGCTTTGGCAAACATGAAAGTTCTTTTCTCAAGATCATATTTGGAAGAATCTGCATTCATATTATTATGAGTGTAATAACATCGGAATTCCATAAAAGTATTACGGTATGCTTGGAAAGTAATAATTATTTGGAGCTTGGTGCTTAGTCATTGGGAATTACAAAAAAATGCCGTATCAGGTTAAACCCCAAAACCCAAATTCCAATACCAAAAAGAAATAGCAGTTTCACTTTCTATATCAAATCAACATAATACCCCCAGGTGTGTGGAAATAGTAAATTATAATTCAGGATTTATTTGGGATTTGGTGCTTGGTCATTGGGAATTACAAAAAAGCCGATCATCGAGACCGGCTTTTT
>CAYPHA010000064.1:0-28172 GCA_964410215.1 uncultured Calditrichota bacterium | reverse complement strand
ATTAAAGTTCAGTCAGTTTAATATTCCTGAACCAGGCTTCCGCCGGTTCACCGGCATGGATCTGAACGCCGATAATCCCTTTTTTTGCAATGGATTCATCATCCTCTGTATAATCGACGGACTGATAGCCGTTTACCCAGATCTGAATATGGTTGTCTTTGCATCTTACAACCATTTCGTTCCAATCATTTTGCCGGTACGCTTTAACGATTTCTTCCTGGTTTGCCATCACCAGCATTTTATTACGGCGTGATTCATCATAGAGGCTGCCCCAGACCACGCCAAAATCGCCGATCGGACCGCCCATGTCCGCCTGATAGCCGGAGACCTCATGGTCCCCGGGAATACGACGGCTTCTGAACTGTATCCCCGAATTATCGCCCGGCCCAATGAGTTTCGCTTCCAGTCTTAATTCAAAATCATCATACTCTTTTTCCGTACAGAGGAAAACGTTATGCGGTATTTCCTTTTCGGGTGAACCAGCCACAATGGAACCATCTTCGATGCGAAACCAGTTCATATCACCTTCCCATCCGGTAAACGTTTCGCCGTCAAACAGGGCGAAGGCGCCACCCGTACTATCTTTTTGCTCGTCCGAACAACCTGATGAACAAAGTGTCAGAGCGATCAGTAAAAGGCTCAGGGTAAAATTATACCTCATCATGTTCTCCATGTCGTATATCTAAATCTAGATGTTCTTAGGAAATCCGGAATCAGACCAACTGCTTATTCTATTAAAATAAGTTTCCGCGCTTCCGAAAAAGCATCTGCTTTTGTGAGTTCTCAGGTTAGGTATTGTGAGAAAAATCAGGTTCAGGAGAGAAACCATTAAAATCCCGGGCATCCTGGGCATTGAGATATGAACAGAAACGAAATAATAACAACCCAACACTTTTATTCATTTCTGATCTCTTCATTATGTTATACTGTTATAGTCGATGTCTTTTTGTTCAGGAATGCGTCAATCTCCTGTCTGGAATGTGCAGAAGGCTGGGCGCCCAGTTTTGTAACCGAGAGGGCAGCCGCGGCGTTGGCAAAGTGAATGGCTTCATCCATAATTTTTCCCTCAGCCAGTGCTGTAGCCAGGGCACCGTTAAAGACATCACCGGCAGCGGTTGTATCAACAGCCTCAACTTTGAATCCAGGTATGAGCTTATGATCATTTTCATAGGCTACAAAAACACCCTGAGCGCCCAGCGTTATCAGCACATACTCAATGCCTTTTCTCATAAGAACCTTTGCCGCGTTAAGGGCACTCGTCTCATCTTTTACTGTTATGCCGGTTAACAGCTCGGTTTCGGTTTCATTGGGTGTCAGAATCGATATCATCTTCAGTAATTCATCATCCAGGGGCTGGGCCGGCGCAGGATTGAGAATTATCTTCACACCGGCTTCATAAGCCAGTCGTGCAGCCTTCCTTACTGTTTCCAGTGGTGTTTCCAATTGCATCAATAGAAGTTTTGTTTGAGAAATCGTATCGTGAAGTAACTCAATATCCTGCGGAGAAAGGTATGCATTCGCCCCTGATGCCACAGCGATACTGTTTTCACCGAATTTATCCACAAAAATAAAAGCCACACCGGATGCTACATCATTAATTGTTTTTATATGCGACACTTCGATTCCAGCCTGTTTGAATCCTTCAACGGCCTGTGTGCCAAATGTATCTTTACCCACAGAGGCCACGAATGTCACGTCACCTCCAGCGCGGGCAGCTGCAACGGCCTGGTTTGCTCCTTTTCCACCGGCAGCCATCGAGAATACACCACCAATAACCGTTTCTCCCGGTACGGGGATTTTTTCAAGTTGAATAATCATATCCGTGTTTGAGCTTCCCACTACAACAATCTTTGAAGTATTCATCTCTGCCTCATTTCAAATTTATTCCACTGTATCTGTGTAATTCCTTTCTATCTGACAACGGTTTAATCCTATTTGAACTTCAGGTCATCAAGAACATTGTGTTCAAGGTCCGTAATAACCAGTGAAGCCCCCCATCCGCCAACACCTTGTGTAATTTTCATTAACAGGTTATTCCAGCCTTTTTCTAATGTCGCCTCTGCGATATCCTGAGCATGTTCGAGTCCCCGTGTTTCGTTCTTCTGATGAACCATCTCATTATTTAACCAGACTTTTATTCCATCATCGGAACCGAGCTCAAGGAGCACGTTCTGTTTCGCTTCAATCCAGATATTTGTCATCAGATAGGCGACACAATTTTCTTTATCCAGGTGCTTCTCGAGATCAATCACTCCGGCTTCCATTCCGTCTCGTCCAACCGGAATTTCTTTCCAGTTGTTATAATTTCTGTTTATCTCCGGTGCAAATTTCACATCGAACAAATCAAAACCCTCGATACCTTTTTTCATGAAAGGACCAGCTACCTTCCATTCGTACACGAATTCATCGGGTTTTCGAATTTTTTTTATGATTTTATCCATCTCCCGGGATGTAAAATGAACATCATCGGTAATCTCCGTTGGTTCCCAGGATTGTTCCAGGGCTGTCACAACCGGTGTCTGAACCGGGATAACAAATTCCTCGATACCTGATGCCGTTTTCTCAATACGGCCACCGGCACGAATGATGGCCTGCCTGGTTAAGGTCTCGCATATTTGTATAAGGGACGGAAAATTATAGGCAGTATAGGAAAACTTTGTTGTATCATCGATACCGGTTTTGTACTTTTCCGGCAGGTTCTCAACCCCCAGAGAAGCAGCCAGTATACCGGCTGCACTTGACGGATTACAATCGGAATCCTGCCCGCATCGCATGGAAACAATGATGGTTTTATCCATATCGCCTTCCCCATATAGCAGCCCCATGACGATGTACGCACCATTGATTTTTGCATCGATGTTAAACTCAGGATCCGTACCTGTACAGCTGAACTTTCTGTAATCAGGGTCAAGGTTATATTTGTTTTCGATTAACTGCCAGGTTTTCTGCCAGTCTTCCAGATTCTCTTTGTGCCATGTAATCACATCCCTGATTGCTTCCGCATATTGACTTTCCGCAGGAATACACTTCAACCCTGCATCGATTATTTCATGTATGTCTCTTTCAAAAAAGGCCTCCGCATACATGGCACCTACAAATTGCCCTCCATAGAGGCCATCCCCATAGTTCATCAGACGACCGAATTTTTCTCCCAATTCGATAACGGTTTGTGGCATACCCGGGGCAATCAGCCCTGAATAGTCCGCTTCGATCTGGTAATCGATGTCATCTGCGTGTTTATTATATTTTGGATGACCCGAATACGGAGGAGCAATGCCCGCGCGGAGATTGTAGCGTCCATACTTATTGGCATGCCAGAGCATATACTGACTGTTCGCAAAATCAATCCCGGCCTGACGAATGGATACATCAAACCCATGATCCTCCAGTGTTTTCAGAAAGGTCATCTCGACATATATATCATCCTGGTAATGCTGGTTTATCATTTCTTGTTTCCATGCAGGAACCTTGTCCTCCGGAATTATTTCAGCATTATAACGGAATTCTGTCGTTGCGGCCCAACCGACGCCGGCCATCTGTCCCAGCCAGCCGGCTTTCATTTTGCTCCTGTATTCTTCAACGGAAATTTTTCTGAAATCTGTTCCCGCACCACAACCGCTAAAAGCGAGGGCCGATATCAGGACTAAAATAGAAATTAAGACCTTTCTCATATCCGTTCCTCCATGGATTGGTTTATTGAAGGCTAGACGATCCTGGCCGCAATGATCAGTACCAGACCGACAATAAAACATGCAAACATTATATTGAGTAGTTTATTGGTTCCTGCCGGAGCATCTTTGAATTCCTTCCAGATAAAAACACCCCAGAAAGCCGCTACCATGGTTGCTCCCTGTCCGAGGCCATACGAAATGGCAAAGCCGGCTTCACTGGATGCGAGTATACTGAGCGACATCCCGATACTCCAGATTACACCGCCCAGGATTCCGATCAGATGCAACTTTGGGTTTCCCTTCTTGAAATAATCCAGTGGTGCTACTTTTTCTCCTGTGAAAGGCTTATACATGATAATCGTTACAAAAATGATATTGGATACAAGAAGACCCACGGAAAAGACTACTAGTGCCGTATAAGGTGTCAGTTTCCCGGCAACAGGGGTCACAAAATCCGCTGCCATGGAAGCGGCTACAAACCGATAGAAAAATCCCATCGCAATGCCGGCAATAACGGAAAGCACGATCCCCATGGTTTTAGATTTTTCTCCTGTAGAGGGTAATTTGCCATAAGCCATGGCATCAATAATGATGGCGAGGGTTACAAATCCCACTCCAATAAACAAAATCAGTGGATCGCCGAGTGGTGTTGCTACGTAATTAGCAATTACACCTATTACAAGTGCCAATCCGATCCCGACAGGAAAAGCAACGGCCATTCCGGCAATATCAATCGCGGCCACTAAGAGCAAGTTTGCGAAATTGAAAACGATGCCACCCAATAATGCGGACCAGATACTGGCCCCATCAGCCAGACTCAGATCTTCAAGAAAACCTCTCCCCACTGAACCATAACTTCCCAGCGTAAATGCCAGGACAAGGGTGAGGAGTAAAACGCCCAGTGAATAATCCCAATAGTATAACTGGAATTTCCATTCCTTACTGGCCAGTTTCTGGGTATTTGCCCACGACCCCCAGCAGATCATAGTAATAAAGCACATGACAACAGCGACAAAATACGATTCGACGATAAACATGCGTGTTCACCTCCAGATTATGCGTGACATATTTGCTATTCTAGTACACCCGTTCTCTTTAGTTTTTTCAAGAATCTCCAGTCCTTTGTATTTGATTCATCCACCTGCCTCCGGCTGTGAGCGGATTATTTTATCAATACCATTTTCTTTATCTGGCTATCAGCCGCCGGCTGTTGCCCGGTGGATTTCATACTTTGATCTTTTACCATTAATCGGTAATAGTAGATTCCACTTGGATGATCCGAAGCATTCCAGTGAATCGTGTGTCTTCCAGGTTGCTGAATTTCGTCGATGAGTGTGGTAACTTTCTGTCCGCGCACATCAAATATGGACAATTCAACATCATTTATAGCCAGCAGCCGATAGCTGATCGTTGTTTTTGGATTAAAGGGATTCGGATAGTTCTGTTCTAAAGCGAACTGTTGCGGAATCTGTTCTGAATCATACAAACCCGTCGATGAAGAACTGCCGGAAATGGTAATATCATCAAAAAAAACGGCATATTGGTCAGATCCAAATCCAACTTTTCCCTCTTGTTGCAGACGGGCACTTGTGGCTGTCAAAAAAACAGAATCATCAAGGGATATCGTCAATTGATCGCCCGAAAGCGCTACCTGTAATTCGTGATAAGCTTCATCAGGGATACCATCCCGGCCTGTTCCTTTTACATAGATACTCTGCCCGTTATTGACATTCGTTACCCTGGCAGATGAATTTTTCATGACGATTTTGTTAAAATTTTTCTCGTCTTCATAACCGAAAATTATCGTATAATCTGCAACACTGCTTTCCGAAAGATCTTCACCCGTACGCACAGTGACATTCAGGGAGAAGTCGGAATATATACTGTCCTTCACGAAACTAAAGCCCGGCTGTATTATCTCCAGATCACGCTTTTCATTGCTCAAAAAATAACGCATATCATTGGAATCCATCCGGGTTGACCACAGATTCTCCTGGTGACGTTCATACGATAACACACTACCGAAATGCGGAATGGTACTAAATACGGGATCACTGACACGAATTACATCCGTTGCATGTAACGAATCATTTTCACTATCAATGACCGTTAACTCCACATTAAATGTCCCGGTATCTGTATATTCGTGATGGACGTTGGCACCTTCTCCCCCGGCACCATCCCCGAAATCCCACAGATATTTTTGAATCTGCCGGTTTCCACCCACATTCGTTGCCGATGCATCAAATTCAATTGTTGCAGGCAACCAGGCCGAAGCTTCCGAAACGTTGAAATACGCACCTATGGGCGGTTGATCCATTAAATCCTCAATAATCTGTTCATAACTTGAGTTGGAAAGCTTGTTAGACAGATATGTACGGCGGCCGGGTACCATGCTCCATGTGTAACCATTTGATAACGAGCCCGATCCATTGCTTATCTCCCTGAAATAAGAACCTAAACCCCGAACACCGTACAGGACAGCCATCTCATCCCAACTGGATCGCCCTTCATAATTACCACCGAAAAATCGATAAAAAGCTTCCCGATAGGGATTATCATCAGAAGCATTGGCATAATTATCACCCGTATATATATCCCACCCTTCCTGGCTGATAACCAGTTTGGTCGGCCAGTTTTCGATAACATTCTCCGATGTCGATACGAGGTTGTGACGAACGAGGTTAAAACCATCATTGATGACACCTGCCATTTGAACGAGTTCTTTCACTTTCTGAGCTACCAGCTCCGGTTCGGCGATCAACAAATCATTCAAATTATTGGTAAAACCGACACTGACTATCGTTACGGAGCTATCCGGTTGTCCGGAAAGAACCTGGCGGTACACCTCCAACGCACTGGGAGCATCGGCATCCTCCAGATCGTGGGGATATTTCGCCACATGTTCCAGATATGCCGATCCGTCCGGATTGTCCAGGTTTCCTCTGTAGATACCCACCGGAATATCACCCCGGCCGTACCACGTATTCATGGCATCAATAGCCGCCACTCCATGCGGATGTACTTCGTTGAAACAGACAGCAAGGATTTCGGCTTCTCCGTTATTCGCCATGGCATGAAGTATGGCCAGAGCACCGGCATCATCCACATCCAGGCACATATCCGTTTCATAGATAATTTTCTTCAACTCCTGATCCTGGGCGGCAAGGTGAACCGGAATCAGGGATACAATCAAAAATATATGATAAAGGGCTTTATTATATGTAAGAAATGTTTTCATTTTATCCTTTCGTATGTACTTCGTTCCTGTAATATCTCATTACAACTTAATCATCCTTATTTTTTAAAGAAGGCTCCAACATCAGGTTTTCTATAATCCGGGCATAGATATCATAATTTAAACGTGTCTCGAAGTATGTCCTTTGACCGGGTGGCATCTGCCATTTATCGACGTCGATCAGATCAGTAAAATAATCGGATACGCCCCGTACCCCATATAAAACAGCTATCTGATCCCAACTGTGGCGCCCACAGAAACTACCATAAAAAAACTGGTAATACGCCTCCCGGACCGGATTGTCTTCCGTGAGATTCTCCAACCTTTCGCCGGTCAGTATCCCTGTTCCCGGCTGGCTGAAAACAAGCGGAGACGGCCAGTTTCTGATTAAAAAATCGGCGGCATCAGCCGTATTATGCCGGGCCAGGTTGAATCCTCCGCCATGCCTTCCCCCCATGACAACCAATTCCCTGACTTTTCGCGATACAAGATCAGGCTCTGCTTTTAAAAGATCATAAAGATTGTTTATAAAACCGACACTAATGATGGTAACCGATTTGTCCGGTTGCTCAGCCAATACGCTGCGGTAAACGTCCAATGCACCGGGAGCACTTTTATTATCAAGATCGTGTGGAAATTTTTTAAGAGCGTCCAGATAGACCGAGGGGTCCGGATCAGGCAAATCTTTTTTATAAACGCCGATCGGTATATCACCCCGCCCATACCAGGTATTAACGGCATCGATGGCAGAGGCGGCCGCAGGGTGGACTTCATTAAAACATACGGCCAGCAGCTCCACTTCATCATTGTTGGCCAAACCGTGCAGCATGGCCAGCGCACCCACATCATCCACGTCCAGACACATATCGGTTTCATAGATGATTTTTTTGGGTACGCCTGTTATCACCGTCACCAGGCGGGTTTTCGTTACTGCTTTTCCTTCATTATCCGTTACCTTCAGCGTTGCCTCATATTCCCCCGACTTTTCATAGGCATGTTCTGCAACAAATCCTTCGGAAGTAGTCCCATCGCCGAAGTCCCAGTTATAGCCGATGATCTTTCCATTAGGATCAAACGATGAGGATGCGTCGAAAGTAATCACTTCTGCAGGTTTGGAACGATCGGGAGCATACTCAAAACGGGCAACGGGCTCTTCCGTATAGACATTCACCATTTTTGTCAACCTGCCTGTCAATCCGGTATCGTCCTCTATGATCAGCTCAACCGGAAAATTCCCTGCAACGGGATAGACATGGTCTGTGGTAACACCCGTTCCTTTTTCCCCATCTCCAAAATCCCAGTCATAGCTGATGATGGATCCTTCTGTACTTATGGATGCACGGGCATCAAAACGCAGACTTTCATTTACCAGTGGCATTTTGGGTTCCGTCAAAAAAGCTGCTTCCGCTCCGGGACCTTTTCCGGTCGGACGGTATTCCATGTCGTTGGTAATCAGCAGTTTATCCAGCCTTGCCTGGTCCATGCCATACGTTAATACCAGAGTGTGGGCTCCGGCATCCAGATTGTACGTCATGACCTGATTTTTATTTTTGTAATCGTGAACCTCATCCCAGTGCCATTTACAACCCACCTCGATATCCTGCCAGATGACCCAGTTATTATCATCCATTTTAATCCAGAAAGCATCTTCATCATCCATATCAATTTTAACCCGGCCCCAGATTTTATAGGTTCCGGCATCAGAAATGTTAAATGTATAAATTGTATGACCATCCGCGGGAGCACTATTGATATTGTTATTGCCTCCTCTTACTTCTATGTATTGTCCTCCGGAGGCTTCGCCGACAGCGTGGACCATCATAGGCGCGCTGATCTCACCAGCCTCAGCCTCTATCCATAAAAATTTCCTGCCATTGCGTTCCTCTGTCACGACATTTTGAGCCAATAGAATACCCGTAAAGAGCATCATTAACAGTATAGAAATGCCAAATTTTAGTTTCACAGTTGAGTTCCTGTCCTTGAAATTATTGTTTTGAAAAAACATGATTCACATTTTAGTTAAAAGCCTGTGCTTATAAACCGCTTCTTCAGGTCCCACAAAACGGTTATAGATTGCAATATTACTGATCTTTCCCGTCCAGTTTCTGTCACCGCTATATTCATCGCCAAAAATGAGCGAACAGGGTTCCCAGTTGCTGAAGTCACCCAGCACCTCACTGCCCTGATAAATAAGATCACCGTTTAAATAGCAATACAGATTTCCCGGATAATAACTGACGACGATATGCATGGATTCATCCGGACTGATCGGGCAAACGGAAACCTGAGGATTCTGCCCATTCAATCCTGTACGAGGCGTTCTCAACCTCATGACAATCTGTTCACCTTCCTGTCCCAATGTAAAATTCCGCCTGGCGGTATCTTTTGAAAAGGAAATGATCCTTGCCGGTCCGGATTGATCCGTTTTTGATACGGTGACCACCGCTTCGATGGTCAGTTGATTGGTTTGCTGACAGGCTCTCTGTAATTCTTCATTCACACCCTGTGCCAGAAAAGCACCTTCGCCGATCTCCAGTTCTCCTGAACTATAAACTTTTGCCTTACCACGTACTTCCAGTGCCCCTGATTCCGTCTCATTCTTCCAGATATACTGCAGATGGTCCTCCGATCCCGGCCAGGTTTTAAACGTATACAGGTTTTGGGGTGCAGCCGGTAATACGGTTATGGCAAGGGCTGTTGAGGCGGACATGCCATCTTCATCCGTTACGGTAAGCGTTACAGGATATCTGCCGAAATGTTCAAATACGTGGGAAGGATTCGGATTCCTGGCCGTAGAGCCGTCCCCGAAATCCCAATGACATTCGACACCTGCTGGAGCCGAAAAATGAACGGTGAGCGGCGCAGTACCCTGAACAACATCCGCTGAGACTGTAGCCTCAGGACGTATCTTTTCACCAATGGTATAGGGAGTAAAATGATATACCATGTTCTCCTTTGGCGAGGCAAACGTGTATGTGCCGGGCCGGGCGGTACCCCAGGGTGCTTCCTGCATGTTCCAGGTATCGATGGCATCAATTTTATAGGCGGTATCGCCGGCAAGATCTACACTGGTGTTGCCAGATGTGTTTCCATAAACCAGATATACTTTTCCGGGAATACCCAGTATAAAGTTGCCCTTGTCGTCACCCATCGGTTCCCATTCTTCGAATGGGGGCATCTTTGACATGACGTCCTTCAGATACGCAATGCGCTGCGGACTTTTACCATGTAATACACCACCTTTTGCCCACCAAAGCTTATCCTCGGGATGCAGATAGGTTTCACCATGGCCTGCATAACAACCACTCAATGTCCCCTGCCAGAAGTTTTTCACCATCTGCTCAGGTGTGAGCTGACCCCAACCGTGGGGGATATCACCTTCATATTTGCATTCATCATAGATAACCGGTTTCTTAAATTGTTCACGAAACCGGACTCCCGCGGCCATATCCGAAGTCTGGATACTGGCATGGGTAACCCAGGATTTGTTGTGATCATACCATCTGGTGCCGTTGTGGATACCCCGCAAATGCTGGTAAGGATCATTTTTTTGAATAATCTGAAAAAAACGATCCCAGTCCGCCTCCTGTTTGTCTGGCATGAAGTCGAATTCATTAGCCAGCGACCACCACACATTGCGAAAAGCGGACAAACGGGCCACAGCATAGCGGATATAGCGGTCGTCGCTTTCCTTATCCATGTATTCGAATCCCCAGCGGTCATAGGTGTGGAATAAGATGATGTCCGCCTGAATGCCCAGCGCAAGTAAATCCATTATACGTTGTTCAAAATGTTTCCAGAATTCCGGATTGAATCGCGAAAAGTCCCAGTCCTTCAACGGCTCCCCCTCGAAAGGATAGTAGACCGGCTCATTTTTATTGTAGACATAATCTTTGGGGAAAATGCACATGCGCAACTTATTAAATGGCGATTGCGCAAGGGTTTCAAGCGTTTGCTCTTCCATTTCGTCACCCTGATGCGTCCAGGCATAACAGGTGGTGCCGATTTGTAAATAGGGTGTACCGTCTTCATAAGCCAGATAGTACGTATTTCTCACGCGCACAGGGCCATGGTTGTCATCAGCGGCTTCAACACAGGTGAACGTTCCTTTTATGCCACTCAGTTCTTTTCGGTTGCTCCTGGTTATATAGTCCCACTCACCTGATTCATTTGGCATGAACCGGATCTTGTAAATGCCATTCCCGTCATAAAACCCTTGAGGATAATATGTTTTCTGACCGTTGGTAAACGCGGCATCTAAAGTAACATCAATGAATGGATTCCCCTCCCGTGGGCCTTCCAGTTTAAGTTGAAACACATTCCACCGTTCAATTTCTATACTCTGCAGTGTACGCTCCCAATCCTGCTCTATGATAATACCGTCTGATCCATAGCAGGGAAAAATAGATATAGCGGAAAGAATAAAAATCAGCAGAGCGGTCATTGTTTAAATCATCCCCAAATTTATTTTGCAAACCCTTATTACTTTACAGGCATTTCGATCATTAAATTTTCAATAATCCGGGCATAAGCCTCTGCCGGCAGGAAAGCTTCCAGGACCGAATCATTTCGTTTTTTCATTTCCCATGTATAGCCACTCGGATGCGATCCTTCGCCATCGCTGGTTTGTTTAAAATAATTACATGCACCCCGGACACCATACAAGATCGTCATCTGATCCCAGCTCGGTTGATTTTTGAATGAATTTCCAAAAAATGTGTAGTAGGCCATACGTACAGGATTCTGTACCGGTGCGTCTTTCAATCCGATGCCGGTCATGACATCTCCACCCAGATGATGAAAAACAAGTGGGGACGGCCATTTCTCAAGAACATGACGTGCAGCATCCAACGTACCATGCAATCCAAGATTGTGATCATCACCAGTATGGGAGCCCATAATCACCAGCTCCTTTACCTTTTTTGCAACCAGTTCCGGCTCGTGTTTCAGTAATTTCCCCAGATTATTCATATATCCGACACTGATAATGGTCACTGAAAGGTCCGGTTGTGCAGCCAGCACGTCCCTGTAAACGTCAAGAGCATCCGGAGCGTTTTTATCCTCAAGGTCATGGGGAAATTGTGTGAGGGCATTCAGGAAGGCCGAGGTGTCCGGATCCGGAAACGGTCCTCTGTATACGCCCACAGGTATATCTCCGCGCCCGTACCAGGTATTGATAGCGTCGATGGCGGATACCCCGCCCGGATGCACTTCGTTTAAACAGACCGCCAGCAGCTCTGTTTCCCCTCTGTTCTGCAGGGCGTGAACCATAGCCAATCCGCCGACATCATCCACAGACAGGCACATGTTTGTCTCATAAATTATTTTCTTTGATATGGTTTCCCGGGCGATTAACTGTAACGGCAACTGCGTAATTATCAGAAAAAGTAAAAACAGGGTTATGGTGAAGCGATGGTTTTTTAGCATGTTAAATTCCTTCATTTATTTAATCCTTCCATACAAATACTCTAAGCTTCTCAGCCTCATTTTGTATTAACCAGCGTATAATTCTCCATAACCCCATAAAAATCCTTCATGATTTTTTCGGTATCAAAATTTTCCCAAATGATAATTTTACGTTTATTATCCGGATTATCGACCCATTTACCATCCGTGAACGCCGGCGCACCTATCGTGACCCTTTGCGCCCATTCCGGATTTTTAAGGATGGCCACGGCTGCCATATCAAACAGGGGTCTTGAATCGGGATTGCCACGAAATTTTTCAAATAAATCCACGGAATAATCACCAAAACACGTAAAAGCTCCGCCATGTCTTCCGGTGACCGGATCTGATATCCGCGGACCTTTTCCGGGCATTATCCGCTGAAAATCCTTTAGATATGCTTTTACCGCATCGGTACCTGAGGGTTTGCCGTATCTGACCATGACCATCTCAAATTCGACATCTGATTCCAGTATGGGAGTCAAGGCAGGAATATCGTTCACAAAGTTATATTCTCCGGGCTCAGGATAGTTGGTTCCAAGCCAAACGATCCGGACATTCGGAACAATGGAGGGATCTTTTTTCAATGCCAGAGCAATATTGGTAAGTTTACCGACCGGTAGAAGAATCAGTTTACGATCATCTTCTGCTTTTGCGCGTTCAATTATAAAATCAACCGCCTCGGCACCATCAAAATCCGGTTCATCGATATGTTCAACGATTTCTTCATAGTTTCCGCTGGCACCTTTGTAAACCTTTATCTTTGAATCCAGGGCACAAAGTTTTACAACTCTCTTTGCTTCAGCCAAATGATCCTCTACAGGTCCGCCATTTCGTGTTCTGTTAACGGTAATACCCTCCACATCAAAGGTTTGACCATTAAATAGCATATAGGCAATAGCATGCTGGTCGTCCAACTCGTTATTGGCGTCGGTATCCAGAAGCACTCTGATCTTACCGTTTGGCGGCGCAACCTGAATCTCTGAGGATTCAGATTTAGATCCGGATAGAAAAAGGGTGATGGTTAGGATCAAAATTAGTATTGTTTTCATTTTTACTCCTCAGAAAATCTATTTCTATTTTATGACAATCATTTTATTTGAAACCTGCTGCGTTCCTGCCCTCATGTGATAGTAATAAACTCCTGAGGACAGTCCTTTTGCATGGAAAGGTATTGTATGAGATCCATCCTGTTTTTCCTCGTTTATCAAAGTTTTCACGAGATGACCGGTTATATCATATACCCTGATGCTGACATGTGTTTTAACCGGTATGCTGTAATTAATTATTGTTGACGGGTTAAAAGGATTGGGATAGTTTCCGATCTCAAATGCTTCCGGCGGAATCACTTTATCATCTTCTATATGGGTGGGCGCCGATATTGCACTGATCTCCCCGGCATCCAGTACACGCTTATAGATGCGTATATCATCAACGATTCCATTGAGCTCTTCATTACCTTCCAGATTTATACCAATGCGCAGATCAGCTTTCTCCGACCTGACGGAAGCGGTATTCCGGATCACCTTATCCAGAACACCATCCAGATAAAGCCGGGCTGTGTTTGTTTCACCATCATAGGTGCCGGCTACATGGTACCATCGGTCCGCTGCAATTGTTGAAGAAAAATCAGAAGTTGCATTGCCCGCATTCGCCCATCTGAAATGGAATGTATTTCCATTTGCACTTTTCCATAAACCATACCAGTTATTACCCCAGCGGTTATGCTCTACGATCGTTCGCCAACCTTCAGAGATACTGCCGGGAAATTTTACCCAGGCTGTCAGTGTAAAATGCGTTGTACTGAAGTCAGGGCTCTCCGTGATCGTTACGTAATCCTGATCCGTTTTAAACTCCAGCGCCTTTTTTCCGATTTTACCGTTGACATACTCCGGGTTACCGGAGATGGTGCCATCGTTGCCATGTTGTGATGAATCAGAAGCATTATCCTCGAAACGCCAGTGACCGACAAAGTCTTTGTCCACATCTCCGACATAAATTTTCACAGTTTCTGAACAGGCTGAATAGCCGTCATTATCCGTCACACAGGCACGCAGATAGTATCCACCCTGGTCAGGATTTGTCCAGACAAAGGTATAGGGTGGCGTTGTGTCTTCTCCTATTTTGTTCGTTCGGGCATAGAATTCTACCTTTTCCACCTGGCCGTTGGAATCAGAAGCAACAGCTTCCATTGTTATATCTGCACCCTGAGTAAATTCAGATTCGGGAACAGGCGAGGTGAGATTCACTAAGGGTATTCCTGTAATGTCAGCCATTAAATTGTCAATGATTTCGACCAATTCCGCGTCGGATACTTCTGAAATCAGGTAAGAATGATCTTTATCTGGCGACGCGCGCCATTCATTTGAACCATTTTCAAATACATGGCAGTATCCTGTTTCTTCAAGGTGCCAATAGAGTAAGGGATCGCGGATGGCTGCCAATACCGCTGTTTGATCCCAGCTTGAGCGTGTACTGCCGACATAGCCCCCGGCAAGCTCATAGGCCCTGCGAATGGGATTCGATTCCGGAGTGAGAGCGAGACTGGCGCCGGTATGAATGGAGTATCCAATTTCAAAGCCACTGAACAGGATGGGTTTTGGCCAGTTTTCAACGGCATAAACGGTTGCAGAAGCATGCCTGTTGAAATTAAACTCACCACCGGAGCTTGGGTATCCACCTCCCATGCTGGTCCATTGTTTCACTTTTTTGTTTACAAGCGCAAGGCCATTCAGCTCGCTATATTGATCAGGTTCCGATTTCAACAGGTCTTCAATATTCGTTATAAATCCCACGGTTATTATCACGACACTGCTATCCGGTTGCTCGGACAGAATTTTCCGATACAATTCCGTGGCATCCCAGGCATTTCCCGTACCCAGATCCTGGAGGAATTCTTCAGCAATCTGTTGATTGTAACTTGAACCAAACTCCGGACCGTCTTCAGCTACTCCAATTGGAATATCGGGCCTGCTGTAAAATGTATTGAATGCATCCAGGCAGGGCGGCCCCCATGTAGCGGAGTGTCCGCCGCTGGAAACCATCATGGCCAGTATTTCAGCTTCACCCAGGTCGGCAAGAGCATGCAGGGTAGCGATTGCACCGACATCATCCCAATCCGGACCGATGTCGGTGTCAAATATCACTTTTTCCTGTGCATAAGCAAGGGGTGCCTTTAAGAGGATAAGCGCAGGTACTATCATTTTCACCCATACGGGCAATTTTTTTCGCATTAATGCAACCTGTATTCCCTGAATTGTTACTGAATCTGATCAGCCATCAGAATAAGAAGTTTATACCCATTACATTTGTGCTACCCAGTATTCCTATATCACGATATGCAAAATCAAACTGGATTGATTTTTCCTGCAGAGATTGTATCTGGATGCCGATGCCGAAGGTCGGCCCATACTCCGAATCTTCCATAAACATACTTCGGTATCCACCACGAAAGAATACTTTTGCTATTCCGGGCATATTCATTGTATAAATGGCGCCCATATTTACAGATTCTGTGTTATTATTTGCATGCAGTGCATCGGCCGCGATCGTGAAACGATGTCTGGTTTTAACCAGTGGACTATAAGACATTCCGACCCGGAAGATAAGCGGAAGTTCCCAGGAATCGGTTTTGTATTCCACTTTCACATCCTTGTAATTTCCTGATTCATTCGGTGAAATATCAATAGATCGGAGTAAATCTAATCCTCTGTATCTCATTCGTGTGCCATAGTTGGAAAGGCTCATTCCTATTTGAAGCCCTTCCCTTTCAGCAGAAGTTGAGAAAAAGGAAGTCTTTATCTGGACACCCAGGTCCACCGCAACGGCATTCGCGGTCGTATGAAAAATGGAAGAATGGATATATTTTACGGTTGTACCAAAACCGAACCAGTTAGTCAACGTTCGCCCATAGGAGAAGTTCACGGCTAAATCCGCGGGCGAGAAGTTTTCTCCGGTTCCTTCCTGTAACTCCATTGTCGTGACTTCCATCTCTCCATAGTCCATTCCAAGCATGCTCAGCGCAAAGGTTCCGATTGAAGGTACAACGAACCCTACAGACGCTAAATAGGTTTTCGTGTCCACAATCCAGGGTTGATAGGCAAAGAACACCTCATTTTGTGTCATGAATGCCAATCCAGCCGGATTCCAGTATATGGACGATACATCTTCAACAGTACTCACACATGCGTCCCCGATGGCTGTTCCTTTGGGATCAAAACCCAGTTCCAGAAAATTAGCCGCAGTGGTTCCAACACGATTCGGGGAGAACTGAGCCAGAAGCAGCTGAGAAAAGATAAATGCTATTATAAAGGTGTTTTTTATAATATTTAGATGTTTCATTCGTTTTGCTCCTTTTCATGACATGGAGATCGCTATTTAAACGGCATTACCATTTATTACAATGAAAGGGGATATTACTTGATAATGGCAAATTTCCCCATCTTTTCGTTACCCGTTATTTCTGATTTCAAATGATAAACATAAATGCCGGGAGCTATTTCCAAATCATCTTTGGTCAGTAAATCCCAGTGAACAATACCGTTACCCGGTGCATTTTCTACTTCAATTTCATCAATGAGATAACCACTGATCGAAAATATTTTTATAGTGCACTGTGACGGAATGTGAGTAAACATGATTCTGCGTCTCTGGTTCAAATAGATATTGCGGACCGACGGTTCCATGGTATTCGTTACGATATACGGATTTGGAACTACTTTGATTTTATCCAGATCTTCTGCTTCCATTCTTGTTTTCTTGTCAGCAGACAGCACGGAAATGATAAATTCATCCGATCCCGTAAACGGGCGCTGACTATCAACCCGGTATACATCTCCGGCTTGTGGCAATTCCTCCGCGGATGAAGCATTCCGTAAATTAAAAGAATAAACGCTTATCTGCCAGGTCATTTCACCATTAACCATAGCTGAATAACCAACGATAACATCATCTTCCAGAATATCAAATTGTCCGTTTTCATTGGTATCATAGCACAGGAGGTCCAGTAAGTAATCGGCGCCTGTTGAATCCTGAAATTGTTTGTTTTCAACATAAAAATTAAATGTCTGATCTGTTAGTACAAGATCCTTATCCCATGGACTTATGCCAAGCAGTTTTCGTACTGCTCGTGTATTGGTGGCTTTCGTCGTATACGTTATATCTCCCGCTGTGAATATGATATCATTCCGCCATGGGAACATTTTATACGCATTTGTTTCCGGTATAAGGCTGATAGGAGCATTGCCGCTAACCCAGCCGGATCGTGTAGAATCATAGTAAGCGCCTTGTGATGGCACATCAGAAAGGGTTAATATGATGCCATCGAATGGATCAGATATAATATTCGGATTCAGATAGAAATACTTATCCAGTTCCTCCCAGAGGATATTATCACCCGTATAGTATTCCGGTGATTGATTTAGTATTACCACATTTGAATCCGTAATATCAGAGACTACAAAACCGGAATTCCTGTACACGATACCCATTCCGGGAAACATTTCATCATTGCGGAATGTTGTAAGTGTATCCACTAAAAAACGAAGCTTATATTGGTGGCCGGGTAAAAGCGCTTGTTCACTCAGCACATCAAATACAACATTTCCGGTCCCTTTTATCTCACCGGAAGCAGCAGAAACGTTAATGTTAGACGGCAGATAACCAGCGGCATTTTGACGAGGTGTAACAATCTGCACATTTTTGCTGATACTGATGATGTCTTCGTTTTCATCAACCAGTATGGAAGCAACGTTTTCAGCCGGGGCAATATTGGCGTCGACGCCCTTAATACCACGATCATAGGCAGCAAGATAGTAATAGTAGGTCCGGCCATTCTGAACATCCTCATCGATATAAAAATGTTGTATACCCGTATTATTTCCCAGGAAAAAGGATTCACCCTGAAGCAACCCATAATCCGTAAAACCATAGTATTCATTTTTTAAATCACACTGAAATATGGGTACTTTACCTGACGGATTACCCAAGGCATCGAAGACCCTCTGAGCATCAGCGAAGGATCGGTCCGTTGCCTTATACAGCTTATACCCCTCAAAATCGTTTTCACCACCCAGAAGGGGTTCCCGGGTAGCAATTTCAGCCTTATTATCCCATGTTAAAATAATCTTTCCATCTTCGGCAGTTGCATGCAGGGTTGGTGTTTCAGGCGCTTGAGCAAAACGGTAATCACTTTCATATATCAATTGTACAATGCGTTTTTTTTCAAGCAAGATATACGGCGGATTTCCGGCAGTTAAACTGGGGCCATTCTCATAAGCCCCTATCATGGCACAGGAAATTCGCTCTGTCGTTCCTTTTGCCAAACGGAAGGGACCGGAGCCAAAAACAGGTGCATGATCGCCTACTTCGCCTGGAATAGGCGGCACCAGACGAGTATCGATTCCAATCAGACTATATAATTCGAAGTCAAATTTCGGTGCGGGTGGATTCGTAAACGGCCAGGGAATGAAATGAAAGCTGGTTAAACCAAGCATGTCAGATTCTGTAACATCCGTAGCTGCAAAATTGGGTTCGCACCCCACTCCCTCGATGAAATCAGGCCGGTGGTTAGCCTCGGTACCATCTGCATCCGGACCATTATAATTGATTTCACCCGGCCCCACGCCATCGAGTCCTACATCATCTCCGATATCTTCACCATTATCGAATATGCCGTTACCATTTGCATCATTCCAGTCCCGCCAGTCCTGGTCTTCATCGGCATCCCAGTGCTCCTTCAACTGATCGACACTATTATAGCCATAGTATTCCATAAATTTATCCAGATCAGCAATGCCATCCGTGGGACCAATGATCTGGGTGGCTACATTATCACGGGCTTCATCGATCAGCCCATCATCATCATTATCAATACCATCGATGACTCCCGGACTCTCCAGGAATGTGATACCGCATGTGCCGGGTACATAACCGCCCGCACCCACACCATTGGCATCCCAGATATAGGCCATGTCCGTGTCATGGTCGAATCCTCCCAGGTCATCGATGTCATCACCGAAATTAAAGGCATTACCAACACCCATATCGACAAAGTAACCAAATGAAGCCCGGGGTAAGTCATAATCCGAAATATTACTGATATTGTATTCCCAGAATATAACGTCACGGGTCTGCGGGTTTTCCCACTGATACCCGCGGACTTCCACACGCGTACCGAGTCCTCCCCATGGCATTCCTTTCTGAATGGTTACATCAGGATTCTTATCACCGATATAAACGCCCGGTCTTGGATAGTATTTAACTCTCCGGTCCGGTTGCAGATATTCCTGATCCTGTGCATCGTTAGCCACAAAATAGCTTTCCAGCTGGGCATACTGAACACCACGACCAAATCGACCATTCCATTCATCGGGCCATTTTTTTTCATCGCCTCTGGATGGCCAGCCACCGACAGGCCAGGAAAAAGGATCGTCACTCACCGCTGGAGATTCACTGAGCTCATTACTATATCCTGGAACAGCATACCATCCCCATACGATATCACCGGCGTCGTTCCGGTCAAGCATATCTTCAAAAGTCCAATTTGCTTCTACAAAATAGAGTGTGTCTAAATCTGTCCTGGATAGTATCTGATCTTCATCGGTTACCGGTATGGTGTCTTGTTCAAGAAAGACCTCCGCACCAACGAGTATCATCAACTGATCATAAATCTGCAAACCTGCTTCAGAATCCTTCGGCCATTTTGAGCCATCAATCTGCCATTTTCTGCCAACCTGCGTATTATTTCTGAAAACCGTAAGGAACTGGTTGCCATCCATCACACCTTCGCGCATTGCAGATCTGTCACCTGCCGGATCATCGGGACCCTCGTAGGGTTTGCCACTACCACTCTGAGCAAACGTTTGACATGTTATGGCTAACAGTATCCATGCAGAGCAAATGACTGTCAGAACTTTAAAATCTTTCAACATAATAAATCTCCTACCGGGCTTTGTAATATTCATTAAAAATTAAATCCCAGACCCAGCTTAACTGAGCGCGGTGCCGCAAACATAGCAGGATTCTGATATAAATCAATATAATCCGTAAAATCGCTTCGGTATGTTTCCTTATCAATCGGACGAATAATTCCCGTATAAGCCCGTCCCGTGGTACTGTTTACCCCGTTTTCATTTAAACGGTCAAAAATATTGTAGGCAAGTAACGTTAATTTTACATTCACACCATTAAAACTGAATAGTCTGTAATGTGCCTGCAAATCAACGCTAAAAGTTGAAGGCCTTTCCTGATTATTCGGCAACAAATTAATCAAAGCCAACGGACTCTCTGTAATGGGAACCCATGAATAGGGCCTTCCCGAATTAAACGTCCCCAGCAGAGACACACCGTATTGTTTCGTATTGTAGGCTGCCAGCATATTAATTGTGTGTCGCTGATCCCATTCAAGTGGTATGAGCTTATTGACAGGATCGCGATCCTGACCAGCCCTGTTAAACGCGAACTCCGGACTGTCGGCCACACCACGGGTGTATTGAAGCGTATAGTTGGCATTAACGGAAAAACCGCCATATCGGTATTGGTATTGTATTTCCAGACCTCTGACATTTCCATAATCTTTATTATCAAATAAGCCATAGCGAATCTGACTGTATGTGTATATTATTCTGGAACTTAATAGATCATAAATATCCCGGTAATAAACAGCGACCTCGAAATCCATTTGTTGTGTCAATTGCAGCCATAAGCCCACTTCATATGAAATGGTTTTCTGCGGTTTAAGAAGTGGATTTCCAACCTGACCCAGTTCACTTACGATAAAATTACTGTTCTGATAGTAATAATTAAGGGGTGGAATCTGTAAAAAATGGCCATAAGAGAACCTGAGTAATGCCGCTTCACCTACACTGTAAGACAGTCCCAGCCGTGGGCTGAGCCAGTAAAACGGATCTACTTCCGGATACTGACTCATCCTTTCCGGATTTTCCTCAAACAGATCCTGATTTGCAGGGTTTCTCCAGTTTGTTGGATATACAGTATTGGGATCAAAATAGTCATAACGAAGCCCGAGATTAACGACCATTGCTTCAAATTCCATTTTGTCCTGGATATAAGCGGCAAATTGTAAAGGTTCTTTAACATAGTGATCCGTGTATATGGTTCGTGCAGATCTCACTTCAGGTTCATAGTAGAGGTAGGTCCGCTTATTGGTAACCGAGTCAATTCTGAAGACAGCCTCTAAATCCGTGCCTTCATAAACATTTCTTATATTACTATATCTTTGATCCAGTGTTATTTTTATCAGGTCCATTCCCGTTTTAAAGCTATGTCGTTTGTTTAATTGCCAGGTTAAGTCAAATTTCAATCCGAATTTCTCTTCCTTCCGCCGGGAATGATTCTTGTCCTGACCGCCTGTTGAAAATCCCGGTCCTGATGAAAATCCATAAAAATCATGAACATAACGGGAGTCCAAAGGATTTTTATAGAGGTAATAGCCATTTTCATAGTCTGTATATGATGTTATCAATGAATAGAATGCACTCTGACTAAGCGTATGATTAATATGAAAGGATACCATGTTTGATTTATTATGGGACATCCCAATACCATAGGGATTGTAACGCATTCCATGACTATAATTCTGAAATTCACCGTCATTTAGTGTGTAGGTAAGCGAGGTTTTAAGGAATTTCAGCGGTTTATAAACCAGTTTGCCCAAAAAGAAAAGCTCTTCAGAGTCATCGAGATCAACATAGGAGCCATCTCCATTGGCTTCACTGATATAATTGTCAGGGTATTGCCTGAAATCACTATAATCATCCACATTGAAACGGTGAATTCCGTTCAAATAGCCATTATTTGTAAGCAGACGGCTATCAAGAATAAAGCTTAGTTTATTACGCAATATAGGGCCGGTCAGACTGAATGTATAATCCTGTATCCGGATATCTGCGTCTTCCAGTCCAATAAATTTATCTTTATTGGAAGTTAAATAATTACCGACATTGATTGAAGCCGCACCCTCAAAGTTGTCACTGCCTTCTTTTGTTACAATATTAACCACGCCGCTCATGGCATTACCATATTCCGCATTAAAGGTTCCTGTAATAATTTCCATATCCTCTACAACCTGCGGCGTCACTTCAACCATGGTCGCTTCATGCATGAAGGATTCCGTAACCAGCACACCGTCTATCATGTATGACGATTCATTGCTGCGCCCTCCTCTGAAATGGGACCCCACAACTCCGGGCTGCAATTGTACAATTTGATCGATACTTTCGACAGGAAGGGCTTCAATATCTTCTTTGGATATATTTCTGATTGAACTGGTCTGGTCTTTTTTAATAGCCGCCTTCTCTGCGGTTACAACGATGACTTCGCTTTCCAATAAGGCGGGATTCAATTCGATTTCGTTAAATGCCGTTCTGTTTACAGAAACACGGATGCCTTCCTTGCGAACGGTACCATAGCCAATCATCTGAACTTCAAGATCATAATTACCCGGGGGTATGTTAATAATATAGAATTCGCCTTCCAGATCTGAAGAAGCTCCCATCCTTGTGTCAACAAGAATAATATTTGCACCGGCAATCGGTTCATTGGTATCGCTATCTGTAATTTTGCCGGCGATTTTACCCGTTCTCTGAGCAAAGACGGTGTTCAGATTGCAAATAAGCAGGAGTATGAATAAGTTAGAAAAAATTATTTTAAACATTGTTAGCTCCGTTACTGCTTATATATGAAAAACATAACAGCTATTTCTTCTACCTAAGGTTGTGATGACCTTAAAATTCCTTTTAAAAAAACTGTAAATGATTTTTAGTTGCTGTATTTCAGATCATTACTATTTCCAAGCCTATTCACCAGGAATGGCTGCCTGCTTCTGAAACTACATCAATCTAAAAGAGCAAATCTCATCCCAGAGGCATAATGACCACTGGGATGAGATCAGGTGTGATACATGTTACTTGATAACCATCATTTTCTTCGTAAGAACACCATTTTCAGTATTTAACCGATAATAATAAACACCACTGCTCAATGAGTTAGCGTTAAAAGTAACTTTATGCGTTCCGAGTTGCATGGTTTTATTCACAAGCGTCGTCACATGCTGGCCGCGAATATCAAAAACATCCAATGTTACCTGGCCACTCTTCCGGATCGTAAATTCAATACTCGTTTCAGGGTTAAACGGATTGGGATAATTCTGTTCGAGAGCTAATTCTGTCGGTGTAAACACATTACCGGCTGTTTCAATCGCAGTAGGTCGTCTGTACTGAACAAGAATCGCTTTAAAGGTTGAAGGTATCGGCTCCGCGTTACCTACTTCACCATTTACAAAAATGCCACCCAGACCCGCTTCCGTTTCTGATGTGTTTGATACATAGCCAACGGGTTGATAATTTCGAACATAATCTCTTTCATCCCAGTTGTTGGTTCGTCCGCCACGGCCTCTGATATGAAAACTCCAAAGCGGATCGATACCGTCGGACCATACCGCAAGACGAATTTTCGTTGTTTCGATTGGTTCATCCGACATCCATTCAGAATTCGTAGTGGAATCGACACCCATTCCCCAGAAATCCACCTGCCTGTCTTCACTGTCATATTGCCATGTACCCGCATCACGATCAGTACCAGCACCGGAGGCTAATTCCACCCATTCACCATCTTCCCAGTATTCAAAGGCCCATGGCGTAAAGGGCTGAGGTTGATTTCCATAGCAGCCACCCCAGGAAAAATAGTTGATTTTTCTTGGAACAACCCACTCAACCTGCCAGTAAAATGGTTCATCATAGGTTACGTATCCTGCATCATAGTCATAAGGCATGCCGTATTCGCCCCACCAACTATACGGATTATGAAAATCACCGGTTTGGGGATTCCAGAGCATATCCGTTGGATGACCGCGAAGGTTTTGAATTTCATTGTAATCATATCGGCCGCTAACCACAGCCTCATTCTCCAAAGCCAGGTTAACATCCTCGTTGGGCCGATTAGTAGCTTCCGCCTCTGAAAAATCAAGGTACTGGATTAGACAGGAATTTGTCGTACTTTGAGACTGTCTTCCAACAAATACGAAACTCCAGAGACTATCTGCAGAAGTCGTTACACCATCCGCCAGGCTATCAGGATTGGCATAAGCTATAAACCTAAGTTTTGTAGTAACAACGGGTTCTTGGAGTCTCAGCCATAATAAACCATCATCAACCCATCCGCCGACGCCTTTTAACGTATCTGCCGGCCATCCATTATCAGCTTTGGCAAGATTCATCCATTCACCATCAACGTCAATCTGAACTGCCCAGCCGGTATGGGGTTGTGGCTGATTACCAAAGGGGCCCGTACAGGTTATATAATTTATATTCTTTGCCGTGGGCCATTCAACCTGCCAATACAATGGATTATCCGGCGTTATACCGGCAACAGTTGTATCATAGGCAAGACCATACTCGTGCCACGCCGATTCGGTCAAGTAAGAATTGGTCTGAGGGTTCCAAAGAATATCCGATGGTATGCCTCTTCCTTCGCCTTCAGGAACGGAACCGGTCAGGATCGCGCTTTCCAGACACCCCAGATTCACATTCGGATCCGGACTGTTATCACCCTGTCCATACCCGAAAGAAAAAGACAATACCAATATAAGCACTGTGATCACGATTGACTTAGGTACTGTTTTGCTCATCATAATCTCCTTCCAAATAAAACCTGAATTTCAACATAATTGGGTTTTAAGATACTCGCCGACAACGTTCAAAAAGTTCTTATTGCCATCCGGCACCTCCTTTCTGACACTTCTACGTATCATTTTCAGCTTCATGTATTTAGGAGTCTCTATATAAATTAGAACAAACGATTGCGCTTTTAGCGTAAAAAAATTTACATAATTATTGTATTATCGACATCTCACCTGTCATCACTTTTTTTCCAATTTTCAAAAACCATTGAACGATAACTATAACAAATAACTATTTTTCTCAGGCTATACCGACCTCAGGATTGCGTCAATCGCAACACCGATTTTCTTATGACTAATTCGGTGGGTACGACAATGCCCTTTTTCACCGATTCGTTACCCGATTTGATTTCGTTTAACAATAGTTTAATAGATATTTTCCCGAGCTCTTCTTTCTTCTGCCCGATAGTCGTCATTGGAGTCGAGAGAAAATCAGAATAAGGCTGGTCATCAAAAGCGATCATTGAAATATCTTCGGGTATCCTGAGATGTTCTTCTGTTATTGCACGCATGGCGCCAAGTGAAATTAAGTTGCTACCAGCAAAAATGGCCGTGGGACGTTCTGATCCATTTAACAATAGCTTTGCCCCGATATACCCATTCTGCTCCCCAAAATTATCACCTACTATAAAGGATTTATTTACGGCAATATTATGACTCTCCAGCCCATCTTTATAACCCCTTAATCTTTCTTTGTTTACAGATGAATCCGGAAGACCCTGAATATACGCAATTGCCCGGTGTCCATTCTCCACAAAATGATTTACAGCCTGCACAGACCCATTATAATTATCAGAAACGACATACGCCAGATTCAGTTCCGGGAAATACCGGTCCACCGTAACAACGGGAATTTTAAATTTACTAAGCTCTGAAATATGTTTTGAATTTTTACCAACGGGACATATGATCATGCCATCCACTTTTCTCATTGCCAGTATTTTGACCGATTCAATTTCAACATCGGTATCTTCCTGACTATCACAGGTAATGACAGAATAACCCGCCTTCCTCGATTCAATCTCGACACACCTTGCAATGGAAGAAAAAAATGGATTCGATATATCCGGGATAATCATACCTATTGTATTGGTATGTTTCAATCGCAGTGCGCGTGCGAGTTGATTGGGCTCATATTTCAGATCTTTTGCTATCTGCAATATCAAATTTTCCGTCTTTTCACTGATTCTGTATTTTTTAGCTTTTCCAGACAATACCCGTGAAACGGTCGTTATCGACACCCTGGCGTGATTAGCGATACTCTTGATAGTTACCTGCGTGGCATCATTCATGGCACAGTTTTGGATTATTTAAATAGAACAAACGATTGCGCAAAATATATATGTATTTATTTAAAAAGTCAAGTTTTTTTATAAAAATTCATTC
Source organism: uncultured Calditrichota bacterium (assembly GCA_964410215.1). GTDB lineage: Bacteria > Calditrichota > Calditrichia > Calditrichales > CAYPHA01 > CAYPHA01. Next base: position 1,735 of record CAYPHA010000064.1, on the reverse strand, counting down.
GTGTGATCATACTGAAGAGATAATGAATGGAATCAATGACTGAAAAACCGTTTAACCGGAAGGGTGATTAACAGCGTTGTCCATGTCATTTTCCGATACGGTAGAGGTACTTCTCTCCCCGCAAAAATATGGTATCACGAACCAGAACAGGTGTCGCGACAAAATAATCATCGAACGTTGACTGGTTGAGGAATGTAATCCCCGTTGAATCGACTTCGCACACATAGACGTCGCCCTCTTCACGGCAAATGTACAGCTTGTTTCCTGCAAGGACAGGCGAGCTGTAAACCATTCCATTCCCGCGCGGTAATTTGGATTCCCATATCTCTTCACCGGTTTGAATATTCACGCACCATATTTTTCCGTCGAAACTTGTAATATAAGCCAAATCACCGATGGCCACCGGTGTCGCAACGTCGGTGCCGATACCTTTCTTTTCCCATAGACGGGCTTCCTTTGTTATATCTCCGCTTCCACCGAGTTTAATCCCCGCAAGGAACCTTCCCCGGCCATACGGCACAAGGGCAATGCCCTGGGAAACGGCTGGTGAGGCAATCACACGCCAGAGCGCTTTCTTCTCCGGATTAAACGCACCACAAACCCAGGTCATCTCGCCGGTTCCGGCATCATGACCGGTAAGATGGTCGGCACCCCAGACCATCAACGTCGTCTGATCTCCTTCCGTAATCAATTGTGGCGTCGTATAACTCTGCGCAGACTCCCTCGCACAAACAAAATTTCTGTCGACCTTCCAGGCGACGTTGCCGGTTTTCTGCGCCAGCGCTACAAGATAGGAATGGCCCTCGTGCATTACCGCTACGACAACGTTCCCACCGGCAAGAACCGGGCTGGTGCCTAGATCCCAATCCATGGTGATCTTTCCGTAACGCTCCTGAAGGTTGGTTTTCCAGATGATATTACCTTCAAAATCGAGTGCAGCAAGTGTGCCGCTTTTAAAATATGCAAACAGCTGTTTTCCATTCGTTACAATGGAAGGACAACTGCCGCTCCCTCTGGGATGCTTTGCGGGAATCTGCTTCCCGAATGTAACCTGCCATAGCTTTTTGCCCTCCCAGTTGAAACACAACACACCATCTTCGCCCTCGTCACCTTCGCCCACACCGGAGGTAAGCACGATCCGGTCGTTCCAGACGATCGGTGTCGATGCACCCTTTCCCGGTAATTTGACTTTCCAGATCAGGTCTTCAGTAGATGAAAATGTGACCGGATAGTTTCCCGGACGCGCAATGCTGTTTGCGTCGGGCCCGCGCCATTGCGGCCAGTTTTGCTGATCCTGAGCGAATACGTCCGTTACGCATAACAGAACCAGTGCGACATATACGGTAATCTTCATTACCAAGGTTTACTCCTTTATCTGATCATGATGGTCTGTTCTATTCAAGTCTCATATGTACATTCAAGAGCCATCGCCAGGCAATCTGGTCATCGCCTTCTGCCGGATGACTCATCCAGAGCGGGCAATGCATCTGAATGCTGTCGATATCCAGGAATCTGCCGGTTAAGCCGATCCGGTCATAGATTATGCCGAATCCCGCACTCTTCTGGAAAGCGGAAAAAGCAGGTATGTCCTTATTCCAGATATTCCCAAAATCGAAGAACAAATTCGGTTTTAGGTCACGTAGGATATAGACTAACGTATGATCCAGCGGATTCTTTATGAAAAGATCACCATTCAGAGCGAGAACGTTTTTTCCCAACCGTGCTCCCTCCTCCC
>CAYPHA010000063.1:27186-28560 GCA_964410215.1 uncultured Calditrichota bacterium | reverse complement strand
TGCCATCGAAGCGCTCCGCGAGGCATGGCGCTCACGCAAGGTCACCATGGATGAGTTGGTCGAAGCCGCCGGCGTCGACAGAGTGTCGAAAATCATGCGCCCGTATCTGAAGGCGACTGTGTGAACAAAAACAAGAAAAACGTTGCCCATTCAATCTTTCGAAGGCCTCTGAACCGCGCCAAAACCAACACAGAAGAATTCAATCTTCTGCTCTCCCGGTACGGCATGGAGCGATTCCTTTACCGGCCCGGATTCCTCTCCAGGTTGATATCGTCTTTGGGGATGCGATAACACCAGCCCCTGAACAGATCGAATATCCAACCATTTTTGATGCGCCACCACCGCTCTTGAAAGCCTATCCCCGATACACGCTGGTGGCCGAAAAGGTGGAAGCAATGGTCAAACTCGGTCTGGCGAACAGCCGGATGAAGGACTTTTATGATCTCTGTCTGGTCTCCAAACTCTTCTCGTTCGAGGGAAGTATCTTGCGAAATGCGTTTAAGAATACCTTCGAAAGGCGGCGCACAATATTGCCGGCGTCAACACCTTTTGCCTTCACACCCGCTTTTTACGCCGATCCTCAGAAAACAGTCCAATGGACAGCCTTTGTCAGAAAGTCAAAACCCGACATTCCGGTTGGAGACCTGTCTGCTGTGGTCGCCGACATAGCTGTTTTCGCGGAGAGGTGCTTTGGAAAGATATGAAACGGGCACAAACCCTTTATAAAAAGTGATAAAAAGAAAACCCGTCCTATAACCGGACGCGGTGATGGGACGGGTTTACCATAAATATTGAGTGGAGACGCCGGGAGTCGAACCCGGGTCCGGACATGGACCAACATGAACTTCTACAACCATAGCTGGTATCTAAATCTTATCTCACTTCTGACATACCAGCCGTTCCGAAGTAAGACCAGTCCGTAAAGCTATGAAGAATTGCCGCCCGGACGTCGGCAACCTCCAATCCACCTTAAATTGGCGTCTGGACAATCCCCGGTGAATGAGAGACGGAACAGACGTGACAGTCAATTACGCTGCCATTGCATAATCATAATCGGCACTTAACGTGCTTCCGGTTAATCACGGGATAACCGGAATCCCGGGTCGCCATTCATATCCTTCTCATGCCCGTCGAATCCAATATCGTCCCCAGAGCCGGGCTTAAGCCCGGCAAAGATTAAAGATCAAAGATAAAAAATTAAAAATAAATCAAAGAACAGGGTGTCATCCGGATCCGTACGGCCGGAAAAAAGAAAGGTGACGCCGATCAGCGAAGGCCGGGGGAGAACCTTGAAACTGAACGCTGGCCACCTTTCCAAAACTTGAGAAATCTGTAACACAGTAAATATACGCACGTGAAATTTCATTAGCAAAT
>CAYPHA010000063.1:0-27086 GCA_964410215.1 uncultured Calditrichota bacterium | reverse complement strand
AAACCGGTAGGCTTCGTCCGGATCGGGCAGAAAACACGTTTCCCGCTTACCGAACCAGCGGTAACGGTTCCGTGCGATCCAGTCGTATACCACGTCCCGGATGAAAGCGGGTACCAGTATAAAGACCGACAGAAGCGGCCAGGCGCAGGTCAGCCGGCGGGCGATACGCAACGCCGCCGCAGACCGGATATACACCCTGCCCTTTTCCATCAGGATGACCGAATCCGTTTCCCCTGAAGGTATCTCCGCATTTTCAAAGACCGCCTTTCCCCTTTCCGACTGCAGCGATGCAAACCGGAAAAAGGCACCCGGATCACGCTTGATAATGAACTGTACACTACCGGAACACAGGTGACAATAGCCGTCAAACAGAACGATGGGATGTTGATCCGCGTTTTCTTTTTTCATTTTTATAGTTAAACGTTTGAAGATGTATTTGGTTCAACGTGCGACATCTTTCTTGAGTGCATTCTGACAAGTGCTAAACAAGAGGGCGTCATCCCGGGTGTAATGAGCGATAGCGAATGAAGACCCGGGATCTCATCGTTGGATAAGGAGATCCCGGATCTCCGCTCACTCTGTTCGCTACGTCCGGGATGACATTCTGAGTTCTGCCACCTGAGCTCTGAACTCTTTTTTCTTTTTTCTTTTATCTTTTTTCTTCTTTTTTCTCTCCATGTCTGTCAGCCAGCACACCTTCCACATCCGCCAGGGTGAGGCCTGTGGCATTGAGCATGACAAGGACATGGTAGAGCAGATCCGCCGTTTCTTCCTTCAAGCGTTTTTTATCACCGTCCATGGCTTCGATGATCGTTTCTGTGGCTTCTTCACCTACCTTCTGGGTGATTTTTTTCATGCCGGCCTCGAATAGTTTGTTTGTGTATGAACCTTCCACCGGATTTTCTTTCCGGTCCTGTATGATGCGTTCCAGCTCATTGAGAAAGGCCATGTGCGGAAGATTGGACTCGTCAAAACAGGTATCCTTACCGGTATGGCATACCGGTCCGGTCGGATGGACCTTTACCAGGATCGTGTCATCATCGCAGTCGGTCAGCAGTTCCTGAACGACCAGGAAATTGCCGGACGTCTCCCCCTTGGTCCACAGGGTCTGCCGGCTGCGGCTGAAGAAGGTCACTTTCCCGGTGCGCATGGTGGTTTCCAGTGCCGCACGGTTCATGAATCCGAGCATTAAAACGGTGCGGGTGCGCGCATCCTGCACGATGGCCGGCACCAGTCCGTCACTTTTATCAAAATTAATCGTCATAATCGTACCTCAATTCCGGCTTCTGATAAATAGGTTTTCAATTCCGGTATGGGAATTTCTCCAAAATGGAAAATACTGGCGGCCAGGGCGGCATCGGCCTTCCCTTCCCGGAATACATCGACAAAGTGTTCTTTCAATCCGGCTCCACCCGACGCGATCACCGGCACGGCCAGCTTTTCCGAGATCGTCCGGGTTATGTCGAGGGCGAACCCGTTCTTGGTTCCATCGTGGTTCATAGATGTAAGCAGGATTTCCCCCGCCCCGCGGTTAACAGCCTCTTCCGCCCATTCCACCGCACCCCGCGGCGTCGGCGTACGGCCGCCGTGCACATAAACCTTCCATTCACTGTCGATAAAATTCGTATCGATGGCCAGCACCACACACTGACTGCCGAAGCGGTTGGCCAGGCGGTCGATCAGAGTGGGATCCTTGACGGCCGCCGAATTGACGGATATTTTATCCGCCCCGGCTTCGAGCAGCAGGGCCACGTCGGCCTCGGAACGAATGCCCCCGCCCACGGTGAACGGGATATTGATATGCAGGGCAATCCGCTTTACCAGTTCGGCAAACGTACCCCTGTTTTCCACGGTAGCGGTGATATCCAGGAATACCAACTCGTCGGCGCCCTGTCGGGCATAGACTCCGCCCAGCTCGACCGGATCACCCGCTTCCCGGATGTTCACGAAATTGACCCCCTTGACGGTCTGGCCGTCCCGAATATCCAGACAGGGAATAATGCGTTTTGTCAGCATAAGTATGGCTCCAGTTGCTCCAGGCTGATTTTGTTTTCGTAAATCGCTTTCCCGATAATGACGGCATCCATGCCCATGTTATTCAATTGTTCCACATCTTCGATACGGCTGATTCCGCCGCTGGCGATCAGCTCGATCTCCGGAAAACGATCTTTTAATCGCGCATAGGTTTCGAAAGCAGGTCCGCTGAGCATGCCATCCCGGGCGATATCCGTACACAAATATCGGCGGAAACCCTGCTCTTTCCTTTCCCGTATCAGTTCATCCAGAGTCAGCCGGGTCGCTTCCTTCCATCCCGATACCGCAACGTAACCATCCCTGAAATCGGCGGCTATAATGATCCGGTCCGCTCCGAAACGATCCCGCCAAGCTTCCATGGTTTCCGGTTGCCTGACAGCGATACTTCCCAGGCTGACCATGGGAATGCCCAGGCCGAACACGCGTTCGAGTTCCGCCTCGCTCTGGATGCCACCGCCGAAATCGATTTCCAGCTGCGTGCCCTCTTTCAGACGCTTCAGGACATCCCAGTTGACCACTTTTTTCTGCTTTGCTCCGTCCAGGTCCACGACGTGCAGCCTTTTGATACCGGCCTGTTCATAGCGGCCGGCGATTTCCAGGGGATCGTCAAAATACGTGATACGGGTATCGAAATCCCCTTTGGAAAGACGGACACATTTTCCGTCGATGATATCGATAGCCGGGATAATGGTAATCATAATGTGAGAAAATTCCTCAATATCTGTTCACCCACGCGGCCGCTCTTTTCCGGATGGAACTGAACGGCATAGTAGTTACGCGTCTGCAACGCGGCACTGAACGGTATAATATACTTACAGCGGGCGGCTTCTTCCGGCCCGGTTTCGGCGTAATAGCTGTGTACAAAGTAGACATAACTGTGTTCCGGAATATCCCGGAACAGGTCGCCCTTCAACCCGTCGATGCTGTTCCAGCCCATGTGGGGTACTTTATCCCGCGGCGGGAATTTTTTTACAGTGGTTTCGAACACTCCCAGCCCCTGCGTATCATTTTCCTCGCTGTACCGGCACATCAGTTGCAGTCCGAGACAGATCCCCAGGAAAGGCTGATGCAGATCCCGGATCAGTTGATCCAGCGACCGTTCCTTCAGATATACCATGGCGGACCGGGCTTCGCCGACGCCGGGAAAGATGACCTTGTCGGAAGCTTTGATTTTCGCCGGATCGTCGGTAATCTCGGCCTGCACATCGAGCCGCCGCAGGGCCAGGTCGACCGAGTGAACGTTTCCGGCATTGTATTTGATGATGACAACCTTCACAGCGTTCCTTTCGTACTGGGTATGTCGGTGCTTTCGGGATCTTTTCGCAAAGCCATCCTGAGGGAACGGGCAAATGCCTTGAAGACGGCTTCTATTTTATGATGATCGTTATCCCCTTCCGCTTCGACATACAGGTTGCATTTCGCCGTGTCGCAAAACGATTTAAAAAAATGCTCAAAGAGCTCCACGGGTATTTCACCCACTTTATCCCGCGTAAAACCGACCTTCCAGACAAGAAAAGGACGTCCTGAAAAATCAAGGGTCACACGGCTTACCGATTCATCCATGGGCAGAAAGAAACCATACCGTTCCAGTCCGGTTTTTTTGCCCAGCACTTTCAGAAAGGCCTCCCCCAGGGCCAGGCCGGTATCTTCGATCGTATGATGCTCATCGACATGAAGATCGCCGGTAACGTGCACGGAGAGATCCATGGCGCCATGACGGGCAATCTGATCGAGCATATGGTCGAAAAAGCCCAGTCCGGTTTGCATGTCTCCCTTACCCTGCCCATCCGGATTCAAGCGGATAGCGATTCCGGTTTCGCCTGTTTGCCTGTGATGGACGACCGACCGGGACAGCCCCCTTACGGATTGAAAAACCTGGTCCCAAAGCGGTTGAGCAGACTGTTCCGGATGCATATCACGTATTTTGAATGTCCGGCAGTTTGCGCTAAAGCGCTCATCTGTTCCCAGACAGACACTGTGCGGCAAATCATAGATACCATCATTGAACAGTGACAGATTAGCGGACAGATCGGTCATCGCGATATGGTACGCTACCGGAATACCCTGTTCCTGCACTATGTTCAGAACGTTCCGCGGAGCTTTAATTTCCGCCTCGATGTTTTCGGAAACCAGAACGAGTTCGTATTCCAGTTGACGAACAATACGGAACAGATTTATGATAACGCCGGGTTTCAGCGTGCCGGAAGCGGCATCGGCCACCGTTGCCGTTTCGGCGATAAAAGCTTTACGCATCAGATATCCCGTTCTTTCAGATAGTTGATTAAAATTTTATTTTCCTCCGGGGATCCCACCGTAATGCGCAGGCAGTTCCGCGTAAGAGGATGATTGGAACGGTCCCGGAGCAGGATATGCTTTTTCAGCATTTCCCTGTAAATCTGCCGCGCATCTTTAAAGCGTACGAGGAGAAAATTGGCATCACTATGGAAAATCGTCTCCACAGATTTAAGCCGGCTCAGTTCATCATACAGCCATTTTTTCTCTTCAAGAATCCGGTTGACCAGATAGGTTTTCTTTTCAGAATAGTCCAGGGCATTTAAGACCGCTTCCTGGCTCAGTCCGTTCACATTGTACGGATACTTGATCCGGTTCAGGATTCCGATTATCGCGCTGCCGGCAAACGCCATACCCACGCGGGAAGCCGCCATTCCCCAGGCCTTGGAGAAGGTCTGCAGAATGACCATATTTTCATACTGTTCCCGTTCCGGCAGCCAGCCTGGTTCTTCCGCAAAATCGACATAGGCCTCGTCGATGACGACAAGCCCCTTGAAACGCCCGGCAATCTTCCTGATGCCGGCTTTCTCCAGCAGGTTCCCGGTAGGATTGTTGGGTGAACAGAGGAAAATGAGTTTGGTATGGTCCGATATCGCTTCGAGCATGGCGTCCACCTGCAATGCGAAGCTTTCCGACAGGTCCACCTGTTTAACACCAACGTTATTGATATCGGCGCAAACCTGGTACATGCCGTATGTCGGTGAAGGGATCAGGATTTCATCCCGGCCCGGTTCACAGAAAGCACGGATGAGCAGGTCAATCGGTTCATCACTGCCGTTACCGAGGAAAATCTGCTCAGCAGGCACTTGTTTAAGCTGGGAAAGTTTCGTCTTGACATGATGCTGGAGCGGATCCGGATAGCGGTTCAGCCCCACCCCGTAAACCGGTTCCAGGGCGTTTTCATTGGCATCCAGGAAGATACCGTTCATGCCGGAGTGAATTTCCCGGGCCGAGGAGTAGGGTTTCAGGTTCCGGATATTGGGTCGTACAAGTTTATCGATATCCATCGTTTCTATCCTTTTTGCAGTCTGACGCTTACGGCCTTCCGGTGGGCTTCCAGGCCTTCTTCAGCAGCCAGCCGTTCGATGGCCGGACCGATATAGCGCAGGCCTGTTTCGTTGATTTGCTGGAAGGTAATAATTTTCCGGAAACTTTCCAGTGTGATGCCGCTATAGGCCCTGGCACAGGCGTTTGTCGGCAGAGTGTGGTTGGTGCCGGACGCGTAATCACCGGCGGATTCGGGCGTATAGGGTCCGATAAACACCGATCCGGCATTGCGTACCTGTCCGGCCAGATCAGCCGCATCCGCAGTATTGATAATCAGGTGTTCGGGTGCATAACGGTTTATGAATTCCATGCCTTCATCCAGTGTGTGCACCAGAATGATACGGCTCTCAGCGAGTGCTTTCTCGGCGATCGCTTTTCTCGGTAAATCAGTGAGCGCAGCGGATAATGCCCCATTCACACTGTCAGCAAGCGCGCGGGAATCCGTAATCAGCATCACCTGGCTGTCCGGCCCGTGCTCCGCCTGGGAGAGCAGGTCCCATGCCAGGAATTCCGGATCAGCCTGCGCATCGGCCAGAACGGCCACTTCAGAGGGGCCGGCGGGCAGGTCGATGGCCACGCCCGACAGACTGACCTGCTGTTTGGCCACCGTCACGTAACGGTTTCCCGGTCCGAAAATTTTGTACATCTGCGGCACGCTTTCCGTTCCCCAGGCCATGGCGGCGATAGCCTGGGCCCCGCCCACTTTGAACAACGTATCGATGCCGGCAATTTTGGCTGCAATCAGTATGGAAGGGTGTATGTCACCGTTCCGGTCCGGGGGTGAGCAGGCAACCACGGTACCACAGCCGGCCAGCTTTGCCGGTATGGCCAGCATGAGCAGGGATGACAGCAGCGGTGCGGATCCGCCAGGCACATAAATCCCCACTTTTTCAATCGGAACCGATTTCTGCCAGCAGCGTACGCCGGGACTCGTTTCCAGCAGAGGGGTGGCCATGTTCTGCTGTGCGTGGAATTTGCCTATATTCGCCGCTGCCAGTGTCATCGCCTCTATCAATGCGGGATCCGCCGCCCCATAGGCGGCTTCTATCTCTTCCGGGGTTACCTGCAGCGTTTTCAGCCGGACCTTGTCAAACGCTTCCGTATAGGTAAGCAGGGCTTCATCTCCGCGCTGACGCACGTTTTCTATCACTTCCCGGACCCGCTGCTCGATGTTCTGCGCATCGTCCGCAGGCCGCTCGATGAGCTGGTCCCAACGTGATATGTCTGGATATTCGATCATGTTCATGGATATACCTCTCTACAAAATCATCTTTTCGATGGGAATAACCAGAATTCCTTCGGCCCCGGCTGCTTTCAATTTTTCGATATTCAGCCAGAAATCATCTTCATTGATCACGGAATGCAGAGAACTCCACCCTTCCTCGGCCAGCGGCATTACTGTCGGACTTTTCATGCCGGGCAAAAGGGATGTGATCTCGGCAATTTTATCATTGGGTGCGTTAAGCAGGATATATTTAAAATCACGGGCCTTACCCACCGCTTCGATCCGGAACAACAGGGTTTCAAGTATGTCTTTCTTTTCTTCGGACAGATCCGGACGGGCAACGATGATCGCCTCCGAATCCATAATCTTTTCCACTTCTTTCAAACCGTTACTGAGCAGCGTGCTACCCGTACTGACGATATCAAAAATGGCATCAGCCATACCGATTCCGGGTGCGATTTCCACCGAACCGCTGATTTCATGAATGGATGCATCGATCGCCTTTTCTCTCAGATAGCGCTCCAGGATCACGGGATAGGATGTGGCAATACTTTTTCCGGAAAGGTCGTCGATGGAACGGTAATCCATCTGTTTGGGCACGGCAATCGATAAACGGCAGCGGGCAAAACCCAGTCGTTTGACCACCTCCAGAGGTCTGGCCGATTCGATATAAACGTTTTCGCCGACGATCCCGATATCGGCCGCACCGTCATGCACACATTCCGGGATGTCATCGTCCCTCAGAAAAAGAATTTGTAACGGGAAATTGGAAGAATTGACTTTGAGGGTTGATTTATTTCCATTGGCAAAATGAATCCCGCATTCATTCAATAACCGAACCGTTTTTTCACTGAGTCTTCCCGATTTTTGTATGGCCAGGGTTAAGGTCATGTCATACATCCTTTCTGAAACAAAAAAACCCGGATCCTGAAGGAACCGGGTTACAGCTGATTTTCTTATGCATTGTATTAAATCTGCCCAGAGCGCCTTTCCGGATCCGTATCTATGAAAGAATTGTGATGATGATGAAATGAGAACAGATGCATTGTTATTTCCTTTTACTTCGAGGGGAATCTAAGCCATAAATGCATTGGAATCAAATTTATTATAAAAATCAATAAAATTGCATATAAATTGATTCAGGGCCAGCCGGCGATTCGGGCTGAAACCCATTCGTCATCCCCCGGCATCATTTGTGCGTGGAGAAATGATTAATAATAAATAAAAAATTGTAAAAAACAGCCGAGTTTTATATAATGTTCAGACATATCAAGGCAGCCACTAACCCTGGGGGCATCATGTACAGGTATATTCGCACCTCCCTGTTGCTGGTCGTATTTTTCCTTTTGGTTTTTAATTGTGATTCACCAAACGATTCACCACCGCCCACGAAAATCCTGATCAGCGACCTCTGGTTTTCCGATCTGGTCGATACGGACGGCGATGAGTATATTTCCTACTCCCGCCTGAATTTTGACCTGGACGTCAACAAAGAAAGTGTCGAGGTAATGGTCATACTCTGGGTACGTTTTACAGACCCGCAAGATACGGCCAGTTACTATCTTTATTTTGAATCCGGCGATTTCACGGTATACGGTGATGAAAATCAGGACGTTCCCAGATACATCGACATCGGATCCCCGGGAATCGAACTGGAAACCGGCCTTTATGACTTTGCCTTGCAGGTATTCCCTGCTTCGAGTCCGGATGGCGATGCCGTTGCCAGTGCTTCCTGGGAAAATTTTCCGGCATTGGGAGTATATCCTTTTGAACCGTTTTCCGAAGATCAGCTGCCGGAGCTCAGCCTTTCTGAAGATTATCTTGATTTCGGAACGGTTTCCGATATGCTCGCTTTTGAAATCATGAATAGCGGCGGATCCGTTCTGGAGTGGGATATCACGTCGAACAGGGACTGGCTGTCCGCCTCGGAATGGTCCGGCAGTACCACTGATGAAATCGATGAAATTTATGTCTACGTCGACCGCACGGTGCTGTCAAGCGGCACCTATTCCGGCACGCTTACCATAGAACCGAATAACGGTGCCATGCAATATATCGATATCGGCCTCGTGGTTGAATCCGATCCCTTTGAAGTGCTTTTTACCAATGAGGTCTTCACAGAAATATCTATCGAAGTCTCAGGAAAAGATGCGCGGACGATCCCGGTTGACGGATCAACCACCTATTATTTTTCGACCAATCCGGGTACGCTCACTTTTTATGCAGAAACGGCCGGCAGAACCACATCTGATGATCTCATCGGTCTGAATATCGTATGGGATTACAGCTATGATGTAACCGGTCTGGAGACATTTGAGCGCAACCTCATTATTACGGAAGATTACTTCTTTATTTACTTCCGGAACAACGGATTGCATAACATGCATGAGTTCTATGTGAACTACGGAAACAGTTATCAGACCTATGATAACATCTACCTGCCTGCAGATAATGTACTTTACCGCATCGGTTACTACCGGGCCTTCAGCAACACGGAAGTCCGTGCTTACTGGTATAATACGAGTACCTGGGAAAACTGGATCCAGGGCCAGGATTTTACGTTACCATTCACCGATAACCAGTATGCGCTGATTGAGAACACGTCGAAAATCATACCGGACGGAACGCTGGATGATTATATTACCGGTTCCAGCCCAGCTACACCACTGGCTGCCGGGGATATATTGAAACGATTCGTTAACCGGTCTGTTCAATACGCTGTGCCGGGGACACATCAACAATCGTTACGTTCGCGAGATAAAACTGAAACCGATGCGCCGGATCCGATCGTGACAGAAGAGATCAAGCCGGTTCCGGGCTTTTCCAACACTTCCGGTCCGCGCGAAACCATACGGCGCATGGAGATCCCTCCCGGCATGAAACGGCCCAACCTGAAGGCTTTATTAAAAAAACGTATGGAACGTTGACAGGCATTTTTATCGTGGACATGGGGATCAATGTCGTCCACCTGATGCCGGTTCAGGAATTTTTGCACTATCCGGATGATGAATGGCAGAAAGCCTTCAAAGATGATCCCTATATCATCGACCAGTACGGCATCAATTACCTCGACATCCACGATAACTGGGCACTGGCTGACCGCTTTGCCGTCAGTAACCGGGACGGACGTTACAGCGTCGATGAAAAAGCGTACACGGCGCGGTATTCCGGATTGCAGAAATACCTGAAGACGGTCATTATACCTGGATTGAACCGCCCAATAGCATGTTGCTGGGCTATATCACCGGTAACCGCGTGATGGTTCTGCTGAATACGGATAAAAAAGAGGGTACGTTCAGGGATGTCAGGCCGCCGCAAGGTGAATGGAAACTGATCGCCACGGAGGAGGCTGTAACCTACCCGGGAAGGGTAACAGGAAACAAATTTTCAGAGCTGGAAGGTGGAATGAAATACAACATAACCCTGCCGGCAAAGAGTCTGAGGATTTGGGTGAGGAAATAAATAATACAAAATACAAAATACAAAATACAAGATAGCTCGGGTTCACGTTCTCACCTACAAAGATCCTGTCAGTATGACATCAGCATCCCTTGTTCCTTGTTCCTTGAACCTTATTTTATCTCCTTCAATATCTCCAACAGGTAATCCCAGATATGGGCGACACTGGCGATGCGGATTTTTTCGTCCGGTGAATGGGCGCCTTCGATATCCGGTCCGAAGGAGATCATATCCATGCCCGGATAATGTTCACCTATGATCCCGCATTCGAGTCCGGCATGGATGGCTTTTACCTCGGCATCCTTCTGATACTTGTTTTTATAAATTGTCTGGCAGGTTTTCAGCAGTGCCGAGTCCGGATTCGGTACCCATGGCGGATAGCCGCCACCTTCTTCGACCTTAAAACCGCTCAGCTCACCCAGTGCGCGCACTTTCGAGGAAATATCCGTCACACCGCTTGGAATGGAGGAACGCTGACTGGTCAGCAGATGAATTTTATCCTTTTTCGTTTCGATGATGGCCATATTGGTTGATGTTTCCACCAGGCCTTCAACCGCATGGCTCATACCCATCACGCCATGGGGCATGCTGTGAACCAGACGCACCAGCCGGTTTTTAAAATCCTTTGTAAAAACCCTGGAAACGGATTCATGTTCAACCAGGGAAATCTGTACCCCTTTTTCAACAAATTTCAGCTCTTCCGCATACACGCCCTGTAATTCTTCGACTTTCTTCCGGACATTCGCCACATCGTTTTCTTTCAGGGTGATGACCGCTTCCGCCTCACGCGGAATGGCATTATGTTTACTGCCGCCCTCCATCGCTGCCAGGCGGTACGATGCAACGTCCTGCAATTCGTATAGCGTGCGGGCCAGCAGTTTTACCGCATTACCGAATTCCTCATGAATATTCAAGCCGGAATGGCCGCCGCGCAGGCCACCGATTTTAAGTGTAAACGCTTTTTCGGAAGCACCGGCGTCATCCCATTCAGGCAGCGCGTCCAAAATCGTGTGCTGCCCTCCGGCGCAACCGATATACAGGGCACCCTCTTCTTCGGAGTCGATATTGAGCAGAATCCGGCCATCCACGAAGTCACTTTTCAGTTCGTTTGCACCGGTCAGACCGGTTTCTTCATCAACTGTAAATAGGAATTCCATGGGCGGATGAGGTATATCTGATGATTCCATCACAGCCATGGCCATGGCAATGGCGATACCGTTATCGGCGCCGAGCGTGGTGCCGTCGGCTTCCAGCCATTCCCCGTTCACCACCAGTTTGATGGCATCTTTTGAAAAATCATGCTGTGTATCTTTGTTTTTTTCACAGACCATATCCAGGTGGCCCTGGATAACACAGGCCGGACGTGATTCCATACCTGCCGTTGCCGGTTTTTTTATTACAATATTACCAACATGGTCCTTTTTCCAGGTCAGTCCATGTTTCTCTGCACTGTCAATAACATGTTGTCCCGCTGCTTCTTCATTGCCCGAACAACGGGGTATCTGACTCAGATTATGAAAATGCTTCCATACAGATTTCGGTTCAATTCCTTCGATAGTATGTGTCACTCAAGACTCCTTTACGATGGTATGTCAATGATATTATAGCTTAAAAGATACATAAAATATGACTCAAATTAAAGAAAATATCAGAAACATTATTTTTAATGTTTTATTAACATTTTCTTTGACCTTTATAACAATCACAGTAAATTCCGTTCATTCACGCAACAGGAAAATCTACGATGAGTCCAACACACAAAAAAGATCCGCTTGAACGCAATGAGATTTTGCGAAATATCGCCAGTGACTTCGAAATTTCCCGGGGGCATCCGTTGCCCCTCGGTGCGACCCTGCTGAGAAACGGGATTAATTTTGCCGTTTTTTCAGAAAGAGCCAAAACGCTATCCCTCGTATTCTATGAATCCTGCGAAGAGGAACCCATAGCCGAATTTCCATTGGATCCACGGTTTAACCGCACAGGAAGTGTATGGCATGCCTTTATCTCCGGTCTGGATCCGGGAGTCAGCTACGGATACCGTATTACCGTCGATGGTAACGAAAATCTTTCCCGGATTATTCTGCTGGATCCCTATTCCAAAGCGACATGCGGCGGCGAGGCCTGGGGAAAACCAACCCGGATCGAACGTGGCGGCCGTAAACATACCTTCCGTATATCGCATATCATCGATGATGATTTTGACTGGGAATATGATCATCCGCTCAACATCCCGTTGCGGGATACGGTCATTTATGAACTGCACGTGCGCGGATATACCCGTCATTCTTCCTCGGGGGTCCAATCACCAGGCACTTTCAAGGGCCTGATGGAAAAAATCCCCTATCTCAGGGAACTGGGTATTACAGCTGTGGAGCTGATGCCGATTACGGATTTCGATGAAACCGCCATCGAGCGCCGGAATCCTGTAACCGGGGAACGGCTGTTTAATTTCTGGGGGTATGATCCGCTTGGTTTTTTCGCGCCGAAAGTGGCTTACGCCGAAAGCAGGGGTGTTGGTGAAGCCGTCAGGGAATTTAAAACCATGGTACGTGAATTTCATAAAGCCGGCATTGAAGTCCTGCTGGATATGGTTTTCAACCACACCGGCGAAGGCAACGCGGAAGGGCCTGTCTACAATTTCAAGGGATTTGATCCTTCCTATTATTATATCCTGGACGCGAAAACAGGCGAATTTATAAATTATTCGGGATGCGGGAACACCATAAACTGCAACCGCCCCGTTGTGCGTAATATGATCATGGATTCCCTGCGTTACTGGGTAACCGAAATGCACGTGGACGGTTTTCGTTTTGATCTGGCTTCCATTCTTGGAAGGGGACGCGACGGATCCGTGCTTCCCAGTCCCCCGCTGATCGAACATATTGCCGAGGATCCGGTACTGGCTAATGCCAAGCTCATTGCCGAGGCATGGGACGCGGCCGGATTATACCAGGTGGGAACATTCCCCCATTTCCAACGCTGGATGGAGCTGAATGGAAAATTTCGCGATGATGTGCGCAGTTTTGTCAGGGGTGACAAAGGGGCGGTCCCGGGTCTGGCCACCCGGCTGGCCGGCAGTTCAGATCTTTATCAGGATGACGGCCGCGAACCTTACCACAGTGTCAATTTCATCACCAATCATGACGGTTTCACGTTGAACGACCTTGTATCCTATAACCGTAAACACAACGAAGCAAACGGTGAAGAGAACAGGGATGGAAGTGACCACAATATCAGTTGGAACTGTGGTGTGGAGGGGCCGATACATTCAGCTGAGATTAACGATCTGCGAAAACGGCAGGTGAAAAATTTTGCGGCAATCCTGCTCCTGTCGCAGGGTGTCCCGATGCTTCTCTCCGGAGATGAATTCGGCAGGACACAGCGGGGTAACAACAACGCTTATTGCCAGGATAATGAAATCGGCTGGATCGACTGGCGCCTGGCCGAAACGAACCAGGATCTTTTGCGTTTTTTCCGCATCCTGATTCGTTTCCGCAAAACGCATCCTAATCTGAGACGATCACGTTTTGAAGTCGATACGATAAACGGTATCGATGAAATGAGCTGGCATGGCGAACGGTTACAGAAACCACAGTGGGATGAAAAATCACGCTCCCTGGCCCTCTACCTTGCCGGGAATCCCGCGGCCGAGCCACCGACAAAGGATCTGTATATCCTATTCAACGCTTCCGATAAAAGCCAGCGTTTCGAGCTGCCCCTTCTTTCCCACGGGCTCCGCTGGTTCACTGTCGCCGATACGTTTAAAGCGTCACCGGATGATATCTGCGAGGAAGGAAAGGAAATTCTGTTGCACAACCAGCGGTATTATACAGCCCGGTCCCGTTCGGTCGTGCTGCTGATGGGGAAAGAGTACAGTCTTTAGTCTTTAGTCTTTGGTTTTTGGTCTTTGGTGTTGGCTACCGGTTAACGAACCTCTGTCACCCCATACCCATAGTCCATTTTCTACTTCTTACTTCTTAATTCCTACTTCCTCATACAACCTGAGATACTCTTTCACCTGAATTTCCCAGGAAAAATTGAGTTGCATACCACGTTTCATGAGTTTGCGCCAGACCTGGCGGTGCCCGTATGTATCCAGGGCATAATTAAGGGCCCAGGAAAGGCCATCCGGCGTATAGTGTTCGAACACAAACCCGGTGCCTGTCTGGGTTTCCCAGTTATACAACTCTACGGTATCGGCCAGGCCGCCGGTTTTACGGACCACCGGCACGGTGCCGTACTTCAGGCTGTAAATCTGATTGAGACCGCAAGGCTCGTACCGTGAAGGCATGACAAAGATATCGGCACCCGCTTCGATCATATGTGATAGTTTATAGTTATATCCGCGATAAAAGACAAATTTATCCGGAAAATCATACTGGGTCTGACCGAAAAAGTACTCATAATGCCGTTCACCACTTCCGAGGACAATAAAGCGCAGATCGCGTTTTGAGAGAATTTCATAGAGGGAATCTTGGAACAGGTCTATGCCCTTTTGTTCAGTCAGCCGTGTAATCATCCCGAGCAGCGGGATCCCCTTTTTGTAACTGAGTCCCATCTCTTCTATAACCAGCTTTTTGTTTTTTTCTTTGCCTGCCAAAGCGGCCGATGAATAATTGGCAACCAGAAATTTATCGGTTTCCGGATTCCATTCCTCGTAATCCACACCGTTCAGGATACCGACGAGGTCATGTGACCGTTCGCGCAGCAGATCCTGCAATCCCTCACCGAAATAGTCCGTCTGAATCTCCCGGGCATAGGTTGGACTGACCGTCGTAACTTTATCGGCATGCAATACGCCTGTGCGCAGGTAGTTGATTCTGCCGTGATACAATTCGGAGGCATCAAAATACTGGTAAAAATCAGCGAGCCCCAGATCATTGATGATCCCGGCGTCAAAATTGCCCTGGTACCCGATATTATGTATGGTCAGTATGGTACGTGTGTCCTGAAAAAGATTATCCCAGGCATAGACGGTCTTCAGGTAAACCGGGATGAGGGCCGATTGCCAGTCATTTACATGAATGATATCCGGTGCCCAGTTCTGAGCCTGACAGATTTCCAGTGCCGCTCTGGACAGGACCGCAAAACGCAGGTATTCATCCGGATCATTCGTATACACCGCCCAGCGGTTGAACAGTTCGGGACAATGGATAAAAAAAACAGCGACATCGGTTTCGGGAAGGGTGGCGGTCAGGACGGAAAACAGAATCCGGCGTTTCCCCATCCATAATTCAATACTGTGCATGTGCTGAACGAGATGAAAATTATAATTAGCCGCTTCAATATTCGAATAGAATGGCATGACCAGCCTGATATCGAGGCCGGCTTGTCCCAGGTACTTACCAAGGGCGCCGGAAACATCGGCCAGCCCTCCGGTTTTTACGAAAGGAACGATTTCGGAAGAGACAAAACATACTTTGGAAGGTTTCATCTTTTTACCTCATACATATCGATAGAGGATCAGGAAAATTACGGGTATCAACAAGCCGATCAGGGTCAGCCAACCTCCCCGTCCTTTTATCCCCTTTTTACCGGGCAGGACAAACAGGCCGGTAATGGCCAGCACAATGAGGGCAATGGCGTAGAGATCGGCAACGTAGGTCCACAGACGCTTGGCGTGATTGAGGTGCAGGAAATTGACATCGAACAGTACCGGGCGTTTTTGTGCGCGCTCCATTCGAACAAGCCCGTTGTCTGTATTTATATAAAGGGTATTCCCACCGTAAAAAAGCTGTAATTGTCCGGGTGCCGGCCGGAAGCTGCTTTCAATTTCCAGCTTTTCGTTCAGGTGCCGCCCGACGGCTGTGCTGATACGTTCGATATCCGGCTCATCAGGCATGGTAATCATGAACTCTTCCGTTACAATCGCATAATTAGGATTCCAGTCCTCTATGTGATTGACGGCAATACCGGATATGCCGTAAATGATGGTCAATGCGATACTGAGATAGCCGATATCCCTGTGGAGAATATTATTAAGCTTGCGCCATTTCAAACGACGGACTCCTGAAAAAAAAGCCGCCCGTAAGCGGCTTCGTACATGTTGCATACCGGTTATTGATAGATCACGGCACCGGTGCCTTTTATCTGGACCATCTGGTGGGGTTTGGTGACAGAGGCAGGATCAAAGGGATCACCATTGCACTCCGCTTCGTGCTGCAGGTATTTGCGGGTTTGTTCCATGCTCATCTCAAAAATCTCCACTTCACCTTCGGCAAGGGCCATTTTCCCTTTGGATTCGAAAGGAAAAACGATCTCACCATCGTTCACCTTGATACGGATAGACTGGTAATCTTTATCGCCGGCCAGCTCCATCCAGCATCCCCGTTTTTTACAGGCATTGATAACCCGGCCCTTAATCAGAACCTTTTTACCCGCGTATGCCTGCGGATTACCAAGCAGTTTAGAAACGGCTGTTGTGTCCGTCAGCGTGGTACCCGCTCCGTATTTTTTGCCTTCCGGCTTCCCGTCTCCGGCAAAACCAAACTGAAACAGGAGCAGTATCATCCCAATTGATACAAGTAGTCGCATATAATATCCCTCCGGTTAAGTATTTCATTTTAACTACAATTTAATAAGCCCCGGAATAACGTGCAATTTGATTCTTTGACATACGCTTAATAAATCAACCGGCAAATCTGTACGGCGGTAATCAGACCGGCGATATCGGCCAGTAATCCGGCCGGCAGGGCATAACGCGTTTTGCGGATATTGACAGCCCCGAAATATACGGCAACCACATAAAATGTCGTTTCCGTACTGCCAAACATGGTTGAAGAGATGAAGCCGATCAGAGAATCCACCCCGTGTGTCTGCATCAGTTCGGTCATAACCCCCAACGAGCCGCTCCCGGAAAGGGGACGCATGACCGCCATGGGTAATACTTCCGGCGGCATCCCTATCATATTTGTGATCGGGCTGACCAGGATGGTTAACCAATCCAACGCGCCGCTGGCCCTGAACATGGCGATAGCAACCAGCATGGCGACCAGGTATGGTATGATTTTTACGCCGACATTGAAGCCTTCTTTGGCACCATCCACAAAGACTTCATATACGCGTACTTTTTTAAAATAACCAAATCCCAGAAATCCGATAATGATCAGGGGAATAGCCAGAATGGAAAGCCAGTCCAGAAACAGTTTCATCACATTCATATCAGCCCCCTTCCTCAGGGTTTTTCGCCCGGCGTTTTTTAGTAAAATGCTGGATCAGCTTGACCGTTGTCACACCTACGATAGTCGCCATGGATGCTGCGATAATCGAAGGAATGACAATCTGCTGGGGATTAGCGGACCCGAGAGAGGCGCGGATGGCAATGGCCGTCGCCGGAACCACTGTAATGGCACTCGTATTGATGACGAGGAAGGTAATCATGTCATCGGTCGCCTCGCCTTTTTTCGGGTTCAGATCATCCAGTTCCTCCATGGCTTTTAAGCCAAGCGGCGTGGCGGCATTGCTCAGCCCGAGCATATTGGCCGCAATATTCATGATCATTGCCCCGATTGCCGGGTGATCCCTGGGTATGGTCGGGAAAAGACGTTTGGTGATGGGCCGGACGATCCGTCCGAGTATTCTGACGGCTCCGGCTTCCTCGGCAACTTTCATGATTCCCAGCCAGAGTGCCATGATTCCAATCAGTCCGATAGCGATTTCGACCCCCAGCTTGGCGGCATCGATCGCGGCCGTCGTTACCTGTCCGAGCTTCGTCTCCTCATTCAGGTTGCGTGTCTCCTGTGCCGGTTCACGTGTTACTTCATTCTTCAGATCAATGGAAGCTGCGATGAGAATACTTATCGCAATCATCCAGAGCCAGATGTGATTGAGCATGCGTCCTCCAGGTTATTTTTTCGAATTGAAAATGAATGATAAATATTTTATCTTTGTAATTCAAGTCACTCTTTGGCATTCTTTTTTTAGTCAATAATTAAATCATTAAAATTGACGTGATATGTATCACAAAGCACCCAGCGACCATTCTTTAAATATATTCATATAATAATAACATCGTGCATCGATTACCGCTTACGATTATCGAATTGGGGCCTTTTTGAAAGAATCGAGGGAATTCAATCAGTATTTCGGTCTGAGCTGGTCTGATCGTATAAACAGGCGACTTCTATTCATCTTCAGCGTTACGGCATCAGCCATCCTTATCGCGGTGATCATAACGGCAAATATTGACTATTACCGTCTGGATCGGCAGGCGGATGAACTATTCCGTGAGCGATTCATCGAACGGGTAACCGAATTCTTACCGGAACCCGAGCCGGTTGAAGAACCGGTCCCGGATATCGATATCTCCCCGCGTATTCCGGCACAACCGCCTGAAACACCTCCCCTCACAGCAGAAGCGACCCGCGAACAGCAGCGCCGGGATATCGGTGACCGACTTTCCGGAGAAGGTGTACTGGCAGAACTGAGTAATTCCGACCCGTACTCGGATCTCCCCGTCCCCGATGATCTGGTCGCCTTCGATGAGGACGCTATACCCACGGACCTGGAAAGAGCCCGGGCCGAGGGCAGGCTTTTCTCGGAAGGCCGTACCCGAAACAGGCGGATCGATCCGGGAGATATTGATGATCCCAGGATTACACCCTTCAACTACAATCTTTCCCGGCGTGGTAATGTCATGATCGAGTTTACAGATGAGCTTATTCACGAACGCAGAGACGAACCGGTCGGATACCGGGATCCCGATGAGATCAACAGGGTGGTCCAACGTTACCGTCCGATGATCGAATTTTGTTTCAATAAGGAAGCCCGGCTCATATCGGGCCTTCGTGGTTATGTAAAGGTCCGCTTCAGTATCTCGTATGAAGGTCATGTTCTGCCGGAAAGTATACGGATTGTCAGTTCAACCATTCGCAACCGGGCGGTCGAACAATGCATTAAAAACTATATCAAACGCTGGCGGGATTTTGAGAAGCTCGACGAATCCATGGGCATCGCCCAGGTCGTGCAGAAGTTTATTTTTAATTAGGGTTCAGGATTCAGGTACGTTTTTTACTTTTCCCCTCAGTCTGTTTCTGTATATCCATCAGTTTGTTGTAAACATGCCGGGTTTTTAGTTTCAGATCATCCAGTGAACCGTTGTTTTCGATGACCTGATCCGCCCAGCGGACTTTTTCCTCCAACGGAATCTGTTTGGCAACCCGTTCCATGAATTGCTGCCGCGTCATACCATCCCTTTTCTGTACCCGTTGTCTGCGCGTCTCCATGTGTGCCCTGACCACGATAACCTGGTCAAAATTACGTTCGATACTGATTTCATACACCAGAGCGGCATCGACGACGATCACGGGATACCGTCTGCAGAACCGGGCCTTTTCCATCTCTTCAACCAGGCTTTCCACCATGCGCGGATGAACCAGCCGGTTTAGCTTGGCCGTGTTCAGTTCATCTTTGAAAGCACGCTCGGCAAGACGCTTCCGGTCCAGGTGGCCTTTTACTATAATATCTTCACCGAATTCTTTCTGCAATTCATTCTGAAGCCTGCGATTCCGGTTTATGACATCACGCGCTTTCACATCCGCGTTGATGACCTTACATCCCCACTCCTGAAAATACTCGCAGACAGTAGACTGTCCGGTCCCGATTCCACCCGTCACCGCCACAACCAGCGGATTATGATACCGTTTTCCTGATCCTCTGCCCGATCCCTTACGCTTCTCCATTTCCTCAACTTCCTATTTCAAATTTCATGTTTTTTCTTTTTTCTTTTTTCTTTTTTCTTTTTTCTTTATCTAAGTACGACCAACTTACCAACCTTCTTCTCTCCTTCATGACGTATTTCATAGACATAGATGCCGGACGGAATCCGGTTTCCCGATATATCACGGAGATCCCAGCGAATGGCTCCGAAAAAAGTACGTTCTGAAAGCTTCCTGATCAACCGCCCATTGAGATTAAATATGGATATTTCCGATTCGTCGGGGATTCGGGAGAAAACAAGCTCCCGGTGATCCGGTTTGAGCGGTTGGGGATAGACCAGCATGCGCGCTAAATCGCCGGCTTCTTCGAATAAATGAATGGTGCCGCCATTACGCAGGGCTACACCCTTCGCGCTTTTAAGTCCGCTGAGCACCAGGTAAGCGGGTTGCCCGAATCCCCCGGCAAAGGATTTTTCGTCAATTTTCAACATAATCTGCTCAGCAGACCTGTCCGTGAGCGAAACCGCTAAGACCTCTCCCGAAGGTTCCAGACTGTAATGGTCCAGATCTTTCAAAGTCAGGGTATCCATCGGTTCACTGAACCGCACGTGTAACTGAAACCGTTGCCTTATTTGCACTTCCTCCACATAGGGTTCCGACTCTTTATCTCTAAAAACAAATGTCATACGGTTGTAGCGTATATCAACCGGAACACGGTGCCTGTCTGTAATTCCATCGGCAAAGACCGTATCGGTACGTCCGGGGACAAAAGGGCTTGCAAAGCTTACCAGTACCTGATCAGGCCGTTCTTTGGACACCACCGATGTCGCCTGTGTCCGGTCCGAAGACCTGCGTACCAGCGGTGAACGGACAATCACGTCTTCATTGAAATGCAGTGCAAGTTGTTTTTCGTTAACAACCTCTGTATCGATGAGCATCGGCGGATAACTGGTCCGTGCCGAATCCGGTTCGCCCGGAAAACTTTCCGGGTATTCAAAGCCGGAATCGACGGCCGTAACCGTATAATAATAGAGTGTCTCCGGGGTCAGCAGGCTATCCGTGTAAATGGTATTATCGACCCGTGCCACCTGCCGCATAGAATCACGATGTACACCGCGATAGACACGATAAACCGGACTGTTTCCCGTCCAGCGGATATGTACCCGCCCACTGTCCAGGGGAACAGCCGAAATCTGCTGAATCATTTCCGGTCTGCTGGTATTTCCGCTGCTATACCCGATAATTTGCCTGCCATCGTTAAAATAAAATTCTTCCTGCCCATCGTTGTCCAGATCGGCGGTGATTACCGTATTGGAACGGGCTTCACGGTAATGCCACACCGGCGTCCATTCTTCTTCCTCCTTCATGAAGACATAGAGGTCAGGAAAAAAACTGACAAAAAGGGCATCTCTGCCGTTCCATTCAGCCAGTTTCAATCCGCTGTCATATTCACGCGTTGACTGGTACCCGTAAATGGCGATCGCGCTGCTGATATAAGGCGGCGATCCCGTTTCCGTAAAATCCAGTCCTTCCAGTAACCAGTAACGGGCATCATATTCATGTTCATAATTGACATTCTCAGCCGTATGACTTCCGGTGAACATCTGCCCTTTGCGGTCCATAACGATCATTTCCGTTACATCCTTTTGACCCGCCTTACCGGATGTCAGCAGTGAAAACCGGTTGTCCGAAGCAGCTGTATAGACGACATAATCGCCATCGGTGTCACCGAAAGCCAGATCACTGCGCGCGTCACCGTTCAGGTCACCCACGGCGATACGGGGTACGGCGAAGCGGTTACTTCCCTCTGACGGATTATCCAGCCGGGCGATTTCGGAAAAACGATTATCACCGGAATTTTCAAGGACCACATACTGTGAATCAATTCTGCCGATAATTTCAGACTGTCCGTCATGATCCATATCCGTATACGCAGCCCCCCAGAATTGCAGCGAGTCCGCCCAGACGACCTCTGTCGGAAAGGTATTCGGCGCGGTTGATTCCAGGATGAACGCCTGCTGTCCGTAACCGAACAGAATATCGCTCAACCCGTCACCATCCACATCACCGGCTGCACGGGGAATTGCCGGAAATGCCGTTTCAAGCCGCAGTTCAAACCGCCCCCCTTCGAATTCATAAATTTCAACCGGGCCAAAGCCATGGTTTTCATTATAACGGCTTATGATGATTTCCTTTTTGGAATCATGATCAAGATCGGTCACTTCCGGCAGCATGTAACCGGACGGCAGCGACCATGGCACACGAAAAAACTGTTTCCAGCGCATGGGATCACGGTTCTCAAAGGAATAGTAGAGCCCGCCATTCCGGTCAGAGGCGGACAATCCTGCGGCGTTGCGAACCTCTATATAGAAGTCATAACGTCCTTCAAAAGCGTCCATGTCGGTTTTGATAAAATGTCGGCGGGTTTCATAACCGGATGCGATATATTTCGCGAATGCGGTTTCTCCTTCCCTTTTCATGTAGATCCCGGCCGACGTGATGTCATCTGTTTCGAACGATATCAGGCTGGAGGAAATGTGACCATCCAGCAGGGGCAACACGGAAACGTTGGAAATAAGCGGTTCCGTGCGGTCGACCTCAAAAGTTACGCGCATTTCATCGGATGCACGGTTGATAAGGTTTAACCGCAGCCGCAGGGTCAGAACCGTGTCCGGCAGTGTCGTCAGATCGAAAAGAGCGAGCGTATCCTGGTAGACCTGCCTTCCTGCTTCGGAAAGGAGCGGCTGCCAGTCAGCGGGATTCGATCCCAGTCCGTACCAGAGCTCGTAAGATTTCAGATCGGGATGAGACACGCTCCCCGTTATCCAGAGAGAATCCGCCGAAACGCTGAATCCGGATACGGGTTGAGTCAGGTAAAGGATACCGGATTTTTCTACGCGCATTGCGTTTCCCGCAGAGAGCCGGCCCGCACCCGACCAGTGGTCCCAGCCCTGAATGAGAATATCCTCTGAGCTTGTTTTGAGGATATTGCGCACCTGTTCCGCCTGGAGAAAAGGATTTACGGAAAGCAGCAGGGCCGCGCAGGCCGAAACCAGCGGTGCGCTGAAGGAGGTACCGTTGACGGTGTTATATCCACCGCCGATGGCCGTGCTGAAAATATTGCTTCCGGGGGCCACCATGTCCAGTGTCGTCCCGTAATTCGAAAAGCCGGCCCGGTTATCCGACTGGTTGGAGGCACCGACGGAAATAACTTCGGGCAAACCGCTTGGATAATGTATCTGATCGGTGGCTTCGTTTCCGGCTGAGGCGATAATAATGGCACCTTTTTCATAGGCATAATGGATCACATCTTTAAGAAAACGCGAAAGGGCCACATCGCCGAAACTCATATTGATAATGCGTGCCCCGTTCCCGATTGCATACAACAATGCCCGGGCCACATCATCCTCTTCGAGATACCCCGAGGCCGTTCCGGCCCGGAGGTTCATGACCTTAATACCGGGAGCAATGCCCGTGATGCCGGTTTCCTCTTCATTTCCGCCGGCGATGATACCGGCGATCTGTGTTCCATGGCCCGACTGGTATTCATCCATGGGATCATTATCCGGGGTCTCGTAATCGCCCCCGTCAGCGAACCGTGGAGCATCGGTAAAATCCCAACCCATTACATCATCCACAAAGCCGTTCCCGTCATCATCGATACCGTTAAAATCGCCGGCATCGGCGATTCCGTTTCCGTTCAGGTCCTCAGCGGCATTAATCCAGAGACAACCGGAAAGATCAGGATGGGTGTAATCGATACCCGTATCGATTACACCGACGATGATATCCGGAATCCCGCGGGAGACGTTCCAGGCCCCGGCCACATCAATCATGTCCAGGTACCATTGTTTTGCAACCAGGCTGTCAGTCGCATCCTGCTCTATGTCAAAGAAACCGACAGGTTCAGCATAATCGATTATACCCGCGCTTTTAAGCTGATGTATCAGGCTGTCACTATTTATATCCGCTTCCAGAATCAGCCAGTCTGAAAAAAATTCTTCCGCCGACCGTGTTTCGGTTACGGGAAAATACCGGTATGGGGATTCTGTATATTTTTTCAGGGATGGTGTACCGCTGACCGGAGCAAGGAGGCCGGAGCGGGCCTCCATCCCGGCTGGCGTAAGCTTAATGAAATAGGATATTCCGTATCCGGAAGGAGGGAGGCATTGGATAACCAGCAGCGCCAGAAAAATCCAATATCTATATGTAGCCATATGTATTAATTATCTCAATAGAATAACGCGTTTACACCTGTAACTTGATCAGTTTATCCAGGAATTCAACTTTTTCTTTGAAACGCGGATTGTCGGGATGTCGTTCCCAGAGTTTGAGAAAAACATGACGCGCTTCCGCGAATTTTCGCTGGGAGATCAGGATTTCCCCGAATGTCGGTGTAACGAGACTCGGGTTCGCCATAATTTCATCGATCGACATTGTCTTCTCGTCATCGTCGCTTTCGGTTTGTTCCACCGGCGCGGTCCGCGGCTCCCTGCGGGCAAATATCAGATCCTGCTCGGCCTCCGGTTTGGCATCCGGTTGCGGTTTGACCTCCGGCTTCGGAGGTACAGCCGGTTCCTGTTTGTCTTCAGGTTTTGATTCCGGTTCAGGCATCTCTCTTTTCTGATCGGATTCGGGCTTTTCTTCCGGCCCGAGGGTTTCGTCAGCATCCGCCTCTGTGGCCGGTTCCTGTTTTTCCGTTTCCGGAGCGGGTGTTTCAGGTAACGGTTTTTCTTCCGGGACGACAGGATCCTCCGCGAACACCGATTCGGTGTCATTGAAGACATCTAACGCCTCCGGTTCGTCTTCATCCTCCAGAACGTTCATGGCGTCAAGGTCCTTGCTGTCGAAAGCCGGCATTTCATCTGAATCCGTCCCTTTTTTATCCATCAACAGATCAGAAAAGGCCTCCTGCTCCGTTTGAACGGTATCTTCATTTTCCTGTGCTTCCGACGTCTTTTCCGCTGCCTTATCTTCCCTTTGTTCCGGCCCTGCCGGCATATCCGGTGAAAAGGCTACCGCGTTTTCTTCCATCTCTTTTTCAAAATCGGGTACCGGCGGTGTAACGTTTTCTTCCCTGTTCCCGGTTTCCTCCATATCCGATTCAAAATCAAGGGCGGCTGAGGAAGGCTTATCCGCTCTGGTTTCGTCTGCCTCTTTTGAAGTGCTGTCATCTTCCTCACCTCCCACAAGGAAGTCACCCATCAACGTTGAAAAATCATCTTCAACATTGGCGTACTGACTCAGATCGATGCCGGTTTTCGGTGTCGTATCACCTTCATCCAGGCTATCGATGATATTCTTTACCTCAAACGTATCCTGGTCTTTATAGGATTCTTCAGCAAGGTCAACCTGATCTTTTTTAAGAATACGCCTGGTTTCGTCTGACATCCCGAACGTTTTTTCCACACGTTCCCTGAGATCTTCCTTCTCTCTCTCATCCGGCAGAAATCCGTCCAGATCCGCAGAAAGCTGTGCTTCGATAATCGGTGATTTAAACAGTTGTCCGTACAGCCCCTGGGCTTCCAGGTACTCGATCAACTCCTGATTATTGGGTTCATGAACCGCATTTTTCAACAGGTAGCGATTGCCCATTTTCTTGAGCTTCTTTTTGTAAAACACATAAGCCAGGGCACCCATGGCCCGCACATGTCCTGGTGCGAATGTGAGGGTCCGTTCAAATTCGTTCTTGGCATCATCATAGCGCTCGAACATTTGATAACAGCGTCCGAGAACATAATGGCCTTCCGCATAAAATGGAAACTTCTTTACGCCCATTTCACAGAGATTCAGGGCATCATCAACCATATTGTCATCAAGGAGCAATGCCGCTTTATGGGCAAAAAGGATGTTATCACTACCGGATTTTCCGAGTATTTTATAGAATTCCGACATCTTATCTCTCCCTATGGTTACCAGCCACCCAGGGTGGTATTCAATATATCTTCCGTAATCAACTGAACCGCTTCAGCCACAGCCAGGTCAAAGTCATCCTGACCACCGTCACTCGGCATCAGTCCATACTGACTGAAGGTTTTATCGAACAATACTTTCGACATTTTTATATCTTCACCTTTCGCCTTTACACTAACCGTTACCTTGTACTCCGTAACGGTTTCACCCGCTGCCACGGTAGCTGCCGTGCGCCGGATGGAGGCGATGCCCCCCGTGATCAGCACATCGGCTTTGGATTCATCCACGACTTTCAGGGTATTATCGGCAATGAACTGGTCGATGAGGCTGTTTGTCAGATTCTCCCGAACGCCGGGATAGGCCGTACGGTCATCAAACAGGGGTATGGCCACGGTTTGAATGTGAGACGGCAGTGCTCCTTTGAACGAATAAACGCCGCAGGCCGACAAAGTATACAGAATGACAGCCGGCAGGATGATGCCTGACAGAATCTGCCATGTCCGCAGCTGTATTCTATGTACCGTGCGCCGGTGCTGACATCTACAGGCCATATTCTTTGATCTTTCTATACAAGGTGCGTTCACTGATCTGCAGCGCCCGGGCTGTTTTTCGACGGCTGCCGTCATATTTACTCAGGGTATCCTTGATCAATTCACGTTCCATGCCATTCAGGGTTGTCGGACGCACTTCCTGGTCATCAAAAGTATCATCGTCCATAAGCGGTCCGACCGGCGCGCTTTTCAGATCAGCATTTCTGCCGATCACGGCGCCCAGCAACTGTTTGATTTCATTGATATCAAGTTTCAGGGCGATAAGGGTACGGTAGATCAGTTCCCGCTCCGCCTGTTCCGGGGTTTTGTTCAGGGGTACCGGCAGACTGCTCGACGGCACATACCTGTCATCGATATTGAGTGCTGACCGGACGTAGTCCGAACGGACGACTTCGCCCTTGTTGAGGATAATGGCTGTTTCGATAAAATTACGCAATTCCCTGACATTCCCCGGCCAGCTGTGCTGCTGCATCAGGGCCATCGATTCCGGAGAAAATCCTTTAAAGCGGATATCGTTCTTTTCCATGTATTCCCGGGTAAATATCTCCGCCAGAACCGGTATATCTTCCCGTCGCGCACGCAGCGGCGGGATATCGATGGTAATCGCCTTGAGACGGTAGTACAGGTCCCTCCTGAATTCACTGTTCTGCACCGCCTGTTCCAGGTTTTTATTCGTGGCTGCAATGATACGCACATCGACTTTATGAAGGGTCGTGCCGCCGACCCGCATAAATTCAGCAGATTCCAGTACACGTAACAGTTTTACCTGGGTGTTCAGGGGCATTTCACCGATTTCATCCAGGAATATAGTGCCCTTGTCGGCTACTTCGAAATACCCTTTTTTCTGACTGATAGCACCGGTAAACGAGCCTTTTTCATGTCCGAAAAGTTCACTTTCGATAAGGTTGG
>CAYPHA010000062.1:0-28669 GCA_964410215.1 uncultured Calditrichota bacterium | reverse complement strand
GCACGAGGCGAATTATATTTATCGTTTCTGCCAAAAGCAAAGAACTGAACACCGGTGATAAATCCTGCTTTGTATTCACTTTCATTTTGCCACCGGACCTGACCCTTTAATTTCAGGGTCTTACCGTCTGCAAAATTTAGCTTTAGCTCGACGCTTTTCCCGAATTCCACCGGCTCGGCCATCTGAAAAGCGATGCCGCTTTTGGATAAATTAATCACACGTTCCGATTCGGTAAACGATGAGAATAATCCGGATTTTTTCGGACTTTTATATTTGACAACCGCATCAGGAATTGCGATACGGCTTAATGCTCTTCGATCTGATTTTTCCTGCATGTTCCTGTCTGACGAAATTAAACCGATTTGATACGTAAGTATATCCTAAAAATTTTAAAAAGTATGTGAGCTTCATCAACTTATTTTTTATGACGTTAAAAACCAAATTATCAGTGTTACAGATATTTTTCAAGTTTAACGCTAAAATAATGTCAAATTAATTCATAAATTTTCACAATAATGCTAAAAATCTGATTTAACAGAAAATAATTACCCTGGAAGGAAGGGGTTGGGTTTGAATTTCAGGAAATCAGCCGGTTAAAATAAGCGTCATGAAAGGTGGCGGAGACTTGCATCAGGTTTTCTTTCCGGCCCAGATCAAGCCAGTTGGCGTTGTCTGCTGTAAACCCTTTTATGACATGGTTTTCAGCAACAAGCCGGAGGTAGGTTTGAATGATAGAAAAAGAATCCGCTTCATCGAGAAGGGGTATAAGTTGTGGTGATGCGATATGTATGCCCATAAAAGAGCGTGGTTGTAGTGTTTTACTCTCTTTTATCAAACGGGTTTCCCCTGTACTGAGCGATTTCCAGCCGCATAACTGCTGATCATCATTAAAGATCAGGTAGCGGGACGTTTTACGTTTACGTACAGCCAGTGTGACCAGTGCATCGGTTTTCCTGTGGTATTCCAGCATCGCATTCAAATCGATATCAGACAGTACATCGACATTATGTACGAGGAAGGGTTCTGTGTTGTCGAAAAACCAGCTTGCCTTTTTAATGCCTCCGCCGGTATCGAGCAAGTCATTTTCTTCAGAAAGGGATAGCTTTAAACCAAAGTTACTTTTCTCATCCAGGAAGTCTTTTATCTTTTCCCTGTGATGATGCACATTGATGATTATTTCATTAAAACCCGTGCGGCCCAGTTTCAGGATAATCCATTCCAGTAACGGCCTTCCTCTGACGGGCACGAGGGCCTTGGGAATGCTGTCGGTAATTGGTTTGAGGCGTGTACCGAGGCCTGCGGCAAGTATCATTGCTTTCAAAATAAAACCCGGCCCCTAAATTTGTACTTCCAGTTCACGGTGACGCAGATCCACATCGATATCGTAATTTTTTATAAGGTAAGCGGTCAGTGCATTGGCACAAAAGACGGATCGATGCTGACCTCCGGTGCATCCGAACGCAACCATCAGATCAGTAAATTTACGGTTCTGGTAATTATGAATAACACGATCCAGCATGGTTTTGACGTTCTGAAGAAAATCGTTCACATCGTTTTCCCGCTCAAGATAGGTGATAACGTCGTGATCATTTCCTGTGGCATCTTTGAACTTTTCCAGGCGTCCTGGATTGGGCAGGGAACGGCAATCAAAAACAAAGCCGCCGCCGTGGCCTTTTTCATCCCACGGGATCCCGCGTTTATAGGAAAAACTCTGTATGCGCACCGTAAGCCGGAGGGGGGAATCACCAAATTGACGTAACACAGTCGAGCGAATCAGGCGGCTCCAGGCATCCTGCAGAGCGGGGATTTCAATCGGTAGTTTTGCGGTGTGGAGTAACGATTCCAGATTTTGAATGGCATAGGGAACACTTTTAAGAAAATGTTCTTTACGCTCGTAAAACCCGCGGAAACCATAGGCACCGAGGGCCTGCATGATGCGTATGAAAATATAACCGTGGTAATAGTTAAGAAACTGCTCTTCATCGACCGGAAAATACTGCCTCAGGTTTTCGATATAGCGTTTGAGCAAATGCTGCCTGACCGCATTTGGTATATCCGCTTTAGCATCGAAGAGCAGGGAGGCCAGATCATACTGCAAGGCCCCTTTACGTCCGCCCTGGTAATCGATGAAATAGGGTGTATTATCAACAATCATTACATTCCGTGATTGAAAATCACGATAAAGGAAATAATCCCGCGGTGCTTCCAGTAAAAAGTTCATAAAGGTTGTGAAGTCATCTTCCAATTGCTGTTCATTGAAAGGAACTTTGGCAAGTTTGAGAAAATAATACTTGAAATAATTCAGATCCCAGCCCATGGATTGCCGGTCAAAACTATGCCGCGGATAACACACGCTGTAATCGAGATCCTTACCGGCCCGCACCTGGAATTTCGGCAATTCATCGATCACTTTTTCGTATATACCAATGATTTTTTCTGAAAACCCTTCCTTTTCCCTTACACGGGTCAGATAAGAGAACAGGGTTTCATTACCGAGATCCTGCTCGAGATAGATCTCTTTATCCAGTTCCTGAACATAAATTTCCGGAACGTGAAGACCATGATTCAGAAAGTGTTTCGAAAAGGAAAGAAAAGCCACATTCTCTTTAAAATCGGGATTGTGCACACCAATGGCACTTTTCTGATGACTGGTTATGCGGTAATATCGTCTGTCCGAACCATGAGCCGGCATTTTTTCAATATGCCCGGCTGAATGACCGGCCCAGCGCTTAAACTGTTCTTTTAAATGGTTTTTTATGGTCGCTTCATTCATGTATAAAAATACCCTTCATTTCATTGCCGGGCAATTTAGCGATAATATAACAATGATGCAATCCGGGAAAGGCACGTTCAAAAGGGCTAGGGATGTATCACAGATCAGAAATATAATATGCGGTTTGCGGATACTAATCCAGTTCCCCGGCTCTAATTTTTGCCTTTTTACCATAAAGATCTTCAGGGAATGATTCCGACAGGGAGCGGTATACATCAAGGGCTTCGTCCGTTCTGTCCAGTACTTCCAGCATTTTTGCCTTGTTATAGATGGAAACGGTAAATTCCGGATCCTGAGAAAGGGCTTTATTATAATAATGAAGCGCGGAGTCGTAACGGGCGGTCGCAGCGAAATAATCACCCATACTGTCATATACATTGGCCGTATTGGGCGCGGCCTGTATGGCCTTTTTAAAATAGGGATAACTTTTTTCGGGCTCCCGTTGTCTGATATAAAAGTAACCCATATGGTTCAGTGTACCAACATTCGTTGAATCACTTTCCAGGCTCCTCTGAAGTTCGCGTTCGGTCTCAGCATCATTTCTCTGCTCTTCCCAGTAGAGTGCCAGGAGATAATGCCCGAGGCTCGGGTGTGTTTTGATGACATTCTGAGCCAAATATGCCGCTTTTTCTGCGTTACCGCCAAGCAGTCGCGGTGTATTCAAATAGTATTGATAAAGGTATAACCTGGCTTGCAGATGGCCCGGATTCAGCTCCAGAACGCGTTCAAAGCTTTTCAGCATGTTTTTGGTCGACCAGTAGGCGCTGAAAAGCGATGCGTCGGCCATTTTCATGGCATAAGCATTTCCAAGCATGAAATGGTAATCCGGATTCTCCGGATCCTTTTGAATGGCGTTTTTCAGGTATGTTATGGCCGCTTCATAATCATTTCTCTGAAGATGAATGACCGCCTGGTAGTAATTAATTCTGTGATACGGGGATACTGTATCCGGTAATGTCCTGAGAAGTGATTCTGCTGCGCTTGTATGGCTGGACATGAGCATGCTGTCAACCTGTCTAAGCAAAAGCGAATCCTGGGAATAGGCGAAGGATAAGGTTGAAAAGAAAACGAAGAATAAGTAACGAAAAATAACATCCGTCATGTGGTCATACATTTTATTCATAAAAATAAAATTTTCAGCTTTTCTTTTTCAAATAATTTAACTATATTCAGCAAGGCCTTATAAAGTGCCTTTAGACATGTTAAGGAGCAAGGATGCTCCTTTTTTTTTGTCCTTTTACTATATCTATCGCATAAACCTGATTTTTATTCCTGCTTTCATGAAAGACCTGCCTGCGACATATTAAACATCGATTAACTTGTTTTGAATGGCATATTGCGTCAGTTCGACATTTGATTTGAGACGCATCTTTTCCAGAATCCGGTTACGGTAAGAATACACCGTATGAATACTAATGGACAACATCCCGGCTATCTGGTCGGCTGAATCTCCGCTGGCAATGCGGCACATAATCTGCATTTCACGATCGGATAATTTTTCATGCGGAGGTTTATCATCCAGTTCAAACGATGAGGCCAGCTTTTCTGCAAGCTCCGGACTGATATATTTTCCTCCTCCGACAATCTTTCGGATAGCATTTACCAGTTCATCCGGTGCACTGACTTTTCGAAGGTAACCTGCTGCTCCTGCCTTGAGAGAACGTATACCGTATTGGTCTTCACTGTACATGCTCAGAACCAATACCGGCAGGCCCGGATAGAAACGTTTTAATTCCTTCAGGGCTTCAAGCCCGCTTTGTCCGGGCATATTAATATCAAGGATCACGATACTGAATGGATTTTTTTCCAGAAGGGCGAACATTTCCTGCGTCGTTCCGGCTTCTCCACGAACACACAGATCCTTTTCTTCAGCTACAATCTGTTTTAACCCCGCCCGGACAATGGCGTGGTCATCTGCGATAAGTATATCAATCATGGTTTGTCATGGGTACGGTCACTTTCACATTCGTTCCCTTATCGCGAACACCGTTTATTTCAAAACGGCCGCCCAGCAACATGGTGCGTTCTCTTATGCCCAGAAGTCCCATCGATTTAGGATCATTGATCTGCCCCGGAGAAATACCGATGCCGTTATCCGTGACCTCAAGGACGAGATCGGCATGGTCTGTCCGAAGGGTGACATTAACATGGTTCGCATGGGCATGACGAGCAATGTTGGTCAGTGCTTCCTGATAGATGCGAAACAGGGCAGTGGCTTTTTCTTCATCAAGTTCGAGGGTATCCTCCGGCAGGATATATTCCACCCTGATTCCGGTAATCTCCTGGAAATCCTGCGACTGCCATTCAATGGCAGGAACCAGCCCAAGTTCGTCGAGAATGCCCGGTCTCAGTTTACCCAGAATGTGCTGAAGTGAATCTACGGTCTGGTCAATATACCCTGCCATGGAGGTCAGTTTATCCTTTAAATCAACCTGATCGTTACGCAACTTATGGGAGAGCAGTGATATCTGGATCTTTAATACAGTCAGGGCCTGGCCGAGTTCATCATGAATCTCCCGTGCCAGAGCGGACCTTTCTTCCTCCCTGATGGTCTGGATCCGGGAGGCCAGGTTCCGGAATTGCTCATGAGAGGCCATCAGTTTTTCTTCAGATCGCTTCCTTTCGGTTATATCCCGGGCAATGGAAAGAAGCGTTGAGCGGTCATCATATTCAAATCGGTGTGCGCTGAGTTCAACCGCGATACGACGCTTGTCACGCGTCAACTGGTTCACTTCGAACAGGAAGTAATCCTTCGTAAAAAGGTCTCTGACGGCAAGATCAAGTTCTCCCGTTTGTTTCGGATCGATAATGTCATAAAATGACAGTGTCAGCAAATCCTCGCGGCTGTAATTCAGACGTTTGCAGGCTACATCATTGACTTCGATAAAAGGTTCAAATGTACCCGTTTCGTCAAGATGACAAACAAATACGGCATCATTAATCTTGTTAAATAACAACCGGTACCATTCCAGGCTTTTATTGTGGTCCGGCTGGTTCATTCCGGCTCCATGGGTCACCCCAAGATATGAAAATAACTATGTCAAACTAAGCAGAATTAACAACATGTGCAACACTTCCACACAGGAAACGGGTGTACAGACGCCATCCTGGATTTCTATCGACCTGATACTTTATATGTTGAGAATGAAACCGACCGTGAAAAGCCTTCTTCATCCTGAACGGTCAGTTTGTAGGTGCCCGGGTCGAAGGTTACCGGAAGTTCATGATGATTAATGGTTGTACCCAGCAGTGTGCCGTTTAAGTACCAGAACAGGTTGGTTTCAGGACGTTGATGTTTGGCGGCCAAGACGATATTTTCATACGTACCGTCAATGTCCCGTGGGATTAGTATACGCACACCGGGGACAGGATAGGTAATCTCAAGGCGGTTTTTATCTTTAAATGAAGGACAATGGGCGGCGTGCTCAGGGATGGCCGCAACAGTAAAACCTTTCCTGGTGAGGATTTCGCGAACACCGGCCGGTACGATAAAATGTGATACCCAGGAGGTATCAATCCCCTGCCAGCAGAGTGAGCAAACCGATTTTCCTGTGCGCTTGTCGACAACATAGCGTCTGTGAAAAGGGCACACGCCTGCCCGGTGTGATCGCAGAGGACGTTTGAGAAGTATGCTTTCCGGACAGTCCGGTCCTGCCGGATAACCGGATTGTACGCAGCAGGGTATCTCCGTCAGATCATATTCAGGTTCCTGGAACCATTCGGAATCTGAACCGGTATCGAGTGCGTTAAACAGGTCGAAAAGAATGGGCGCCGCTGATCTTGATCCGGACAGGGAGCCGTTTCCCTTACCATCGAAATTACCTGTCCATACACCGATTGTCCACTGCTGGTTTACACCGATAGCCCACCCGTCCTTCTGGCCGTAACTCGTTCCCGTTTTCCAGGCTACCGGAATCTGATTATTAAAAACATGCCAGTAATTTTCAATACCCGGCCGTTTTAATTTGGTCAGCACATCGAGAACCAGCCAGGAGGCCCCGTCACTGATAAGGGGTGTTTTCTCAATCTCCGTCTGCTGCTGTTCCGGATGTTGAAGGTATTGAAGCGCAGATGGCCTGCCGTAATTTCCGAGTGTACTGTACAATTGGGTCAGTTCGAACAACGATGCCTCTGCACCGCCCAGGATCAGCGTCAATCCATATTCCTCCGGTGGGCGAAATAATCCCGTGAGCCCGGCTTCAGAAAGGTAATCGTAAAAATCACGTATACCATAGGTATTTAACAGGCGGACAGCCGGCACATTGAGTGACCGGATAAGCAACTCCTCCATGGTAACCAATCCGCTGAAAGTCTTGCCGGCATTCTGCGGTACAAACGTTCCGAAAAAGGTCGGTACATCCTGAATTCTGCTTTGGAGTGTGTAGGGTCCGCGGTCAAGGATCCGTGCGACAAGGAACGGTTTCAATAAGCTTCCCGTGGACCTGTAAGCCAGGATCCCATCCACTTGCCCATATTGCAGACTGTCATAGAACGACTGAGAGCCGATATAGGCACGGATTTTACCGCTCCGTGTTTCCGTTACAAGGGCGGCAAGATTGAAGATTCCCTGGTTCTTCAATTGCATGTGATGCCTGTCGCAAATTTCCTCCGCGGTTGATTGAAGGTTCAGATCGAGTGTGCTGTTAAACGTGGTCTCGGAATTACCATTCTTTAAAACGAAATTTGAAAAATGGGGCACCAGAAAGGGAATTCTGCAGGTTGACGCCGGCAGGGGTTCCTCAATGGCCAGCCCGTATGTATCCGCATCGATTAAGCCTTCGACATGTAATTTTTCTAAAAGCAGATTACGTTTCCGGATCAGCAAATCCCGGGAGCGTGACAGGTTTACACGCGCAGGTGCATTAGGCAGCACAACCAGCATGGCCGCTTCAGCCCAGGTTATTTCTGCTAGCGGACGGCCCAGGTAATAATAAGAGGCCGATTCGATTCCGACAATATTGCGGCCCATTGGTACATGGGCTGCGTAAAGACGAAGAATGGCCGTTTTTGAATAGTGGAGGCTGTACCTGAAGGACGTTAAAATTTCACGGAATTTGTTGAAATAGGTTCTGCTCTTTGGATTAGCCAGGCGGGCCAGCTGCATGGTGATCGTGCTGCCCCCCCGGACGATTTCACCTGCTTTCAAATTGGTAATGAACGCATTTACTAGGGCAAGGGGATCCACGCCGGGATGCAGATAAAAACGCTTATCCTCATAGGTAACAAGTGACGCAACATATTTATCCGGCAAGGGGCCGGTAGATACGGGAAAACGGTATTGTTCGTCTTCTGACAAGGTAATCCTGAGCAGACGGCCGTTTTTGTCAAAAACCAGCCGTGAATAATCATCCGGAAACGGATCACCGGGTGGCAGTGCGAACCATACCAGAAAAGAAACCAGTAAAAGCAGGACTACTGATATGATTACGTTTCGTGTTACTTCAGCGGACAGTCTCATGGTGGTAAAAGGCTTCCTATTTCACCTCCACTCTGCCAGATGCGATTCGTGCGAAAAATTCCGGTGTGTACATGGCTTCACATACGACGGGCGGCAGGGTGAAAATGCCCCTGAATGTCGGATTAACCTTGATGGCAAAAACAGCGCGCTTACCCGGGTTGAGATCAAAAAACCAGTTTACGCGGTCATCGCGGATATCCATATATTCGCCATTCGTCGTACCCATATTGCGTAACCAGGAGGGCGCAGGTGCATCAGACATTCGGGGGTTAATAATTTCCCAGCCTGACGGAAAAACGCTGGACAGGGCGAGTTCCTCGACGCGGCTGCTGAGGGTATTTGTAATTGTATAGGTGACCCAGAATGCATTTCCCTGGGATCGGCTTTCAACCGTAGCGGGTAACCCGTTTTCATCAAAAAACCGTCGTTTAATTTCGATGCCTTTGTTGCCGGATTTAATCCGGTCTTTTACCGGAACGCCTTCTGTGAAGAGCGTTGCAAAAACCGGATCCGTGTGTTCGTTTGTGATGCGGATTTTCTCGTTCCAGCGGTCCTTCAGTTCGATCTGTTTCTGATAACCCTTCAGTACGAATGTTTCGTCATATCCGGACATCGAAACACGAAATGCGACGTCCCCGCCTGTAAATGGAACGTTACGGTAATAGCTACCGATGGCCAGAATCGAAACAGCCGTTTCCTGCGTAGAATACCAACTGCCGGGCCTGAAGTCTTTGGCAACCTGCTGAAGTAATGAGGCCGCCTGCCGCTGATCATCCATTTCCAGGCAAAGGTAGCTCATCAACGCCCGGTCGCGCAGGTCTGAACCATACGTGCCGCCCTGTTCGCGGTACGAAAGCAACCGTGCTGAACTTCCGTCATCGATCGATTTTGCCACGCTCTGCCGTCCCGAGAGAAAATAAGCTGCCGCGAGGAATTTGCGGGACAATGCATCCAGCTCATCCAGGTAGTTTTCACGGACCATGTTCATGGCACCCATGTTTGTATTACCGGACAGGGCCAGCAGGAAGAGCCGGTAGGTCTGGTACCGGTGGTTGATGGTATTCACTTTTTTAGCATGCCGTCTGGCATCATCCAGCCAGTGGTTGAATAAATTCTCCGGAACATGGAATCCCTGTTCGCGGGCCAGAAGCAGAAAATGACCGGCATAGCTGGTGCCCCATTCACTGTAACGGGAAGCACCGTAGTCGGATAGCGGCCAGAATGCGAAACCCCGGTCCAGTTGGTAGCGGTTCAACTGTGTGATGGTTGTGTTGATATGATCGGTCAGGGCTGCCTGCTGATGCGGTTTAAGATCGATCAGGCCGGCCAGAAATAATTGGGGGAGCGCAGCCGATACGGTTTGTTCGATGCAGCCGTAGGGATAGCGCAGCAGGTAATTGTAGCGTTTATCAAGCTGGATATCCGGAAGCCTTGATACGGCCAGTTTTGCCGAATTGGTACCTTCCAGGCCGAACTTCTCCGCCACGAAAACAATCGATTGCTTTCCTTCGATGGTTGTGTCCCTGACTTCGGTATAGTAGGGATTGGGACTGGAAACCGGCAGGTGTACGGTATAATCGGCCGTATGGGATCCGGATGCCGCTTTAACTATAATAGTTTCCGCACCGATGTGATCCTTAACGTTGAGTCGGAACCGGGTATCCTGTTCTCCGGGTTCTGCAAAAGATATGTTTTTTGAAAATTCGCCGGTCTCACTTTCCAGATTCCCGGATGTTTCCAGGGCTACCGTTGCCGTTTTTATAGTCGAATCCATGGCGAAAACAGAAACGGGCAGATCGAAGATATCACCGGGACGGGCAATCCGGGGCACTGTAGGCAGTACCATGAGAGGCTGTTTCACCGGTACGACTGCCTCGGCAGAGGCATAGCTATGCCCGGCCGACGCCACGACCATGATTCGGACAGATCCGACATAATTCGGCATGGTAAACGTTGTCCGTTTTGTTTTTCCCGGTTCCAGAGATACAGGCCCGCGGAAAAGAACCACCGCTTCAAACCGCTTTACGGTGCTGCGGTCCAGCCGTTTTTGCCTCTCTTCTTCAAACATGCCCCCACCAATGGAAAAATACTTCTGGATATCGGGTAAGAGGATTCCCAGTATATCATCGAAATTATCCGTAGTGGTAACACCGAGCCGGATTTTTTGAAAGAAATGATCCCAGGGAGAAGGCGTTTTAAAATCCGTAAGATCAAGCAGTCCCTCATCGACTATCGTAATGGTGCAGGTTGCATTCTGGGAGGCACCGGAGGTAACCGCAACCGTGAATTCCTCTTTTGGTTTTAATTCATCCGGTACCCTGAGGGTGAGTGGCATTCTGGATTTGCGGTCTTCAACGTAAATCGGTTTTATACCGTAAATGCGCATCGGCAGGTCATTCGTGTTTTGATTGTGCGGCTGAATCAATGTGACGGAAGCATAGCAGTTGGGCATCATTTCTTTTGTAATCGGGAATGTAAATTGCATCCGGGTGTCTTCAACCGGTTTCCATCGATGATGCAGTACGGTGCTTCCCTGTTCCAGAGCCAGGCAGGCCATCCCTGAGGAAGGCGTTTCAAAACTGACCGTGGCCACATCGCCGGTTTGATAGATGTTTTTGTCACTCCGGATTTCCAGGTAATTTCTTGGGATTCCCCCGGTAATGACTGTCCCGCCCCAACGGGATGCATAGAAGAACATACCGGTTTCGTGTCCGGAAGTGATGTCTTTTACTTCTATATAATGTCGGCCGTGATCCTCCACATTTACTATATGACGAACCGGTTCAGTACCTGATTTATACGTGGTTGTTCCGGTCAGATAGGTGGATTCCATTTCCCGGAAGTCTTTCCGGCCCCTCTGGTCGTAATCCCACCACCAGTGCCGGCGGTTAACATATACAGAAACCTTCAGTGTATGACCCGGGAGGGGATTGCCTTCTTTGTCGACGACAACAACCGGCAGTGTATACTGTTCGCCGGTTTTGGCACCACGCTCTTTAAAGATGTTTTCAATGCCGGTAAAAGATCCGAAAGGATAAATGGTTGTCCGGCTCTTCCGTTCCGTATACGATCCCCCACGCTCGTAAACGGTAGCCGATATGATTCCTTCAACCATTCCCGGTGCATTGGAAAGGTCGGGAAGGGAGTATGCGAGCGTCGCTTCACCATTACTGTTAAAATTCTCGTCGGATATCGTGATATTGCGATCGGCGAATTCGAGCAGAGGGGATGAGAACGTATAGTCCCTGTAGTAGGGTGTTGAAAAGGTTTTACCGGTTAAATCCAGTTCAACCCGGCTGCGCAGTCCGGCTGCCGGCGCACCGAACAGGTAGCGCGCTTTGATGGTTCCGGTGAGCGTTTTAACACCTGTTTTCACCTGCCGGGGAAAATCCAGCTCTACTTTCAGCCGGTTCGGTTTAACCGTTTCCACACGTAACAGTTTTGTAAATACCATGTCGCCAATCATCACTTGTGCCGTCCAGTTACCGGTGGGATCATCGGAACCGGTGACGATGGGGAAATAGATGTGACCATTGATACCGCTCTGTGTTCGTTTATTGAGCACCAGCTGGCCCCTGGGGTTTTTGACACGGAGAATGACCGGCTGCTTTGAGGGCGGAGCTTCGCGGTTAAGACGGATGATGGCAGAAAAATGAACGGTATCACCAGGGCGGTGTACACCGCGGTCCAGGTACATGAATACATCGGTTCCGTTTCGGCTTGCACTGGTACCTTCCACATCAAAATTATTCAGTTCCCATGGGGAATGGTCCAGTTTTATCAGGGCTATTCCTTCCATTGATTTTCCGTAAATATAATATCCTTCATCCGGAAAGAGCGCATGGCCGTTTTTATCCGTATTGCGCGTTGAAATCAGTTTGTTTTGATAATTATATAGTTGCAGGTCTGTATTAGGCAATGGACGGGCGTTCAATATATCGGTTGCAAAAACATGGTGACCATCCGCCGCTTTCTTGACCGTTAAGCCGATATTGGAAGCGATGAGCAGTTTGCTCAAACGGCCCTTTGCATAATAATAACCGTTTCTGCAGGGATTGGAATAATAATCATCATCAGCAAAGTAGAGGTCACCGGGTTGTACCACATCACCTGCAGTTACGCAACGGCCGGTGAGGTCTTCTTTCCCGAATTGTAGCCGGATGACAAATACGCTGTTCGACCGTCCTTTGAATATATCACTCAGTTCCATCTCAGAATGGATCCACCGGTTCTGCTCGTCGGTAATATGTAGTGTATCGGTATGGATTTCTTCACCAACCCGGTTTAAGTCATTATAATCTGATGTATTATTGAAACGGTAACGCCTGAAATTGTCCGGCTGACCTTGTTCACCAAGAATGTTTCGCTGAATGAAAAAACCGATATTCTGAGGATATATTTCTGTAACTGTAAGATAGGCTCTTGCCACATTAACTGACTTAAATTGTAATTTATAGTTGTTGGAGGCGGGCAGGTAGGTACCCCGTGATAACCATTGTATTTCCGGCTTGATGTTTGTGAACCTCAGGTCTGTCGTATATGATTCATTAAGCCTGGTTCCGTATACGGAAGGGAATCCCTTCCGGACGGTTACAGTATAGGTGCTCCCCGGCTGGAAATCACCTTCCAGGTAAAGGTACTTGCCCTGTATTCTGGTATTAAAAGGGATTTCCGGTGTCATGGTAACATAGCCAGAGAGATCAGTGTCTTTCTGAATCGGATCGCTGAAACGGAGGGCATATACCGATGTTTCGGACATCGGTTCAGTGACATCCATGTGGGCGAGTACGCGGAAAATATCTATACCGGCTAAATATACGGTTTTTTGCCATTCGTTTTTATCGGCGGTGTACTCCCGGGGCAGTGTAATCACATATGATTTTCCATTCCGGTTTTTCTGAAGCCGGGCTGACATAACATTGATTTCCGTCGCCTCATGTTCTTCCTTCACTTTTAGCATCAGTTTACCTTCCGGACCCTCAAATTGCAGATCTTTCTGTAATTGTAACGGATTTACCGGCTGGGCAAAGGTAAGTTTTCCCGTATAATAGACAGAATTCTTAATATCGGTAACTGCCAGGAAATCACCTTCCAGAGATAGCACCTCCTGTTCGGCAACCTTGAAGCGAAAGGTGAAATTGTTGACATCCTTCTGATCTCCGAAAGCGATTTTACCAATAAGATTACCCTCTACTTCCGTCCCTGCCGGCAGTGTTTCAGCCGGAACAAATCGAAGCACGGACGGGGATAACCATTCGGCATATCCTTCAATCTGAGGCTCAAAACGGAACGGATTTTTGTCAAGTACGGTGCCACTGAGATGATCCGGAACAACCGGCTCTCTGAACGTCAGTTCGACTGTTGAACGTATGGATACCAGCTCGGGGGGTGTTTTGCTGATTACCTCATTAAGATCGAGGAAGATATCAGCTTGTCCCTCTGTTTTTTGTTGAACGGATTGTTCTTCTTTGCTGCAATGGAGGAACAGGGGAATGAAAAGTACTAAAATTAAGAATCTACGATACATCGTTACCTCCGGATATGGAATGATGCGGAAAACAACTTATAACGGGTAAAGGTCCGATCAGACAATTAATTTTAATTTAAAAAATAATCGTCTCAGGTAAAATGAAATCTTGGTTAATCGGATAAATTGATTAATATGTATATCAACGTTCCTCCTTACTGGAAAATACGGTCGATTGATGCGTATATTATACAGAGAGTAATGGGAAAGAGGGCTATGAATAAACCTCAAACGCTTCATGAGTTTTACAATCATCTGTTTATTCTCGCCAGTAAGGGGCTGCCCCACCTGGAGTTTGTGGAAAAGATACTGGATATGATCCTCGATCTTCTGCAGGTTGCATACGCTGCATTATGGCTGGAGGGGTATGGAAAATATCTGCATTGCCGGCTCGAAAAAAGATCGCTGTTCCGGGTGAAACGATATTTGGCCATAAACAGAGATCAGATACGCATACCGGATTTTGACGCATCAAATCCATTGAATGGTTTGCGATGGAATGTTCTTTTAAAGGAGCCGGTGCCGCAGGGAACATATCGTTCGCGTTATGGGAGTGTATGGGCCGCTGACCTCAGAAAAAAATATGAGGATGTGGTTGAAGACAGCGGAAATTCTGAAAAGGATGTGATGGCCAATTATTCTTCCGCAGCACTGGTACCCCTTGATATTGGTGATAAGGTAATCGGTCTCCTCGAACTGGGGAGAAAAGTAACGGAAGCATTTTCACAGCAGGATATTGACGTCTTCGAGAACGTTGCACAGATTACGGCTATTGCCCTGATCAACAAGAATATTCAGGGTGCGCTGCGGGAGCGGATAAAGGAATTAACCTGTCTGTATTCGATATCCCGGATCATGGAAAAGCGGGATCTGTCCATCCCGGAAACGATGGAATCGATTCTGATGCATATTCCTCCGGCCTGGCAGTATCCGGAAATTACATCGGCAAGGATCACGCTCGATGGCGATGTATTTGTTTCCAGAAATTACAAGGAAGCGGGACAGAAACAACGGGCTCCGATTC
Organism: uncultured Calditrichota bacterium; assembly: GCA_964410215.1. GTDB lineage: Bacteria > Calditrichota > Calditrichia > Calditrichales > CAYPHA01 > CAYPHA01. The sequence goes on along the minus strand of CAYPHA010000062.1, from coordinate 13,887 downwards.
TGGCGGGAGGAAGGGAAAGGGGTGCGCTGGAGGTCGTTTACAATGAAGAAAAGCCTGTGCTGGATGAAGGACCCTTTCTCAGGGAGGAACGTAAGCTGATAACGGCGCTGGCCCAGCAGATTGCCGGATTTGTTGAGCGGAAAGAAGTGGAAATGGAGCGACAGGCCCTGCAGGAACAGCTCCGGCATGCCGATCGGCTGGCTACGATCGGGCAGTTGGCAGCAGGTGTTGCACACGAATTGAATGAACCTTTGGGAAATATACTTGGTTTTGCCCAGCTCGTCCAAAAATCAGATGAACTTTCATCCCAGTGCCATCAGGATGTTGAGCGCATCGTACATGCCTCGATCCAGGCCAGGGAAATTATCAGGAAACTGATGATTTTTGCCAGACAGACGCCACATAAGATGGTTTCTTTTGATGTGAACCATATGATTGAGGAGGGATTATATTTTTTTGAAATGCGCTGCCTGAAATCGGACATTGCCTTAAATACAGAGCTGAATCCAGATCTTCCGTTGTTTCGTGGCGACCAGTCACAATTAAATCAGGTCATGGTAAATCTGGTGGTCAACGCTATTCAGGCCATGCCGGAAGGAGGGAACCTGACCATACAGACCTTTTCAGAGGACGGGGAGATTCACCTGGTTATAGAAGATACCGGTACCGGCATGGCGGAAAATATAAAAGAGAAAATTTTTATTCCATTTTTTACAACAAAGGATGTTAATGAAGGTACCGGCCTGGGTCTTGCGGTAGTACATGGAATCATTTCCGCGCATAAAGGGAATATCGCGGTTTCCAGTAAGCCGGGGGCCGGGTCCCGTTTCGAAATCATACTGCCTCTCCATACATGATGGATAAACTATGATACCTTTTCGGTATGTCATAACCGGAGGAAGTGTTGAAAAAACAAGAGACTGAAAAAATTCATATCCTTGTCGTAGATGATGCGGCGGCAACAAGAGAGTTGCTGCAGCGAAACCTGACGGGCAAAGGATATACGGTCTATACGGCGCCTGGTGTTGACGAAGCGATCCGTATCCTGGAATCCAGACCGCTTGATCTGGTGATTACCGACCTTAAAATGCCTCAGGTAAGCGGGCTCGACCTGATTCGCCATGTCCGGGAGAACTATAAGGACACGGAAATAATGATGATCACCGGATATGCAACCATCGAAGGTGCGGTAGCGGCCATTAAATCCGGTGCTGAACAGTATCTGAGTAAACCGTTCACAGACGAGGAATTGCTTGAAGCGGTCGAAAAAACGCTCGAAAAGCTGCGTATGTGCCGTAAAAGCAGAAAAAATGAGGAGATTCGTCCGAAAATAACCGGATTCATCGGCACTTCGGCTGCCATGAGACGGGTGTACCAGGCCATAGATAAAATTGCCCGGTCCATGGCCAATGTTCTGATCACCGGAGAAAGCGGAACAGGCAAGGAACTGGTTGCCAGGGCGGTTCACTACGGGGGAAAGCGGGCATCCTCGACATTTGTGCCTGTGAATTGCGGCGGTATTCCTGAAGAACTCCTGGAAAGTGAGTTGTTTGGTTATGTCCGGGGAGCTTTTACCGGAGCAACCGAATCACGGGCCGGTTTTTTCCAGACAGCAGACGGGGGTACCATTTTCCTTGATGAAATCAGTGAAATGAGTCTTTCCATGCAAGTAAAGTTGTTGCGTGTGCTTCAGGATAAAGAAGTATGCATGGTGGGGGCGAACCGCACCAGGAAGGTGGATGTACGGATTATTGCAGCAACAAACAAGGACCTGGTGCAATTGGTAAAAACCGGTCATTTCCGTGAGGACCTGTTCTTCCGCCTTCATGTCATAACCATTGAATTGCCACCGCTCAGGGACCGGGGAGATGACATCCTGTTGCTGGTGGACTATTTTTCCGAAAAATTTTCCAAGGAGGCGGGCAGGAAAAACCCCCGTTTTTCAAATAAATCCCTGGATGTTCTTAAAAATTATCGCTGGCCGGGCAACGTCCGCGAGCTGGAAAATGTCATTCAACGCCTGATCGTCATGAATGAAGGTGATATCATCGATGTCCCTGATCTGCCATCGTTGATGCGTTTTTCCGCCCTGCGTGAAACGGGACTGGACCGGACCCTTGCGGAAGTGGAAACCGAGTACATCAGGAATGTGCTTGCCAGTATCGAGGGTAACAAAACCCGGGCCGCAGCGATTCTGGGAATCGACCGTAAAACGCTCCGTGAAAAGTTGAAAACCGGCGGATCGCCCGGCGATTAAGTGGTACAAAATAACCCACCGGTTCAAATTGTTCCGGAATAGGTTTTCCTGCCTTTTCAGGCCCAAATATAATAATTATCCGTCCTGTCCCGTGTTCATTTGCCGCTTATGAATAATTATGTATCAGTTTGTATATCCATAGTTACATTATCCATTTTTATGAATATCCAAAAAGTGTTACGATTCCAATTTCTATAAGCTGTCATCCTGTTTAACCGGTTCTTTCACTACTTTCCGGGTGGTATGGTTGTTGCAGTATGCCGGACATACTTCAGAAATTTCCGGATTCGGGTTGTCTTGTGTATAGCTGTACAATCAAAGAATCTGAGATCAATATGGAAAATCATTCCCTTTGTGATGAGTGCCTCCACACCGCCTCCTGTTCGCGGTATCAATCACGATCGGGTCCTGTTTTGTACTGCGAAGAATTCGAAAGCCTTTATACCAATGGTTCTGACCAGGCTGTCGCTGCCAAAGACACTGCAAAAAATGAATTAAAAGGACTTTGCCGGATTTGCCTCAACCGTAAATACTGCAATATCAAAATTCCGGAGGGTGGCATCTGGCATTGTGACAATTTCTATTAACATACATAAAGGGGCATACCGGGCAATGGAATCATCAGAAATCAGCCGGATTTGTGAAAAACATACCGGGAAACAGGGTAATATCATTGCAATCCTGGAGGAGATACAGGCCAAATATAGCTATCTTCCCAGGAATACACTCGAAGAGGTTGCGGATATTACGAACCGTTCGCTGGTCGATATTTATGGTGTCGCTACATTTTTCAAATCATTTACATTAAAACCGCGTGGAAAACATCTGATCTCCGCCTGCCTGGGTACGGCATGCCATGTACGCGGCGCGCAATCCGTGGTCCAAACGATTGAAGGGAGCCTGGGTATACAGGCCGGACAAACGACGCCGGATAAAGAATTTACTTTTGAGACCGTCAATTGTCTGGGGGCCTGTGCACTGGGGCCGGTGGTTGTTGTAGACGGTCATTATTTCCCGGATGTCAAGCCCTCCGGTGTGGCGGATATCCTGGAACAGGCCCGTGCCGGCCTGGATGTTGTAAAAATTGAAACCGATGACCGCATCTTTCCGGTAGAGGTGAGTTGTGCTCATTGTAATCACAGCCTGATGGATCCGTATCACATGATTGACGGTCATCCCGGAATACGCATCACCATTTCATTCGGGGAAAACCATGGCTGGATGATTCTTTCAAGCCTTTACGGAAGCTTTAACGTCTCTTCCGAATTTGAAATACCAACTGATACCATCCTGCATATTTTTTGTCCGCATTGTCATTCCGAATTAAAAGGCGGGGCGGTGTGCGCCGATTGCGGGGCACCGATGGTTCCTATGATTGTTAAAGGCGGCGGCGTTGTACAGATTTGTGCCAGACGGGGCTGCCGCGGACACATTCTGGATTTAGGTGGGTCCGGTATCGATTAATCAAGCATAGTGAAGGACCGTTATTATGATACGACTGGAATCATTAAAAGAGCTGGTTGAATTCCGCAAACGCGTCAGAAGGGAATATGAAAGCCGTCCGGTAATCCCCACACTGGTGGTGTCTTCAGGGACATGCGGACAGGCCAGCGGTTCGGGTGATATCATACGTATTATCAAGCGTTATATCATCGATCGGAATTTAAAGGAAAAGGTGGCTTTGCGTATTACAGGCTGCCAGGGATTTTGCGAAATGAATCCGTTCATTCTTGTTGAGCCGGGAGGAAATCTGTATCCGAAGCTCACGATGAAAGCGGTACCGCGGGTAATTGATGCGGCAATAGGCGGTTATGTCGATGAGGGGTTGATATATACCGATCTGAAAGATCAACAGAAGTACGCGGCACAGATGGATATTCCTTTCTTTAAAAAGCAGATGCGTCATATACTTGGTAATAATCAGAATATCGATCCGATCCGCATTTTTGATTATCTGGAGCAGGATGGGTACGGTGCTCTGGAGAAAGCATTGCTTAAAAACCATCCGGGCTGGATTATTGAAGAGGTTGCGTCTTCCGGCATTCGTGGGCGCGGCGGTGCGGGGTTCCCCACAGGACTGAAATGGGAGAAGGCCCGGAAATCGGGATCGAATGGTACGGAAAAAATTGTAATCTGCAACTGTGACGAGGGAGATCCCGGCGCCTACATGGACCGCGGGTTACTGGAGGGGAATCCTCACTCCATTATTGAAGGTATGATTATTGCCGCATTGGCCATCGGAGCGCGGAAAGGATATATATATGTACGCAGCGAATATCCCCTTGCCATTAAACATACCATAATCGCGCTGCGTCAGGTGCGTGAACTCGGGCTGCTTGGAAAAAATATTCTGGGAACCGGTTTTGATTTTGATATCGGTATTGTCCGGGGTGCCGGCGCATTTGTCTGCGGCGAGGAAACGGCTCTGATTCAATCCATCGAAGGTTTTATGGGTGAACCCAGACAGCGCCCGCCCTATCCCATTGACAAAGGTGTCGGCGGGCATCCGACCTGTATAAATAATGTGGAAACCCTGGCTAATATTCCATATATCATAAAGAACGGTGCCGCGCATTATGCACAAATAGGGGTACCGGGTAATACGGGTACAAAAATATTTTCGCTCGTCGGAAAAATAAAAAATACAGGCCTGGTCGAAGTACCACTTGGTATCACTATCCGGGAAGTGGTATATGACATCGGTGGCGGTTCTTCCGGAAAATATAAAATCAAAGCGGTGCAGACCGGGGGGCCTTCGGGCGGATGCATCCCGGCGCATCTGTTTGATTTGCCGATCGATTATGACAGCCTGAGCGAGGCGGGATCGATTATGGGGTCCGGCGGAATGATTGTAATGGACGAAAGTACCTGTATGATTGATGTGGCCAAATATTTCATGAAATTTCTGAAAGACGAATCCTGCGGAAAGTGCTATACCTGCCGAAAGGGAACGCAGCGTATGCATGAAATCCTTGAGGATATTACGCAAGGCCGCGGGACACTGGATCACCTGGACCTTTTGGAAGAACTCGCTGTAGTCGTGAAAGATACCACCATGTGCGGACTGGGACAGTCGGCAGCTAATCCCGTACTCAGTACCCTGCGTTATTTCCGGGATGAATATAAACGTCATATTCTGGATAAGCGCTGCGACGCGTATGTCTGTAAAGATCTTGTCGGTGCGCCCTGCCAGGCGGCCTGCCCCGTAGGAACGGAAGCCTGGCGCTATGTTGCTCAGATTGCCCGTGAAGAATACGAAGCTGCCTATCTGACCATCCGGGAGGCGAATCCCTTTCCATCGGTCTGTGCACGTGTTTGTGACCATCACTGTGAAGAAAGGTGCCGTTCGGGGCAGGCCGGCGGTGATCCCATTGCCATACGTGCTTTGAAACGATTCATCACTGACCGGATTGATCCCTCCATATATAAACCCGAACCGGAAGCGTGGGCCAATGGAGATAGCCCGAATGTTGCCGTGATCGGTTCCGGACCGGCCGGTCTTTCCGCCGCCCATTATCTTTCCCTGAAAGGGTGCAGGGTAACTGTTTTTGAAGCGGAGAAAGAACCGGGTGGTATGTTGTTTTGCGCAATACCTTCCTATCGATTACCACGGGAAACGATACGTAAAGAAATAAAATCACTCATGAACGAAAATATGACTATAGAATGCGATAAGGCACTGGGCCGGGATTTCAGTGTGGATGATCTCTTTCAAAAGGGATTTACGTCCGTACTCCTTGCCATGGGTGCGCATAAAAGCCGTCCCCTCGGACTAACAAACGAGGATGCGCCAGGTGTCTATCCGTCGATCGAATTCTTAAAAGCGTTCAACCTGGACAATGAAGAACTGGCCAAAGGCCGGGTGGCGGTTATCGGAGGCGGGAATTCCGCAATCGATGCTGCCCGGACGGCCCTGCGGCAAAAAAGTGTGGATGATGTTACGATTCTCTACCGGCGCACCCGCGAAGAAATGCCTGCTTTCGAGGAAGAAATTGAAGCGGCTGAGCAGGAGGGGATCCACATCGAAACCCTGGTCAGCCCCAGGGAGATCCTGACCACCAGCGGCTTGTTCTCCGGACTGGTCTGCCGCAGGAACCGGCTTGGCGAGGTTGATGCGAGCGGACGAAGGAAGCCGGTGACGATTAAGAACAGCGAATTCCGACTCGAATATGACACCCTGATCGTTGCTATCAGCGAGGATTCCGGTGTCGATTCCGTCGGACCGGCGCGGTCGAGCGGTATTGAGACAACAAAACAGAACACACTGAAAGTGGATATGCGCACGCTGCTGACCAGCCGGGAGGGCGTATTTGCCGCCGGGGATGTGGTCAGCGGTCCCAATACGGTCATACAGGCCATTGCGGCCGGAAAAAGGGCCGCTGAAATGATCATGCATTATGAACGGCATGAGGCGCTGGAAGTAAAAGCCGTTCCAAAACTTCCCGACGTATTTCTGCCGCCCCTCCTTCAGGAGGAGGCAACTATTCCCGCTACACGGGTTGAAACACCCAGGGCTTCAGTTGCCTGGCGTAAACGTAATTTCGCGGAAGTCGAAGTATCCCTGTCCACCGGCGAAGCCATAAAAGAAGCCAGACGCTGTCTGCGCTGTGATCTCGAATTTACAACACCAGCCGATCAGAAAGAAGAGGTGATCCTATCCGAGGGAGAAATGGTATGATTGAATTTAAACTCAACGGACTCGATGTATCCGTGGAAGAAGGTTCAACCCTGCTCGATGCGGCCAGATTTTACGGATTTCCCATACCGACACTTTGCCACATGGAAGGCCTTTATCCCTACGGGGCGTGCCGGTTATGCGTCGTTGAAATCGGAAAGGAAGGTCATACAAAACTGGTGACATCCTGTACATATCCTGTTGAACCGGGTTTGAACGTGCGGACCGCTTCAAACCGTGTCGTACGGGCAAGGAAAATGATTCTGGAACTGCTTTTGGCATCCTGCCCACAGTCAAAAACAATCCAGGACCTGGCGGCAGCACATGAGGTACGTCAACAACGTTTCCGGCAGGAATATGAGGACTGCATTCTTTGCGGTCGTTGTGTACGAATGTGTGAGGAACAGATGATGGCCAAAGCAATCGGTTTCAGGGGGCGGGGTGAAAACCGGTCCATCGGTACGCCGTTCGATTTAAAATCGGAAGTCTGCCGGCTTTGCGGGGCATGTATGTATATCTGTCCGGCTTGTGAACTGCGCTGTACCTACAATGAACCGGAAAAAGCCATTTGCGGGGGATGCGCGAATCTCAGTCCACCCTGTCTGGAGAAAGATACATTTGATGATATGATGTGCTATATGCAGCCTTGTGTTGCATGTGAAATAGAAAAAAAAGATGCAATCAATGGAGGATGATATGTCGATAACCTTGTCCAGAATAAACGCGTCAGCAGCAACTCTGTCAAAAAACCGGACAGAGGGTTCCGTCACCCCTTCATCCGGAATGTGTGTCACATGCGTGGATGGCTGTATAGGTATGTGTGAAATTGGAAAATCAGCCTACCGTGGTCATGAAGTCATATATCCCCAGCCGTTTGGTGTAATCACGACCGCGGCCGAGAAAACATATCCCGTCGATTATTCCCATTTCAATATCATGGGCACCGCGGTTGGCGCAAAGGGGATCGAGGCCGACAGCGATAAGGCGATATTTCCTGCCGTAAACCTGGAAGTGAAATTCGGTCATGACAAAGGCATCAAATTTAAATATCCGTGGATCATTCCGGGAATCGGTTCAACGGATATTGCCAAAAACAACTGGGAAGGACTGGCCATCGGATCAGCACTGGCCGGAACCGGTTTGACCATCGGTGAAAATGTGTCAGGTATGGATATGGAATCGGTTATAGAAAAGGGGAAAGTGAGGGATACCGTTGATCTGAAGCGCCGAATTAAACTTTTCCAGGATCATCAGCGTGATGGATACGGGGCCATCATTGTCCAGGCAAATGTCGAAGATACGAGGCTTGGCGTTCATGAATACGTTATTAATGAACTGGGTGTGGAGTGCGTTGAGATGAAATGGGGCCAGGGTGCAAAGAATATCGGCGGAGAGGTTAAAATCCGTGATCTCAAAAAAGCACAAAAGCTTTATGAAAGAGGATATGTGGTTTTGCCGGACCCGACCGACCCCAATGTCATCAAAGCGTTTGAACACGGTGCATTCAAGGAATTTGAAAGACATTCCCGCATCGGTATGGTTACCGAGGAAAGTTTTGCAAAAAGAGTGGAAGAACTGCGTAAAGCAGGTGCAAAATATATTTTTCTGAAAACAGGTGCCTATCGTCCGGCGGACCTGGCCCGGGCTATTAAATTTGCTTCCCGGTATAAACTCGATCTTCTCACGGTTGATGGTGCCGGCGGCGGAACAGGAATGAGTCCATGGAGAATGATGAACGAATGGGGTGTCCCGCCCGTGGAATTGCATTCGCTGCTATACACCTATGCCAAATACCTCGATGATCATGATGAGTATGTTCCGGCCCTGTCGCTGGCCGGCGGGTTTACATTCGAAGATCAGATTTTCAAAGGGCTGGCACTGGCCGCTCCTTATGCGAAACTCATCGGAATGGCCCGGGCGCCGATTGCCGCCGCAATGGTCGGAAAAACAATCGGGCGCGCCATCGCGGAGCATCAGCTTCCTGTGTATGTAGAACGCTTTGGAAACAGCAGGGATGAAATTTTTGTAACGGCGAACACCCTGAGACAGGAACTGGGTAATGATGCCTATGAATCACTGCCGACCGGAGCGATCGGTCTTTACACCTATTATGAACGGCTTGCCCAGGGATTACGTCAGCTTATGTGTGGGAGTCGAAAGTTTTCCCTTGATTATATGACCCGTGATGACCTGACCGCGCTAACGCCAGAGTCGGCCGCCATTAGCGGCATACCGTTCGTGATGGATGTAGACAGGCAGGAAGCGGAAGAAATTCTGAAACATTGAGCTGTTTCAGTCTTTTGTGCTTTTAACGAGCCTGTTGTTACTGTCCAATAGCAACTCTTTACAGCAATCGCTGTTCAGATCATAATGGGACAATGAATTCTTATGGTGCTCAATGCCCTCGTCGTCGATGAAATGTACATCCAGTAATCCCCCGGCTTTGTATCCGGTTCTGAGGTAGTTGATCTCGTCGAGGGCCAGGCTCCACCCCTCAAACCAGTGCATCAGCTCTTTCTTTAAGGTACGGCCGCCGTTAAAATTTACCAGAAGGTCAATATCACTGCCGGCTTTCGCGGTTGACGTTTTTGTGCTTCCCATGACATACAGACCTTTGATTTTAAAACGTTTTGCGTCCAGCTGCGAAGCAATTTTTTCTGCCATATACATACGCCAGCGCCAGTGTTCTTTACTGGATTCTTCCAGATGGCTGAATACATCTTCCTGGGAAAAGTAGGCGGATGTGGCCGGAACCAAAATACCGACGGCACGGTTTACCTCGGCATTCATAAGTATTTGCAATAGCATCCCGTTAGCTACCTTGGGAACCTCGATAACGCGGATTACCTCACTCAGATAGGAATAAGCCGGCAGAATTTCATATAATTGATTGGGCGCGGAGAGCAAAAACTCTTCATTGAACTGAATGTCCGGATCATCGGGATAGAGCGGGAGATAACGGATGGAAGCCTCTACCAGGTCCTGAAAAAAATGGGTTCCGAATGATACATCCGGTACGTAATTTCCTTTTTTGCGGGCGATCTCAATAAGAGTGGCGGTATTGTTGATATCGGAATAGGTTACACTGACCCCGAGTTTTATGTCCCCGCGGCTTCCCCACCGCCCCGGACCCATCAGGATAAACTGCCGTTTAGGCAGGATCTTGTTCAATTTGCCGACGGCACGTCCGATGGATTTCAGATCTTCATGGTCTTCGATCGAACTATATTTTTCGGGATCCACATATACGATATATGAAATATTCGGTACGGTTCCATTGGATATGTATCGGTTTGCAGAAAATATAACACGGTCAGCCGGTATGTTTTTAGGGATGGGGGAGGGTGCGTCATATTTTGTGTAACTCTGGGGACGGCACTGTAACAGATAAAAATCTTCACCATCGGATGCAAATTCGATATCGACAGGTGTTGCCAGTTTCCCCTGCAGTATATTGAGAATGGCATGCACTTCTTCAATGAATTTTGTATCATTAATTAAACCGTCAAACGTGACAACAAGATCGGAATTATTGTAGTCGGTGTTAAATCCAAGCGGTTTTTTGAGATGATTATGTTCGAGAATGGATACGATCTTTTTAATAGCAGGATAATCATTGCCGCACAGGGCAAAAAGATCATTGATTTCTATGGATTCAAACTGATTGGAATTCAGGTTTAAAACGTCGGCCATTTGTGGTGAGTAACGCACAATTTCGTCAATACTGACATTAGCGCGAAGACCCGGCTGGCCGGGCGCAATCAGGAAGGGGTAATCATCACTCAGACGATCAACAGCTCGTGTGCCCAGTCCCGGGACGAGGCGAATCAACCCGTCTTCCCGCTTAATTCTAGGAGACCAGCGGAATTCGTTGTTACTGAAAGCCACACCGGCAAAGGAGGGCAGAAAGTAATCACCGATCTGCTGTCCGACCACTTCCTGTATCATAATTCCCATTTCTTCATGGAAATCCAGCAATCCTTTTTCTTTTCTGTATTCAATAGGATCCGGACCGATGGTGGAGGCGTAAACTTCGGCGATGGCATCGGTCAGGGCATTGAGACGTTCGTGTTTCGTCCCCTGGTTAGCGATAAAGAGACTTTTATATTTACCGGCGAAAGCGGTACCCAGCCGGTCTTCCAGCAGGCTGGAACTGCGTACGACCAGCGGTTTGGTACCGAAATCATCGAGAGCCATTGACAGCCCCTGAAGCATGGCGTGAGAAAAGTGCGAATTCTTGAACAACTGCACGACATGAGGGTATTCTTTACGCACCTCATCCAGGCTTTTATATTTTTGTTCAAGGATCTCTTCCAGATTGTTAAAATGCATAAAATCGATCATGGCATCGGAAGTGATGTACCATGTCTTGGGGGTCTTTATGTTTTTTAAAAGCTCTGCATGCTCCTCATCTTTTTTAAGAATGCGGTAAGCAAGGAAAACGCCGGCACTTTTACCGCCCAGTTTACCATGACTGCCTACAGGGAAAATGAGACGCTTGAGCAGTTCATTGAAATCAGATACCAGGACATAATTTTTGGCGATATTGATAAATTCGAGCTGGTCGCTGAAAAACCTGCGGATCAGGGATGCCCTCGCACCCAGGCGGGCAGAAGGGGTTAGCTGCATGCCTTTGGGATGAAGTTGAAAATAGCGGCGGATGGCATCGCTTATTTCGCTGAGCGAGGTGTTCTGATTGGACACGGCGCGGATAAGGAAACTGGTGCGGTCCTGCTGCATCCAGTTTTGTATCTGTGATAATAATTCGTTGCCGCTCAGGTGGCGGGAGGCGACATCAAAAATCTGCTTACTCAGGGCAAAGGAGTCCTCGAAGCGTTGTACCTTGGTCGGGATATTTGATTCACCCATATATTTATCCGGATCGAATATTAAATCCGGATTAAATTTCTGCAACAGTTCCTCCGCTTCCTGAACACCATTCCAGACCAGGTGATTCAGCATCTTCCTTGCAATACGAATAAACAACTCATGATCAGTTCTCTGTATCAATTCCAGAACGATTTGCCATTCACCGGATCTTTTCTTTGAAATATTCTGTTTGGTAGATTCCCATTTGTTAAAAACCAGTTTTAATTTTTCATAGAGGATATAATGGCCGAGCCGCCGGGAAATAGAATCCAGCAGAGCTTTTTCTTCATACAGAAAGGGGCCAAGATCCGATTCCGGTTTTTTGTCCCTGTAATATACGAGCAGTTCGCCGACAACACGTTTCTGAACGCTGATTTTTGATTGAAGATACCATTTCGTCTTGCGAAAGGCGTCGAGCGTATATTCTTTTTCTCTGTAGACAATTTGTGCCATCGCAGTAGCGGGATATTGCATTCCGGTAGGCACAACCCGCAATACCTCATGAAAAATCTCATCCAGGTCCAGGTCGGTCCTGTGCAGGAGTTCTTCCACCTCATAGATACAGTTCAGTTCCTTGACCCGTTCATCAAGGCTGTCTATAAGTTTATCCAGCGACTTGTTATTGGCAATGGTCATCAATGATCCTCGTTTTTTGCACTAATATATTAAAAATTGACGAAAAAAAAACATCCGGCAGATTTTCTGCCGGATGCGGTGAATAAAACGTACCTGGTATCTGGTTTACGATCAAACCCAACCACGGTCCTTACAAGCCTGAGCCACACGTTCTATGGCAATGACGTAAGCGGCATCGCGCATATAAATATTTCTTCGCTTTGCCAGATCGTTTACAGCTTTGAAGGCGGAAGTCATTTTCTGGTCCAGCCGTTCCAGGACTTCCGGTTTGTCCCAGAAATAATTCATATTGCTCTGGACCTGCTCGAAATAGCTGCAGGTGACACCGCCGGCATTGGCCAGAAAATCAGGGATATTGAAGATTTTACGTTTTTCCAGCTCTTTATCCGCGCCAGGTGTGGTCGGACCATTAGCACCCTCGGCTATCATTTTAACCCGTTTATGGATCTTATTAACATTGTTTTCGGTAATCTGATTCTCGATAGCCGATGGTACAAGAATATCCACTTCCTGTTCAAGCCAGGCATCACCGGGTAATAATTCGTATCCCAAAGATTGGGCTTTTTCTTTGTTAATGCCCCCGAACCGGTCTGTAATCTTGAGCAGCTCTTCCAGGTTAATGCCATCCATTTTCCTGTAAGAATAGGATATCTGGTCATTCTGGTCCCAGCAGGATACGCAGGTAACGGTACCGCCTAATTCTGTATAGAGCTGAATGGCATACTGGGCGACGTTTCCAAACCCCTGAAAACTGGCAATCGTATCGGATATTGAGATATTATGGTCATGAAGGGCTTCGCGTAAGGTGTAGATGACACCGTAACCGGTGGCTTCTGTCCGTCCGAGTGATCCGCCCATACCAACAGGTTTTCCGGTTATCAGCCCGGGATATTTCGCACCATGGATGGCCTCGTATTCGTCCAGCATCCACAACATGTGTTGCGCACTGGTCATAACATCCGGGGCCGGTACATCGGAGAGAGGGCCGATATTCTTGCTGATTTGACGCACCCATCCACGGCAGATTTGCTCCTGTTCGCGGCTGCTGAGGTGATGAGGATCGCATATCACGCCGCCTTTTCCGCCACCTAACGGGATGTCGGCTACGGCTGTTTTCCAGGTCATCCACATGGAAAGAGCCCGCACCGTATCAATGGTCTCCTGGGGATGAAAACGAATACCCCCCTTTGCCGGGCCGCGGGCATCATTATGCTGACAACGAAACCCCCGGAATACCTTAACGGATCCGTCATCCATGTGTACCGGAATGCTGAAATGGTATTCACGGAGCGGCTGCCTGAGCAAATCTCTCGTGCCCTGGTCGAGGTTAATCATATCGGCTACTTTATCAAACTGGGATTGTGCCATCTCAAATGGATTAAATGCTTTTCCCTGTGCCATGAGACGTGTCCTTTCTTGAAAAATGTTTAAACCATCCTCATTTCAGATC
>CAYPHA010000061.1:0-29210 GCA_964410215.1 uncultured Calditrichota bacterium | reverse complement strand
AGAAAGATCGCCTTTGATAATAAAATAAAAAAATACTTGAATTTTTTTTCAGGACACTGTATATATTAACAGTAGTTGTCAAATCCACCGTACCTTTTGAAATCCGAATCAATACGTAAAATGGGGATGCCCTCATGCGTGGCACTTTCTCACCATGATATTTCCTTAAAACCTTGAAGGTCATGGGTCGTTGGTACATTAAGTGCCACGCATCTTTATAGATCTTTGTCGTATAGGATTCGTGTCCGGACTGACGTGCTTAGCGGAAGAAGAATCAGTGCATTCTTTTTTGCTTATAAAAAAATTTAGAGGTGTAACAGCTAATAAGCCTTAATCCAGTCTATTTGCAATGCGAAAGGGCCCGCCTGTTTGTCCGCGATAAGGAAGCCGAACTGGTAAATGGTATCCTTCGGTAATGGGGGTACATTCCTTAAAATCCGTCCCCGAAAAACAGGCTCAAAATCGCTAAATGGAAGAATGATTTCCATCCATTTGTCTTTCTCTGTTTTAAAATCAGTCCTGTAGGCAATGCCGTCAAAGTCAGGATCCGTCCTGACCCGGAAACTGTAACGCTTGCCGTCTCCCTTAATTCGCAGGATGATACCCTGATAGTCACGGAGATCATGTAATTGGGGAACCGTGCGGACGGAAGCGAAACCGCCATTATTTTCCAATGAAACGGAACCGCTAAAGAGCGCTGTACTGTCGGATAGAATTTTGAAGGTACTGTTGCTTACGCCACCCATGACCACATCATTGATCGTCGTCCACTCGATTTCGGATGGTCCCGAAAAATCAAACAGCATTAAAGGGGATGGCTTATCGTTCTGCATGGCTGATAATAATCCTGGTAAATAAATAATAAAACCGGCTATTTGAATTAATCTGGAAAGCATGGTGATGGTCCATGATCGTTAACATGCCATAAAATACACTATGTATCCGACGACGGCAATAAAATTATATAATTCGTATGAACGTTAGTTCAGCGAATCCGGCCTGCGATACCTGCAAACGGTTGAGATTATTGAATAAAAAGGAAATAACGCATATATTGTATATATTATAAACGTTAAGGTAGTGCCATGCTGAGAAAACGAAACGGATTCCCGGGAAATGGAGGAAAGCCTGTAAGCGAATCCAGTAGTCTTTTTCTACTTGGCTCCGTATTTATGATTCTGACTGTTTCCATCGGATTTTTTGTTGAACGCGAAATGCTCTCGGGAGTCATGTATTATATTCAGAATAAACAGGTACCTCCGTTTGAAAAATTCTATCCATACCAGCTTCTGTTAACGATGTTGTTTGCATTTGGTCTCCCGTTGGGACTGGTATTACTTTTTACTTATGTTCTAAGACGAACAGAACGGAGTATACGTAAGCGACGGCGTTTAATTCTGTCGGCATTGCTGATTTTCAGTATCGTTATTATTACGCCGGCTTTTTTTGGCCGTCAGTCGAGTACTATTTTCTTTGGTATTGGTGGATTTGCAATAATTGCTGCGATCATTCTTTCTTTCTGGTATGTAGGCCGCGTACGATCTGCGATTAAAATCAGGGAACGTGCTGCTTTCGATTATAAACTTTTTGGGTATTTATGCTTCGGCATGGTCACCTGGCATATCTGTGGATTCGCCAATGCGCCCGGTTTTGCTTTGTTTCCGGATAAGATGATTGAACTCGATGTGCAACCCTTTGCGATTGGACAACTTAAAGCGGTAATGGCTTATTTTGTTGCAGGGTGGATATTTACGGCGGTCGGGTTTTATAAGTCAGCAACAGGGCGTGAAAAAGACAGGGAAACGGCAGAGGTAAAATCATTTTAATTCACGAGGTACTGGTATGATTGTAGAACAGCTCATGATAGGCGGGGATCGAAATTTTGCATACATTGCAGCTGATCCGCAATCCGGAGAAACCTGCATTATCGATCCTTCCTATGATCCGAAACGGATTTGGAACCGGACACGGGAAAAAGGCTTGAAGATACGCTATATATTTAATACACACGGGCATTCCGATCATACAAATGGTAATGACGAACTGGAATCATTAACCGGGATAAAGCCGCTCTCCTATGGTGCAACGGAGATGCAAACGGGCATACGAGTCCGGGATGACGCCCGCTTTCCTCTCGGTAACCTGCAAATCCGTATTCTTTATACACCCGGGCACACGGATGATTCTATTTGTATCCTCATAGGCGATGCCCTTTTTACAGGAGATACGCTTTTTGTCGGAAAGGTAGGGGGAACAGATTTGGGCCTGCAGGCGGAGAAAGAGTACACATCATTACATGACAAGCTTCTCGCGCTTCCTCCGGAAACACGGGTTTTTCCCGGTCATAATTATGGTACGAAGCCGGAGTCTACGATAGAAAATGAAAAAAGGACGAATCCTTTCCTGCTGCAACCCGATTATAAACGTTTTGTCGACCTTAAACGTAATTGGGCTGCCTATAAGAAAGAGCATGGCATTGCATGAATCGCCGGATTTGCTTTCGGTGGTAATCAGCATGGTAAAGCAATAAAAAAAAATAAATAGAAATGTTCTGGAAAGGGTAATGATGAATCGATCGGAAATTCCTGTCGGGAAATTTGATGCACGGATATTTTATCTTTGGTCGGACAAATGGTTCCTTTTAACAAGCGGTGATTATGAGGAAAGAAACTATAACACGATGACAGTCGCCTGGGGCAGCTTTGGCATTATGTGGAATAAACCCTTTGCCCAGGTCGTCGTTCGTCCTACCCGCCATACCTTTGAGTTTACGGAGGAATATGACAGCTTTACGCTATGCGTTTTCCCGGAGCGTTATCGGGAAGCGCTTCGACTTCTTGGGACGAAATCAGGCAGAGATGGCGATAAGATAGCGGAATCGGGATTAACTGTATCCGCATCTCAAAAAATTGCCGCGCCGTCTTTTGAGGAAGCGGAATTAATACTGGAGTGCCAGAAAATATACTGGGATGATTTCGATCCTATTCAGTTCATAGACCAATCCATATACGACAGATACCCTGAGAAGGATTACCATCGTGTCTATTTTGGGGAAGTCGTACGCATTGAAGGTACCGAGTATTATCATGTATAGAAAAATACCGCTGATAAATGTGGTGGAATAATCTCAGATTTTATGTACTTCTTCAAAAGAATAAAGGCGTTTTTTGACAACCGGATGTGTATAATCAATGATGTCGAAACCGGGACCACCTGAATAAACATCTATACTGTAGCTCAGGCAAATTGAACAAATCTTATTGAATTCCGCCTGTATGGCAGGTATATCTTCCACGTAGGTGCTGGAGATGTACAGACGTTTTGGTGAAAAATTTTCAAATACATTTTCAATGTTTAAAAGCGGTGTGTTCTGTCCGGTGTTCAGTACCTTAAATCCACGGGCCTCAAGGATATGATCCGTCATTTTCAATCCCATATCATGCATTTCATTTTCCAGGTTAATACACATGGCGATGCCCAGTTTTTTTTCAGGAAGCCGAATGAGACCCTGCAACCGGATGATTCCATCCCTGATGCTCTGTGTCGCCAGATGTTCCTCGGAAATACTGATGATATTTTTTTTCCAGAGATCACCGATCTGCACTAAAACGGGAGTGATAAGTCGGTCATAGATGAGATATAAGGGATGTTGGCCCAGGTATAAGCCTTTCAGAACCTGGTGAATCCGGTTCCGGTTGGAGGCGAGTGCCTGTTGTTTCGTGTAATCGACCAGGAAATCAAAGTCCCCTTTTAAAATATAGGAACTGATTTTGAGGTCATCCGCATTCTCTATGGGGAAAATATTGACTTTCGTTCCGGAACCATGGTTGGATTCAATAAATCTGGCCAGGTCCGATAATGAAAATTTCCGATGTCCGCCGATGGTTTTTGTACATTCCAGTTTGCCGCTGTCTGTCCAACGTTTTATCGTCGACACATTGACACCGAGTATCCTGGATGCTTCGATGCTATTAAAATATTCAATATTACCGGCCATAAAAAAACCTCTCTCCAATATATCTTATGATTATGTAAAAATCAATACGAATAGAGCGATATGCACGTATTCGAATACAGGATGCCTAACGCAGCATTGTGCGTGTTTATTTCTGGAAATCGCGCAAAAAGCTCATATTATGTCTACCGATAACCCTTTCAAGATGATTGTGGATCATTTCCTGCCCTATCAAAGGAAAAATTGCATAAATACGCTGAATAAGGAAATAAAATCACTCTCTGTGCGTTTTATGAAATCGTTCATAACGCTCAAGAGAGTCGTATTAACTGTTGACGTTGTTTACTATTTATACAGGAAAGTCAGGTTGCTCCATGCAGGCAGAATACTTACTGTTTAATTTGATTGTGATTTCCGGGCCATTTGCCCTGAGCTTCGATAAGCGTGTACATTTTGTCCGCTTATGGGGGTATACATTCTCCGCGGCCCTTATATCACTTGTGCCTTTCATTATATGGGATATACTGGTCAGTGGAAAACACTGGTGGTTCAACGGTGCGTATACCCTGTCACTTCGCATTCTTGGGCTGCCCCTGGGTGAATGGCTGTTTTTTGTAACCATTCCTTTTTCCTGCATATTTGTGTGGGAGGTACTACGGGCCTATTTTTCGAACAGGTTTATTCAGGCCTTACGCATCCTGTATCTGCTTCCTCTTGTTTTAATTCCGGCAGGCATTGCCGTTTTTTATTCAGGACGGGAATATACAGGTATTGTTATTTCAGTTTTTGGAATCGTGTTGTTGTTTGATTATATTTTAAAGACACGTATTGTGCTCAACTCAAGGACTTATTTTCTTATTGGAATCGTTTCGATACTAATTTTGATTTTTAATGGCTATCTCACGGCAAGGCCAGTCGTTCTTTATGATCCGTCGTACCAGCTTGATTTCAGAATTACGACGGTACCTGTGGAAGATTTTCTTTACGGCTATGCACATGTCCTTCTCGCGTTGGTTGTTTACGAACGGTTAAGGAAGGAAAAAAATGGTTAAACGGGTTGCTGTTATCGGTTCAGGACTGGCAGGGCTGGCATCAACAATACGTCTTGCCAGGATGGGTTTCCGGGTTGAGCTCTTCGAGCAAACAGAACGGCCCGGTGGGAAGGTGAATGAATATATCCGGGAAGAATTCCGCTTTGATACGGGCCCTTCGCTGCTTACCATGCCGTTTGTCATCGATGAATTGTTTTCTTTTGCCGGATTAGACCGCCGCGACTATCTCTGCTTCGAAAAAATGGATCCTGTCTGCCGCTATTTTTTTTCCGATGGAAGTCGTCTTGATGCCTTGAATGACCGGTCCGGAATGGAGGAGCAAATAGCACGGATTGCGCCGGACGAGGTGGTTAATTACCGGAACTATATCAGTTACAGTGAAAAACTATATAATATTGCGGGAGAGGCTTTTCTTTTCAATCCGATTCACGAGGTAAAAAAGCTCCTCAATCTTAAGATGTTTCGTCTGTTTCTTCAAATATACAAAATCGACGCGTTCCGATCGATGCATGATGCCAACCGGTCGTTCTTCAATGACGCAAGACTGGTTCAATTGTTTGACCGTTATGCGACTTATAATGGTTCCGATCCGTTCAGGGCGCCTGCAACACTGAATACCATTCCCTTCGTGGAGCATGAATTAAATGCATATTATATAAAGGGAGGCATGTACCGTTTTGTAGAGGCATTACAGTCTGTTGCCGATAAGAGCGGTGTAACAAGTCATTTTGGAACGCCGATACTCGAGATCGTTCATAAGGATAATACCGTCCAGGGTGTACAGGCTGCAGATCGTTTTTACGAAGCGGATTACGTGGTCTGTAATACCGATGTTATATCAGCACACCGTTCCCTGATAAAAGGAAAACCGGAAATAAAAGAAAAGTATGACCGGCTGGAGCCTTCGCTCGCTGGTATGGTTTTTATGTGGGGTATTGACGATCAGCATGATGAGCTGGCCCACCACAATATTCTGTTCAGCGATGATTACCGCCTTGAATTCAGGCAGATTTTTGAAGAAAAAAGACCGGCGGAAGACCCTACGGTGTACGTTGCAATAACCTCCAAGAGTGATCCGGCCCATGCGCCGGCTGCTTCAGAGAACTGGTTTGTTCTGGTGAATATGCCCTACCTTTCGCCGGGACAGGACTGGGAAGCGTTCACGAATCAAACCCGGAATGCCGTTTTTAAACGGCTTCAACAAAAGGGTATCGATATAAAGGACAAAATTCGGTTTGAACATGTCTGGACCCCGGAGACATTTGAGCAAAGCTACAATGCTTACAAGGGCAGTATATACGGCATTGCTTCCAATAATCGTTTTTCCGCGTTCAAACGGCCGGCAAACCGGAGTCGGGATATTCGCGGTTTGTATTTTGCAGGCGGTTCTGCACATCCGGGGGGCGGTATTCCATTGGTTTTGTTGTCAGCAAAATTTGTTGCGGATCTGATCGGGGAAAAGGAAGGTATCAGGCAGCAAAGCGAACGGCCTTTTCATCTAAAATAGCAGGATAATTAACATCAGATGGAGTAAACCATGAAAAAAGCAGTTGTAATTGGTTCAGGATTCGGGGGATTGGCTTCAGCTGTGCGTCTGCAGGCAAAAGGTTTTCAGGTAACGCTTCTCGAAAAAAGGAGTAAACTCGGCGGACGCGCTTATCAATTGAAAAAAGACGGATATACATTTGACATGGGACCATCGTTAGTTACAGCACCGGAGATTATCCAACGCGTATTTGAGTCGGCGGGAAAACGGATGGAAGACTATCTTGATCTGACCCGGATAGAGCCGGCTTACAGAATATATTTCCATGACAAAACGTATATCGACTATACCGGTGATACCGGGAAAATGAAATCACAGATGGCCCGGTTTAATCAAAAAGATGCTGATAATTATGATGCTTTTATGGAACAGTCTAAAAAACTATATGAAGCGGTCATCGTCGAAGGTCTGGGGTCACGTCCCTTCATAGATATTGCAAGCCTGTTCAAATTTTTCCCCAGAGCGATGAAGCTCAGGGCTCTGTTCCCGGCATACCGCTTTGTCAAGCGCTATTTCAGTGATTTCCGGCATCGTTTCACCTTTTCATTCCACCCCTTATTTATCGGTGGAAATCCTTTTAAAACACCTTCCCTTTACCTGATGATACCATACCTTGAAAAAATGGGGGGTGTCTGGTTTACGAAAGGGGGCATGTACAGTCTGGTGGAAGCGTTTGCGAAGGTTTTCAAGGAAATAGGCGGCACGGTCGTGACAAGTGCCGAGGCGGTTAAAATTGATGTACAAAACCGGAGGATCAGGGGCGTAAAAACGGAAAAAAATTATTACCCTGCCGACCTGGTTGTTTCTAATGCAGATTTCGCCCATACTTACAGGGATTTAATTGAGCCCGCGGAACGGCGGAAATGGAGCGACAGGAAAATAAAAAACATGGATTATTCCATGAGTTCCTTTTTGTTATATCTCGGTGTAAAAAAACAGTATCCGGAATTGTTGCACCATACGCTGATTCTTTCGAAACGCTACAGGGGACTGGTTCAGGATATTTTTGAGAACAAAATATTACCTGATGATTTTTCGATGTACCTCCATGTCCCCAGCCGGACCGATTCTGATATGGCGCCCGAAAATTGTGAAAGCATGTATGTGCTGATTCCGGTTGCCAATCTTCTCGCTGATGTCAACTGGTCGGAAATAAAAGAATCATATTCCGATAAGGTCATCGATTTCCTTGAGAAGGATTTTGGTTTGAAAGATCTGCGAAAAAATCTGCAGGTAAAAGTCGCTTTTACACCTGAGGATTTTGCCCGGACACAAAATGCCCATCTGGGCAGTGCCTGGGGAGTGGAACCGAGTCTGCTGCAAAGCGCCTATTTCAGGCCGCATAATCGCAGTGAGGATATTGATAATCTTTATATCGTGGGTGCAAGCACCCATCCCGGTGCCGGCGTCCCGGGTGTCTTGTTGACGGCAGAGACGACGGAAAAAGTGATACTGTCTGATTTTAAGTAATAAAAATTGATTTAAAGAAAAATAGAATTAGGGATTTTGATAAAATGAAATATTTAAAGGACAAATCATTAAAAGCGTCTTTTCACTATGCCCGTTCGGAGACAGCCTATTATTCAAAAAGTTTTTTCCTTTCGTCTGCAATGTTACCCAGGAAACGTCGCTGGGCAACCTACGCCCTGTATGGATTCTGCCGCTATGCGGATAATATTGTCGATAATCCCAGGGGGCGCTCGGATGAAGAACTTTTTGACGAAGTAGATTACATCAAACGTGAGTTGAAGCGAGCCTATATAAACGGCGAATCGGAACATCCGGTAATAAAGCCGTTTATTCTCGTTGCGAAAGAATACGGTATTCCTGAAGAATACCCGCTGGACCTCATGGAAGGTGTCCTGATGGATCTCAAGATCAACAGGTATGAAACGTTTGATGATCTGTATCTCTTTGCGTACCGCGTGGCAGGGGTTGTCGGGCTGATGATGACCCATATCATCGGATACAAGTCGGAAGATGCATTTGAATATGCCGAAAAACTCGGTATTGCCATGCAGCTGACCAATATTCTGCGCGATGTACAGGAAGATAAAAATATGAACCGTATCTATTTACCCAAAGAGGATCTCCGAAGTTTTAACGTGAAAGAGGAAGATATTTTTAATGAAAGAATGAACGAAAATATACAAAAACTGATGCGGTTTCAGGTAGACAGGGCACATCGTTATTATGATCAGGCTAATAAGGGTATTGCCTTGCTTAATAGAAAATCGCAGTTTGCGATTTATGCCGCAAGCCGTATCTATCGGGGCATTCTTCTGAAAATAGAAGCCCGCAATTATAATCCCTTTCTCGGCCGTGTGTGGGTTACGCAGACAAAAAAACTGCGAATCGTGTTAGCGGAATTGTTTAAGACCAGAGTGTTAAAACCGACACTGACCATATTCTCCTGAATGGCAGGTAAACCGATGATTAAAGCCAAGCACATCACCTGGGCAGAATGGATATTTGCTCCCTATATCAGGCATCTGTTTAAACAAAATTTTTTTAGATTTCATTTGCTGGGTGATATTCCTGTACTGAAGAGTTCCGGCCCCACGCTGCTGTTGCCAAACCACAGTACCTGGTGGGACGGTTTTTTTGTGTACTATCTCAACAAAATACTTTTTCATCGTAAAATCTACCTGATGATGCTTGAGGAACAACTGGCTACATTTCCCTTTTTTGCAAAACTGGGTGCTTTTGGTATTCGTTCCGATAATTTTTCCGGTGTAAGGGCTTCACTTTTATACGCGCTGGAAATTCTGAACAGCCACACAGAAGAGGATCCCGTACTATTATGCATGTTTCCCCAGGGGGAATTGCAGCCCTGGCAGAAGGATCCGCTCGAATACAGGAGGGGATTTCATGTTATTGCGGAGCATTTTAAACAGGATCTGACGATTGTTCAATTAGGAATTAAGACAGAGTTTCTTGACCAACAACGTCCGGAAGTCTTTTTTAAATTTTCTGTACCTGAAATTGTCTCAGCTAAACAAATGGCAAACGTCGAAACATACCGTCAAAACCATCGTTCACTGCTGTGGATACTGGATCAATCTATCCGGGCGGGAGAAACGGGGGAAACGCTGTTCGATGGCCGTGCCTCCATCAGTACAACAATTGAACAATTGGGCCGGTAAATATGGTACTGTTATTAATTATCTCGGCTGTGTTGTTATCCGTTTTTTTTGCCATAAGCCTGGTCAATATCTTCTTAGGTCCTGATCTAAGAACCACGTTTGTTCCGGACAGATTCCCGTCTATCTCCGTGCTGATTCCGGCAAGGAATGAAGAGGATACGATAGGTATCTGTCTGAAGAGCATGCAACAGCAACATTATCCCGAATATGAGATAATCGTGCTCGACGATGGTTCAACGGACAAAACGGCTGAGATTGTGAGGGAAATAGCTTCCGGGGATAAGCGGATCCGATTGTTAGCGGGATCACCATTGCCGGGAAACTGGCTTGGGAAAAACTGGGCCTGCCATCAGTTGTCGGAACAAGCCAGCGGCGAAGTTCTGATATTCGCCGATGCTGATACCTGGCATAATGAGAACGCCCTCCGCAATACGATCGGCTGGATGAGGCGTTATAAACTCGATGGGTTGTCTGCATTTTCACAACAGGTCATGAAACGTTTCAGCGAACGTATGATGGTGCCCTGGATTGATCTGATATTGTACACGCTGCTTCCCCTATGGACGGTCTATCTCTTCCCATTCCGATCACTGTCTGCCGCGAACGGACAATGGATTGCATTTACCCGGAAAGCCTATGATAAGCTTTCCGGACATGAAGCGGTTAAAAGCGAAGTCGTTGAAGATGTGGCTCTCTTTCGCACAGCAAAAAAGGTGGGACTCAGGGTGATGACTGTAGCCGGTACAGGCATGATTTACTGCCGAATGTATTCGAGTATGAGACAGATATGGTCCGGATTCACAAAGATCCTTTATGGTCTGACAGGTAATTCGCCGGTCATTTTCAGCGTTTTCCTTGTTTTTATTATAATGGCCTATGTATATCCTGTTTACGGGCTGATAGCTGATCAGGAAAACAAATCCTTTTTGTACCTCATATCCTTTGCTCTGCTGGTACGAGTGATTAATGCATGGAAATTTCGGCACCCCTTGCCTGAGGCGCTTTTTCTGCATCCCGTTTCCGCGCTCGTACTTGTCATTATGGCCCTGAATTCATTTGTTCAGGCGCGCTGGGGCAAAGTGGTATGGAAAGGACGGGCTATCGAAATTTCCATAAACCGGTCTTCCTGAACAGGATGTATAGATGTTGATAAAAGGCATAATCTGAATATGAAAAGTGAAACTATTAAAAAAGTTGTTTTATACCTGCTGCTTGGTGCAGGAGGGCTGTGGCATGTGCTGGGTGTATTGCAGGGGACGATGGAAGCGGGCGCGCCTTTTGCAATGGCCTTCCTTTCTTTGTGGCTTATTTACGAATATTTCAGCCAGGGGGGGAGGGCGGCTGCAACCGGGTCTGGTAAATTGGTGCTCGGGTTATGGATGTTTATGGTTTTCAGCCTTTCCATAGCTGTCGAATATCTCGGTGTGCAGTCCGGTCTGGTTTTTGGAACGTACACATACGGTACAACATTGGAACCGACAATAGGGTCTGTACCTGTTGTGATTGGTTTTGCCTGGCTCAATATGATTTTGAGTTCCATTGCCGTTACGGAATACATCGCTTCCCGATTTCTTAACATGTCGTTGCCGGTTAAAGCCCTTCTTATTTCCCTTCTCATGGTTGTATTTGATATCATCATGGAACCGGCAGCAGTAAAACTGGGCTACTGGAGCTGGGAAGGTGGTTCGATACCCATTCAGAACTACATAGCCTGGTTCGGCATTAGTTTTGTGTTCATAGTGATCGCTTATGGTATGAAACTGTTTAAAAAGGGTATTCCTGTGATCTCTATGCATGCATATTACGCCCAGCTCATTTATTTTGTACTTGTCAACTTTAAAAACGGGTGACCATGGAATTTCCTTTAACTGAAAAAGATAACCGAATTGGATTGATTGCAGCCGCATCGATCATCATTTTGTGGACCGTAAATCTGATCTACCTGTTAACGGCTGAAGTGTCGCTGGAAAACTGGAATCTGATACCGCAGTTTTTCTTACAGATTCTCCTGTACACCGGCTTGTTTATTACGGCTCATGATTCGATGCACGGTCTGGTAACGCATAAAAACAGAAGGTTGAATAACGGGATCGGCCAGTTGGCATTATCCCTTTTTGCCTTGTTTTCATTAAAAAAAATGCTTCCAAAACACATGGATCACCATGCTTATCCCGCTTCCGGAAAGGATCCGGATTTTCATGACCAAAAAAAGACATCATTACTGACATGGTATGTGAAATTCTTTATTACCTATGCGTCATTAGTTCAACTGGCCGGGATGGCTATCGTGTATAATATTTTGCTACATGTCTTTAAGATTGATCCGTTAAATTTGATTCTATTCTGGTTAATACCATCGCTCGTTAGCAGTTTTCAGTTGTTTTATTTTGGTACCTATCTGCCGCACCGGGAGACAGATAGCGGGTATGTGGATGAACACCGCGCCCGGAGCAATGACTATCCCGAATGGTTATCGTTTTTAACCTGTTATCATTTCGGATATCACCTTGAGCATCATCGCTATCCCTGGGTCCAATGGTGGAAATTGCCGCGTGTGCGCAGAGAAACAAATAATAATTAATTGAAATAGTAAGGACTATAAATGAAAAAAGTAATTGTCATAGGAAGTGGATTCGGAGGTCTTGCCGCCGCAAACCGGCTTGCAGCCAATAATTACGATGTGACCCTTTTCGAAAAACGAGATAAACTGGGTGGCAGGGCATACCAGTATGAAATCAACGGGTTTAAATTTGACGGTGGTCCTACGGTCATCACTGCACCCTATATATTTGATGAAATATTTGAGGAAGCGGGTAAAAAACGGGAAGACTATTTCAAACTGGTGCCTCTGGATCCTTTTTACCGTCTGTTTAACCACGAGGGCAGATCGTTTGATTACCGGCATAAAACAGAGGATATGCTGAAAGAAATCGATAAATGGAATAGTGCGGATAAAAAACGGTATCTTAAATTTGTTGATCATACGGTTGCAATATTCAACAAATTGCAACCTTTCACGGACCGTCCCTTTCTTAAGCTTTCAGACATGCTCAAGGTCATGCCCGATGTGATTCGACTTCAGGGTTACCGTGGTACCTATGGCTTTGTTTCAAAATATATCAAGGATGATTTTCTGCGACGCTGTTTTTCGTTTCACCCGCTGCTGGTCGGTGGCAACCCGTTTGATACCCCGTCACTCTATACCCTGATTGTCCAGTTTGAAAAGGAGTGGGGCATTCATTATGCGATCGGTGGTACCGGAGCGATCGTGGATGCTTTTGGCCGTTTGTTCAGGGAGTTGGGTGGCACAGTACATTTGGACACGGAAGTTAAACAGATCCTGATTCGTAACCGGAAAGTCGTTGGTGTCGAGCTCTCCGACGGTTCGAAAGTGGAAGCTGACGCCGTTGTCTGCAATGGGGATGTGGCCCATACTTACCGTTATTTGATTCCGGAAAAGGAACGCCGCACATTTACAAACCGTCGGATCGACCGTATGAACTACAGCATGTCTCTGGTCGTGATTTATTTTGGTACGGACCGGCGTTATACCGACTCCAGGCTGGATCACCATAATATTATTTTTAACAAGCGCTATAAGGGATTATTAAAAGAAATCTTTGCGGCACGCGGACTGCCTAAGGATTTTTCACTGTACCTGCATATGCCGACGAAAACCGATCCTTCCATCGCACCGCCGGGAACCGAATCTTTCTATGTCCTTTCCCTCGTCCCTAACCTGAAATCCGGAACCGATTGGGAAGATATCGCCGAAGACTATAAAGACCGGCTGCTGGCGTACCTGGAAGAACAGTATCTTCCGGATTTGAGAAAACATATTATTGCTGAACATTTTATTGATCCGATCCATTTCAGGGATACGTTGAACAGTTACCGGGGCGCTGCCTTTGCACTGAAACCGACATTGCTTCAATCAGCCTATTTCCGTCCCCATAACCGGTCCGAAGAGTTTGAAAACCTGTATTTTGTCGGTGCGGGCACACACCCCGGAGCCGGTGTCCCTGCCGTATTGTCATCGGGGAAAATTGCCGCTGAATTAATCAAGAATAAGTCTTAAACCCGGAGAAACGTGATGGCTGATGTCTTCGAACTAGGATTTACGGAAACCAGTAAAGAAGTGACCCTGGATGATCTGCCCATTGAAGGAAAACTGCCGGAATGGCTGCAGGGGACGTTGATTCGAAACGGACCCGGCACATTTCGTGTCGGTGAACAGACTTACCGCCATTGGTTTGACGGTCTGGCCATGTTGCATCGCTTTGCAATATCTGAGGGAAAGGTCAGTTATTCAAATAAATTCCTTGCCTGTAAGGCCTATAATGAGGCAATGAAAAAGGGGGAAATTGTCTATTCCGAATATGCGACGGATCCCTGCCGGTCCCTTTTCGGCCGCCTTACCGCGGTCTTTGACCAGAAAATTACCGATAGTGCCAAAGTAAACGTAGCCCGGATATCAGAAATGATGCTTGCTCTCGGCGAAACTTCCATGCAGATTGAGTTTGATCCGGACACACTGAATAGCCTGGGCGAATATCAATATGAAAAAAAGTATAAGCAGCATGTGACGACGGTGCATCCGCAATTCGATTCCGCTGATGAGAGTGCCTATAATCTGGTAACCCGTTTTGGCAGGGTCAGTCATTATCGCATGTTGCGTATCGATGCCGGCAGGAAATCACATGTCATAGGGGAGATTAAAGTAACCGAGCCGGCATATATTCATAGTTTTGGAATGTCGGAACGGTATCTCATCCTGGTCGAATTCCCCCTCGTTGTCTACCCCCTGAAACTACTGTTCCAGGTTAAACCCTTTATTGAAAATTTTAAGTGGAAGCCAAAGAGGGGCAGCCGTTTTTTTATAATGGACCGCCAGACCGGCGAACTGGTAAAAACAATTAAAACCGATGCGTTTTTTGCTTTTCACCATGTCAATGCTTTCGAGCGGAACGGCGAGCTTATCGTCGATATCAATGCTTATGAAGATGCGGAAGTGATTAATGCCTTTTATTTAAACCGTTTACGTGATACAAACAACAGGATACCTTTCGGGAAGCTGGTACGGTATCGCATCGATCTAACGGCCGGTTCCGTAAAAAAAGAGGTCTTATCCGATGCCTGCATTGAACTCCCGCGTTTTGATTATGAACGCTTCAATATGAACGGCGCGTACCGCTATGTCTATGGTGTCGGTATACAGGAAGAGAAGCGAAGTGGGTTTTATAATCAAATCGTGAAAATTGATATACAGACCGGTAACAATCAAACCTGGAATGCACCCGGTTGCTATCCGGGTGAACCGGTATTCGTCGGGAGAGAGGGCAGAAGCGCTGAGGATGACGGTGTCATCCTGACCGTGGTCCTGGATGCGCGGAAAGGGAATTCATACCTGCTGATTCTCGATGCCGCTGATTTCAGCGAGATTGCCCGTTGCCAGACCCCCCATCCGGTACTAGTTGGTTACCATGGTGCTTTTTTTTAAGAGTTATTCTTCTTTCAGTGCATCCGCGACATACTGCAGCAGGTCGCGCATACTGTAAGGTTTTTGCAGAAAGCGATAACCCTTTCTTCTGATTTCAGGCCATTGCGATTTCTGATCCGTATACCCGCTGGTCAGTAATATTCTGATTTCCGGATTATCATTTTTTATCATATCGACGAGGTGTAAACCATCGTTATCCGGAAGGACAACATCCGTAAACAAGAGATCGAAAGGCTGCTGATCCGATCTGAAAATCTGTAGCGCTTCATTGACATTGGTCGCTGATACAATGTCATAGCCCTGCAGCTTCAAAACTTCATTTGCAAATTCCCGTATTCCGTCTTCATCTTCGACAAGTAAAATACGGCCTCCGCCGGCAGGGAAAATCGCATGATGGTTGCCCTGATGACCCGATTCCTCCTGGTATGAAGCAGAAACAGGCAGGAAAAGCTCGAATGATGTACCGCTACCGACGATACTGTTCATATTAATCCAGCCGTTATGCTGTTTGATGATACCGTATACGACAGACAGACCGAGTCCGGTCCCTTTTCCCGCTTCTTTTGTTGTAAAGAAGGGCTCAAAAATGTGTTGTTTTATTCCGTCTTCAATACCGGTTCCCGTATCAGAAATGGTCAGACATACAAATTTTCCCGGATGGGCATAATTGTATTTTCTGCAATAGTTTTCATCGATGATACGATTTTCACTGCCAATGGTGAGCAGACCGCCTTTTGGCATGGCGTCCCGGGCATTGATGGCAAGGTTCATAATTATCTGTTCAATATTTCCGACATCACCCCAGATCCGCCAGCATTCCGGAGCGAGTTCCATGTTGATTTCAATATCCTCACCAATCAGCCTGTTCAGCATCTTGAATATGTTTTCAATAATTTCATTGACATTGATGGAATTCAACTCTATGGATTG
The DNA here is from genome assembly GCA_964410215.1 of uncultured Calditrichota bacterium. Taxonomy (GTDB): domain Bacteria; phylum Calditrichota; class Calditrichia; order Calditrichales; family CAYPHA01; genus CAYPHA01. The sequence continues at coordinate 13,081 of CAYPHA010000061.1, read as the reverse complement.
TTTGCGGCTGAAAAGCAGAAGCTGGTTAGTCAGACTACCCGCCCGGCCCGCTGCCCGGCGGATCTGGTTCAGGTGCCGGTGTATGGGATTATCATCATCCAGACTGGTTATGGCCAGATCCGTGTATCCCTGGATTGTCGTCAGAAGATTATTGAAGTCATGTGCAATACCCCCGGCAAGGGTACCGATCGCTTCCATTTTCTGAGCCTGGCGCACCTGTGCTTCCAGTTTTTTACGTTCCGTGATATCAAAGAGATAACCGCGTATACGGATGAGTTCGCCCTCTTCATCAAACGTACCGATGGTATTTTCTACGACAAACACCGGCCGGCCATGTCGATCGCGGAGTTCTACCTCTGTCAGGTTGAGCTTACCTTCTTTTTTCAGCGCATCAATGAATGCACCCCTGGATGCGGATTCCGGATACAGACGGTTCAGGTTATAATGCAAAGCATTTGCAACCGAGTCAAATCCGAAAATTTCTGCGAAGGCGGAATTACAAAACAATAATTCACCATCCGGAGTCGAAATATAATCACCCGTGAGATCTTCCTCGAAAAATTTACGATAGTTTTCTTCAGAAACCTGTAGTGCTTCTTCCGTTTCTTTTTGGCTGTTGATGTCATAAATCGTACCCTGAATGAACACAGGCTCGCCGGCATGGTCATGTATTACCTTGCAGTTCTCACGAATCCAGCGTATCTGTCCGTCTTTAAGCACAATTCGATATTCAATTCCTTCAGAATCAGTCTTGAATTCCCGGATACGTTGTGTCATCTGATTGTAAACAGCCAGGTCGTCTTTATAAACCAGTGCTTCCCATTCTTTTCGGCCGCTTGTGAAATCCTCTTCCGAATAGCCACATACCTGCTCGACGGCACCATGGTAGAAAATCGGCTTGAAATCGAGCGTCTTGCGGTACGCGATGCCCTGCAGGTTTTCGACGAAGGACCGGTAGCGTTCTTCGCTTTCACGCAAAACTTCTTCAGCCAGCTTACGAACTGTGATATCAATCCCGACAAAGACTGCCCGCTTTCCGTTATGATATTTCTGTGAGCCGATCAGGTGTATGAGTCGCTTGCCTTCACTGTTGGATTCAATTTCCTTAAAAAAGAAAGAATTGCTGCTGCAGAAAACCTCATTAACATAATCACCAAAGGCGGAACTTGAACCGAGAAAGCCAACTTCCTTTCCGATGAATGCTTCCGCAGGTAATCCAAATGTTTCAGCCAGCAGACGGTTTACGCCCAGATACCTGAATTCGGAATCTATCCAGGAAACCGTACCGGGAATAGCATCAAGGATGGCCTGGAGATGATCCCTCGTTTCCCGCAACTCAGCCTGGGTACGTTCATACTGTTTCTGAAGGTGTTCCAGTTCTTCAATCCGGTTCCGCAGCTTTTTATTTTCGGAGAGTAATTCCGCCTTCGAATATCCGGCATCACACATCTGATCTACCTGTTTTCCTGAAAGTTATGCAAGATCTATTTACAGTTTCGCCCATTATTATGATAACTCAAGCTATTTGAATGAAATTTGACACTTTTACGGTATACATCCGTTAAAAAAGGGGTGGCTAATATATTTGAAACATTTAACACACAAAATACTATTTCAATTTTAACAGATACTGAATAATTGGATTCTAATATCTTAACAAATTATGTAATTAATCGGGATTTGAAGTAAGATGAGTGACATCATAGCACAACGCGTCATACGAATTGATTTGTTCCTTTTTAATCTTATTGTACGCTGGAATATCAATGAGGCTATACGGCGCTTCTTTTATTTTGTTTCCAGGTCGGCTGACGGCCATGTCTATGTCATTTACGGGATCGTTCTGCTCGTATCCGGTCCGCTGAGCCGTATGATCATGTTGGCCTTGCTTACGGCATTTGCAGCAAATCTCGCAATTTATTATCTTATAAAAAATGCAATAAAGAGAAAGCGTCCGTTTAATGCCATAAAAGGGCTTCATCATTTAATTGCACCGCCCGATCAGTATAGTTTTCCATCCGGTCACACAGCCGGTGCATTTATTTTTGCAAAGTTTGTCGGATTCCAGTTTCCGGAACTGGGCGGTATTATATTGTTCTGGGCGATTCTGGTTGGATTGTCAAGGATCATTCTGAGAGTACACTATCCAACGGATGTCCTGGCCGGAACGGTTCTTGGTCTTGGGACATCACATCTCGGTTTAACGCTTCTTTTTCAGGGACAGGTATGAAAGTAGCCTTCATCGCTGACAGCCTTCCACCCAGCACGGACGGTGTTGCCAGAAGTTATACCAATCTTGTGGGTACCCTGCAGCAAAAGGGGGTGGAATTCTGTTTTATCTCGCCGTTTAAACCGGGTGACGATATTAGCTGGAGCGATAAGGTATTCCAGGTTTATTATGTTCCTTTCCTTTTGTATCCCCATTACCGTCTGGGGCTCCCGCTTATGCAAAAACTGCAGGAAAAACTTGACGATTTTCAACCTGATATTATTCATGTGAGCAGCCCTACATTCATGGGTAAAATGGGAGTTAATTATGCCGGTCGCCGGCATATCCCCGCCGTGGCAAGTTATCATACCGATTTTGTCGCTTATTTTAAATACTATGGATTTCAGCGGATGGAAGACTGGGGCTGGACTTTTCTGCGCTGGTTTTATAATCAGTTTGACAAAACGCTTGCGCCCTCACAAACGACAGCGACGATACTGAAAGAACAGGGTTTTGAAAATGTCACGCTGTGGGAGAGAGGTATTGATATTGAACGATTTTCTTCGTCCCTTCGAAGCGATACCTTACGCGGGCACCTGGCTCCTGAGGGAGAATCCGTACTCCTGTTTGTCGGGCGTTTAGTGAGAGAAAAAGACCTCGATGATCTGGTTCAAATTGACAAAATACTCAGGAACAGAGGGCTGACATTCAAATTCGTAATCGTTGGAGATGGCCCGATGAGGGAAGAGCTGGAAATGCAGCTTCCTGATGCGCACTTTACGGGGTATCTCCATGGAAAAGAGTTGTCAACAATGTATGCCTCTTCCGATATCTTCGTCTTTCCCTCGACAACCGAGACTTTCGGAAATGTCATACTTGAAGCATTTGCTTCCGGTTTGCCCGTCGTTACGGTTGATAAGGGCGGAGTAAGCGACCTTGTTTTAGATGGCAGAAACGGTTATATCTGTCCTTCAAATCAGCCGGTTAAACTTGCCGATAAAATCCAGCATATCCTGAAGAACAAGGATCTGAAGGCCGAATTAGGAAAGCAAGCCCTTGTTCATGCGCGATCCTACAGTTGGGATGCTATCAATTCTAACCTGCTCGGTCATTATAAAGAACTCATTAAAACCTACAAATCACTTCAATCAGCCGCCTGAATTCAACGCGTCGGTCCATACAATACAATCCCTGTTTACCGGAAAAAATCGCTTTGATTATTGCGTATTCATTTAATAATATGAGATAATTTTGTATGTTGAAATAATTAGTCGGATATTGATGTTGGGTTTGGTTTAATACGTTATTAAAGAAAGAGACCGGCAAAATGAAAATAAGTAAAAGAAACCGGTTGTATAATACAATCCTTTTATTCTCCGTTTTGTCTTTTTCGCTCTCCCAGGCAGCGGAACCCGGACGAATTGGCGGGAAAGTGTATGAACGGCAATCCCTGCAACCGCTTACGGGTGCAAATGTCGTCGTTGAAGGGGTAAATAAAGGAGCGGCAACCGATGAAGAAGGTTATTTTATTATACAAAATCTGCAACCCGGTACATACAACCTTGAAATCCATTACCTCGGCTATACAACAGTAAAAAAGGGTAACGTCATTGTAAATCCGAAACGGACAACGACCCTGGAAATAGCCATGGATGAAAGCTATATTGAAGGTGAAACCGTAGAGGTAACCGCCAGCTATTTTGAAAAACCTAAAGAATCCGTGGTCAGTACACGGTCCATGAATTTTGAGGAAATCCGGCGCAGCCCCGGGGATGTGGCGGATATACAGCGTGCCATGCAGGCTCTTCCTGCCGTTGTATCGGGAAGTGACCAGATGAACGAAATAATCATCCGTGGGGGAATTCCCGGAGAAAACCTCTTCCTGCTTGATAATATCGAGATTCCCAATCCCAACCATTTCGGTGTTCAGGGTGCAGGCGGTGGTCCCATCAATATGCTTAACAGCTATATGGTGCGGAATGTCGATTTCTATGCCGGTGCCTTTTCTGCCCGGTACGGTGATAAGGCTTCCTCCGTGATGGACATTTCTCAGCGTGAAGGGAACAGGGAACGATTCAGAGCCGAAGGGAGCCTGGGAATGGCCGGTGTCGGCGTATTGCTCGAAGGCCCGATCGGAATAAAAAACGGCAGCTACCTCTTGTCTGCGCGGCAAAGCTATCTGGATCTGATCATATCGTCGACCGGTCTGACGGCTGTCCCGCGGTATTACAATTTCCAGGGCAAACTGACCTTTGAGTTAAACCGAAGTAATACGCTCTGGGTCAATACCGTATACGGATCGGATAAAATAAATATCGAGGGTGAAGATGAGGCAGGTTACGGCAGAGGGGCGGAGAATGTAAGGAATTCAAACTCCCAGACAATCGCTGGTATGACGTTACGGACCTTCTGGAACAAACATTTCTTTTCTCATACAACGCTCTCCGCTGTGCGAAGTAAATATAATATCGATGTGTATGATGTTCCGGAAAATACGACCTGGTATACCAATCTGTCCGATGAACTTGAAATGACACTGAAGACAGATGCCGTATACCGGATTAGAAAGAACATCGATCTGAATTTCGGGGCATCGGTAAAGCAGATCCGGTTCGATCATGATATCTGGCGTGATGCGGATACGCTCTTTTTATACAATCCGGCCAGCCAGCAACCGGATTCAGCGATAGGCGTTTTCCGCAGTTATGATACCTACCAGGTGAATAAAAAGATAAATTCCGCAAAAACGGCTTTTTATTCGCAGTTGTCCATCGATTTGTCCCGTTATATCCGGGCAACCGGTGGCATACGATATGGTGCCTTTGATTATACCGGTTATCAGTACTTCGAACCACGGATTGGTTTGTCCCTGTCTCCCCATTCCCGCTTCACCGTGAATTTTGCCTATGGTATGCATCACCAGACACCTTCATATCTCGAACTATCCGCCAATCCGCAGAATAAGAATCTGGAAGATAAGCATACGCGCCAGTATGTGGTTGGACTCGATTATCTGATTCGCGAAGACATCAATCTTGTAGTGGAAGCATATAAAAAGACCTATCACGATGTGCCCGTTGAAAAAAATCTGACGACACCGGATCCCTTTGATGATTTTCAGGGTGCATTATTGAATGCCGGAAGGGGGAGAGCCAGCGGCATTGAAGTTTTCCTGCAGAAAAAACTCACCCACAGTTTTTCCACCATTATCAGTTATGCGCACTCGAAATCCGAGGCGAAAGATCCGCGCTACGGTAATTATTACAATTGGGATTATGATTACCGCAACGTGTTTACATTCATTGCCGGTTATAAATTCATGTGGCAACACGAAGAATGGTTTAAACAGATGAAAACAAAATGGTGGTTTCATGCTATTTCCTGGTTCCCGCTTTCTCCCTCGGATGAACTCGAAATCAGCATTAAATTCCGTTATCTCGGCGGCAGACCGTATACGCCGCCGCGCTACAATCCCAATATCCGTGAGTGGGTTGTGGAAGAGGAACAACAGTTGAACCCGGAACGTTATCCGGAATACCACCGGTTTGACTTACGTATAGACCGCCGTTTTATATTCAACACCTGGAATCTGGTGGTCTTTTTTGATATTATGAATATTTATAACCGTGATAATATCTGGGATTATCAATATAACGATGATGGTACACGTGATGAAATCCTTCAGTTCCAGACATTTCCCGTCGGAGGCGTTTCACTCGAATTTTAGCTGTCATCAGTAAAGCTGATACGGGATGACCCAACCTAAACTTATACCGCGGCTCACCTTATTCGATGCGACGGTGCTTGTCATTGGTTCCGTTGTGGGCTCCGGGATCTTTCTGACCACCGGCCAGATCGCCATGCACCTGCCTGATCCGCTGTGGATCATGTTTGTCTGGCTGCTGGGTACCGTTTTAACTCTGTTTGGCGGTCTGACTTTCGCCGAACTGGGCACCATGATTCCGGAAGCCGGCGGCCAGTATGCCTACCTGCGCGAAACGTACGGACCTTTTGCCGGGTTTATGTACGGCTGGACAACCTTTACGGTTACACAGACCGGCGGAATTGCCGCACTCGGAGTCGGTTTTGCCGAGTACACCTCACATTTTTTCCCCTCGTTGAGCCTGCAACATTATTCGATTTCATCGGGGCTGATTATTCCGGTTTCCAACGGGCAATTGGTGGCCTTGTTCAGTATTCTGCTTTTAACATTTATCAACTACTTCGGGATCCGTTCCGGTAATCTGGTTCAGAACGTTTTTACGATCCTCAAACTTCTGGCCATCGGGATTCTGGTTGTTGCCGGTTTATTTTTCGCTGCCGGACCGGCGGAAAACCCTGTCAATGATATTGTTGCAAAAGCCCCTGCCGGGCTCAGCCTCATTTCTGCTCTCGGCATTGCCCTTATAGCGGTCCTGTGGACGTTTGACGGGTGGTATTCGGTTAATTGTGTTGCCAGCGAGATTAAAAATGTCAAAAAAAATCTGCCCGTCAGTCTGATTCTTGGGATAACTTTTACCGGTTTTGTTTACCTGGCGATAAACTGGTTTTATCTCAAAGCGCTTCCGATGTCGGAAATGGCGGGCACGTTGCGAATAGGCGAAGAAGCTACTACCGCGATGTTTGGCACACAGGCCGGTTCAGTCATGTCTGCGCTCATTCTTGTATCCATTTTCGGATGCCTGAGTGCCACTGTGATCTTCGGACCGAGAATTTTCTATGCCATGGCAGCCGACGGACAGTTTTTTAAATCATTCAGTAAGATTCATCCGCGGTACCGTAGTCCGCATATTGCCGTTCTGTGGCAGGGTATATGGGCCGGAATCCTCTGTCTTACCGGAACGTATGAGCAACTCTATACCTATGTTGTGTTTATCCTTTTACTCTTCTATATTGCTACAGCGCTGGGCATCTTCGTTCTTCGCTCCAGGCGTCCGGATGCCGAAAGGCCGTACAAGGTCTGGGGATACCCGTTTATCCCTGTCTTATTCGCCCTGGCAATGTTATGGATAATGGTCAATACGCTTGTAGAGAAACCATACGCGTCGGTAATCGGTATGGTACTGGTTATGACGGGAATACCCGTCTATCTTTTCTGGCGAAAAAAACCGGCTGAGAGCAAATGACCGTAATAATATACAGGTATGATAAATGAGAGGTCTTTATGTTTCATTCTGAAACCTACGTGGAGCGCCGCAGAGTGCTGCAACAACATATGCATAGCGGACTTATTCTTTTTTACGGTAATAATGAACTGCCGATGAATTATCCGGCCAATACCTATGCTTTCCGTCAGGACAGCACCTTTCTATACTATTTCGGCATTGATATTCCCGGGATGTCGGCCGTCATTGATATTGATTCCGGAAAGACGACCATTTTTGGTACGGATTATGAACTCGAGGACATAATATGGATGGGTGATCAGCCAAAACTCATGGACTGGGCAGAAATGACAGGCGCGGATGCAGGTCAACCCGCCGACGCGTTACAGCGTGTTATGGAAGATGCCGGGAAGGCCGGGAGGGATGTGCATTGTATCTCACCATACCGACCTGAACATGAAGCCTTGTTTGAAAAGCATCTCGGCGTTTCCAGACCCGAGCCCTCTGTTGAACTGATTAAAGCCATTGTCAGTCAGCGTTCTGTAAAAAGTCCTGAAGAAGTTGCAGAAATTGAGCGGGCTCACGCCATCACGTATGACATGCAGGTGACGGCGATGCGAATGGCACGTTCCGGGATGAGCGAGCGTGAAATATACGGCCGGATCGAGGGGATTGCCCTGGCCGGAGGTGCCCAGATCTCATTTCCCATCATTCTTTCCGTGAATGGACAGGTTTTGCATAATCATCATCATAGCAATGTCATGAAGGATGGTGATATGCTGATAAATGACTGTGGTGCCGAGACGCTGAAACATTATGCCGCGGATATTACACGTACCATACCGGTTAGCGGAAAATTTACATCGGCACAACAGGAGATATATGAAATTGTGCTTGGATCTCAGTTAAAAGCCATCGGGCTAATGAAACCGGGTGTCCCGTTTAAAGATATTCACATTGCTTCCGCAAAATATATTACCGACGGACTGAAGAGCCTGGGACTAATGAAGGGAAATACCGATGAAGCTGTCCAGGCCGGTGCACACGCCTTGTTTTTTCCACACGGCCTCGGACATATGATGGGCCTGGATGTGCATGACATGGAAAATCTCGGTGAAAATTACGTGGGTTATAGCGACGGAATGGAACGCAGCGACCAGTTCGGCCTGGCCTATTTACGTTTCGCCAGGAAATTGGAGCCGGGATTCGTGTTAACCGTTGAACCAGGCATCTATTTTATCCCGGAATTGATTGAAAAATGGCAGGCAGAGAATTATCTTGAATCCTTTATCAATTATCCCAGGGTCGAAGAATACCTTGATTTCGGGGGGATCCGCATCGAGGATGATGTTCTGATCACGCAGGAGGGCAATAGGGTGCTTGGAGAAAGTATACCCAAAACAATTGCGGAAATTGAAAAGGCCTGCACGGGATAAGCTGTAAGAAGAACGTTTAAAAGCAATTTCCCCGGCTTATTGAAATGATTTTAATAGAACCTGAAACATCATTCCCGGAAAGTCCAATATAAAAAATTGTTTGATTTTGGTAATAACCCTATATTTCTAGTCTTCAATCGAAATATAGTTTGATTTGCAATCGAGGATGGTTATGAGTCTTGTTCTTACCAATGCCAAAATTATCACCCCTTTTCGTATCATAAAGGGTGGGGCGCTGGTCATTGAGGATGATGATATTATTGAGCTGGGATATGCTGAAGATGTCACCGTTCCGGACCATGCAGAAACAATCGATTGTAAAGGACGGTCTGTAACACCGGGGTATGTCGATCTGTTGATCCACGGAGCTCTGGGGCATGGCTTTTCCGATGGTACGGATGAGGATTTTCAGATCATTGCCGATCATTTTCTCAGGCACGGTTCCACGACCCTGCTGGCCAGTCTGTATGCGAAACCGGAAGAGGAACTGCTCGAAAATATCCGAAATCTGTCCGCCTATATCCTTAAACATCCGGAATCGAATATTAAAGGTATCCACATGGAGGGACCATACCTGAATAAGGCTTTTAAAGGTGCTATGAATGAGGGATGGCTGTGGACACCCACTGTAGCGTCCTGGAAAAAAATGTGGGAAGCGTCGGGGGGATTGATAAAACTGATGACCATCGCGCCGGAGCTGCCCGGTGCGACGGAGGTTATCCGGGCTGCCGCCCGCGACGGTGTCGTGCTTTCCATAGGTCATTCCATGGCCACATACCGCGAAATTGAAATTGCCATCGACAACGGTGCTGCCCATGTGACCCACATGTTCAATGCCATGAAACCGCTGCATCACCGTGAACCGGGCGTTGCCCTTGCCGCCCTGTTGCGGGATGAACTGAAAATCGAATTAATCGCGGATACACATCATGTGCATCCGGCAATGATGGAATTCTTACTCCGGGTGAAACGACCCAACGGCATTATACTGATTACGGATTCTATCAAACCGGGTGGCATGCATGAGGGTGAGGAATCTGATTTTGCTAACCAGAAAGTGCGCATCAGCGGTGGCAAGGCGATGCTTGATGACGGCACCATAGCCGGCAGCTCCCTTACATTAAACAGGGCCATTAAGTTTATGGTCGAAAAGGCCGGTGCCCGCATTACAGAGGCGGTTCGGATGGCCTCGTTGAACGGGGCCAAGGTCATAAACCTGCACCATAAAAGCGGTATTCTTGCCGTGGGAAAGAAAGCGGACATGGTGGTTCTTGGCGAGGATTATGAAGTGGATATAACCATCATGAACGGGAAAATTGCCTACGAAAGAGAGCGTAATTGAAGAGAATACCAGTAAAGTCGGAAAGAGCATGGATATAATCAAGCGTATTTATGTGGAAAAAAAACCGGGATTCGATGTGGAAGCCCGGAGCTACCTTCAGGACCTGCAAGATAATCTGCGTATACAGACACTGGACCAGGTCCGCATTCTGTACCGGTATGACATTCAGGGGATCGATGCATCGATATACCAGACGGTACGCAATACGATTTTCGCAGAACCCCCTGTTGATATGGTCTACGATGAAACGTTCGAAGCGGTTCCTGGGGCGCATGTGTTTGCAATTGAATATCTTCCCGGTCAATATGATCAGCGGGCTGACTCCGCCGCCCAGGCCCTTCAGCTTATTTCCCAGGGTGATCCGCCGCTGGTTAAAACAGCCCGTGTCTTTATTCTCAGCGGCTCCCTTTCGGATGAACAGGTCGCTAAAATCAAAGACTACTGCATAAATCCGGTGGATTCACGTGAAGCCCAACTGGAAAAACCTTTTTCGTTGGAAGAAACGATTGATGAACCGGGACCTGTAAAGATTTTAAAGGGCTTTATATCCTCGAATGATGACGCTATCGAAACAATGCGACGAGAACTCGATCTTGCCATGAACGGCAATGATCTGCGTTTTATTCGTGATTATTTCATGAATGAGGAAAAACGGGATCCAACACTGACAGAAATTAAAATGCTCGATACCTATTGGTCCGATCACTGCCGGCATACCACGTTCCTTACAGAGATAGATACGGTCAGCATTGATGACGGGCCCTATTCAGGACTCATCGAAAGGGCCTATCAAACCTATCTGTCGGCCCGAAATGAAATGTATCAAAAGGAGGACCGGCCTGTCTGTCTTATGGATCTGGCCCTGATGGGCATGAAAGAATTACGGAAGAAGGGGTTGCTGGAGGATCTCGACCTGTCGGATGAAATCAATGCCTGCAGTATTAAGGTTACAGCCCATATCGATGGTAAGCCTGAGGACTGGCTGGTGATGTTCAAAAATGAAACGCATAATCATCCAACCGAGATCGAGCCGTTTGGTGGGGCGGCAACCTGCCTGGGAGGCGCGATCCGCGATCCATTGTCAGGTCGTACCTACGTGTATCAGGCGATGCGGGTGACCGGTAGCGGTGATCCGAGGAGACCCGTTTCGGAAACCTTGCCCGGAAAATTGCCACAACGAACCATTACGACAAAGGCGGCCCATGGTTACAGCTCGTACGGCAACCAGATCGGTATAGCGACTGGACAGGTTGCTGAGATTTACGATGAAGGTTATATCGCCAAACGGATGGAAATCGGCGCTGTTATCGGGGCGGCACCTGAACGGAATGTCGTGCGTCATGCGCCCCAAGCGGGTGACATCGTGTTGCTTGTGGGAGGGCGTACCGGGCGTGACGGCATCGGCGGCGCTACGGGATCATCAAAGGCGCATACCGAGCATGCCCTTAAGAATGAAGCAGAGGTTCAGAAAGGTAATCCACCGGTGGAACGGAAACTCCAGAGACTTTTCCGTAATCCGGATGTTACGCGTATGATAAAAAAGTGTAATGATTTCGGGGCGGGAGGGGTGTCGGTTGCGATTGGTGAACTGACCCGCGGATTGGATATTTTTCTCGATGAGGTTCCTAAGAAATATGAAGGGCTTGATGGTACGGACCTGGCTTTATCCGAATCCCAGGAACGCATGGCCGTCGTTATTGCCCGGCAGGATTTTGACCGTTTCATGCATTATGTTGCCGGAGAAAACCTGGAAGCGACAAGGGTGGCCGAAGTAAAAAGCCATGATCGCTTGAAAATGTTCTGGCGGGGTGACCGCATTGTTGATGTCAGCCGGGCTTTTCTGGATACCAATGGTGTCAGGCAGCACACGCGTGTTCGTGTACAGGCAGCGTCGGAAAACGATAACTATTTTAATACTTTACCGCGGGAAATTCGTGATACCGGCAAGAACCTGAAACAGGGCTGGCTGAATCTGCTGGGCAGTCTAGAAGTCGGCAGTCAGAGAGGGCTTGTAGAACGGTTTGACAGTACCATCGGTGCCATGGCGGTGCTTCATCCTTTCGGAGGAATTTACCAGGAAACACCCGCGGAGTGTATGGTGTCAAAACTTCCTGTGCTGGAAGGCGAGACGACGACGGCCACCCTGATGAGTTATGGCTTTAATCCCATGATATCCAAATGGTCGCCTTTTCACGGGGCTGTCTATGCAGTGCTGGAATCCGTCGCAAAGATCGTTGCCACAGGAGGGGATTTCCGTACAATTCGGCTGACGTTGCAGGAATATTTCGAAAAGCTTAAAAATGAACCTCAGCGTTGGGGAAAGCCCTTCAGTGCTTTGCTTGGCGCCTATTATATTCAAAACAGGCTGGAAATTGCCGCCATCGGTGGTAAGGACAGTATGTCAGGAAGCTTTAATGAGCGCGATGTACCACCGACACTGGTTTCCTTCGCGGTTGACACGGCCGATGTCAATCAGATTATTTCACCGGAATTTAAAAATACAGACAGTACCGTTGTCCTTCTACAGCTTCCCCGGGATGGGGAAGAAATGCCGGATTTTAATGTCCTGAAATCCCGGTACGATCTCCTTGGACAACTGATACGTGACGGGCATGTCCTTTCCGCGCAGTCGCTCCGTCATGGCGGCATGGCTGTCGGTATCAGTAAAATGACGCTTGGCAACCGTATCGGTTTTCAGTTCGACAGTGCGTTGAAAGCTGAAAGGTTATTCAGCCCGGACTACGGATCCATCCTGATCGAATTTGCCCCGTCTTCCGGGATTGATACGCTGCTCAAAAAAGCGGAATATACGGTTATCGGACATACGATAAAAGAAGAGGCCATTCGGTATGGCGACATCCGTCTGACATTAAGTGAAATAAAGACAGCACTTGATGATATGCTTGAAGATGTGTTTCCGACAATGACAGAAGAAAAAGAGCAAGATATTTCTATCCCGTTATACAGAAAACGGTCAACCAAAAAATCG
>CAYPHA010000060.1:0-29356 GCA_964410215.1 uncultured Calditrichota bacterium | reverse complement strand
GTTCAAGAATGGAAAACCGCTCCACGGAAAAATTTATCAGGGCACCGGTAGCCGTACTCTGGTCGATGGTGAAGCCGGCTTTTCCCCAACTGTCGGGATAATTAAAATCTTCCGCAATGACAATACCGGATAATAGCAGGATAACAGTTATCAAGCGTAAAACAGAGTGAATCATTATTCCTCCAGATGACAAAGAAAAATAGTATGGATGTTAACAGGCTTAAGACAATCTAATGAACGAAACAGGCCGGCTTGTGCAAAATCGCACAAAACCGCTTAAAAGTACGGGATTGTCTGCAAAAAATCCGGGAGGATCCCGGATTTATCTGAGTTAGGTCTTGGAAGAGAGTAGAACACAGAACGTGCAGACCATAATTGCATCTGCCTGATTCTTTCCCTAGAAAGTTTAAATGAATATACTACATTTAATCTTTAAGTGAAATAATATTTTGTGGAAATAAGCCGCACATTTAATTAGTTTATACTAATTGAAAAATAGATGGCTATAACAAAGGGTGGAAATGGATCTTTCCGTAAGTCAGGGGGACTATCTCAAGATCATATGGTATATGGAACGTGACCAGATTAAAGCAACGGCGAAAGCGGTGGCGGACCGGCACCAGGTAAAACCACCAACGGTATTGGCCATGTTCAAACAGCTTTCACAGATGGATCTGATTGACTACGATAAATCAAGTGGTGCGACTCTTTCGGAATCCGGTGACTACCTGGCCCGTAAGCTGATCAGAAAACACCGTCTGCTGGAGACCTTTCTGGAAAAGGTTCTGAAGATGGATGATCAGATTTTGCATAATGAAGCTGAAAAGCTCGAACATGTTATTTCAGATAATCTGATGTACCGAATCGACAGTTATCTGGGCTTTCCGGAGAAAGATCCCCATGGGTCACCCATTCCCTGCTGGGCTGAACATCTGAAACCGGTAACACTTGACAAGATCAAGCCCGGGCATTCATTTCGTGTCCAGGAACGCGACCTGGATACGGAATTACTGGATTTCTACGAGAAGCGCCTGTTTACAAGGGGAAGCACATGGACATTGAAAGAAATCACACCCGATAAAATGATTTACATGTTAACGGATGGAAAAATATATCTGGCCTTTTCCTCAAAACATGTTTCCCTGGTAAAAGTAATACCGCATTATTAAATAAGGATAATGACATGATTCACCCGTTTGAAGCATTGATTGGCGCCGGATTGATACTGTTCGTTTTTGCCGTTTTGCTCTGGCCGAAATACGGGTTGCTCTCACGCTGGCGATTCCTGATGTCGCAGAGCAAACGCTCGTACCTGGAAGACGCCCTTAAGCATATATATGAATGTGAACGCAGCCGATTGTCCTGCACGCTGAGCAGTATAGCCGGTTCGCTGTCTCTTAAACAGGATCGGGTGACGTCTCTGCTCGAACAACTGAAAAGCAGCGGTCTGATCAGGATTGATCATATGAATATCCTGTTGACGCAAAAGGGCCGGGAGTATGCTCTCCGTATGATCCGGTTGCACCGCATCTGGGAGAGTTACCTCGCGGAAGAAACGGGTACCTCTGACCTTGACTTACATGCCAAGGCACACCTTAAGGAACATGATCTGGATGAAAGCGTGATCGAAAAATTGAGTGAAAAGCTGGGAAATCCCCGTTTCGATCCCCATGGTGAACCGATTCCCACCGATGAGGGGGACATCCCTCCGGAACGCGGCATGCTTCTGACCGAATTGAAAGACGATCAGGTCGGCAGGATCGTTCAGTTTGAGGATGATCCGGAAAATATTTACCGGGAGATTCGTGAAACCGGCCTGTGTCTTGGTATGCAGATCGATTCTGTCAGCCGGGTGGACGGCGGTCTGGAATTCTATGCCGATGGATTCCGCAAGCGATTGCCTCTCATTGCAGCGGCGCAGATCCGTGTTGAACTGCTTGACAAGGCGGAAATGCTGAAAACGCCCTTTTCAAATCTTCTTGATCTTAAAAGAGGAGAGGCCGGAAAAGTCATACAGATATCCCGTGAAATTCACGGACAGAACCGCAGGCGGCTGCTCGATCTGGGTATCGTTCCCGGCAGCCGTATAACCAAACAAATGAACAGCGCCTCCGGAAACCCGGTCGCTTACCGGATCAAGGGGGCGTCCATTGCCCTGAGAAATGAGCAGGCCAAACTGATACATATTGAAAAAATGAAGGAATAGGTTATGGATCATAAGGTTTCATCCGCCTGTGAAACGTGTCCGGCCCACCATATCGGCAACCTGAAAAAACTGGGTGTAGATATGGAATCCTGGGATTATGTGGTGGCGCTTGCGGGAAATCCAAATACGGGTAAAAGCACGGTTTTCAATGCCATCACCGGTCTGCGGCAGCATACGGGCAACTGGCCCGGGAAAACCGTAAACAGGGCGGAAGGCGGATTTAAATATAATGATGACCGTTATAAAATTGTCGATCTGCCGGGCACCTACTCGTTGTTATCCACCAGTACCGATGAAGAAATCGCCCGGAATTTTATACTGTTCGGTCGCCCGGATGTAACCGTTATCGTCGTCGATGCAACGCGGCTCGAACGGAATCTGAATCTGGTTCTACAGGTGCTGGAGATTACCGACCGGGCTGTCCTCTGCCTGAACCTGATGGATGAAGCACGGCGCCATAAGATAGAGATTGATGAGCGCAAACTGGCCCGGGAGCTGGGCATTCCGATCGTACCTACAGCAGTAAGGCAAAAAGAAGGTCTGAATGAACTGCTTAAGGCAATCAGCGATGTGGCGACTGGCCGCTTTGTCTGCAAACCCCGCCGCATAAAAAGCGGTTCGAAGAAGCTGCAGAAGGCAATAAATTCCCTTGCCCAAAAAATCGAAACACAATATCCCGGATTGAATAATGCCCGCTGGATCGCTTTACGATTGCTGGAGGGTGATTCCAGGATAATCGAGGCGGTGCGGGAAAACAGGCTGGATGAAATGGCAATGCCCGTGCCGGAAGATGAGACTGTAAAACCGGTCTGAGGACGGATTTTAATCAGGAAAAAGTATTATGAATTCAAATGAGCAAAATCAAACCGGTATCCTGGAAGAAGCGAACCATTTACGCTGGGAATTTGGCGAGAACCTGCATGATTCGCTGATGGAGGCCGTTTATGAAGAAGCTGCGCGTATATCGGAAGCAACCGTACAGAAAGCTGCCGGGGAATCCCGGGCCAACTGGGATCAGAAACTGGATGTGTTACTGACGAATCGATGGACCGGTTTCCCGCTGATGCTGCTCATGCTGACACTTGTTTTCTGGATAACCATATCCGGAGCCAATGTACCTTCGGGATTACTGGCTGATCTTTTGGTGGACCGGATGCATCCGCTTCTGAAAAGCGCGGCGGCATCAATCGGACTGGTCTGGTGGCTGGATGGATTGCTGATCGATGGTATGTACCTGTCCATGGCCTGGGTTATCAGTGTGATGCTGCCCCCGATGGCTATTTTCTTTCCATTGTTTACCCTGCTGGAAGATTTCGGTTATCTTCCGCGGGTGGCTTTTAATATGGACAACCTGTTCCGGAAAGCGGGTGCACACGGGAAGCAGGCGTTGACTATGGCCATGGGGTATGGCTGTAACGCGGCGGGCGTAACGGCAGCGAGGGTAATCGACAGCCCCCGGGAGCGATTAATCGCAATTATTACAAATAATTTTTCATTGTGCAATGGCCGCTGGCCGACACAAATTCTGATCGCGACCCTGTTTATCGGCTCAATGGCTCCGGCAAGCCTGGCCGGCTTTGTATCGGCATCGGCCGTGGTTGGGGTGGCGTTGCTTGGTGTGTTCTTTACGTTTGTCGTATCCTGGATGCTTTCAAAAACAATGTTGAAAGGCGAACCGTCTTCCTTCAGTCTGGAATTACCTCCATACCGGCCGCCCCGTATCCTTCAGACGTTATATACGTCGCTTATTAATCGTACCATCTTTGTATTATGGCGTGCTATTGTTTTTGCTGTACCTGCAGGCGCTCTGATCTGGTTGCTGGCGAACATTCATATTTCCGGATCAAGCCTTGCCGCGCATTTTATTCATTTTTCCGAACCCTACGGCTGGCTGATCGGTCTCAATGGTGTGATTCTTCTGGCCTATATCATCGCCATCCCGGCCAATGAAATTGTCATCCCCACGATTCTTATGCTGACCGTGCTCAGCGGCGGCATCAATGAATTCGGAGAGGGAACCGGTGTGCTGTTTGAGCTGGATAATCTGGAAGCCTATGCACAGATTTTTTCGACGGCCGGATGGACATTGCTGACAGCGGTAAACCTGATGCTGTTCAGCCTGGTTCACAATCCCTGTTCAACAACAATTTATACGATCTATAAAGAAACCGGAAGCTTTAAATGGACGGCTGTTTCCACTATGCTTCCGGTTATAATGGGTATCGCCCTCTGTTTCCTGGTTGCCCAGGTCTGGCGACTGCTTTTTGGTATGGGTTATTGAGCGGAGGCGATAAATGTCGTCTTATTTCTTGTCCTGTTTCTTTTCGGCCATTTCCCGCTCGGCGATAAGGTCTTCCAGGTGTTCTTTTTCCGCGACCAGTTCTTCGAGTGTCATGGAACCATGATTCTTCAGGCCGGTCTCCGGTAACTGGATACCCTGTCTGCGTAAAAAATCATCAACCTGGGTTTGATTCTTCTTGTAGGCGTAATAAGCGGCGGTTGCCACACCGACGCCGACGACAAAGCCGGTGACATGTTGTGATGTTATGTTCATTTTTAGTCTCTCCTGATGCTATGTATATAGTCAATTTCTGCTGTATTGCATACGGACGGACATGCCGTTTTTAAACTTTCCAAAACCCTCCAGCACGTCACCATGGTCCTGGGAAACTTTACGCATTTCATCCATGAGTGTCCCCTCGATACTTTCACGATTACTCATCGCCGCATTCATGATGAGCATCGGCAGGAAATTAAACAACATTTTTCTGCCGGGCAAACGGTTAATCGGGGTAATCACGATTTCATACTGGGGTTTATTTTCAGGGGAACCTTCGATGTGCTGCGGTTGAATCTGAACATTCTTTGAGGAATAGCGTACCAGGTGTCGCCCGAATGTCGCGATCCACGTGAACAGGGTGGCCGGTAGAAATTTTCCCTGGGAAAAGGAAGAAAGCAGATAGATCACGGACAGCACTTCCGGATCGAAATTCCCGCGCTCCCGGAATTCTTCGTATCCATGATCAAAAATAGAGTAGGCTGTCCCGATACCGGCGGTCCAGTCCAGAACGCTCCTGAACGCCGCTGTTTGCGGTATGAGCCTGCCTGCCAGCGATGCCAGGATCAGGAAGCCGGAAAAAAAAGCCGATTCGGACATCTCCAATGCTTTCGCTTCGGAGAAAACGCGTACCGGCTGCAGGTCATTTTCCTGGGAAATATAAACGGCTAGACGGATAATCAGTTCTTCCTGGCTGGTTTCATTCAGATCGTATCGAATGAGCACCGACCGTGTATGAGGATTGAAACTGATCCGGGAAATTCCCGGGTGATCTTTTACGGTCTTCACCATTTCATCAGCAGACAGGGGCGGCAGACTGAGGCGTAACCGGACCCGTCCGGGTAAACTGTGAACCACACGGATTGTAATGGCATCACTCATCTTATCTTCCCCGTTCGATATCGTGTAACAAAATGCGGGCTGAATTGACAACAACCGCAATGGTGGTGGAGTTATGCAGGACGGCGCCCCAGAAAGCCGGTAGTACGCCCATTGCGCCCAGTAACAACCCGATTGTATTCACACCGACGGCGATGGCAAAATTCTGACGCACGGTGCGCATGGTCTGCCGGGCCAGACGGATGATGGCCGGAATCATAAGAGGATCATCGCCCGTAATGGTGATGTCCGACGCTTCCATGGCGATATCCGTACGGGATCCGCCCATGGCAATTCCGACATCGGCATAAGCCAGGGCAGGGGCATCGTTGATACCGTCTCCCACCATGACCACATGAACCCCCTTCGACTGCAACTGAAGCACAACTTCGGCCTTGTCTTCCGGCAGAAGCTCGGCATGATAGCGGTCCATCGACATGCGGCCGGCAATGATTTCGGCATGTTGTTCCACATCGCCCGTAAGCAGAATGATATCATCCATGCCGGTATAGCGCAGCCGGTTGAGGGCTTTTTTCATATTTTCCCGTAATTCATCCTCAATGCCGAGGATTCCTATTAAACGGCCGCTTCTTGCTACATAGATGATGTTTTCTCCGCGACGGACAAGACGGCTTACATTTTCTTTTGACGCATACGTGTCGACCTGACGTTCTTCCAGAAAGCGCCGGCTGCCGACGAGTACGGTTTCCTTACCAATTTTTGTTTCAATCCCTTTCGCCAGATGCACATGAGTTGCAGCGTGCACAGGTATTTTCCAGCCCATACTTTTAACTTTATCCAGAATAGCGAGGGCCATAGGATGGCTGGATGTTTCTTCAGCGGCAGCGGCTGACTCCACAATCGTTCTCTCCGAGATACGTTTATCGACCGGAATCACGCTGATCACTTTTGGTTTTCCTGCCGTGAGGGTTCCGGTTTTATCGAGAATCAGTGTGTCGGCGGAATCCAGCATTTCGATGAAATTACTGCCTTTTATAAGGATCCCCCGGCGTGCGGCCAGTCCAATGGCTGAAGTTAATGCCGTGGCTGTAGAAAGGCGAACACCACAGGAATAATCGATAATCAGCATGTTCAGAGCCCGGGAGGGTTTTTTCGTAACCAGCCAGACCACCAGAGCCAGCAGAAAATTCACCGGAATGAATTGAGCGGAAAATTTATCGGCATACGCCTGGATGGTCGCTTTTCGATATGTGGCTTCCTCTACCATATGGATAATCCGGGCAACCGTCGTTTCATCTCCGACCCGCTCCGCACGAATGACCAGGCGGCCGGCTTTGACTACGGTGCCGGCGAAGGCTTCTTCCTGAACCTGTTTGCGTACCGGCATGTATTCACCGGTTATGGACGACTGGTCAACGGTTGCCTCTCCTGATTCAATATGCCCGTCAACACTGATCTTTTCACCGGTCTGTGCCACGATACGATCGCCAACCCGCAGCTCTTCAAGGGCTACTTTTGTTTCACTGCCGTCATCATTGAGTCGCCAGACGTATTCTTCGCCGATGGACAGCATTTCGCTGATGGCTTTGCGTGTACGGTCCATCGAATAAGCCGTCAGCAGTTCAGCGATATCCGCCAGCCATATAATTGTCAGTGCGGAACTGCTGCTTCCCGTCGCCAGGCTGGCAAGGATGGCAGCACTGCTCAGTGTATCCGCGTTCGGCCGCATCGTGGACTTCAGGGATGCGAGCCCGCTTTTGAAGATGGGCCAGCCCAGGGAGAGGGTGGTGATCATGGGCATGCTGAATAATTTTCCCAAAAACGTTCCGGCCGGCCGGGACGTGTTCCTCCTTAAGAAAGCCAGTGCGAGGGTCACAGTGGTAACGGCAACACGGGTCGCCATCTCCGGAAGAGGTGCCTCCTGCAGACGCCGCTCATTGACCGTAGCCTGATTATGGTGTTCCCGTTCTGCTTTAAAGGCTATGCGGGAATAGGTCCCGATAATGGTCTCGCAATTTTCCCGTATGCCTTCCTCTCCCAGTTGATCCTCGTCATAAAAGACCAGCAGGCTTCCGGTCAGAGGTGTAATCTGAGCCGACTGTATTTCGGAGATATTCCCCAGCCGTTCCCGGATCTCTGCGGATTCATTCTCCAGGTATTTTAATGCCCGGCAATAGATACGAACACGGCCCGGGAGGGAATGGGCAATGACGCAGGCCAGCAAAGGCTCATGTTTAGTGCCAAATTTCATTCGGTATCGTAAATTTACTATCGATGCGACTTCCGTTTTTTGATGCCGATTTCATGAAATGTAATAACTTAAGCTGCGCTGTTTTAATTTCATTATCCGGCATGTTGACGAATTTAAGAAAAATTGATTCGACAATCGCTTTAATGTCAAATATCCATTCCAGAACCTGACGCTCAGCGAGCATTTCCGGATTAAATACAACCAGAATATTTCCCGTGGTATAATTCACCTCAACAGACTTTACATGATCCGGAAGGCTGAATCCTTTCAGGAGAATGGTCGCGATTTCATGGAAATGATCATTTACCTTCTTTAAAGCGGGTATGTGAATACGTAATCTGCCCGGTAAACGGTGGATAACGCGCGGCCGCAATTGTAACAGAAGCCAGCCGTACTTAATACTCAAGATGCATCGTCCTGTCGGTTGTTCTGAATAAGTGATGAATAGGCCCACCAGATGAGAGCGACAGCAGAGGGCATGGAGAGCGGCCGCTCGGAAAACAACCGGTAGATCCCGAGTAGTCCAAGGGATAACGGTGTAATTGTTTTTAAATCGAATAATCCATCCGTTTTTGTGTAAATGGCCTGGTTCAGTGCCCTGCTGAACCGGCTTATCTCTTTTTTAACACCGGCTTCCGGTGTCCGTTCGAGTTCCTTTTCCAGACCCAGTAAACGGATAAGAACCGTAAAAAGCAATTCCGGCTGCAGGCGGGTGTCATCAAAGTAAAGGAGCACACTGCCCGTGACAGCATTGCAATGTACTTTGTGGATGCCATCAATTTTCTTTAACTGCTGTGTTAAATCGGAAACGGTTTTTTCCTGACCGGCCAGCAGGGGGATTTGAAAACGAATCCGTCCCGGTAACACATGCCTGGTTTTTATCGGCCAGCGAAGCTCTAACAAGGGATGTGTGTCAGGCTTTTTACCCCTGGAGAACAATAAAGAAACCAGCATTCCGGTAATAATATGCATGGAAACTCCTGGTATATTTTCTGACCGGAAAATTTACAGATTAATTTGTTAATACACAACCATCCGCTCTGACCGGAGAAAATTTGAAGATAAAAACGATTTATATTGACTGTTTGTGAATGATTTCATATTTTTTGTTATAAGTATATGACAAAAGTAATATAAATATAACAATGACTAAAATTAAAACCTCAAAAATGACCAGGCCCGCTATTATCGCCTCTATGGTAAATCTGATCCTGATTTTTCTGATGAACAATGCCTTTCTGCATGCGCATATAACACCAGGTGGTAAAATCGTTGTGCACAGCCATCCGTTTAAACATGCTGCGGGTAATCCTGATCAGAAGCCGGTTCAGCATAAGCACAACGATGTCGAGTTATATTGCTACAGTACCTCGACTGATATCAGTAAGCTTATTCTCATGGCTGTTCCGGACGGAAAACACATCTTCGAAAGCCGGCATTATAAAAAATCTCATATCTCCGTATTTTCTTCCATTATCTGCAACTACGACCACAGGCTGCGTGCACCTCCGGTTTCTTATTAATCACCCATCCCTATTTATAATTGTGTAATCAGATTGAAATTTCACTCTTAGTATTAGAGGCATCTCACTCATTTGAAGTGATCGTTAACTATAGCCCTCATTTTTTTATTACGAGGAGTACAATATGCGTTGGAGCATTTCATATAGATTGTTTTTACTGGCGTTGTATGTATTTTCGGTTCAGTCAATGGCACGCGGTAATCCGGTTGAAGCCACCAATCTGGTGCCTCAAACCGGTACCATTAAAGGTAAGATCATCAGTTATGATGAAAATGAACCGCTGGCCGGGGTAAACGTTCTTATCCTGAATACAACCCTCGGTGCGTCAACGGACCAGCAGGGTTTTTATAAAATCGATAACGTACCTGTCGGCACGGTCCATTTAGCGGTTTCTTACATGGGCTATAAATCGGAGCGGCGTACCGTTAACGTGGAGACTGATAAAACCGGGATCGCTGATTTCAGTCTGCATGCAGGAATTCTGGAAACCAGTGCCATCGTGGTTACAGGGACAGCAACACCCTACCTGTACGAGGAGGCACCGGTGAAAACAGAAGTGATTCCGCGAAAACTGATCGAGCAGACAAAGGCCTGTAACCTGGCCGAGGCGATGTCCCTGCAAACCGGTATTCGTGTGGAAAACGACTGTCAGAATTGCAATTTCACCCAGGTCCGGATTCTGGGATTCGATGGTAAATATTCACAGATTCTGATAGATGGTGATCCGGTGGTCAGCACACTGGCCGGGGTTTATGCACTGGAACAATTTCCCGATGAAATGATCGGGCAGGTTGAAATTGT
Source organism: uncultured Calditrichota bacterium (assembly GCA_964410215.1). Taxonomy (GTDB): domain Bacteria; phylum Calditrichota; class Calditrichia; order Calditrichales; family CAYPHA01; genus CAYPHA01. The sequence continues at coordinate 19,178 of CAYPHA010000060.1, read as the reverse complement.
AAAGGGTGGCGGTTCCGCTCTTTACGGAGGCGGTGCCATGGCCGGCACCATCAACCTGCGCACCAGACAACCAAATGCAGACCGAAGCCGTGTCAGTTATAATTCACAGTCCCTGCCAGGAGCCAGGGATCACCGCGTCGGTCTTGTGACGGAACTGGTATCCGAGGATGGCCGTACCGGTGCATTTATGTTCGGATCAGCCCGTCAGCGCGACCATTATGACCATAATGGTGACGGATTCAGCGAAATGGGTGTTTTAAAACATGAATCAATCGGGATGAACTGGTATTACCGGCCCTTGACCAATAGCGAGTTCCAGGCCTCGTTCCACCGTATTAATGAAAAAAGACGGGGCGGCAACGATTTTGACCGTCCGGAACATGAAGCGGATATCGCCGAATCCGTGACCCATGCACGCTGGGGTGGAAAATTGCGCTGGGTACAACAGTTGAGCGCCGGCTGGAACTACCAGGCCTATTATTCGTTCGCTCTGCTGGGTCGCGATTCATACTATGGCGGTTTAGGTGGCATAACGACTGCTGATTCGATCGAAGCATTGAATTATTACGGCCGTACAGACAATAATACCCATACCCTTGGATTTCAAACGACCTATTCAAGAGGGACGCATAATTTTACATTCGGCGGTCAATATTACAGCGATGATCTGGAGGATGAATCCGTAAAAGATCCGCGTTATCATATCGATAAAACCTATAAAAATAAAGGCATTTTTGTACAGGATGATTTTAGTATATTTAATGGTCAGATCAATTTTGTGATCGGTGCCCGTATCGATAGGCACTCTGAAATGGATGACCCTGTTATCAGTCCACGGGTAAACGTGAAATATAAACTCATCGACGATTTGAACATGCGGATGGCGTATACGACAGGCTTTAAAGCGCCTCAGACATTTGACGAAGATCTGCACATCGAATCACTCGGAGGAGAACAGCGTGTCGTCCGCAATGCCCCGGACCTGGAACCTGAAAAAAGTCAGACCATGTCCGCCGGTCTGGAGTACGAGGGATTTATTAATGAATATGCTTTCCTTATTGGATTGACCGGCTTTTACAGCCAAATGAGTGATGCTTTTACGGAGGTGGAAGATGCCGATGGATCGACAGATCTGATCCTCTGGCAACGTATCAACAGCGATGGAGCGCGCATTTATGGTATCGAAGCCGATCTGGGATTCAAGCCGACGTTTAACAGCGAATTGCGTTTGGGACTCACTTATAAACAGTCGGCCTACGATTCGAAGCAGGAAATTTTCGACGGGATTTTCAGTGATGATTTTCTGCGTACGCCTGATTTATATGGGTATCTTCGCGCATCATATGATGTTAATAAAAAATTAAATCTTTTTAGTTCCGCGAAGTATACGGGAACCATGTTCGTGCCGAATGAAGCAACCGGAGAGATTGTTGAAACTTCGGATACATTCATCGAACTCGATGCCGGTATAACCTGGACGTTACCGGTCATCAAGAGTTTTGAAGCAAAGCTTGCTTTTGGTATGAAAAATATTACGGATGCCTATCAGAAAGATCTGCAGAAGGGCGTTGATCGCGATCCGGCCTATCTGTATGGTCCGCAATTACCCAGGCGAATCTATTTTGGAGTCGATGTTTCTTTTTAACAGGCGTAACAGGGTTCATTGACGGGATAACAATCTAAAAAATGCTCCGGTCGAGTATGAGTTTTTCATACCTTCCGGAGCATTTCTTGTCTAATGGCTCATTTTATGAGCATCATCTTTCGTGTTTGAATAGTCGTTGCTTGATTGGGACCGTTTGTAATAATCTGATAGAAATAAACTCCACTGGGAAAGCCGGATGCATTCCACCGGATTTTATATTCCCCCGGTAATTGCTTCTCTGATACCAAGGTTGTGATTTTTTGACCCATTATAGTATGAATGGTTAATTCCACCCGTTGGGGCGTATTGCCATACGCCCCAACAGTATACCGAATGGTTGTTTGCGCATTGAACGGATTCGGATAATTCTGGTGCAATTGAGGTGATGTTACAACATTCAGGCCGCCGACTTCAATGGAAGAGGCCGGATAGGAAATCGAAACAATACGATTTGTCAAATGCACAGGAATGGATTCCACATATTGCCAGTCCGGTGTATAGATATCCGTGTTTGCTTCTGAAGAAACCCATTCCGACGTAAGAAAATGTCCGGCGGGCAGTTGGCCATGAATTGTATTATCCACAAAAAATCCGGATGTTGTATCCGTATAAGTAAAGGTGTTCAGGTTAAGCATGCCATACTTCGTTTCAAGCGGGGTAAATCCATATTCACCGCCATAAAAAGTAACCTGTGTGAATACGGTGGAGTCGTTGATCTGGTAGAGACCTTCCACTTTATGGCTGTCAGGAAAAGCGTACCGGTGGCTGATTCCCAGAGAATCCACATTAAGCAATTCCAGAGTGCTGTAATTATTCTCTCCACCGCCCCAGGAACCACTGGTGGTTACCAGAACATGACCGTCCCACAATTTTAAAAGACCTGTCGGATTGAGATGGGTCTCTGCCGAGTCAGCAATGATTCGGCTATGTACATCGAAGAAAGCAATCTGACTGCCTCCGGAACCCCAGTTTGACATGGTGATTGCGATATGATCATCACCGGCCCGGCACATAACCTGTGGATTGCCGACCGGCAGGTCTGAGATTATCCCAACCGGGTCTCCGTTTGTATGGTTGATGATCTGAAGTTGTTTTGTCTGTGTAAGGGAAACGAGTACCAGTGAATCGGCAAAGCCGACGGCGGACCAGGCGTTCCCGTTTGGTGCAAGGTTGGTAACCATGACACTTTCTCTGAAAGCGATAGTATCCGGTGAGGTGTTAAATGCCGCAAACGATGCTTTTGGAATGATTTGCAGATTCGTACCCGCACCCCAGACACCAGAATTAACAATGATAACGTTATCTCCGTAAGAAGAGACCTCATTGAAGGTCGGTCCAAGTTCCAACAGCTCCTGATGAAGGACACCGGTGTTGAAATCATAATAGTGCAGTTGATCGGTTGTCCCGAAAACAATAGCATCACTCTGATATTGCGCGAAGAGTATGCTTGTGGTTAATAGAATGAACAAGAAAGCTTTCATTTTTTCCTCTGGTTATATGATTATGTTTAAGGAGCCGCTATAATGACCGGTTGCTGCTAAGAAACGGGACCCGGTGCGGGCTGCTCAGGGTAAAAAGACAATTTTTTTGCATGCTGCCAGGCGATCACCGGAGATCTGTAGAAAATAAATTCCGCCGGCGAGATCACCATCCAGCCTGATTGGCAGGCGGGAGGTGCCTCCCCTGAAGAGATGATTCTCATAGAGTGTTTTTATGCGTCTGCCAAGGTTATCATAAAGCGTGATATCGGCTCTGACATCGGACCGGGATTGAATATGGATCATTGTTGTGGCATTAAACGGGTTTGGGTAATTGTTTACAATAAAGGCCTGTTCAGGAACGTATGTCATTTCAATATGTGAAACGGACCTGGAGTGAATACCAACAACCGCATCCAGGTCGAAACCGGAGCCTTCGTCGGTGAAAAAGGTATCGGCATCGGTCAGGCGTATATAGCGGATAATGTCCATTGCTTCTTCCAGGTCGCTTAAATCAAAAGAATCGCCGCCGCTTGAATCAGGATCCTGCGGGTTTGCATATCCGTTTGTCGGACTGATACCGGCCAGGCCGGCACCATCAGCGCTGTCAAAGGGAAACGTCTGCCAGTATATCCCGTCATAACTCACGTCCACCAGGGCCGTTTCCCGGAAAGGCCGGGTAGAATCACCACCGATATAAAACACATTTTCGAATACCGTAAAATCAGCGCCGGGTCCGTTAAACACCTCGTTATCTGTAAACATGAGGGTTATCGATCCACCGGATCCCAGGGTAAGCACATCCTCTTCGCGATAGGCAGGGGCGGATGCGGTGGCATCGGAAGCCGGGAAACCAAGAATATTATCAGGAAAACAGGATTGCCCGAAACCGGCACCGAAGCCGTAATCTACATTGATTACGCTATCCGGATAGGGAGTTTGTGCGACAAGGAATTGTGAAAAGAGAAAGGCAGCAAGGAAGTGTGAGGATTTCATATTCCCTCCAAATACGACATTTGGAGGACTGCAGGCAGTAATTGCACCCAGTCCCCGAGGTTTCTGTTAGTTACAGATGGTATTCTGGCAGGTCTCCTGGCTCGTGGGAATAAGAATACAGCGCCTTCCCATCCGGGTATCGTGCGGACAGTGGCATTGTGCTGTTTCAACCCACTTACAGTGGCGGGGACCGCTCCCGACTTTCACGGGATTCCCTTTTCCAAAATCCGTTTAAAGATATGGATTGAAATTATAAAAACAAAAATTATTTTGAAAAAATTTTGGGAGTCTTGCTTGAGGAATTTGAAATGACTCTCCCTAATGATGACCTGATATATTTATCTTGCTGAATAAGGAACAATCGGTTATATTCGTCCATTATAAACCGGTTCACTACGGGAAGCGCGGTGAAAAACCGTCACTGCCCCGCAACTGTGATAGCATACGAACGTCTGTCATAACCACTGTCTGCCAGGTCAGATAGGAAGGTTTGACTAGTAGGATAAAGCTTAAGTCAGGATACCGTTGAGCCGGTTTCCCAGGAATTGCGCGGGCGAGGATTGGGTAACTGTACAGTGGCCGAAAGGCATACCGTCTCAGCTAACCTGTTTAGTCATACCGTCCGATTGCCCTGAATTTTAACCGGTAAGAATCAGTGAAATCATTTTTAATTACTGTTATATTTCTGCTTTCAGGCTATATACCGTCCCTGTCTCAATCCACGGTTCGAATGAGCGGATGGATAACAGATGCTTCAGACGGAAGCGCGGTTTCCGCCGCATTTATACAGATCAGCGGAACCGGATTTGGGACGATGAGTGACGAAAACGGTTTTTATCGAATTGAAAATATACCGCCCGGACGTTATGAAATAATCATATCCTGTATGGGTTATAAGCCGGCGTCTCTTGAAAATATTGAAATTTACACCGATGTCCGCCGGGAAATAAATATTTCTCTTCAACCACAGCCGTTACAGGCAGAGCTGATTCTTATAACCGCATCGGATTCCCTGCCGGTTTCCGGGATGGAGGGGCAGATACACCGTATCAGCGAAAAAGAGCTGGAGCTGTACCGCGCACTCGGCGTGGAAAAATTGCTGCAGATCTTTCCGGGAGTGCAGGTGGAGTCGGCAACAGGGGGCGGAAGCGCGCATATTCGTCTTCATGGCAGCCGTTCGTCACAGGTGCTGGTCATGCTGGACGGGCAGCGTCTGAACAGTCCGCAGACAGGTGAGGTGGATCTCAATGCCATACCAATAGAGCATATTGAACGCATTGAACTTATCCCCCATGGAAATACGGCCCTATACGGAGGTAATGCTTTCTCAGGGGTTGTACGTTTCGTCTCCCGCAATGAAATTCAGCAGAATCATATTTCTATCAATGGGAAATATGGCTCCTTTGAGAGTACGGAAGGGGGAATAAAGACCGGCTTGAATTGGTCCGGGATTTCCTTCATATCCGGATATAACCAGAACTGGTCTGAACAGGATTTCGATTACCGGTATGAGGGTGAAACGTTTGTGCGGGAAAATGCCTGGTATCAGAACCGTTCCCTTTTCATGAAAGCGGCTATACGTAAAGACCGTTTTAATGGCCATATACTGGTTCAGAACCGGGTCGGTAAGCGCGGGTTACCTTCTTCTAACTATAACGAACAATTGAGCTACGGAGCCCTGGTACAGGAAGAATACCGAACGGTACAGCTGCAGCAGAAATTTTTCTGGAATAACTACCTTTACAGCGATGTGCTGGCAGGCTATCATCGTTTGATCCAGACCTTCGACAACGCGAAACATGTTTCCCCCTATCTTCGTTATAAAAGCCGGAATAAATCGGCAAATCTGGAAGTCCGCCAGCAGAATTATTTTCAACCCTCCCGTCATACCCGTCTGACGGCCGGATATCATTTTCTAAACGAAAATCTCAAACAGGAAGACCTGTTGTTTTCTGGCAATAATCCGTTAAATAATGCACGTGATATCCATGCTCTGTTTGCCGGGTTTGAACAGAAATTATCCTTCAGAAATCCGCTGTGGCAAAGCGCAAATGTGCACGGGGTACTCAGATATGAAGCGTACTTTGAAGAATCCGGTACGTGGTTTCCGACCCTCGGCCTGAATATGCAGCCGAAATGGCTTCCGAAATTGTATGCCGGGCTGATCTGGGCGCGTTCGATGCGCTACCCTGATTTTAACAGCCTTTTCTGGAAAGCGGATGCCCGGGCTGCGGGCAATCCGGAATTGCAGCCGGAACGTAATGACAGCTGGATGGTTCATGTGCGTCTGCAAAGACCTGCCTTCTATGCGCCGGAACTTCAGATTCGGTTGTTCAGGGAAGATATTACCGACCTTATTTTCTGGCACAGGGGTTTCAACGGCGTATGGCAGCCGCGGAATCTGCACCGGGCGCAAAAAAAAGGTGTGGATCTGCAGTGGGATCAGAACCTGGCCGGCGATTGGCTACAATGGCAGTCAGGATATAACTATCTGGAGGCCGTCAATCTAAGCGGTGAGCCGACAACCGATGGAAAACGCATCGTTTTTACGCCGGAACACAGTGTGGACAGCCGTATCATATTTCGAAAATCAAAACTGTATTTCCTGCTGGCATACCGGTTTATAAGCGAACGCGAAACGGTTGCTTATAACAGTGCAAATACACAGTTATCCGCCTATCGGTTATGGGATGCGTCTCTCGGTTATCACTTTTTTCTGGGACGGTTGGAATATGATGCGGATTTGACACTTAAAAATGCCGGAAATGAAAACTACGCCCTGATTTTCGGGTATCCCATGCCGGGAAGAGAATGGCGTTTATCTGTTAAAATGAAATGGAATGTACCGGAATGATATGGAAACGCACGATTCTGTCAGCTCTTCTGCTTTGTATACTCACTGCTGATCCGGGCATCGCTTCCCAAAAGGTGTATGTCCTGAACACGCTCAGCCAGAACCTGTCCGTGATCGATCTGGAAAGCGGCACGGTGAATGCTGATGCGGTCCCCGTGGGTTTGTATGCAAACGATATTGAAATATGTGACGACCGTATTTTTGTTGTCAATTCCGGGATCAATGAAATTCAGGTGATTGGTCTGAATACGTTGCAGACCACGAAACGCTTCAATACCGGGAATGGGACCAACCCCTATTTTCTGGAATGTATCGATGACCAGACCCTGGCGGTAAGCCTGCTTTTTTCAGATGAAGTGGCAATCATTGACCAGCAATCAGAAGAAATGCATAAAATAGCGGTCGAAACCGGACCGGAGGGCGTCTGCCGGCAGGGTGGCAACTTGTTTGTGGCCAATACGAATTTTGTTTCCTTTGGTAATTTCAATCCGGGGACCGTGAGTATTATCGATCTGGATTCCCGTATGGTTATCAAGACCCTCACCACAGGTATAAATCCGCAGGTTATACGGACAGATACACAGGGGAATATCTATGTGCTTGCTACGGGTAATTTTTCCGATATCTACAGCCGGGTTTACCGGATAAATCCTGCTTCCCTGACGATTACAGATTCCCTGGAATTGCCGGATAATCTTTTTGTGACGAATATGACGATCGGTCCGATGAATCGTATGTTCCTCGCAACCGCAACCACGGATGTGTTTGGACGGATCCTTGTTTATGATTTAGAAGAAAACATATACATACGAAACAGCGATAATGCAATCGCAGGGGGGCCTGGAATTGCCGTCGATCGTAACGGTTCTGTCTATGCGGCGGATTTTAACAGGGATTCACTTTTCACCTATGATAAAACGTTATCGAAGACAGGCGCGTATCTGGTCGGTGATGGTCCGTTGTCGGTTGCCCTGCATCCGGACCTGCAGACATGGGTACGAGCTGATCCACAGGATCAACCGGCTGTATACCCACAGGTTGAGTTATTTGGAAATTATCCGAATCCGTTTAATGCGCAAACAACTATTCGGTATACTGTTGGGGCGTATGGCAATACGCCCCAACAGATGGAATTAACCATTCATACTATAATGGGTCAAAAAATCGCAACATTGGTATCGGAAAACCAGATACCGGGCGATTATACGGTCCATTGGGACGCATCTGAAATGTCCAGCGGTATTTATTATTACCTGCTTACAACCCACAGCCAGGCTACAAATGCAAACGATCAAATACAAAATAGCCCTGCAGGCCGGCAATCAGGTAAGATGGTACTGGTAAAATAGCGGGGTCCGCTGAGGGGCCCCGCATCATATTATTTTACAAGCGCCTTCCAGTATTCCCTGCGCATCCGTGCAATGGCACTGATGGGGATTTCTTTCGGGCAGACGGCTTCACATTCACCATGGTTTGAACAGGCGCCGAAATGCTCGGCATCCATCTGTGCGACCATGCGTTCCACACGTCTGGCGCTTTCCGGTTTACCTTGTGGTAACAATGCGAATTGTGATATTTTAGCTCCGACAAAAAGCGATGCAGATGCGTTCGGACAGGCGGCAACACAGGCACCGCATCCGATACAGGCTGCCATGTCCATGGCCTCATCGGCTTTTTCTTTTGGTACGAGAATACTGGCGGCATCGGGTACAGCATTGGTCCTGACCGTTGCATATCCACCTTTGGCCATGATACGTTCAAAGGCGGTTCGATCGACCACCAGGTCCTTCAGAACAGGGAATGCTTTTGCGCGCCAGGGCTCGATTACGATCGTTTCGCCGTCCCTGAATTGACGCATCCGGACATCACAGGTTGTCATACCGCTTTTCGGACCATGAGCCGTACCATTAAGAACGACACCACACGTTCCGCAGATTCCCTCCCTGCAGTCGCTGTCAAATTCAACCGGTATCTCATCTTTTTTAATCAGGTCCTCGTTGAGAACATCCAGCATTTCAAGGAAGGACATATCCGGATTCACATCATTAACGGTGTAGGTAACAAATTTTCCCCTGGCATCTGCATGTTCCTGCCGCCAAACCTTCACATGTATCGTTAAATTCTTTTTCTCCATTTTCCGGACCTCCTATTTATAACTGCGCTGGGTTAGTTCAACATTTTCGAATTCAAGGTCTTCTTTGTGGAGTTCCCACTTACCTTCACCATTAAATTCCCAGGCAGAGACATAGGTGAAATTCTCGTCATCACGTTTGGCTTCTCCCTCAGGGGTCTGGTGTTCTTCGCGAAAATGCCCGCCGCAGGATTCTTCCCGGTCCAGAGCGTCGTAGGCGATTAGCTCTCCAAGTTCCATGTAGTCGGCAACGCGGCCCGCAAATTCCAGGTTTTTATTCAGGGTATCGGCTGTCCCGACTACCTTGACGTTCTGCCAGAATTCGTCACGAAGCTTAGGTATTTTATCAAGGGCTTCTTTCAGACCTTCTTTGCTGCGGGACATTCCGACATTGTTCCAGAGGATGTCCCCCAGTTCGCGGTGGAATTCCCGGACAGTCTTATTACCCTTGACAGACAGCAGTTTATCATAGCGTGCCCTGGAATCATTCATTGTTTCTTTAAATGCGTCATCATCTTCCGATACACTGGGCAGGTCTGCGCCCGCCAGGTAATCTCCGATGGTATACGGTATAACGAAATATCCATCGGAAAGACCCTGCATAAGTGCACTGGCACCCAAACGGTTGGCACCATGGTCGGAGAAATTAGCCTCGCCGAGTACATGCAGGCCCGGTATGTTACTCATCAGGTTATAATCAACCCAGAGACCGCCCATCGTGTAGTGAACCGCGGGAAAAATCCGCATCGGACCCTGGTAGGCGTCTTCATCGGTGATGTCCTTATACATCTCGAAGAGGTTGCCATAACGTTCTTCAATGGTTTTCTTTCCGAAATCGTTGATGGCATCGCGGAAATCGAGATAAACAGCCAGTCCGGTTTCGCCTACGCCGCGCCCTTCGTCGCAAACCATCTTGGCATTGCGCGATGCGACATCACGCGGTACCATATTCCCGAAAGTGGGGTATTTGCGTTCCAGATAGTAATCACGATCTTCTTCCGGTATCTCGTTCGGCGGGCGTTTATCACCCTTATTCTTCGGTACCCATACGCGTCCGTCATTCCTCAGGCTTTCACTCATCAGCGTCAGCTTGGACTGGTAGTCACCGGAACGCGGTATACAGGTTGGGTGAATCTGGACGAAACAGGGATTGGCAAAAAGAGCGCCTTTTTTGTGGGCCCGCCAGACGGCGGAGGCATTTGAGTTAATCGCCATTGTTGAGAGGTAGTAGGCCGTACCATAGCCGCCGGTTGCCAGAATAACCGCATCGGCGGTGTGGGCTTCGAGTTCCCCGGAAATCAGGTTGCGCGTGATAATTCCGCGGGCTTTCCCATCGATCAGTACGAGATCGACCATTTCCTGCCGCGGATAGATCTTCACGGTGCCGGCATCCACCTGTGCCATGAGCGAACTGTATGCGCCGAGCAGCAGTTGCTGGCCGGTTTGTCCCCGGGCATAAAACGTTCGTGATACCAGAGCACCGCCGAAAGAACGCTGGGCAAACAATCCGCCATATTCCCGCGCGAAGGGAACACCCTGGGCAACACAGATATCGATGATGCGATTACTGTTCTGGGCCAGCCGGTACACATTGGCTTCGCGGGCCCGGTAATCACCCCCTTTTATCGTGTCATAAAATAACCGCCAGACGCTGTCACCGTCGTTCTGGTAATTTTTGGCGGCGTTGATACCACCCTGTGCGGCGATACTATGGGCTCTTCGCGGGGAATCCTGGATGCAGAAATTCTTGACATTATAACCGAGTTCACCAAGGGATGCGGCTGCGGAAGCGCCTCCCAGGCCTGTACCAACGACGATGAGGTTAAATTTACGTTTGTTTTTAGGGTTTACAACCTTTATGTCAAATCTATGTTTATCCCATTTATCGGCTAAAGGTCCGCCGGGGATTTTTGAATCAAGTTTCATAAGGCCCCTCCTGTAAAATAGCTCCACACCGGAATGACAAAAAATCCAAATCCCATGATGATCGCGAAAAGGTATCCCAGACCATAGAGTAACGGTGTATAAACGGGATGACTGATGCCCAGGGATTGAAATGCGCTCCAGAATCCATGGCTCAGATGAAAACCGAGGAGTACCATCACAACCATGTAAAACAGGGCGTTCCAGATGTTGCTGTAAAACTGGTGGACCAGTGTGTAAAGATCACGGATATACATGCCGTCTTTGGTCGTATACATGATTACGGGTCCATATTTAAAGTGGAGCAGGTGCAGGACCAGAAAAACCATGATGATAATTCCTGTGTAGATCATGGTCGTCGAAGCCCAGGTCTTCCGGCTGGGATGGCCCTGATTCGTGACAACGGCGTACCGTCCGGGTTTTCCCGACGACCAGTTCTGCCAGGTCACCATGATAGCGTATATGAAGTGGCCCAGAAAAAGCGCAGCGAGAATCAGCTCGGCAAGGTAGAGCAGTCCACCCAGACTCATCAGAAAATGCGCGTATTTGTTGAACGGATCCTTGTCAGGATAGAAAAGGGCAATATTGCCGATCAGGTGCACCACAATAAAGCCACTCAGGAATAAACCCGACAATCCCATCAGGATCTTCTTGCCCAGGGTGGAAAGGGCAGAAGTAGATAATCGAATCATAGTTTGTACTCCGTTGGTTGAACGGTCTTAGTTATTTTAAAGGTTGTTGATTACGCTGCATAGAGAACAGATTATACAAGAATATAACATTCCTTCCAATTAGCAGCAACTTAAATTATGAGTTTTATACGGAGCCTGGAACGGATGGGGATTTTCTTCCCGGATGGACTCTGGGGTATAAAAAAACAGGATAAACCTCGGATAGCGACAGGGGGCTTGTGACTGGCTCTATCCGGTTTATCCTGTTAGTCTTCTGGTTAACACAGCTGAATTAATATAAAACCTGCTAACAACATACCTGTTTTTCTAATTCATAATTCTTCATACCCAATTTTTACTTCCTACTTCTTACTTCCTACTTCTTCCTCACCGCATTAGCGTCATTTTTCCCGCCAGCAATCCTTCACCGAAATCAATAATGTAAAAATAGTTGCCGGAAGTAGCGGTTGAGCCGGAATCGATGAGACCGTCCCAGGCTATCTGATAGATTCCCGGGCCGTTTATGGTCATGGTCATGATGCGTATGATCTGCCCCAGACTGTTATATATTTTCAGATGCACGATCCCGTGAAGGTTTGTGTTTACCCGGAACGAGATGGTGGTAACCGGATTAAAGGGATTTGGATAGTTCCCGAGTAACTCATATGCCTGGGGGTGTTCACGGCTTTCAGCGATAGACAGGTCTTCTTCCAGTCCTGTGGGGTCGGATCCGGAGAAACTCGTAAAAGGTGTCAGCACACCGTAATTCAGACTGATGCCCACAATTTCCTCATGGATAAACAGGGCCTCGGGAGAATTTTCTTCCAGTTTATAATATTCAATCAGGAGGTCTTCTATTTTCTGCTTCGCCCAGATTTTAGTCAGAAATTTGTTTTTATCAATCGTTGAGTCGGCAGGATTCATCTCATACTGGTATTCAACCGGTTGCCCGAAAGCCTCTCCGGATAAAGTGACGGTGACCGGCACGGCTTCGGTATAACGGCCGCTGACAATCATCTGCTGGCCGATATACAGATTGGGCAGTTTTTGCGGGTATATTTCCTGAAAAACTTGCGGAGAGAATGTCATTTCCGTATTCAGCAGTACGGGATTCCGGATCGTAAGGTAGAACTCACTGATCCGCTCCTCGAGTTCGTCATTCCCCAGGAATTCGGCCAAACCCAGGTTCTCTGTCGCCAGTAATGTCAGCAACTGGGCGTTGGCATCGTATCCGATACCAAACGTGAAAATCATGACTTCCGTCTGATTAGCATTGACAAGGGAGGTTACATGGTCCAGAATGCCCTGGGTATCTGTAATACCGGCTGTCGCCTGACCATCGGTAAAAAAGATGATGATATTGGCTGTCGTATCATTCGCGGTGGAAAACTGGGGGATGGCGACGCCAAATGAACCCGATATGTTTGTTCCGCCTGTAGCATTCAGTCCGGAAATATAGCTCAGGGCAGCCGACTGGTTGGATGGCGTAAAATCGACATGTTCTGACCGGAACGTCCTGACATCCGTGGCAAAATCAACGATATTGAAGCGGTCCCCTTCATTCAGGTTCTCTACAATAAAAGAAGCGGCATCACGCGCCTGAATGATCTTTTCACCACTCATGCTTCCCGAACGGTCTATGATCAGTGTAAAAACCTTTTCGATAACGTTTTCACCGGGATCGGGTTCGGCGATAAAAGTGAAAAATCCGGAACCGTAATCATCCGGAACCAGCGAATCAGCAATGGATGTACTCATATCGAAAAGACCCAGTTCATCCAGGCTGAGTTCGTATTCCACGTTATAGTTGAAACCCGCCGTTACTTCGTAGGTGATAAAATGAACGTCGGCGCTATGGGTATTTACGTTGATGCTTTCCGGTTCGAGTCCGATCAGTTCAAGGCGATTTATAGTGCGATCCGAAGTGAGGTAACAATCGAATGTCATCTTCCCGATGATTGAAGATTGAATCAGGTGGTAATCATTCGGGTAGAAGAGTTCAACAATACCCAGTTTATATGGGAGTAATTGGACGTAAGTTAGTTCGACGATCAAAAGGGAATCCTTGCGGATGGTTTCGGTCAGATTATAATAAAGAGGCGTTTCACCGAGATACTGTTCCAGGTTCGGATGCACCTCACCCCCTTGGGAGGGCAGGGTGGTGTCGGGTTCGAGGGCACTGAACTTGGCCAGGTACCATTGATCGTCTACCTGGTATTTAAGCTCCGTGGCACTCGCGTCTTCTGGCATGGGGAAAGCATATTTCACTTTTTTGTCGGTCCCAAGCTCATTCTTAAAAACCTGTCTTGTGACAACTGTGGCCACCTGGTTGTCGATGGTCACATCGATGTCGCTTTGTTTCAAAGTGAGGTAATAGGCATTTTTTGCATCTGTGACGGCCACACCGTTCCCCATCAGGTTGATGGCCAATGCAAGCACAATCAGAATGGTAGATAACGTTTTCATAAACCCTCCTCATTTAACATTTCCGTAACCCTGTTTATCATAGCAGATGACACAGATTAGATTTTATAAATGCATAGTCACAGGGTGTACTTCCACAAGAACAATGCCAATGCACTCTTACGCCAGCCCTCCGAAGGCTTTCCTTTGACAGAACACGCCGGCAAGACGGAAAGGCGGTCCGGGTGTGCGCAAAATATTCGTACTCTCGGCATTATTTTCGCGTCAGAATGCAACATGAAGGCTGAAACGGAGAGTCTGTTCCGGAGTTTCTGACAGGATCAAAGACGTGGATGACGCAAAGTTCAGATGCTTGAGAAGATCAAACTGGGAATAGAGCCAGATACCGGCGTAAGCAACAAGAAATGTATTTCTGAGTTTGTATGCTCGGTTGAAATCACTGTAGCGGCTTCCGATCCGGTTACGGTCGATTTCACTCAGGTATTTTTTCTCTTTTATGTTGCTGTCCAGTGTAAAATAGAGGGCTGCCGGCAGCGTTGCCAGCGTCCCGGCCAAAATCCAGCGGCCTTTGCCTTTCTGTCCTGCTTTCAGATGCCCCCAGCCGGGTACCAGCACTGATCGCCCGACCATGGCAGCCATGCCGGAGACATTGTCCCGTCTATAAGTAACAGGTGGTCCGGGCTGCATTGTTTTTTCAGATTGTGATATACTGCTGTTGAAGGATTTTTTTATAATATTGTAAAAGGCCAGGATTTTCGGCGGTGTTGTAAAAGGATCCATCGTGTAATGACGGTTCAGATCGAGTATGGCGAGAAAAGCACCTTGTGCTTCGTTCTGTTCACGGAGCGTGTAGTGTGATATTCCTTTCATCCGGAGAAGTTCAATTCGTGATGTGGTGTCGAATGTTTCCGTTGCGGTTAACAGGGAGTCACCGATCCGGATCACCGCTTTGTAATCAAAACTTCCGAAATGATTTGAGATCCCTGTGAGATCACCGGCTGATTGCTGCGAAAACACTATGTTAACCAACAGCAGAATGAAGAGATAAGCATTTCGCATGGTCCAGTTACCTCAGCAGCATCATTTTTCGGGTGTCGGTTACGGTATGCCTGGTACTTTTAGCCGTCATCTTACAATAATAGATACCGGTTGGCATGTTTGAGGCATTCCACCGGACAGCATATTCACCAGGTGGCTGGGTTTCGGAAACCAGAGTGGCAATTTTCTCACCGATTATATTATGAATGGTTAATTGGACCCGTTGGGGCGTATTGCCATACGCCCCAACAGAATACCGAATGGTTGTCGCCCCATTAAACGGATTTGGATAATTATCGTATAATTGAACGGAACCGGGCAGGACATCCGAAGAAACCCGGATCGATGTTGTCCCTTTAATGTCGATTTTTTCGACATAAGTGACGGTACTTCCGTTCTGATCCCGGCCACCAAAAACGTATACGGCATCATTGTAAACCGCTGCCATGAGCTCTTTTCTGGGGAAATGCATATCCAATCCCAGCTCGGAGTAATTGTAATTCGGATAATAATGCTCTGTTGACGCCATGGCTTCATTGGATTCATTATAACCGCCGATGATCAGGGCCCGCTGTTCATCGACACGGACAACCGCAGCGGCTGCCCGTTCTTCGAACAATGCCGGGAACACGGGCCGCCAGCTTTTGTCAGAGAGATCGAAGCGGAAAACATCGATCAGAATCCCGTTGTGGGCGCCTCCGAAGATATAAATGTTTCCATCAAAAAGAAGGGGCATCTGTTGATAGGGCAGTGAGCCGTCAAGGCTGCTGTCATAGTACAATTCATTATTGGAATAGGTCTCTGATTCAATGACCAGGTCATAACCGAATATGTAGGGCATTTCCAGGCTATCTGCGACCCAGCGGTAATCGGGATATCCGCCGAAGATATACAGAATATCTTCGTCTGCGGCGGCGGCGGTGAATTTCCTGTTAAAATTATAATTGCTGTCGCTGATTACTGTTGCACCTTCGAAATCCCAGCGCTCCATGGTATCGCTGCGTTTTTCAGCCGTAGAAGTTCCTCCGGCAATGACCAGTTCATCCCTGTGCATCGCGCTGGCGAAACCGAACCGCGGGATCTGCAGCGTGTCTTCCAGAACGTTCCACCGGTTTGCGGAGGGTTCATAGGCCTGTATAATGTTAACGGGCGCGAACAGTGAATCGGAGTATCCACCGAGGATGTAGATCAGCGAATCATGTGTAACAGCCGTTCCCCCGTAAACCGGGACAGGCATTTCACTGATAACCTCCCAGTGCTCATCCTGGCTGTAAAGCAGTGATGGACCCAAAAACAGGAATATATGAAGCAGTAGAATACGGTACATGATTCTCAACTTATTTTTCTTTACTTTAAATATATACAATTATAATGCCACTTATTTGTTCTGTCCGTTATTCGTGGCATGCTCTTTTCTGAAATCATGTTTATATATCAATGTTTCGGCTTTCACAATTGTGATTTCCGACCTCAGTTCCGTTGCATGGGGATTACGTATGGTTAAAATGTGTCTGCCGGTGGACAGCCTGTGAGGACCAGGCAGTGGTGTCTGTCCGATAAATTCATCGTTGATATACACTTCACCCCATGGATGGACGCGGCAATCGATATAACCGACCAGCGTATCCAGATTGACTTTTATGATCGTTTCCTCGCCCGGACCTATTGTTATGACCTTGTTATAATCCGGGTATCCCGGATGGCTGAGTCGGAGGCGGTGCTCTCCCGGAGCGAGTGTCAGGGCATCTTTCAGAGGGGTGGAATCAAATTTCAGAGAGTCGACTTCAACATAGGCCCAGGGCAGGCATTCAACCATCAGTGTACCCGGTACCGGCGATCCTGTTTCTGTATCAGAGGGTGGCGCGGACCCTGCATCAGACAACATCGTATCGGTGTCAGCAGCAGAGGGTTCGGTACGGTTTTCAGGTTTCAGGTTTTCTGACTGATCAGAATGGCGCGACGGATCCGCGTCCGTGTGATACAATGAATCCGTAACCGGTAAATCTTCGATATCTATGTTCAAAATGCCCGGGAAATATCTGTAGACAACGACCAGCAGGAGTATCACCACCAGTGCAGCAATGGTCCAGGCCGGGCTGGTTCGCCGGTGAAGTGGACTGGTTGAATTCTTTTCCTCCGTAGTGGGTTGCTTTTCGGCCGGGAAAAGGGAACGCAGACCGGTCAGGGTGGCCGTGCGCTTTCCGGGGGAATTTGCAAGTAACGTCCTGAGGGCGTCGGCGACGGGTGCAATCGTGGGCGGTGCGTCATTGAGAAGGCATTCCGGATTGGCCTTTAGTATGTTGTTAAGGGTTTCGGATGCATCTTTCCCCAGAAAGGGGTTCCTGCCCGTATACAGCTCAAAAATGATGATACCCAGTGAAAACAGATCCGTTTTACCGGTAAGGCTTTCACCCCTTGTCTGTTCAGGAGACATATACGCCGGGGTCCCGATGACCGGTGAAATATCGGCCCGGGATGGGTCCGAACCGGACAGTGCCAGGCCGAAATCGGCGATCTTTACGGTTCCGGATGCATTGAGAAGAATATTCTCCGGTTTCAGGTCGCGGTGAATAACGCCTGCCGAATGCGCGTATTCCAGCGCATCGACAATCTGAGCCAGAATCTGCTCTTTTGTAATGGTGTAACCGGAGGATGCATCCAGAAAATGACGAAGATTTATACCTTTCAAATATTCAAACGAGATATAAAAACGGGTGTCGCGGACACCGAAGTCCATCACTTTGATAATATTCGGATGATCCAGCCGGGCCAGTATTTTCGCTTCCTTTCTGAATCGGTCCAAAAGCATGGGATCGCGCAGGCTTTTCGTTTCCAGGGTTTTGAGCAGTATTTCCGTATCCAGAAAAACGTGTTTTGCCCGGTAGACGGAAGCGTAATCATTCTCTTTGATACACGCAATTATTTCAAATTTGTCAAACAGCAGGGCCATCGTTTCTCATTTTTCACTGTTATTGATTTCTTTCAGTTTAAGCTGAATCCAGCGAACGGATACCCCGAGAGATTTTGACGTGAGCGTTCTGTTACCATCAAATTTATCAAGCCGTTTCAGCAGAACCGATTTTTCCATTTCCTTTAATGTGCCCGCAAAGGCATCGACAGCTCTGGTTTCTTCTTCCAGTATGATATGTTCTGCTTCAATACGGTTATGATCCGCAAGGATAAGCGAACGCTGTATCGTATTCTCCAGTTCGCGCACATTACCCGGCCAGGCATAGGACTCCATTTTTTTTATGGCCCCGGCAGAGAACGTTTTATCTTCCCTGCTGAATTTCCTGATAAAATGCCGTGCCAGGAGCAATACATCGCCGGACCGTTCCCGCAAGGCGGGCACGGTTATCGGGAATACATTCAGCCGGTAGAACAGGTCTTCCCGGAACAATCCGCTGTCAACCAGTTTACGCAGGTCCTTGTTAGTTGCTGCGATAAGCCGGACATTGATCTTAATCACGGAAGTGTCGCCAAGCCGCATGATCTCCTGGTTCTGGATGACCCGCAGCAGCTTGGCCTGCAGGGCCGTTGAAATATCCGCGATTTCATCCAGAAAAAAAGTACCATGGTCGGCAGCTTCGAACAATCCTTTCTTATTATTAACAGCGCCGGTAAAAGCGCCCTTTTTATAGCCGAACAGTTCACTCTCCAGCAGTGTGTCCGGGATCGATCCGCAAAACTGGGCCAGAAATGGTTTTCCTCTCCTTGGGCTGAGCTCATGAATGGCCCTCGCAGCCAGATCCTTACCCGTACCGCTCTCTCCCAATACCAGAACGGTGGCATCGGTTTCCGCCACTTTATGGATAAGCCGGGCCAGTTTCTTCATGACAGGCGATTCGCCGATCATATCCGGAAGTGTTATTTCGGATTGCAGCTGATGTTGCAAAATCAGATTCTGACTGCGTAAGTTTTCCAGTTTACCGACGCGTTCCAGGGCAAGGGAAAACAGATTGGAAAAGAAACGCAGAAAAAGGAGGTTCTCTTCGGTGAATTCACGCCGGTTGCGCTG